>NZ_JAFBEE010000005.1 GCF_016908555.1 Alkaliphilus hydrothermalis
TATTTTAGTAAGTTAAAACATTAAGGCGGTGAAACTGGAAAAATCTCAGGAAAATTATTTGCCAAAATTTCGCCAAAAACACTTGCCAGTTACAACAATTCGCTATGAGGTATTTAAATACATCCTATGTTGAGGTTCAAGTGGCGTATCCTTACCAATTATTAGTGGGGATTTCACATTTAAATACATCCTATGTTGAGGTTCAAGACGCAATCGGTTGGCATATGCCTAGTAGGTCACTTATTTAAATACATCCTATGTTGAGGTTCAAGAAGTAGTTACGATGCTGATAGTAGCAGATCTTTAATTTAAATACATCCTATGTTGAGGTTCAAGGTCTTAGCAGCTGCTTCTGCTCCGTCAGCTTTCGATATTTAAATACATCCTATGTTGAGGTTCAAGTAAAGGATTTATGAAGATTATGGCAGGTGACGAACAATTTAAATACATCCTATGTTGAGGTTCAAGCAACAGAGTGTCTCTAACTTCATTGCTATGCTTAAATTTAAATACATCCTATGTTGAGGTTCAAGTTATTTTTTGGATATAATATATCTGAGGTGATGATATTTAAATACATCCTATGTTGAGGTTCAAGCATCTATATGAGGTCGTCATCGTCTGTTGGTTCTCGATTTAAATACATCCTATGTTGAGGTTCAAGAGAAACGTTGCCTATAGTTGGATTAGGTGGTGGGAATTTAAATACATCCTATGTTGAGGTTCAAGATGGCTTGTATAACATAGGAAGGATGATGTAGAATTTAAATACATCCTATGTTGAGGTTCAAGATTAGAGACCTTTAGGAGACTTGATATGCTAGAGCAATTTAAATACATCCTATGTTGAGGTTCAAGATGATAGTATCATAATTAACTCTAACAGAAAGGAATTTAAATACATCCTATGTTGAGGTTCAAGAGAAAATTTACATATAAAACGTCTACGGGAACTGATTTAAATACATCCTATGTTGAGGTTCAAGAAGATTAGTTTAACTATTTGAGCCTGATCCTCATATTTAAATACATCCTATGTTGAGGTTCAAGATTATGATGCCCCAGAAGGATTTTAAGGACCCAAATTTAAATACATCCTATGTTGAGGTTCAAGGATAAGGGAGGTTTTTAATAATGCTTAGTACATCATTTAAATACATCCTATGTTGAGGTTCAAGCAATATGCTAGGGATTATAAGAGATATAGAACCAAAATTTAAATACATCCTATGTTGAGGTTCAAGCCAAAATCGTAGGAGGTCCACAAGGTGCAGGTAAAAGATTTAAATACATCCTATGTTGAGGTTCAAGTAAGGTAGTGGAATTTAAAAGTAATATCTAGCTTAATTTAAATACATCCTATGTTGAGGTTCAAGGCAACAGAGTGTCTCTAACTTCATTGCTATGCTTAAATTTAAATACATCCTATGTTGAGGTTCAAGATAAATACAGCCTTGCCTTCATTCATGTAGTCAGATTTAAATACATCCTATGTTGAGGTTCAAGCACTGCAAACAAGCCATTCTTGTTTTGATAAGTTGGTTCAATCATATTGCAAAATCAATAATGTTCTAGTTTTTTACCAAGAGAAAATTAAGATTTAAAAATCAAATTCAAAAACATTTCGAACCATTGTAATCACTTAACTTTGCTTAATTTCACGAAAGAAATAGCCTGGTAATTTTAGGTGCTCCAATCAAATAATCAAGTCTTCTCCTGTATCATTTTGCTTATTTCCCAAAACCTCTTCTCCGAATACATTATTGTTCAACAATTTTATTATACAGACAAAATCCTCCTGCTGATCAATAATTTTATTCAAATCTTTTTTTAGTAGTATTAGATTTGAGGGAGTAATCTCGCCCCTAAAGACAGATTTTTGAAAATGAGATAGATACTTTTTGCATATTTTAAAAACTTTATTTACCCTTTCTACTTTAACATCATAAAAAAGAAAAGCATAGTTATAATTTAAATTTTTCTTCATCTAAATTTTCTCCTTCATACTAAAAGGCCTGAATTCTTTATCTTCTAAGATAAATTTTATAAGCTTATAACAATCCAGTTTTATTGCTGTTTTATAGGTTACTTTCCTATTTAATTTTTGATGAAGAAACACACTTTCCAGTCTTTCCTCAAAGGCAGTAATAAAAATTTTTCTACCTTCATCATTTAGCAAACAATAATTTACTTTTTTATCAAAATGCTTACTTACTTGAATCTTCTTATTATTCACCAAATCAAAGATTGTCTTAAACACCAAAATAGGCTTAAAGGCTTCACTAATATCTAGACTAAGAGAAAATCTTCTCTCTGCAGGTGAGTGTAAAAAACTTATTCTTTGATCTAGGTGAGTGTTATATATAGCGGTGATTGATTTTCCATATAAAAGCGTATTCCCAAAGGAAACCAAAGCATTTATAGGATTGTCTGGTGGTCTTTTTACCCTTTTATTCATAACAAAATCTTCTGGTAGTATATGCTTAAAATCCCCATAAAACCTTTGCCAAAGTTCTCCCTCCACCTGCATCACCTGTTGAATAGATTCCCCATAATCTAGGTTGCTTTGCATGTCATTCTTAATCCAATCTATTGTAACTTTAACTTCCTTTTTGTTATGCTTATAATAGTGATACAGCACTTCATAGATATTATTAGCAATTCCGTTCACAATTGCCTTGGCGATAATCAATCTTCTAGTGTTATATGCCTCCACCTGTTTCACAAGAATTTTACCACTAATATAGTGTTCTCTTGGATAAAATGTACCTGAATATCCCTCATAATAATTAAAAAAATGTACAATTATATTGTTTTGAGATAAAAAATCTAAGAGCTTGGTGTTTATGCTTATTTCAGACATGCAAAAAATTTCTTTTGTGTTCTCTACAGGTATGTACACATTTCTATTATCCTTTCTAAAGCAAATGGAATTATCCTTCCTCGTTAACTCACCCATCGAAGTTATATATCTTGTACTTCCCATATTTCCCTCCTAAATATAACAATATTCAAAATACGCACATTTCTTACATGATGGTTTATCAATAGTTTTTGGGGCTTGATCCTCCAGGAGCAATACATCAATATTTTTAACTACTTCTTCTAGTTCTATTAATATTTTCTCATTGAGTTCAACGTAGATTGTATCTTTAACTTTGTTTTTTTCAACAAACTCTAACTTACCCTTTCTTTCAATCCCTTTATCTCTTAATATCTTTAGATAAAATAATGTTTGCCATTTAGCAGCCTCTACATCTGCATCCGACTTCTTTACCTCTGTCAAGTAATCTTGACTAAGCTTATCAATCTTGATATGATCAATGCTTAATTCAGTCATTTTATTTTTTTCTTTCTTTACCTCATGAATAGCCTTACCAATCTTAACATCCTCACTATTATCTTCTAAGTTAATTCTATTCCCATGTAGCCAACATTGTCTTTTACAATGAAAATAATAATTTATTAATGTACCATTAGCCCTCATAAGTACCTCCTAGATAAAATCCCCTATCCCCTTATCAAAATTTTCCCGATCAAACTTCCCATTAACAAAATATTTTTCTCCATCACCAATATAATAAATATCCCCAGCTTGATCTTCATATGTAAAGTGATTACTTTTTACTTTATATATAAAGTATTTCATGTTAGCCAATGCTTTAGACAATTTAACTTTTTTCTCACTATAACCCATTTTACTATCCTTTAACAAAGCAACGTATTCCTCCCATACTTCTTCTCCCACTAGACTATCCTCTTCCCCTACGAGGATAGTTCTGTTAAGAAAAACACTATATTCAAAACTTTCATCTATTAATGTCATTCTTTCTTTTACCTTAGTGAATGCCAATTCACCGATAGTACCAGTTATAAAATTCTTGAAGTTATTATCATTTAGTTTGTCAGCTTTATCATTTAGAACTTCCAAAACATAATCGTAAAATACTGAGAAATTTTTATTCAATAATATATCTCTAATATTTTCTGCAACCAAGGTTATATTTTTCTCTTTCCTAACGTCCCCTTTATATACCATAGAGGCTTCATCCAAGTTAAAGAAAAACACCCTACAGTTATCCTTTAGACAGGATCGATTAATCCTCCCTAAAAACTGTTCCTCCGCATCTAACATTGATATATCCTTATACCCAATATCCATATCAATATCAACACCTGCTTCAATGACTTGGGTTGCTATCAAAATGATATTTCTATTACCTTTTACTTTATCAATAATATTTCTCCGATCAATACTATTGTCATCCCCTGTAATAAGTAAAATTTCCTTTGTTTCTATGGCTGGCATTGTTTCCTTATAGTCTATGAGTTTCTTAAAAAAAATCATGGCTGATTTCTTAGTGATGAATTCAATTAATATATTCCCGTCAGTACCCTTTGCAGTTTCTACAACATGACTTAACAGTGCCTCTATCATTTCTTCCTTAATCTCTAGTAAAGAAAAATCTAATTTTACCCTATCTTTAAAGATTGGATTACTAAAATATTTTTCTCTATCTTCTATTAGGTTTACTGTATCTGTTTCTTGATCTATCAACTTGCTTAGATTAGGCAGAGTAGCAGACATGATTATAAACTTAATATTCAATGCTTCTGCGTAATAATTTAAAAATGTTATAATTTCCTTCCATATACCATTTTTATAACTTTGAATTTCATCTAAGATGATAACACTATTACATAATTGATAAAGGGGAAAAAGATCATTTTTGGATGTTCCAAAGAGATAATTAAACATACTGACATGGGTAGTCAGTACCATAGGATAGTGAAGGAACTGTCTATCCAACAAAGACTTCTCATAATCGACGTCTATAAGGTCACTATCTTCTTCAGGTTTTTTCGCCCTTGTCTTAATTGGGACTACTGAATTTATAACAGCTATATCCTCCATAATACCATTATTCCCAAAGAGTTTTCCCAAAGTATTAATATTTTGTTCAATGAGGGTATTAAAGGGATAGACATAAAAAATCTTGTTCATTTTTGAGGCTGCTTCCAATATTTTGAGGCTTAAATTAAAACCAACATTACTTTTACCACTGCCAGTTGGAGCTTCTAGGTAGAATATATTCTTATCAATATTCTTAAGCAAGTTCTCCTCCGCTTCAAGAAACAGTTCATTTCGTAAAACATTAATATTGCTAATGTCATGAAAGCTAGTTTTTTTACCATAACTCTTATTTTGATAGTCCCTTATCCCTTTATATATTGAAGTATTTTTAAAGACATCATAAAACTTATTGATATCTTGTACTTTGCCTATATACTCTATTTGTTTACCATTTTTAAATTGTGAAGTAGCGTAGTAATCGCAAGAAAGTAGCAAAGAGGCTAAAAGCCTTTCATAGATAAACATGTACATATAGAAGCCCACATTCTCCTCCTGTTTCTTCAATGTCTCTTTAACTGCCCCAAAAATATTTGATAATATATTTTTATTACATGCAAATACGATTGGTTCTTGGTAGATTTCATTAAACATAGTCAGTTCTTGAGTATATAGTCTGCAACCCTCCCTATCTTCATCTAATAGTTTATCTTGAAATTCCTGTAGACTGTCAAGAGAGCCATGATGTTTAGATATAATATAAGCGTTTAATACTAGAAATATTGCAAGGGTGCTTTTGTCTTTCTTATTAGGTAAACTTCGTATTTTATTAAAATAATGGTTTAGATAAATTAAAGAAGAAAGCATAGAATGATTGGAATTATTATACTTCAACCCTTTTTTTCCTTTAAATAGTTTATTTCTCATTTTATTATACTGAAAATTACAATTTATTTTCCCTATATCATGTAAATAGATGGTATTTAAGAGCATCTCACGATATAGCTTTCTCCCCTCATCACTACAATCTTCCATCAGCCCATTCTCAATATTAAGGAGGATAGAGCTAAGTTGTTTATCTTCAACAATTTTATACAAGTATTCCGTAGCTAGTTCCCCATGCTCTTCTAAAGTTTCCTTTCTATCATCTAAAACATGGGCATACATTGTGTCACGATTCAATATTATCTGTCCTAGTTCAATTTTATCAACACCATCAAAATACATATAACTGTCACCTCTCTATTTAAGAAGCCTATATAAATAGGAGGGATGCCCCTCCTAATTTAAAAGAAAAATATTATTTTATTATTACACTGATATATAAGAGAACCTTTTTTTAGCTCTAGTGGTGCATTAGTCAGTACGAAGGATTCTAACTCATATTTATTGGTCGTTTCCTCTAAAGCTATCGGTAACATTTCTTGATACTTAAAGATGCTTTCATTATTTGCCTCTATATCAAATGGATCCAACTCCACCACTTGATAATTAAAACAATCCTTCATGATCAAACTATCTACCCTATCACTACTGATGAGTTCTTGAGGATTAATAACTTCCACATCCGTAATATCTGCCCCATGGTCATTTTTTCCTAAGTAGGGTATATACTTAAATCGTTTCTCTACCATTCTTTGGCATAGTTCCTTCCCTATGGCATCTTCCACAAGAAGGTATATATCCCATTTAGGGTTTTCTAACCATTGCTCTTTAACGATTAGGTTCCCCCCCTGCTCTTTTGAAGCATATCCAACAGAATTATTGAATACCTGCACTTTTTTTGCAATATATCCTTTATCATTTCTAGGTACTATACCTAATTTTACATCCTTTAACTTTTGGTAAAATTCTGGATAAACTGTCTTCTCCTCAGTTTGTTGGTTATAACCCTTATATCCTAAAATTGCCCCTAAGATACCTAGAATTGCTACTCTATGGATATTCCCATAAGTGAAATAGTAATAGCTATTAACATCAGGCTTTTTGAAGAAAGCAGTCCTTCCACCTAGAGTAAATTTTAATACCTTCATTTTTACACCTCTTTAAGGGTAAATATATTATATTTTTTTGCCCCTTTAATGGCTGTCTCTACAGTAGTTGTGTAAGGATTGTAGTAGATCTCTATATTGTAAATCCTCTCCTGCAATTCATTCAGAAGTTCATCACAATTAATAGTGATTATATTTTTGCCTTCTCTCTTCTCAAAAGTAATGTATTGAGATAAATCTGGGAGATATAGGTCTATTTCTGTTTCTATAAACAGTGCAAACTCATTTTCACAACCGAGTTTAGCATTTGTACTAAAGGATGTGGCCGCCACCAAGGAAGCTTTTTTGAAGCTCATGTAGTCCTCTTCTGTATATCCCTCCGTCAAATCAAGACTCTTAAATTCATCATATACCGTTGGATTGATTGCAAATGGATAGAAATAGTGGGCTTCATCGCTTACGATTTTAGTCCCTAGGGTAGAGGACTTAGCCTCTTCTTTATCTTCGTTATTCTTCCCTTCTTTTTTTGACGCATCTCTAAAGGGTGATAGAATTTGTTGTTCTTCTGCATGGGTTTCATCATATTTGTTGAAACCTTGACCGATTTGTACGGCCCCAGTTATTGAAATATTATTTCCTTCTTCAGCAAAGGTAGCACCAAAGTTCTTAACGTCCACTGCTGTAAATAAATTGGTGATTACATTTCTTGTATCCTTATCTTTTTTAAGATCCTCTACATCAAAAATATATTCATATCTTTCTTTTAATGATCTAGGTATAAGTTCTGTTTCACCCTTCTTAGGCTCATTAAACTTCATGGACTTAATGTATAAGACCTTTTTCCCCTGTTGTTCCCACATTTTTTTTATAGGATATTTAAAAGCCTTATCACTACCAAATACATCACCGTTTGAGGTTGTCTTTGGATACCCTGTAAAGTCAGCGTTCCAATTACTCATTCTTGATACTATTCCTAAAACACCATATACTCTTTTATTCATAATCCTTTACCCTCCTTATTCTGATTTCTCATAAACTAAGTTGCTATGTAAATAACCAGCAATAATCAAATCATCCTTAACTTTTTCCTCTGGTACATAAGCAGCAACCATAGCAAATAAGTTTTTAAATCGATTGGACCCTGTACTAATAGTATAATTATATTTCTTATAGAGTTTTTTAAGTTCCAGTTTTATTTTCTCATCAGTTCTAGCATTAATTACTGGATTCGCCAGTGAATGTACTTTATTTCTCCCTTTACTGAGAGAAATGAAAAAACTCACCAGTTGTCCAACAGCAAAATAATATTCATTATCCCCTTCAATTTTCTCTGTCTCATTTTTATTAATTTTAAGTCTTAAAGAGTTTTTAACATCCATCAATAGATCTGCCATAGGCTCTCCCCCTTCAAAATATACTTTTAACCCGCACCTTAAATTAAACTGTTCCCCTGCCTTTGGTAAATACCCATTAACAATTGACCCCTTTACTAAGTCTAAGCTACTGGCATTTAGAACCTTCCATACATAGGAGTCATTCCCTTTATAGAACCAAGCAAACAAAGCTGTTCTTGATAATAATAGATTCCTTTTTAAGGAGTTATTATTAATCTTTATATCCTTAGCATCTGTAAAATAGTTATTAGCTAAATACTTACTAAAAAAAACCTCATTGATTATGTTTTTTAAGGTCGTTAGGCTATGTACTTGATGATATTGCATATTTGACTTTTTAAGCTCCAATACATTATCTATATTTATAGGATTAATATTGGGTTTATAAAGTCCAATCACATCAAAATCAATAATTTCTATTTCCTTCCCTTTTTTTAACCTAATATAATAACCACCATGAATATCCTTACCAGGGGTTTCATCATTGCCATAAGGATTCATACTATTTTCTTCTATATCTATATAGATATTATTTTTACCCACTGCTACTTGTGTACCTAAATAGTCGAAAAATTTTCTCTGTATTAGTGCCGCTTCGCTAGAAATTAAGTATGGAATGGAATTTTTTCTACTTTTATTCTCTAAATATGGCTTTTTAGAATTTAGCCCCATATTATCATTTGGAAGTCCATAGGTAATTTCTTCTATTTCCACGTTATAGTCGTTACTATTATAAATATTGACTAGGATATAACGCTCACTTTCTTGTTCATAAATCATAGAATCATATAAAAAGAATATCTTCAAATATGTTTTGTCTTTACTATCAGAACTAGTTAGGCTAAATATGTTATTCTTCATCCAATTTTCGATTCTATCTATTCTATCCTTGTCTGGTTTTCCATACTTTTTCTCCACTGATAAGTACAATTTCTTTGAGTTAGACTTCTTACCATACTTGATTAATGGATTTCTTAATATTTCGTAATACTTCTCTATAGTATCGTTGTTTATTTTGCCATTATGTAAGTTTTCTTTCTTTATAAAAAAAGTTAGATAATTATTACTATGAATATTTTTATCTGCTATAGCCTTATTGGAGTCTAAGTATTTACTCATGTAGTCTGCTCTTTGGATAAATTCAAAATATGGATTAGAAGTATCTATTTCCTTTGTTTTCTTATCCTTCTTAACTAGAATCCGATCTAAGATTTTAAATTCACCATTTTTGGAGTCTACAATTATATACTCTCCATCATCGGGTATATACTTATCTGTAATATATTTATCCCCATACTTCTTGTATTCCTGCTCAAATACCTTAATCACATCAGATAACAAATCCTCACCCCCTTAGAAGCATTTATAATTCATGAATCCGTAACCTCTAGCATTCATTTCTCCTATGCCTGTTCCTAAAGAAAAATAAGCTAACTCCTGTGCTATTTCATTTTCGTCAATATATAATGTCAATTTATCCCCTAGAAGCTTTACATTCTTGTATGAAGAAGCTACAGGCTTTCTGTTGTTTAACTCTATCCTATGAAACAAATCAAAATTCTCATCTATCTTAGTTCCAAAGTAATCATTATATTTTTTAATTAAGTTTTCTTTTAACCTATTTTCAAATTCTTCTAAAGTTAATTTTCCCTGCCAATATCCTTCTTCAGTTTTAATGATGGTGGGGGTTATACTATAGACCTTCTCTATCAGCTTCTTTTTCAATACCCTACAATCTATCGTCAGTCCTTTGATATAATCTGTATATTCATGGGCTAGATTGATAGTAAAGTATTCCGCCAATCTATCATCAACTGTTCTGATCTTTACAGAGTAGATATTACCCTCCTTGTAGATATGATCTTCTTCAATCTTAAATAAAGAGTTAAAGGAATAATTTTTAAATTTATTAGCATTATGAAACTCTATTAAAACATCATTATGGGACAACGAGTTGTCAATTAACTCAGCTATTTTTACTAGAGCAATATTTGATTGTATATTCTTCAGTAAATAAACTTTAAATGTTAATTCAAAAACTTTCATTATTTTCACCCCCGATTTTATATAAGATACATCTATAGCATTCTACATTTTTCCAATTTATCCTCTTTTCTGTAAGATTTCTATTCAACTTTTTTAATACACAAATGTATATATTCAATCTTTAGTCAAATATCCTGACATATCCCTTAGATTCAATAAGTAACCTGCTAATTTATCTTAAGTTCGGCCAGTAAAAATATATAACGAGTCAATTACTTGCTCTATCTTTAAAAGATACTTCAAATATTATTAAATGATTAATAGAATATTCTGCTTTTCTGACAAGATGTTTTGTCAAGAAAACACTCAGAAAGGAAAAATTAATAATTGGATAATTTAAATATTAAAGTCCTTTAATTACTTACAAAACACAAAAAATCTGTATCTATCAAAGATACAGACAATATTCCTTTCTATAACCTATTCTCTTTTTCTCTTTTTCTCTTTTTTCTACTCTTCTTTTCTAATCATCTTCTCCAGCTCACGAATTTTGCCACTGATTTCTTCTCCTGCTGGTGAGGCTGATTTAATCGTAACTAGATTCCCGTGCTCATCTATTTTTTTCAAAGTTACGATTCCCTGATAAATAATGACATAATCTCCGAAGTAAATTTCCGTTACTGGACCGTTATAATCAATAGGCTCATTCTGGTATCTTTTTATAATATCTTCCGATATTGAATAGCTTAATTTTAGTGATTCTTTGCTTTTTACATAAATTTTAGTAGGTACTACCCCATCAATCCCTTCCACTATGCTATCTTCCATAGATAGGTCTACAACAGATAATTGAAGGAGTTGATTGATGTCATCTAGGACATATTCATACTTACCGTAACTGCTTACCCTCAAAGAATAACTCAAAACGCCGATCAAGAAAATCAATGCCACCATCACACCCCAATGCTGTTTAAATTTTTTAATTTTATCCTTCATTCAACCACCTACCCCCAATGTTTTTTAACGTATGTATCAATTGTTTTCCGCATCTTCTTTAAAATTCTTTATTAATTCCATTATATACTGTTTTATGTTCATTTGTTCTATTAATGGAGTTAAAACCTTTTGATTTTCTTGTATCTATATTATATGCATTTTTAGCAGTTGCATTCTCAACGATTTCCATTATATCCTATTTAAATTTATACCCAATTGTCTTTAAAAATCACAGTAGAACTAACGGAACAAAAAAGATCAGCGATGGTGGCGTATATGCAATACGCATCAATGCTGATCTTTTGAAGTGACGAAGAAGATAAGGTATTTTCAACAGGCGTTTAGTAGCCTGTTCAAAATGCTTTAGATTCAAGGAACAAAAAAAGATCAGCGATCGTGGCGTATACGTAATACGCAAGAATGCTGATCTTTTGCGGTGACGAAGAAGATAAGGTATTTTCAACAGGCGTTTAGTAGCCTGTTCAAAATGCTTTAGATTCAAGGAACAAAAAAGATCAGCGATCGTGGCGTATACGTAATACGCAAGAATGCTGATCTTTTGCGGTGACGAAGAAGATAAGGTATTTTCAACAGGCGTTTAGTAGCCTGTTCAAAATGCTTTAGATTCAAGGAACAAAAAAGATCAGCGATCGTGGCGTATACGTAATACGCAAGAATGCTGATCTTTTGCGGTGACGAAGAAGATAAGGTATTTTCAACAGGCTACAGGTTAGTCACGACGACTATTTCTTAGAACAATCAACCTAAACAACTGAGCCAAAGCCGTTGCCATAGCCGCAAGGTACGTCAATGCAGCAGCATTTAAAACCTTTTTGGCTGGAGCGTATTCTTCTCTGGTGATAAATCCATATTCATCTAATAGTGTCATTGCCCTACTGCTGGCATTAAACTCTACAGGTAACGTAATCACTGTAAATAATACTGCTGCACCATATAGTAGAATACCTAGGTCGATTAGCTGCAGACTTTGTAGGAAAAAGCCTCCTAATACGAATATCCAAGCTGCCTTTGAACCAAAATTCGCCAATGGAACTAATGCACCCCTGATGGTTAGTGGTAAATATCCTTGAGAATGTTGGATGGCATGACCCACCTCATGGGCTGCAACACTGACAGAGGCAATGGAACTACGCTGATATACATCTTTGGATAATCTTAGCTTTTTACTTCTTGGGTCATAGTGGTCTGATAGATGTCCCTTAACTAGCTCCACGGGTACATCCCTTAGTCCATTTTTGTCTAATAAAGTTCTAGCGACATCATACCCAGTGTAGCCTTTTTGAGTACCTATCTTTAAATACTTTGCAAATGAAGACCTTACCTTGCTTTGAGCATACATAGCAAATATTATTGCAGGAATTAAATAAATAATACTTGAGTCATAAAAAAATGGATACATATAATCACTCCTTTATAAAATGTTTGATGGCCTTCTCTACTTCATCTAAATCCACATGGGTATTGACGCAGGGACCCTCAGGTCTTTTATTGATAATCGCCAGAATAGGTAACTTTTTAATATCCATCAGCCCCCCTACCAAGTCCCTCTCACAGGCTATAGCAACAATAGCTTTTGGTCTACTCTCAAGGATGAGTTTCCTGGCTAAAGTACCTCCTGTCACTACCCTAAAATGCACTCCATATTGATCCCTCAAATCTAAGAGTTTATCGACGCTACAAAGCCCACACTTTTTGCAATTGTCTACATCGTGGGTAATTTTATGGGGACAATGGGATTTTTGTAGACAATGGGGAGTTAATATTAAAATATCTTTTCCCTTGAAACGATACTTAGTCGCCATTACCAGCTTATTGTTAATTAAAGTATAGGCACGTCTAATGGTGGTTTTATCAATCTTCAATCCCTTTCCTAAAATCACCATCATGGGATAAAAGAAGGGGATACTAAAACCCACTATATTCCCTAAAGGCTTTGGAATTGCCTCATTATTCCACAACCATAAAATTGATAATATGGTTGTGAGCAATAGAGCTCCCAATACCCAAAGAAGTAGCAGTAATGCAAAAACAAAGCTTCTAAAGATACTTACATGATCCTTTAAGGAAACCAGCATCAAAAGTCCTATCAATAGCGCCACCATGGCAAAAATAACAACAAGTACATACAGGAGTTTTTTTTCAGTTTTGTCTTTAGTTATGATTTGATTAATTATTGGAATCCTCTCCTAAAATAATATCCTCTACAATACTGTTACCCACTAGGAAATCCTTCACTGCTAGACGTTTACCACCACTAAACTGTAGCTCTTGTATTACTAGGATGTCCTTTCCTGTCCCCACAAATACCTCTTCTTTATTAACTTTAATGATTTTTCCTGGTTGATATATTTTTTCACTACTCTCCACTCTAGCTCTCCAGATTTTCATCACCTTATCTCCATAGGCTGTGAAGGCTGAAGGCCAAGGATTTGTTCCTCGGATTAGATTTCTTATTTCAGTAGCCGACTTCTCCCATTGGATCTTCCCTACTTCTTTACTCATCATAGGGGCATAGGTGGCTTCTTCTTCATTTTGCTTTTCCCGCTCTACTTCGCCCTTTTCAATGAGGGTCAATGTCTTCATCAAAAGTTCTGCCCCCATCATCGATAGGCGGTCATGGAGTTCTCCTGTGGTTTCGTTTTCACCGATTTCCAGTTCTTCCTTTAGGATCATGTCTCCAGTATCCATACCGACATCCATGTACATAGTGGTATTACCAGTTACCTTCTCTCCATTGATAATTGCCCAATGGATTGGAGCAGAACCCCGATAGGCAGGCAACAGAGAAGCATGGACATTTACACAACCAAAGGGCGGTATGTCTAATATCTCCTTTGATAAAAGGTGACCATAGGCAACTACGATAATGATATCCGGCTTCATTTCCCGTATCAATTCCGTCATTTCTGGAGTCTTGAGCTTTGCAGGCTGATAAACAGGGATATCTTTTTCCACTGCCAACTCCTTTACAGGAGGCATTGTCATTTTTTTCCCCCTACCCTTTGGTTTGTCAGGCTGGGTAAATACAGCCAATATTTCATTGTTTCTATCAATTAATCTCTGTAGACATGGAACTGCAAAATCTGGTGTTCCCATAAATATAACTCTCATCAACTCACCTCTACTCTATTCTTTTACGTGATCAGTAAATAAAACGCCATTTAAGTGGTCCACCTCATGGCATACAGCCCTAGCCATCAAATCCCATCCCTCAACAATGATTTCATTGCCACTACGGTCTTGAGCCTTTACTTTCACGTATTCTGGCCTAGTTACCTTTCCAGTTTCCCCAGGTAGACTCAAGCAACCTTCGTCTCCTGTTTGTTTACCCTTTTCTTCTATGATTTCAGGATTGATTAATTCAACTATTCCATCTCCAACATCTATCACAACAATCCTTTTTAAAAGCCCTATTTGAGGTGCCGCAAGTCCCACTCCATCTGCATCGTACATGGTTTCTACCATATCCTCCAGTAGGACGTGAAGTTTGTTATCAAACTTATCCACTACCTTTGAAATCTTTCTTAAAACTGGATCATCATCTTTTCTAATCATTCTAATTGCCATAATATTTTCCTCCCTGCTACATCATATTATATGGATTTGTATCAATACTCACTGCGATAGATTTTGGTACATATTTTTCTCGGTGCTGTATAAAGAAATACTTTGCGATCCCTTTTAAGAGACTGAAGTCCGTATGTTGATCCTTTAGGATAATCTGAAAGCGATATCTTTGATTTATTCTAGAAATGACCGATTCATTTGGTCCCAAGAGAACATCATTGATCTTGATACAGCCCTTGCCCTGTAGTACATACTTTATCATATTAGCCATTTTTTCAGCATATGCAGCTACTTCATTTTCTTTTTTTCCACTAAAATTAATACTAATCAAATTTGTAAATGGGGGATATTCAAATTCCCGCCTGATCATGATTTCTTCCTTATAGAAATCGCCATAGTCATGCCTTGAGGCTGTTCTTATACTGTAGTGGTTGGGATCAAGGGTTTGCAGGATGACTAACCCTTCCTCCATGCCCCGCCCTGCCCTCCCTGCAACTTGAGTAATTAACTGGAAGGTTTTTTCTGCTCCCCTAAAGTCTGGTAGATTCAAAGTTGCATCTACTGAAATAATTCCCACAAGGGTTACATTGGGGAAATCCAGCCCCTTTGAAATCATTTGGGTTCCGATTAAAATATCGATTTCTCCCCTTCTAAAACTCCCTAAAATTTTGGCATGGGATCCTTTTTGACTGGTGGAATCCACATCCATTCTACCAATTTTAGCTGTAGGGAATAATTCTTCAATCATTTTTTCTAGCCTTTGGGTTCCTGCCCCCATAAATTTAATGGTTTCACTACCACATTCAGGACAAACCGAAGGAGAGAATTGCCTTTCACCACAATAATGACACTTCAAATGATTTTGAGGCATATGAAGGGTCATGGATATATCACAATGTTGGCATTTCACCACATGGCCACAGCCTTTGCAGGATACAAAGGTTGAGAATCCTCTTCTATTCAAAAACAAGATTGTTTGCTTTTTATTCTTTAAATTTTCATTTACCAAGGTCATCAGTCGCCTACTTAATATTCCCTGATTTCCTTCCTCCAACTCTCTTTTCATATCAACGACTTCAACTTTTGGGAGCTTCGACTGTTGAGGTCTTTTCTTAAGGGTCATTAAATGAACTGTACCCACTTCTGTCTTGTAGTAGCTTTCCAAAGATGGGGTTGCTGAGCCAAGGATGACAACTGCTCCTTCATGGGTACTACGATATGCTGCAATCTCTGCCGCGTGGTATTTGGGATTTTGCTCCGATTTATAGGTGTATTCATGTTCTTCATCGATAATGATAATTCCAAGGTTTTTCAGGGGTGCGAACACTGCCGATCTAGCTCCAATAACGATATTAACCTTCCCCTCTGATATCCGCCGCCATTCATCATAGCGTTCCCCTTCTGAAAGACTACTATGAAGGAGGGCAATTCCTTCACCAAACCTTCCTCTAAATCGCTCCACCGTCTGAGGAGTCAAGGAGATTTCTGGTACCAGTACAATTCCTTGTTTTCCTTGGCTGATGACTTCTTCGATTAGTCTAAGATAAATTTCTGTCTTTCCACTACCGGTGATTCCATGAATCAGATAGGTTTCAGGTTTATTCTCTTGTAGGGCAAAGCTGATTTCATCAATTACCTGTTGTTGCTCTGGTGTTGGGTTGAGCTTTGGAAAGGAAGTCACTTCTGAATTTGCAAAGGGATCCCGATGAATTTCTTCCTCCATCAATTCCACAAAACCCTTCTCCACTACAGCCTTTAAAGGCCCACGGGTGGTCTTTAATTCCTTTAACATTGCTGTCGTTTGGTATCTTCCCATATCCTTTAGGAAATTCAGTATTTCAGCTTGTTTTTTTGCCCCCTTTAGCTGGAGCAATACTCCCTCCACCGCTTCATGGGATACTTTGAGTTCTGCATATTCCTCTGTCTTTACCTTTATCCTTGAGGATAAATCATACTGAATTTCAATGATTTTTTCCGCTGCTAGGTTTTTGATGGTAGAATAGATTTCTTTAAAATTTACTTCCTTCTCCAAGTTTTCAAGGGGTTGCGTACCACCACCTTGTGCTTCTAATACCTCCAGTATAGCCCTTTGCTTATTTTGAGATGGGGCTATTCTTGTCCTCCAGTTTTGGTCTATCAAATTAATCATTTTCCGTTCCTTTTGAACAATCCCTGTAGGGATTAAACAATGGATAGCTTCTATGTACTTGCATAAGTATTTATTTTTCATCCATAGAATCATTTTTATTTGTTCCTCTGAAAGGATTGCTTCGTAATCAATGGCTTCTATGATTTCCTTATACCTACTGCCATCTATCTTCTTTTTATCAATATTTAGAATGTATGCCTCTAGTCTTTTGTTACCTTTTCCAAAGGGAACAACTACCCTCATACCTTTACAGATATCCTGTTGTAAATGGGCGGGGATAATATAGTCAAATATCCGATCTGTTTGATGACTATTTTGGTCGACAATTACTTGAGCAATAATATAATTTGACTGCACTTTCCACACCTCCTAATCAATAATTATATCAGAATTCCACGAAAGAACAAAGTCCTGAGTTTAGGGTGCTGGAGTTTCGCAGTGACGAAGAAGATAGGTGCTTTTCAACAGGCTAGAAAAAAGAAAAGGACTGGTTTTCACAGTCCCCTATACTACTTTAACTCTAAAGTTTTATCCAATATTTTATGGGCTACTTCCAGCTTTGAGGCCCGTTCTATCTTTATTTCCTTACCTTGTCGATCTATGATATGGACAGTGTTGGTGTCTGTTCCAAAGCCTGCCCCCTCTTGGGATACATCATTTGCCACCATCAGGTCAGCATTTTTCTTCTCTAGCTTTCCTTTAGCGTATTCCAGCAGGTTGTTGGTCTCAGCCGCAAAACCTACTAATATTTGATGTTCTTTTTTCTTTCCTAATTCCAGTAGGATATCAGGATTCCTCACAAGATTGATGGATAAGTTCCCCTCCTGCTTTTTGATCTTAACAGCAGAAGGATTCTCTGGTCTATAGTCCCCTACTGCTGCCGCCTTGATGACAATGTCCTGTTGAGAAAAATGTTCCAACACAGCTTCATACATACTGATGGCGGATGTGGTTGAGATCAATTTTACCCCAGTTGGTGTTTTTAGGTGGGTGGGCCCTGATACTAAAGTCACCTTTGCGCCCCTTGCTTGGGCTGCTTCCGCGATGGCATATCCCATTTTTCCAGAGGATCTATTACTAAGAAATCTCACTGGATCAATGGCTTCTACTGTAGGTCCTGCCGTCACTAGGATGTTTTTTCCCTGTAGGTCCTGCTTTGGCAGGGCTAGGGCTAGAACATCCTCGACGATCTTCTCAGGGTCGGCTAGTTTTCCTACCCCTAGGTCTCCACAGGCTAATCGCCCTGAGGCTGGGTCTATGAAGTAATATCCCAGTTCCCTCAACTTTTTAATATTCTCTTGAACAATCACATTCTCAAACATTTTTGTATTCATGGCAGGAGCAAAGATAACCTTTGCTGTAGATGCCATAATGGTGGTGGAAAGCATATCATCTGCTATCCCATTGGCAACCTTGCCAATAATATTTGCAGTGGCAGGAGCCACCAACAATATATCGGCTTTTTGAGCTAGACTAATATGTTCTATGTCCCAATATCGAGGGGTTTCAAACATATCTATGGTTACAGGATTAGAAGTCAATGCTTGAAAGGTTTGGGGCTGTACAAACTCAGCCGCAGACTCAGTCAAGATTACATTAATTTCAGCACCTAGTTTTCTCAATCGACTAACAATATCACAGGCCTTGTAGGCTGCAATTCCACCAGATACACCCACTACAATATTTTTTCCCGTTAGCATCCCTTCACCTTCTTACGTTTTATATGAATAATTATACTTATTCGTGATTAATTCCCTCTTCTTGAATATCTTGGTATTCTCTTCCTTCGTTGGCTTCCCTCATGGCTTCCTTAGATTCAACTAATTCCTTTTCGCCAGTTGTACGGGTGTAAGTAATCTTGCCCTCATGAATTTCCTGTGTAGCAATAGATACTGGCTTATTGGATCTTGCTCGAACTGTGATTTCGTCTCCGTCAATAAGCTGTCTTGCCCTCTTTGCTGCTGCCAATACCAGTGTATAACGACTGTCAACCTTTTCCATTAAATCATTAGTTGATGGATATAACATAAAATCATCTCCTTATTAAAATCTTGTTTGAATATCTTCGTAAACCCGCATTAATTTACATTTCTCTGCTGTGATAATGGCTTCAACATCCCCTTTAGCCCTCGTCAAATCATCATTAATGACAGCATAGTCATATTTAATTACTTGCTTGATTTCATCCATGGCAGAGCCATAACGCTTGTCGATATCTTCAGCAGTTTCTGTTCCTCTACCTACTATTCTATTCTTCAGTTCCTCCATTGATGGGGGAAGAATAAAGATAAACACCCCTTCTTCAAACTTTTCCTTAATTTGAAGGGCTCCTTCAATATCAATTTCTAGTAGAACATCATTGCCTTTTTTTAGATTTTCTAATACATATTTCTTGGGAGTCCCATAATAATTATCATATACCTTTGCATACTCTAAAAATTCATCCTGCTCCAGCATGGTTTCAAATTTTCCCTTTTCAATAAAGAAATAATTTACACCATCTACTTCACCTTCTCTAGCTTTTCTTGTGGTGGCAGACACTGAAACCTTAATCTGGGGATTAGTTTCTATTAATTTTTTACAGATAGATCCTTTACCAGCTCCAGATGGTCCTGAAACTACTAACAATAAACCGGTTCCCATAAAAATCTCCTCTTTCTAGCTATTCTTCATCGTTTACCTCATCATTTTCTTTAGGTGTTTCCTTTGAGCTTAGTCGGTGGGCAACTGTTTCAGGTTGTACAGCAGATAGGATCACATGGTCACTATCAGTAACGATTACCGCCCTTGTTCTTCTACCATAGGTGGCATCAATCAACATCCCCCTATCTCTTGCCTCTTGAATGATTCGCTTTATTGGAGCTGATTCAGGGCTTACGATAGCGACTATTCTATTTCCTGAGACGATATTCCCAAAGCCTATATTGATCAATTTTATACCCATTAATTTCTCCCCTTTTATTCGATGTTTTGTACTTGTTCCCTCATTTTTTCTAATTCGCTTTTCATATTAACCACTATATTTGTAACTGTTAGATTATTAGCCTTCGAGCCAATCGTATTGACTTCTCGATTCATTTCTTGAATAATGAAGTCTAATTTTCTTCCAATGGAGTCGTTTTCCTCTAATGTTATTAGAAACTGTTTGATATGACTTTCAAAGCGAACAATTTCTTCTGTTATGTTACTCTTATCTGCAAATAGGGCCACTTCCATCAAGATACGACTATCATCTACATTGTGGGCATCCTCAAGTAATTCTCTTATTCTTTCATTTAATCTTTGTCTGTATTCTATAATGATTTGAGGACTTCTTTCCTCCACCTCTTTAATATATCCTTCGATGATACCAAGACGCTTTATTAGATCCTCCTTCAATTGGGCTCCTTCTACGCGTCTCATTTCCATCAACTTGTTCAGTCCATTGTTTAGGGCTTCCGATAGACAGTTCCACGTTTCATCTTCATCTAACTCCTTCTTTTCAACTCTTATCACATCTGGATACTTGGCAATAAGAGAGATGGACACATCATCCCTAGCAGGGATATTGTCCTTTAAATCCTTTAAGGCATTAAAATATTGCTGGGCTAGCGGTAAATCTGCTACTACCTTAACCTCAGTATCTCCTAAATTCTCATAGGTTATGAAAACCTCTACTCTACCACGCTTAACATAGTCCTTAATTGTTTGTCTAATCTGTTCTTCTAAGTATGTAAAAATTTTGGGCATCTTAATACTGACATCCATATAACGATGGTTAAGGGACTTTAATTCTACCAAAAACTTTCTATTTTCAGTTTGAGATTCACCTCTTCCGAAGCCTGTCATACTGGTTAGCATTTAATCATCCTTCCATTCTATCATTAATTCCTAATGACTCTTATATTATTTTATCCTTCTATTGACAACGTGACAAGTTAAAGTTAGAATTTCTACTTTATTTCATAAAAAAAATTCCGCGACATATATCCGTAGCTGGTCCCTCCATGAAAATTTCATCATTTCTTGTAATCGTAATCCGTAGTCTACCACCATCAGCATCCACGGTAACGTCCCCGTCCACATAATCTAGATGATGGGCAATACCACAAACACTGGTGACTCCAGTACCACAGGCCAGGGTGTAACCTGCTCCCCTTTCCCATGTCTTTACTTGTATATGTCCTCTGTCTATTATTTTAGCAAAATTTACGTTGGTTTTTTTAGGGAATAGGTGGTGTTTTTCAATCATTGGGCCATATTTCTTAATATATTCAATATTCAACTGTTGGGAAAAAATCACAGTATGGGGTACCCCCATCAAAACAGTGGAAACTTCAAAATATTCTCCGTCGATCTCCAAAGCTTCTTTAATAAACCGGTCCTTCGTTGTGGCAACTGGAATTTGACTTGGCTCGAAAATCATGTGTCCCATATTCACCTTAACAGCCTCTACCCCGCAATCGCCACCCTTTACCTCCAATAACAGAACCCCAGCAAGGGTCTCCACTGAAAACTGATCTTGCTTAACAATACCTTCATCATGTACAAACTTGGCAAAACAACGAATTCCATTTCCACACATATTGGCAAGGGAGCCGTCACTATTGTAATAGATCATTTTTGTATCGGCAACCTCTGATGGTGCCACAACCAATATCCCGTCAGCCCCTATCCCAAAATGTCTATGACAGCTCTTTGCGGCAAAATCACTTAAGCTAATGCCCTCGGGGAGCTCCTCCAGCTTTATAACCACGAAGTCATTTCCAGCTCCGTGCATTTTTTTAAAAGGAATATTCATTTCCCCACCCCTTAAACGTTTTCTTATCTTATACCCATTTCACTGGCATTTTATGATTTGAATTTTATTGAAGTTCCTTTTATTATAACAAATAGGAAAGTTCTACATTAAAATAATATAAAAGAGAACTTTTTCGTAAATGAGTTTCAACATAAGTCATCAATTAAATCTTCCGAAGGAAGACTTTGTTCTAGCAAAATATTATATCAACCACATATTTAAATCATTATATAGGCTTACGTTAAAGTATTCAATCGAAATCCATAATTTCCTTCTAATTATTAAAATTTATTAATATCTATCATAATTTTTTCGTTTGATATAACGTCTAGTTTAAAATATTAAATTGGATATTAATTTTGGATAGATTAATATCAATCAGCTTGATTGCATTGGCATTTTTTGACTAAATAATGTATGATGTAATTAATGTAGCTTAATTATAGACTACAGTGCATTGGGATATATTATTTACTGATAGGAGGGATTCCCATGGCCTTAGATGGAATTGTAGTAGCATCAATCGTAAAGGAAATGTCGTCTTTGTTGGTAGGAAACAAGATTGAGAAAGTCCACCAACCAGAGATGGATGAATTAATGATCTCCATAAGGAGTCAAGGTAAAAATCAAAAGCTATTGCTGTCTTCCAGCAGTCAATATACAAGGGTTCATTTCACCAATATTGCAAAGGAAAACCCCATAGCTCCCCCAAACTTTTGTATGCTTTTAAGAAAACACCTTCAAGGGGGTAGGATCATCGCTGTGGAGCAACCAAGCTTTGAGCGGATGATTAAATTTGTGATTGAATCCTATGACGAATTAAATGTGTTAAAACAAAAATATCTCATCATAGAAATGATGGGGAAACATAGTAATATCATCTGTGTAGATGCTGAAACCAATAAAATATTAGACTCCATTAAGCGAGTATCCTTTGATGTCAGTAGACAAAGGCAAGTGCTACCGGGCCTGACCTACCAATTACCCCCATCTCAAGATAAATTTAATCCGCTGGAAGTGGCAGGCATGGAGGCTTTTACAGAGGCACTAAAGCAAAATCTTCAGCCACCTGCTTTTAAAGGGATATACACCACCTTTACAGGAATTTCGCCACTTGTGGCTAGAGAAATATGCTACAGGGCTAATATCCCTGAGGATAGACCTTTGTTAGCCCTAGAGGACAAGGATTTCGCTGCCCTGTATCACTCCTTCAAAACTATGATGGACAATGTAGGGGAGGGTAATTTCTACCCTGCTATTTACATCGATGACGCCAAGGACAAATATGTGGATTTCAACGTCCTACCTATGGAGCATCTTTCCTATTATCGGGCAGAAAAGTTTGAAACCATCAGTGAGCTATTGGATGATTTCTATAAATATCGAGATTCCAAGGAACGAATGAAGCAAAGAACTCAAGACCTACGAAAAAATATCTCTTTGAAGCTTGAAAGACTCAACAATAAGATTGAAAATCTACATAAGGATTTAGATAAGGCTGAGAAGGCTGAGGAATGTAAAATCTATGGGGATTTACTGACAGCCAATATCCATTTACTGAAGGACAAGGCATCGGAAGTATCTGTGATCGACTATTATGACCCTGAAATGAAGGAGATTACTATTTCTTTAGACAATAAATTGACCCCTGCTCAAAATGCCCAAAAGTATTTTAAGCAATATAATAAATACAAAACAGCCATGACTGAGGTGGCCCACCAAATCGAAATCTCACAGGAGGAAATTAATTATCTTGAGCAGATTTTGATTAGTATAGAAAACGTTACCCACCCTTCTGATATCGAGGAAATTCAGCGGGAGTTGATTGAAACAGGCTATTTAAAACGAAAAGTTGGCAAGAAGAATAATCAACAAAGTAAGAAATCCACCTACTTAAAATATCTCTCCTCAGATGGATTTGAGATCTATGTAGGTAAAAACAACATACAAAATGATGAGCTTACTTTTAAAGTCTCCAGCAAAACTGACCTATGGCTACATGTGAAGGATATGGCTGGCTCCCATACGATTTTAAAACTAAATGATGGGGAGTATACAGACCAAGCCCTTTTAGAAGCCGCCACCCTAGCAGCCTACTACAGCAAAGGTAAAAACTCTACGAAAGTACCTGTAGACTATACCTTGAGAAAGAATGTCCGAAAGCCCAGTGGTGCAAAGCCAGGAATGGTAATCTATGATCAATTCCAAACAGTTTATGTGGATGGAGATTTAACTAACATAAGAGAAGTTAAGGAAATATAACTAAATTCAAGGAACAAGAAACCTCAGCGACCGTAGCGTATATGTAATACGCAAGGATGCTGAGGTTTTGCAGTGACGAAGAAGATGATGGCTTTTCAACAGGCTAAAACAGAGTCCTTGGACTATGTTGTGATTATTGACAAAGTCATTAATCACCAGTCTGTTCAAAATGCCTTAGATTCAAGGAACAAGAAACCTCAGCGACCGTGGCGTATATATAATACGCGAGAGTGCTGGCTTATTGAAGTGACGAAGAAGATGATGGCTTTTCAACAGGCTAGATGCTTTGGAGTCCCGACTTCATGGCCATATATCTCAACCGTGGATTATACATAGCTGGGGATTTTAAATTTTTCATGAGTAAGTTTGTTTTAATCCCCTTCACCTTCTTGATGTATCTATCCATAAATCCATCTATGCCCTCATCTAGACTTTCGGCTAAGTACAATGCACTTTTCATTGCGTAGCTGAATCCCTCTGCTGAGCTGGGACTAATGGCTCCAGCAGCTTCACCAACTAAGGCTATACCATCCCTTCCAGCATAGAGCTGAGAGAGTTTCTTAGTTCGATTAATGAAGGCGCCCTCTGTTTTTACTCTGTGTTCCAAGTTAAAGCCAAACTGTTTTAGCTTTGATTTTAATTGTTCATACTTTTCTCTAGTGTTATCCCTAGGTCTAAGGGCCGCACCTAATAATATATAATTCTCTTTAGGTATGATCCAAGAATAAAAATCACTTACTTCTTCATCAAAAATTGCAGTAAAATAAGGCATTCTTTCTGAACACTCAAACCATTCCTGTATTGAGACATACTTTTCAGGTGTATTTAGCGTATTCCTATATATACTGATGGATTTTCTAATCTTTGAAAGGGCACCATCAGCCCCCACGATCAGCCTTGTCTTAGTAGATAACTCTCGCCTATTATGGGTAAATGTAACTTCATAGCCTCCTGAGATCTCCGTATAGTGTTTAAAAATTGCATTAAATTTTTTATCAACACCAACAGGAAGTATAGAAACCAACCATCTATCAAACTTTTCCCTATCCATGTTGTAATAAAATCTTTGATAGAGCCTTTCTATGTTATTTGATAAGTCAATGGTTTTTACAGCAAAAAGCTGCGGATCAACTAAAACGTCTTTTGGTATCCCCAACCCCAACTTTGCAATCATTTTCTGGGCGTCTGGGGCTAATAATCCTCCACAGCATTTATTTATTCTATTGTTGGAGTTCTCGTTTTCCAAGTCCCGTTTATCAATCAACAATACCTTATATTTATCTCCAATTAATCGGGCAAGGGTAGAACCAGCAGGGCCAGCCCCTATTATAACAACATCATACATGAGTCTAACCTCCTAAAACAATGTAGGAACAATAAATCTTATATTTACTTGATTTTACATTTCATCAAATTGTCAAGGGGTTTCGTCGTCATCTTTGTATTCTAGAATATCCCCCGGTTGGCAATCCAAAGCTTTGCATATTGCCTCTAGTGTTGAAAACCTGATGGCCTTTGCCTTTCCATTTTTCAATATAGAAAGGTTCGCCATGGTGATGCCCACCTTTTCAGTAAGTTCTGTTACGCTCATTTTTCTTCTAGCCAGCATCACATCAATATTGATTATAATCGCCATGTTATTCACCTCAAATCGTTAAATCATTGTCTTGTTTTATATCTATGGCATTTTGTAATAATTTTTGAAGAACAGCAGCAAAGACCGCAATGACAACTGGAGCAATAGTAAAGACTATTCCAATTAAGATGAGCCCTGGAGCGTCATCTTTTTCCCCAATGTAATAAAAGAATGGCATACCTGCCCCATATATGCACCCAATCATGGTGGCACAGTATTTTATATACTTCAAAGATTTTACCGATAATTCTGAGAAGGCATTGTTTTTATCAATATAGCTTAAAAGCTTATAGGCCTGATACAAAGCAAAATAGAAGGGAATCGCTGTTATATAAATACTTCCTATAATAGAATATACTAAATAAGCAGGGTAATATATTGCTGCTTCTCTAGCGATTATCGGCAATATAAACATAGCTAAAGCAAAAATTGGGAGTCCTATTAAAACAAGAGCTATCTTCAAAAAAAGTGTTTCACGTTTCATAAAAAACCACCTCACATATTTTATGTAATTTGATTTTAGCATAACATTTATTGTTTTACAATAAATAATTATCGAATTTTAGTGTTTTTTTATTGCAACATAATATATTCATCTAATATACTCTTATCACTTAGATCATATCATTTACAAGCTCCATCAACAACAAAAGCCCCTAATACCATTTCTGAGGTATTAGAGGCTTTTTAATTTTTAAGGTAATCGTCTATTGAAATTACTTAAGTCAATTTAATATATACTATATATTATTATTTTTGTGGTAAGATCTTATTTGCTAGGATTCCTACAATCGCTGCCAAGCTTAATCCGCTTAATTTGATACCTTCTACAATTGTTAGACCAATGGCATTACCTGCTGCATCTTTAGCTACTGCTGTACCAATTCCGATTACAAGGATAAGGGCTGCGATTAAAAGGTTTCTATTTTCTGAGAAATCTATTTCAGCTTCTACGATTGTTCTCATACCAACACTTGCAATCATACCGAATAATACGATACTAATCCCACCCATAACTGCCGTTGGGATAGACTGAAGGATTACAGCAAACTTACCGATAAAGGATAATCCTAGAGTTAAAGCTGCTGCTAATCTAATGATTGATGGGTCATATACCTTTGTTACTGCTAAAACTCCTGTGTTTTCACCATAAGTTGTATTTGCTGGACCTCCAACAAATCCTGCAAACATTGTTGCAATACCGTCTCCTAGAAGTGTTCTGTGAAGACCAGGATTTTTCATGAAATCATCGCCTACTACAGCACTGTTCGTAGTAATGTCCCCGATATGCTCCATGAAAACAACCAATACGATTGGTGCGATGGTTAGTATTGCCGATAAATGAAACTTTGGTGCTGTTACTGCTGGGAAGGCAAATAGATTTGCTTCACTTAACTTTAAAGATAAGTCTGCTAAATCAATTGCTCCTAATACGATTGATGCGATATATCCTACAGTTACAGCAATTAATATCGGTAATAATTTGAAGAATCCTTTAGCATATAAAGAAACTAATAATACAGTTGATAATACAATGATTGCTAAGGTCCAGTTTGAAGCTGCCATTCCGATTGCGATTGGGCTAAGATTTAAACCTATCACTACGATCATAGGACCTGTTACGATTGGTGGGAAGAAGGATTTTACTTTTTGCAACCCAAATACTTTTACTAATAGGGCCATGATTACATAGAGTAAACCTGCTACAATGATTCCACCTTGAGCATACTCTAATCCGCCAAGTTGATCTCGAACTTCTACGATTACTGCAATAAAGGCAAAGCTTGAACCTAGGAATACTGGCACTCTACCCTTTGTCACAAGGTGAAAAAGTAGTGTTCCTGCTCCTGCTGAAAGTAAAGCCACCGATGGGTTTAAGCCTGTTAGCATTGGAACAAGTACTGTTGCCCCAAACATTGCTAAAATATGTTGTAGCGCTAAGATAAACTTTCTTGATAATGCAATATCCTTTACTGCAGTCATTCTTTCTTCCATTTTTAATTCCCCCTTTAGTTTTTAGAGGAGGCTACAATTGATGTCTGTATGCCCTCCTTGCCAGCCTCGCAGGACTGATTTAAAAGATTGATGTATCATTAATTTTCAATAATCACCATATTCTCGTCATCGGTTTCGTGCAATCTAACCTTTACAACTTCATTCGTGGAGGTAGGTACATTCTTTCCTACATAGTCTGCCCTAATGGGTAGTTCCCTATGCCCTCTATCCACCAACACCGCCAGTTGTATTACTTTAGGTCTACCAATATCAATAAGGGCATCTAAGGCTGCTCTAACGGTTCTTCCCGTGTATAGCACGTCATCTACTAAAATAACTACCTTACCAGCAACATCTACAGGTATTTGAGAACCATGTAGTACAGGGTCTTGGTCAATCTCAGACAAATCATCCCTGTATAGGGTAATATCTAAATTACCGACTGGAACCTCTATTTCTTCAATCTGGCTAATTTTTTCTGCCAATCTTTCTGCTAGAGGTACTCCTCTGGTCTTGATCCCTACTAAGACTATATTTTTAGCACCTTTGTTCTTTTCTAATATTTCATGGGCAATTCTAGTAATGGCTCTTCCAATGCCCTTGTCATCTAATATTTGAACTTTTTTATCCATCTCTGCCACTTAGCTTTTCACCTCCACCCATACTTGTCCACAATCATACTTGGAAATCACCATAAAAAAATCTCTTACTGGCTAGTAAGAGATAGTATTCTTCAACACACTAAAAATTATGATTTTAGCATATCACGAATTTTTTCCTTACAGCCTCACGGGACTAATTTAAAGGTATTCCATTTTTCAATTGTATTTAGTATAACATAGGTTAGTAATCATGTAAACATAATAAAACTAGTAATTTATTGATTTTCTTGCTTTTTTGTTTTTAGACGAATAACATCCAACAGCTTATTGAAATAGGCTGGTAGTGGAGCATCAAACTCCATATACGCTCCTGTAGTGGGATGAATGAAACCTAGGGTCTTGGCATGTAATACCTGCCCCTGTAGATTGAACTTTGAGTTTTTCGTTCCATAAATATCATCCCCTAGTAGAGGGTGTCTGATATAAGAAAGGTGTACTCTTATTTGATGGGTTCTACCTGTTTCCAACTGAGCCTCTATGTAAGAATAATCAATAAATCTTTCCAATACTTTAATGTGGGTGACTGCATGTCTACCATCTTGGATCACTGCCTGCTTTAGACGATCTACTGGATGACGTCCTATGGGGGCGTCTATTACTGCTGCATTTTCCTTTATATTCCCCATTGTAATGGCATGGTATTTTCTAGTGATGGTATGTTCTTTTAATTGAGCTGCCAAGCTTCTGTGGGAATGGTCATTTTTAGCCACCACCAGTAGTCCCGTAGTGTCTTTGTCTATTCTATGGACAATCCCTGGTCGGATCACCCCATTGATGGAGGATAATTGACCTTTACAATGGTATAATAGGGCATTTACTAGAGTTCCTTCGTAGTTGCCCGGTGCAGGATGTACCACCATACTCTTAGGCTTATTGATTACTAATAAATCATTATCTTCATATACAATATCAAGGGGAATATTTTGAGCCACAACATCCAGTTCCTCTGCTGGTGGAATATTCATTTCTATTTCGTCCCCCACCTTTACTAGGTATTTACTTTTTTCTTCCTTCCCATTGACTGTTACCATTTTATCCTTTATTAGCTTTTGAATGTAGCTTCGACTGTATTCTTCAAAGGCTTCAGCCACAAATACATCCAGTCTTACGCCTTCTTCCTCTTCTGATACAAATATTTTTTCTTTTTCCACTTTACCTCTCCTCAGGTGTTATTGAATCATATTTTAATATTACATAGGAAATAACAATGGCTCCTACTACAACCGCACAATCGGCAATATTGAAAACTGGCCAAACTCTAAAATCGAAAAAGTCGACTACAAAACCAAGTCTGATTCTGTCTATGAAATTGCCTATTGCTCCTGCCACCACAAGATTTAAACCTATTTTTAATGATAGGTGCATTCTCTTATTTTTGTACATAAAGACCAATGCCCCAACGATAATTATTGAGGTGGTTATGATAAAAAACAACTGTTGATTCTGAAGCATTCCAAAGGCAGCCCCTCTATTTTCCACATAGGTCAAATGAAAAATGTTTTCTATAACTGGTACACTTCCTAATGCCTGTAATCGATTTACTGCCCACAACTTACTTAATTGGTCTAAAGCTAAGACAACTATTATTATGATTAGGTTCATTATTGCTCCCCCTTTACTTCACTTTTCATTAGCATAGTCTTTATTGATTCTGATTATAACATTATGAAAAGGAAAAAGATACATTTTACTTGTATCTTTTTCCTATAGCATTAACGATTATTAAGCTGATTAATCCCTTTCCTTGTAGGATTTTTTAACATCCTCCAGTTTTATACTGGCATTAGAATGAAATTTTCTATCCATATCGCCTGTATAAAGTTGATTGTAATACTCTAGCTCTGTAATTTCATCAGTTTCTTCTACCGTTCCAACTGGATGAACATCATAGACTCCCATCATATTAATTCCTTCCTCAGATGGATCATTTTTAACTTGATTATACTTTGCAACCGCTTGATAGGAGTCTTCTCCATCAAATCCTGTATAGTCCTCTCCGTCCATGTTTGTTCTTTCGAATGGTGGGTAGAGCAATTCTTCCTCCACTGGTCTACCTCTGTCGGCATTAAAGGCGTCCATAGGTAATTTCTTATCTGCACACGCTATGCAAATGTGGGCTTCAGGCATAATTTCCAAACGATCTTCATCTATGTGGGAGCCACAGATATCACATTCCCCATAGGTTCCATTATCCATTTTCTCTAATGCCCTCTCGATTTCCCTTACCCTATATTTTTCATTATTCTCTAAGTTATTTTGCATCTCCACCATAAACATCTCTGTTCCTAAATCAGCAGGATGATTGTCATAGGCGGATAATTCCTCTGTATATTCCCTAAGGGATGCATGGGTACCATGATGTTCTTCCATACGTTCTAGGGTTTCCATTACTTCTTTTTTTTCATCTAATAGTCGTTTTTTAAAGTGTTCTAATTTTTGTGGGTTCAAATGTAATCCTCCTAACTGTTGGTGGTGTAGGCAGTGCCATCAAATCAAGAATTTCTGCCATCTGCTTTTATTTTTACCTTTTTCATTGATTTTATTTGCTTAGAGGACATACATTTTAAGTTCTATTGAAAAGGGTCTGCTTTTTAGCAAACCCCTATATATTATATAACTATTTCTTTGAAAACCTATTTTAGATAGTGAACATTTTTAATCATTTTATGAAGCTCTTGTGTTTCCACCATTAGGTCTGCAAACTCTGGGAGTTCTAAGGATTGAGGACCATCGGATAAAGCATCGCAGGGACTGGGATGAATTTCTACCATAAGTCCATCCACACCTGCCGCTATAGCCGCCTTTGCCATTGGTGCCACCAGTTCTCTTCTGCCTGTACCGTGACTAGGGTCTACAATTATTGGTAGGTAAGTTAGGCTTTTGATGATGGGTACAGCTGCTATATCTAATGTGTTTCTTGTGTAGTTCTCAAAGGTACGGATACCTCTTTCACATAAGATAATGTCTTGGTTTCCTTCAGCTGCGATGTACTCAGCCGCCATCAGCCAATCCTCTATCGTAGCCGCCATTCCTCTTTTTAGCAAAATAGGTTTGTTGGCTCTACCTGCTTCCTTCAGCAGACTAAAGTTTTGCATATTTCTTGTTCCGATTTGGATAACGTCTACGTATCGACTAATCATCTCTACATCTCGAGGATCCATTACCTCAGAGATGACAGGGAGTTGATAGTGTTCACCAACTTCCTTTAAAATCTCTAGGCCTTCTTCCCCTAGCCCTTGAAAAGAATAGGGAGATGTTCTAGGCTTAAATGCGCCTCCCCTGAGAATATGTCCTCCTGCTTCCTTTACAGCTTTAGCAGAAGCAAGCATCTGCTCTTTACTTTCAATGGCGCAGGGGCCCGCCATCATAATCAGTTGTTCTCCACCTATTTCAATATTACCTACTCGAACAGTTTTATAGTCATTATTGTCTTTCTTGTTAATCAGCCTTAATTTCATTTTATCTTCCTTCTTGTTTAATTTATATTAGTTTAATCGTCTTAAGATATATTTTACAATCTCCTTTGAGTGAATTGCTGCTTGGTGCATAAACTCATTGAAGTTGTCATGGGCAGAACCATCTGCTTTATCAGACATGGCTCTAATAATTACAAAAGGTACACCATTTACATAACAAGCATGTCCAATAGCTGCCCCTTCCATTTCAGTACAGAAGCCTCCAAATGATTCCCAGATTTTTTCCTTTAAGTCACTGCTACTCACGAAAATATCTCCAGAAACAATTCTTCCCATTAAAGCCTTTTGATTTTCTAGAGCTTCCTTTGCTCCTTCCAAAGCTAATTGCGCTAATTTTTCATCGGCAGGGAAGATGGATGTATCCATTCTTGGAATTTCACCTATGGGATATCCAAACCCAGTTACATCGAAGTCATGCTGTTGCACATCAGAAGAGATTACAACATCCAATACCTCTAAATCGTCATGAATGGCCCCTGCTACGCCTGTATTAATAACAGAAGTTGCTCCCAATTGACCAACTAAAACCTGTGTACAGATGGCTGCATTAACTTTCCCGATTCCACATCTTACTAGAATCACTTGTTTGCTTTCTAATGCACCAATATAGAATTTCATATTGGCGATTTCTTTTGTTTCTTTAATCTCCATTACTTCCTTAAGCATTTCAATTTCTTCATCCATAGCTCCTATAATGCCTATTATACTCATTTGTGTTCCTCCTCTATATCTTGCCCTGTTATTAATGAAATAGAAAACCTGTCCTAATAAGGGCTTTTATCTATTGTAAAAACATCGCCAACCCTATTATACAACACTAGCTTGAAAAGGTTAAGTAATTATTTCCATAGGCAAAATTAAAAGCCTCCTATTGGAGACTTTTTTTATATTGCTAACTAGTATTCAGTAATTATTCTTCCCCACTAATCTCATCACATGCATCTAAAACAGCATCGATTTGAGATTGAAGGAGGGTTTTGTATCGAGTTTTAAATATTTGCATATGCTTTTTTACATCTTCATACTCTGCCCTAATTTTTTCCACTTCTTTATTAGCCTTCTCGATTATTTCTTTACCACGGCCCTCAGATTCTTGAAGAATCAGCTCAGCTTGCTTTATGGCATTGGCCTTCACATCTTCAGCGGCATTTTGAGCCACTACCAACGTGTTTTTCAATGTTTCTTCTATGTTTTTGTATTGCTCTATTTGTTGATTAACCCTTTCTACCTTATCCTTCAACTCCATATTTTCTTTGTAGAGTTTTTCGTAGTCCACCATTACTACATCTAAGAACTCATCCACCTCGTCCTCTTTATAGCCCCTCATTCCCTTTTTAAACTCTTTGTTTTGTATGTCTAAGGGTGTTATCATATGAATCCCCTCCCTATGTTATATTGGTTTTTTCATTGTAATCTTTATTCTGCCGCTCTTAGTTGTTCCACCAATAGAGACGATGTGAATCCTACCCTTTCCCCTTACGGAAATAACGTCTCCCTCTGAAGTCTCGTAAAAGTTCTTTTTAATCGTCTCCCAATTAACACTTACAAATTCCTTTGAGATTAGACTTTGGGCATCACTTCTAGAGAGCTTGAAGCCTCCCCCCAAAACAGCATCTAATCTAAGTGAAGATATATTACTAACGAATTCTTGATACTTTATTTCTGGAGGAATAATGGTGTCTAAGGCAATTTCTTTTAAATCCACCTTTACATTCCCTACCTTTTCAAGATTAAATAGAATGAAGTCCTTTAATTCTTCATGGAGGACCATATGACAAAAATGTTTTTGGTCTTCTTCATGGAGTAAAAAATCTCCAATTTTTTCCCGTTTTAATCCCAACCCAAGTATAGAGCCTAAATAATCACGGTGATTAATTGAATGAAATTGTGTGCTCCCAGTGGCTTCTAATGCTACAATGGGGGCCTCCACACTACTTTCATCCAAATAATCTGGAAATATCACCAGTACCTGTCTTTCTGCTCCTTCATAGCCCCCCGTACTGTAGCAACTAATCCCATGGAGGGTAGCTAAAAGTTTTTTCCCATACTGGACTTGATGGGGTGTCAAGAAATCTGTCGCCTTTATTTCATGGCTCTTTAACACAGTCTGGGCTTTATCCAATACCTTAATCATTGCTTGCTTCAATACTGGGTCTTCTATATGCTGAATTAATTTTTCCTTATCCACCATCATCACCTAAAACAACAGTGAAATAAGTAGTGGTAACACTAATCGGCCATATATAATATTTAATAAAAATATTGCTACAATAGGTGAAAAGTCAATCATACCACTGTAGCCCAGTTTGTTATAAATTAAGTTTCTTACAGGTCCTAAGATGGGTTCTGTAACATTATACACAAAGGCTACTATTGGATTGTGGGGATTAGGATTAATCCAACTGAAAATTATTCTTACAAAAACCAACAATTCTATGAACCTCACAAGATAATTCAATGCTTCTATGATACTTACTGATAAAGGCAACTATATCAACCTCCTATATTATTTCTGCCAAGGGAATACCCCTTTGTTTTTTAGTTCTTCTTTAATATTCCCTCCAATATCAACATTATTAGGTGCTAAAATAAAGATTCCTGCTGATACTTTTTGGATGTTGCCATCTAGAGCATAGATTGCACCGTTTAAGAAATCAAAGAATTTTTTAGCTAAATCCTGATCAATACTCTCAAGATTGATAATGACTGGCTTTCTATTTTTTAAGTTATCAACAATACTTGGAGCCTCATCAAAGCTACTTGGCTCATAAATAATTACCTTCATTTGAGACTTCGTATGAATGTTAACTACCTTATTTTTCTTATTTACAACCGAATAGAGCTCCTCAGAGTCTTGTTGAGATTCATCCACTACCTCTTCCTCATCCTCTTCAAATACATCTAAGCCAATGAAATATTTAACTTTATCCATTAATTTTGCTGACATATCATGACCTCCCATTATTTCTCATATGTTTATGTAAATAGCTTACTTCCCACCCTCACCATATTGGCGCCTTCTTCTATTGCTACTTGAAAATCATTGGACATTCCCATTGAGAGATAATCCATACTGATATTTTTTAGATTCATATCTCGGACTTCATCCGCTAATAATTTTAACCCTCTAAAGTATTGTCTTGTCTCCTCTGGGTCCTCCACATAAGGAGCCATTGTCATTAAACCTACAATAGTGACATGTTGGAACTCTGCAAATTTTTCTAACATTGATTTTACCGCTGACGGAGCAAGACCGTATTTACTTTCTTCTCCTGAAATATTTACCTCCATTAGACATTTCACCCTTCGATTAATCCTTCCTGCCCTTTTTTCTATCTCTAACGCTAATTCATAAGAGTCTAATGAATGGATATACTCCACCTTATCAACAATATATTTCACTTTATTTTTCTGCAGGTGCCCAATCATATGCCATTTGACTTGGTCCCCAAGGATTTCATATTTTCTTGTGATTTCCTGTACTTTACTTTCTCCAACATGGGTTACCCCTAAATCAATTAATTCCTGCATTTCTTCAGTTGATGCTGTTTTGGTGACTGCAACTAAAATGATATCCTCAGAAGTTCGATTATTAGCATTAGCTGATTCTTCGATGATTTCTCTTGTATGTTTTAAGTTTGCTGCTATGTTCAATAGATAACCTCCTCTTCCTTTACTACCTCATCCTATTCCCTTCTTTTACTTTTTCAGCATCTACTACTATTTCATCATATAATTGAATGGTATTAACCTTGACGTTTTTCTTTTCACCCTTATCATCCGTCTTTACTTGATCAAAAGTTCCATCATGGACGATAGTATACTCTCTGTTGTTACTCTTAATCTTTATGGGAACAAACTTTACCATTCCATTAATTTCAACACGATAGACTCCCTTTTCCCCATCCTTTTCCAAAATAGCTTTGTTGGGTAGGATAATCCCCTCCTTTGTGTTGAAAATAACATCTATATCTATGGTACGGTTATGGTAAAAACCCTCCACCAACTCCGTAAGATCCAAAATAACTAGACTCTCTTGATCTTGAGAAATGATTTTTCTAACACGGGCTTTATACCCCCGGTCATTCCCTTGAGGTCTAACATCAACTTCCCTACCTTCTTTTACACCCTCAAGTTTTTCTGTTTCTACTTTAAAAATAATGCTCCACTGATGACTATTGATGATTCTCAACAAGCCCTTATCTTCATCTTTGTCTTTATCAGAAATCTTTTCGATATTTTTTTTGATGGTTTCTAAATCCTCAACCTTCATGGCTTCTATTGCCTTTAAGTTTAGAATCTCCTCAAAACCATCTTGTCCAAATGCAATAAATCCTGGATAATCGCTATAGATTACATCTAAGGATGTCTTGATTTTCGCCTCTATTAATTCCTTCTCCTCCTCAAGTTGACTTAGACTTCTACCAGCAAAGCTACTATCCCCATTTATGACATTTTGCTTTTCAGCTAATTTTTTTAGTTCTTTTTTATGGACAGAAAGGTTTTTGTATTCCCCCTGTTGGACATCCTGTTGGATTTTACTAAGAACTGCATTAATTTCTTGATCTAATTTATCGATATCCCTTTGGAAAATTGGTTTTTCATCTTGTTTTTGTTGGATACTGGCAATTCTATGATTAATTATCTCCAAATCTTCAAGATATTTATCATCAAGATTTTCTAAGTAGACTTCTGCTAACTTTTGTCCCTTAGAAACCTTTTCACCTTCCTTAACAAAGTACTTTACTTCACCTACTCCAGTATTGGTAAATACCTTCTCTTCCCTAGCGATGTACCCTGTAGCCGAGATGGCGTTCTCTATTTTACCATATTCCACTATTAATGTTTTTTCACTACTAGTCCCCAGTATCGGAAAAACTCTGGATAAAAAGTACAAGCTAATGATTGAGATTACGATCAACCTACCATAGCCTCTTTGCTTTCGTTTTCTTTTCTTCTTAGTCTGCATCCCATCACCTACCATCAATAGCTATGTATAAATAATTCTTCATTCACTATAAAAGTCCTTCCTTTAATTTCTTTATTTTTTGATGCTATGGTCCTAATCTGCCTATCTCAAAAGAAAAACCTCCATTTAGGAGGAATTATATGTAAGAATATTTAAAACTTAGCAAAAAATTTTCCATACCGGCTAATCACCTTAAGTTTTCTTATGGAACTCACCTTTAGGTTGGTTACTCCTTTTGTGTTGGTTAAAAGGGCAATACTATTTTCTTGCTTTATAATCCCCAAAACTGTTCCCCTCACACTGGCTAGATTATCCATTTTAATTTTTACCTCGTCTCCTGCCATGATTTCCGTTGCCCCCAGCATAAAATGTTTGATATCGATGTTTTCCAATAGGTCTGGTTCTACCTCATGATCAATTAATATGATATGGTTTTTTAAATAAAACTTTTCCTTTATGACCACAAGAAAGTAGCCGATAAAACATACAAGAAGCAATGTAATCAATGGTTTTACTAGATAATTACTCATCTTTCCTACCACTTCCTTTTTCATATCTATTATGGATAATGTATTTGTCCTACTATACTCCTATTATACCACTCCTGCTAGGTAATTTTAAGCTATTTTTCAGTTTTTTCATGGATTGGATATTTCAACCTATCTATTTTTCAATTCTATACCCAATACATTATTATAACTCTACAAAAAGCATTAAAAAACCGTATGCACAACCTAGTAATAGTGAAAATTCTAATATCCATTGAAATACACTAAATATAAAGTATACATCCATTGATTGACTTTGTATATGAATCATTTGATCCAAATTTTTCTTGGAGCTTCTTTTTAACATATAAATCAATTCCTTTTACAGGTTTTTCATCTTCCTCTTTGCCATTATATTTGCAGGATTTATAAATTATACATCATGAGGACAAGCAACTGACCCCATAAGTATACTAGTATTTGTGGGAAATTGTTGTCGAAAGTCGTTGTCGAAGGTATTTTTTTAACTTTCTTCTTCTAACCAAGAAAAACCCAGATACTACGGTATGAATCCGTTAATATCTGGGTTAACATAATTAATTATTCTTTTCTAAGGCCTTTTCCAACTCCATTAATTCCTTTTCAAGGTCTTTATCAATCTTATTTTTGATTTCATCCTTGATTTCTTTTAAAATTTTTCCTTTTTCTGCTGCTACCCTGTTCTTTACTTCATTAACTCTGTTTTGAATCTGCTTTCTTGCTTCCTCTACTTGCTCTGTTTCATACTGGTCTAAATCATTTTTCAAGCCTGACTCAACTTCCTCAACATAGGTTACAAGATCCGCTTGTGCATTTACTCCGTCCTGTACCAACTGGGAGTCCTTTGTAATATATGTATCCCTTATGGACATTAATCTATCAACGACCGTCTGGTACAACCCCTGTTGAGATGCGTAAATTCCAGTACCAAATAACATCATACATACCAGTGAAACAGCTACTACTCTTTTCGCTTTTGCCATACGTCCTCTTCCTTTCATCATGCTTCTCTTTTCCATTATAAAGGTCTTTATCAAGGAATGTTAGCTGTAAATAGTGGCAGAGAAAGCATAACTAGGAAGATCATGAAGTCTTTTCAATAATACTCAAGGATGCTGGGGTTTCTATTTCTTTTTTCCAAATTTTTCAGCTAAGGAAATGCCCCCAAGACCGATATTCTCTAGCTCATGTTCATTAATGAACATTAAAACTGCTTCTGGTGGTACCTTTGCGATTTCTACTGTTGCCTCTGTGTAGGCTTTGATTAGTGCTTCCTTTTGTTCTAATGTCAGTTTTCCAATTTCTACTGAGATAAATGGCATACATAACGCCCTCCTTTGTTTTATATGAATATTTTACCACTATTATTGGTGGGCTACAATTAAACTTTGCTATTTTATTAAGCCCGTCATTTTAATTTCTGATTTCACTGTAACCTGAACATCCACGTAGGGGAAAAGCTCATGCCAGTCATCTTTTACCTCTTCCCACTCTTCCGGGGCATAGCGTTGCATGACTACATTGAAATGAAAAATATCTGCTCCAAATTCCTGTTGTACATAACTTACAGTATCCTTAATTTCGTCTTGCAGCTTCTGATTAGCACCCTCTTCAATTCTCTGTAAAAATTTACGATCATAGGTGTTATCGGGTACTCTCCTCATCTCCTCCTAAAGACAGTAAAAATTCTTAGATTGTGGTTTTTGTAGGAAAATAAAAAGACTAAAACAAAAAGATGCCCTTTTAGGCATCTAATATATTATTGTAAAAAATTATCATTAACAAACAAGATAAATTTTTTAAAATCTTTCAAATTGGACTTCATTATGTCGTAGACAACTTTTTTATTAATTTTGACGTACTCATGAGATAAAATATTTCTAAAACCAACCATTTGTTTGTAGGTAGCAGCTTCGTCTACTGTAATATACCGTTCTTTACTTAATATTTCAAAAGCCTCCCCCATTGTGTTAGGGTTACCTATATTATTATCTAACACTATATGAGTAGCCATATCTGTAATCATATTGATGGCAATAAGCAAATTATACTCAACAATATCCTGTGCTATATCATCCTGTAGAAATTCATCATAGCTAAGATCTCTATACCTAGCTATTTTATCTAATGATTGTGCTAACTTTTGCATTCTCTTTTTAATTACTTCTTCAATTACCATCCTCTAGTTCCCTCCTTACTCGATGAATCATATTCTTATAGGCTAAGTCTAAATAGGGCTTCATATCATTGTATTCAAACAATGCCTTGACAATAAATTCTCTTTCAATATCTTTAGATTTTGAAAAAATAAGAATCTTTTCTTGGATCACTAAATGCTTAACAAGTGGTGTTGCTTCATTTAATATTACAAGGTCAACATCTTTTTGAGTTAAATCCATTAATTCCTGTCGAATCTTTTTATAGTCTCCTATACTTATATTTTGGTTCTTTAAGTAGACTGCTACATCAATATCACTGAAGGAATTAAAGTCACCTCTAGCATAGGAGCCAAAAAGATATGAAAATATGATGTTTGTATTTTGTTGTAGATATTCCTTTAAAGTAAAAATTAAATTCATGCTCTCATCTCCTACCCTTATATCCATTGTATCTCTTAATTCGGCAAATTACAATAAATCCCTCTTTTGAATACACAAAAGCCACAGGCACATCACCCATGGCTCTTATTATCTATTCTTCAATTTCTCTAATAATTTAATACTTTAATTCTTTATTTCTTTATTTCTTGAATTACTTCAATCTCTTCAAAGTCTCACAAAGGAACTCAAATACATTCTTAGTTGAAGAAATACTTAATCGCTCATTTGGTGTATGAACATCATGCATATTTGGCCCCATGGAGATCATATCTATGTCTCCCACTTTATCCTTTAGAAATCCACATTCAAGACCTGCATGGATGGCATCAACTTTAACTTCCTTACCATACATATCTTGATAGACTTCCTTCATTAAATCTCTGATGGGGGAGTCCACTTTAAATTGCCACTCAGGATAGTCGGCAACCAATTCCATATTTGCACCGGTCAAATTACAAATTGCTTCGATTCTACTGTTCATTTCATCCTTTAGGGTTCTAACAGAGCTTCTTAATGCACTATTGATAATCACTTCATTTTCCTCAGTTGCTAAAATTCCAATATTGTTGGAACTTTCTACTAGTCCTTTAATACTGGCGCTCATTGTCTGTACACCAAAAGGAATCAATCTAAGTAGGCTGATTAAGCTGCTCTTAGTCTTTTCACTGAAGATTTTTTCAACCTTATCAACTTTTTTTAGATCAATCTTAATATTTGGATCAGCTACTTCAAATTCACTGGAAAAAATTCCTTGATATTGCTTCACGATTTCTTCTAGTTTTTCCTTGTCCTGTGGATCAATCGAGACAATGGCATCGGCTGTCTTTGGAATGGCATTCATTTTTTCTCCACCCTTTGCCTTGGCAAGGTCAAACTTGATATTTTTATTGATTGCTTCCAACAATCTTCCCAATAGCTTGATGGCACTGGCTCTATTTTTATTGATTTCTATACCAGAGTGTCCCCCCATTAGATCTTTGATGGAGATTTGATATGCTTCTTTTTGTCCATCTAATTGAGACCATTCAATAGGTAGATGGGCTATGTTATTGACGCCACCAGCACAGGAAGCTAATAAGACTCCTTCTTCCTCAGAGTCGATATTGATTAAAATGTTCCCGGAAATATTTTCAGGCTTTAGACTGACTACTCCATCCATTCCTGTTTCCTCAGCAACAGTGATCAATGCCACCAATGGAGGATGGGGAATATCATTGGACTCTAATATAGCCATTGCCATAGCAACTGCAATCCCATTATCAGCCCCTAGGGTAGTGCCATCTGTCTTAATCCAATCTCCATCCACCACTACTGGAATAGGGTCTTTTGTAAAGTCAAAGTCTAAATCGTCTCTTTTGATACAAACCATATCCATATGCCCTTGCAAAATCACTGTAGGGGCATTTTCATATCCCTTTGTTCCTGTTTTTTTGATGATGACATTTAGACATTCCTCTTGGATTACTTCTAAATCATTCTTTTTTGCAAACTCCACTAAATAATCACTGACAGCCTTTTCATTACCTGATTCTCTAGGGATCTTCGTTAGCTCCTCAAAATTTCTAAATACACCTTCTGGGCTTAATCCTGCTAAAACACTCATGTTAAACTACTCCTTTACTATGGTTTTATATTCTTAGGCTGAATCCTTTGTTCCTTTTAATATAGTGCTCCCTCTATTAAAACCTGTACTCTTTATTTTATCTTTTTTTATAGATTTTCCTTCTAAGAAATTACGCCTTTTATTATTTTTTTCGTCATTACATTTATAATATAAGGAATTTAACCATAAAAAAATGCCCCTTTGGGACATTTTTTATTGTTGTAAAGCTAAATAGCTTATTTATTGATCAATAATTATGCTATAGCCTTTTGCTCATCCTTTGCAAATAAGAAAACTATGTATCTTGCCAAAACATAAGTGACAATAGCAACTGCCATAAATTCCTCTATTTTGACTATATAATTCAAAGCAGGAATCCCTCTTCCAGTCTTTATTAAAAATCCGTTAGTCAGTTTAATGGCAATGGCACTAATCACAAGGGGAAAGGTAAAGGCAGAATAACTGGGGTAAAACTTCAATTTCAATAGCCTTGGCATACACACTAATGCCACCACTAACATTGTTAAAGATAAAGTAGTTAAAAATCCGACCATCCCTATACTTTTTACTGCAAAAGTGTTTAAGTAGCCAGCTAAACAAAGGCTTGCAGGAGCAGCAAAGATGATTAGGGTTGGACTGGCTGGCTCTGGTATTTCTTTAACCTTTACTACTCGATAGATTACGATGGGTAATAGAGCCAAGTAAGACACAAGTCCAAACCAGAAAATATATTCTCCTAACTTTGCTAAGTTATATGCAGGGGCGGTAACGCTTCCTACTACAATGCCCACATAGACAACAAAGTAGCTTGGAAAAACCTTTTTTATATTGAAATTAAAAAGATACTTTTTTGTAAAACAGGCTATCAGAATACAGTGTAGTACTAATCCTAAAATCCAAGCACCATATGCTACAGATGCTACATAGGGCTTTAAGTAGGTAGATAAAATCATAATTCCCATAGACAAGGTTGGTGTTACACTGGCTACCACGGGATTTTCAAAACCCTCCTTCAATGCCTTTGGATTCATCACTAATTTTGCCAGCAATAATATCAGTAATATTGCTGCTACTCCACCAAAAAGGTTTCTGTAGATGTTTCCATAGGATAAAACAAGATTTCCTGTTGCTGCTGATGCCAACATTAATCCCGCCATAGGGATTGGTGTTTTATTTATCACTCTTTTCATCATTAATCTCTCCATTATTCCTTAATCATTGTAAGTTCTAATTCTCTAGCAATGATTTCAGCTGATTTTTGGGCAATTTCCCCAGTGAAGGATATGCATTGGGTCTTATGTTCTCCAGAAGCCATATCCATGCCTTTAGTTAGGATTTTACAACACAATACCTTGTGATTATTCTTAAAGCTTTCCTGCAGTTCATTGGCTAACTCAAGGGTTTTTGCAACCTTTGGGTCTCCCCCTTTTGTTCTACCAAAGAAGTAACCAAGGGATAAAATACCTCCTGAAACTGCACCACAGACACATTTTGATTTACCTATGCCTACTGGGAAACCAGATGCCATTGCCACCATCTCATCGGGCATATTTATTTCTAGGTTGTTTTTAATAGAATACACAATCGCTTCAGAACAGTAGAAGTCTCCTTTTCTAAACAGTTCCTCAGCATCTTGTCTAATTTTAGTAATATTAATTTCCTTTTTCATCATTTCATCCTCCCTTTATTGACCATAAATAAATAATTAAAATTTTCACATAACCTATTATATCATAGAAGATGTTGGAATAATAATTGAATATATCTATGTTTTGAGGGGCTTGTATTGATAAAGGCTATGGATTTTGCTCAAGAAGCAAGCCCATAGTTATACAAATTGAACTATTTCATGTTTAAAAACATGGAACAAGAAAGACCAGCGGTCGTAGCGTATAGGTAATACGCAAGAATGCTGGTCTTTGGCAGTAACGAAGAAGATGAGGGCTTTTCAACAGTCTGATTAGCCGACTTGTCTAGTTGTACCCTCTTCTATCGCTCTTGCAAGCTGATCTGGACATGAAGAAAGCTTACCTCCACAGGTGATTCCACGAAGCCTCTCAATGGCTTCTTCAACGGGCATCCCTTCTACTAATTTAGAGATTCCTTTTAGATTGCCATTACATCCCCCATAGAAGGTTACATTTGTAACTGCTCCATTGTCGATGTTGAAGCTGATTTGCTTTGCGCAGATTCCTCTAGTTGTGTATACGTACATTTGATTTCCCCTTTTCTAGTGTTTTACTAATATCTAATGGATGATGATCTTTGCTTGATTGTAATTAATCCACTGGATATTTTAATAGATTTTGGGGATAATGTCAAACTGTTCTGGGATATATTCCTACTACTCTCCTACCTTCTTCACTCGACTGGAAAGGAAACGGTAGAAGAGATTCCCGAAGGCTTTAGTGGTTAATGCAGCCTTTGAATCATAGAAATATCCTTTATCTGTCCACCCCTGCTGTTGCCAGTAGTCTTTGTCTATGGGGAGGACTTTTTCCGCCAGTACCTTTTGGACTTGGAAATGAATGACCTGCTTCATGCTGGGCTTGTATTTTGACTTTGGTTGGTTAAGATGCTTTAGGAACTGTCGGTATTCCTTTTCTTCTAGGGATATGTGTAGGTCCTTTACCTGCCTAGCAATACGGTCTGTGGGAAAGGCTCCCCATTGGATAGCAACCGACTCTAGGGTCTTGAAGGTATCCCCCAGCCCAGATGCTGATGTGGTGGCTACACTGAGGACAGGTATCCCCACCAACTCTGGACGGTGGAACCATTTGCAGGTTCGATCTACAAAGACCTTTAGCTTTCCACTGACATTCCCCATGTAGACGGGGGTGCTGAGGACTAAACCATCATATTCTGTTAGCTTTTTCATAAGTAAGCTATGGTCATCCTTTAGGCTGCAATTTCCTTTTCTTAGGCAGACCTCACAGCCTATACATTCCTGTATTTCATAGTCGAATAGGTTTAGGATTTCTACTTCTATATGCTTTTCTTTTAGCTGATTTTTCAGTTGTTCCAATAGCTGATGGGTGTTTCTTTTTCTTTTACTACTGTTGATGGCGATTACTTTTTTATTCATCTATAATCACTCCCTGTATCTAGCTTTTGTTTAGATATGTTGTCTATATTCATTGTTATATATATGTTTCTATTTTGGAGGTTATTTTCCTGCTGAGGGTGAAAAAAGAAACTGTCTCTTTTAAAAAAGTTCCTAACCCACCTTTACAGTAGATTAGGAACTTTTTCCTATAAATTATTTGTTGCTAGGGTCTTCTTGTAATACTCTGTGTTTGTGTTTATTTCGTCCTTTAGTGGATTCTTTTTATACTTTACAACTACGTACATCATATACAGGAATACACCTATATTAAATACCAATGAAAGGACACTAATTGACATCAACATGCTTTCTTTGTAAGTAGGGAAAACCTGAAAATATGACACACTTTGGAAATCCACCGATAAGGAAAACATAGCATAAAGAGATAGTATCTGAGCTCTATGTTGCAACCAGGCCCCCCGCTTAAAGATAAACTCAGCAATGATAGCTGCTAGGAGAATCCCTAGCCCTGCATACATGGATCTAGTTGAAATACAGTTGTAAACATAGGCATAATTCCATAATGTATAGCCTATGATATACATCCAAGTCATGTCAGGCCAAATCATATCCCTCGACTGATCCTTTGAAACCCTTATGCCTCCAAATCCAGTCAAGGTAAGGATACATAATATACCCGCAATAGCATTTAAAATATTCCACATACCTCCAAGCACCATTACTCCCCCGGCATCCACCGTTAAGGTTTTGTAAGTGGCAAAGACCTCAAATTCCCTATAAACAGCCTCAGCAATATTTAGGGATAAAATCGTTACTGGAAACAGTGCTGCAAATCGTTTCTCACCCAATTTCGTAAAACGTATCAACATAAAACCATACACGCCAGCAAGTGCAGACACAACCTTTACCCATGGAAACCAGTTCTTCCCAGTAGGTGAGCCCAAGATTCCTAGATAGACCCCTACTGCCAATACAACAGGTAGCACGCAAAATGCCACTATAGACACTATCTTGGATTTTCTAGTTATTTCATTCAGAAACAAGAACACCCCTATAAATGCTACAAATCCTAAAAAGCTTGAAATTGATAGACCTTCATATAAAAATCCCACAACAACTCCCCCTTCTTAATTTAGTACTTCCCTTTAATAAGCGACAATTTCCTTAATATTAAACTCCTGCCCAGAGATGAGCCTAAAATCATTCATATCACAACTGGGGCATATTTTCCTATGGGTAATAATATTGTATATCTCGCCACATAAATTGCACTGCCCATTAGCAGGTAGGGGAATGATTTCAAGCTTTGTTTCCTCATAATCAGTCCCACCCACTGCTGCTGGATAACACTCTTCAATAAATCTGGGAATAGCCTGGGACAACTGCCCTATTTCCAGTACAATTTTATCTACTTTAGTAAGGCTATTTTCCTTAACGACACCATCTACTATTTTAATCACCTCAAACACAATTCCCAATTCATGCATTATAAAACTCCTCCAATTGAAAGTTGATCTCTTATCTGGTCTCTGTAAATGGATTTATTTTGTTCAGTGCTATTTTCGCTTTCCTTACTATAGCTTTTTTGATTACTGCTTTTGGTAAATCGTCAAGTTCATAACCCTTCACGTCGTAAATTCGTTCTAATTTTATCGCATCAAATTTACATCTTAGTGTACAGGCTCCACAGCCAACACATAAGTATTCATCTGCTTTAGTAGCTCCACAACTTAGGCATCTAGCAGTTTCCTTTTTGATCTGTTCTTCTGTCAATGTTCCCCTTAGGTCTTTGAAGGTTGTCTTTGAAACTTTGCCGTCTACGTGTTTGATTCTTTGTCTTTCGGTTCCGTCGTAGTCGATTCTGTCATCGAGGTTTTCTTTGTTCAATAGGGCATATGAATGTGTATCTCTTCCAAATACAAGCGATTGTCCCTTTTGCACAAATCTGTGGATTGATACTGCTGCTTCTTTTCCTGCTGCTATGGCATCGATGGCCAATCTTGGACCACTGGCAACATCACCTCCTGCAAAAATATCTTTTTTAGATGTTTGTAGTGTTCTTGGGTCTACTTCGATGGTATTTCTGTTTGTCAGCTTTACTTCTTCTCCTTGTAGCAAGTTGCCATAAACGTATGTTTGCCCTACTGCTAATAGAACGTAATCACATGGAACTATTTTTTTATCAGTCTCATCATATTTTGGGTTGAATCTTCCTTCTTCATCGAAGGTGGATTGGCATTTTTTGAACTCCACAGCTGTTACCTTTCCATTTTCGATAATGATTCTTGTTGGACCCCAAGAGTTGTTGATCCGTACTTCTTCTTCCAGTGCTTCTTCTACTTCTTCCTTGTGGGCTGGCATATTTGCTCTTGCTTCTAGACAGAATAATTGTGTTTCTTTGACATTTTTAAGCCTCACTGAGGTTCTAGCTACATCTATGGCGACGTTTCCGCCACCTAATACCACCACTCTTCCCTCTACTCCTGTTTCTTCTCCCAGATTTATTTTTCTTAGGAAGTCTACTCCACTTATTACTTCTGTTGCTTCTTCTCCTTCGATTCCAAGTTTTCTTCCCGACTGTGCCCCTATAGCAATATAAAACGCATTGTATCCCTGATTTCTTAGGTCTTGTATGGTGAGATCTTTTCCAACTTCTACTCCGGTCTGGAAATCCACCCCCATTTCTTTAATTACATCTATTTCCGCTTCTACTACGGCTTTTTCTAGTCTGTAGGATGGTATCCCTAAGGCTAACATTCCTCCTAGTTTCTTCTCCTTCTCGAATACTGTGATATCGTATCCATCTAAGGCAAGGTCATATGCGCATGTTAGTCCCGATGGCCCTGACCCAATGATGGCTATCTTTTTGTCGTTGTAATTGTGTCTCTTTTTGGGAATGTATCTTGTTGTTGTTTCCAAGTCTTTTTCTGCAATGAATTTCTTTACGTCATCTACTGCTACTGCTTCGTCGAAATCTCCACGGGTACAATCTTCTTCACACAACCTTGGACATATACGACCACATACTGCCGGCAGTGGATTATGTTTTTTTATTAGCTCTAGAGCATCATTGTATTTTCCCTGTGATGCCAGCTTAATGTAGCCCTGTACTGGAATGTGGGCTGGACATTTTGTGATACATGGTGCTGTACCAGAATCTAGTGTGTTTTTTCTATTTACTCTGTATTCGCTGTTCCATTTGTCTTCTAACCATTCTGTATTTCTTGGTGTCACTTTGGTAATGGTCTCGTCTAATGGTTCCTTTGAGCAAAGTTTTTGTCCTAGTCTTAAGGCATTGGTAGGACAGACGTCTACACATTCTCCACAGGCTACGCATTTTGCTTCGTCTACTACTGATTTGTAGTTGGATCTTACTATGTCATTGTTTAGATATTCATTTGCCAATCTCATTGCATAACATCCACATCCACAACAGTTACAGATGGCATGGGTGTGTCCTGGTTCGTCAAGATTTGGTATGGAATGCATCAACCCGTTGTCTTCTGCTTTTCGAATTATTTCAAATGCTTCTTCTCTTGTGATTTCTCTACCTCGACCTGTTTTTATGTAATATTCCGCCGCATGATCCAGTTGGATACACATTTCTTCTTTTAGGTGACCACATCCTTCCCCCATGGCTTCCCTTGAGGTTCTACAGGAGCAGTCGGATACTGAGAATACGGTGGCTTCATTTAGATGCTTGGAGAGCTCTTCGTATGTGGCTTTTCTTGTGTTTCCATCAATAGATCTTTCTATTGGCAACACCCTCATGGGGCCTCCACCTACCGGCATAATTCCTGCTGCCATTGGCCCTTTTTTGCTACCAAAATAGTAGAATGCTTCTGCTACTGCCGGATATTTTTCAACCAATTCTTTGTTGTTATTGATCATCTCCAGGTGTCCAGGTACAAATATGTCTTGCCAGTACATGTCTACCCCATCTATAGTGTTAACAAATGCCAATCCTGCCCAAGCAAGATACTCTAGTGTTTTACTTACTTTGTCGTAGGGTTCTCCTGATGATTCTGCCACATCGCTAGCACTTAATTTTTTTCTGAATTCCAAGTGCATTGCAATTTTTGCTTGGTACGGGTCTAGGATTGGTTCTAAAGCATAGTATTCTGGCCCAAAGGGAATCGCCTCTCTGCTGGTCCCTGCCTTTGTTCTCCCTATTTTGTTGGCAAGATCTAAAATTTCTTGTCTGTATTTTCTCCCGTCTACATCTGCCCATGTTAATGCAAAGTTGAACCTCGTTGATTTGTTGAAGTTGGTTTTTTGTTGTTTTGCCCCCATTAGCTCATCTCCTTTACTTGTTCTCTAATCCAGTTAAGCCAATCTTCTATCCCTTCTCCTGTTTTTGAAGATATGGGAATGATCTTTATATCTTTATTTAATTTCCGTACTCTTTCTTCTAGACACTCCATGCTAAAGTCGAAATAATCCATCACATCAATTTTGCTGACGATCAGTAAATCTACTTTACCAAATATCTGGGGGTATTTTAGAGGCTTATCATCACCTTCTGGAACACTTAGGATGGCAACATTCTTCATTGCGCCTGTATCGTAACCTACTGGGCAAATTAAGTTACCTATATTTTCTAAAAACACAAGGTCTAAATCTTCTATCTCCAATTGGTCAATACCGCCTCTAGTCATGGTTGCATCCAGATGACATAAACCTCCCGTGTGCATTTGTACTGCCTTAGCTCCAGCATTTTGCACTGCTTGTGCGTCTACGTCTGAATCCACATCTGCCTCAATTACACCAATCTTCATCTCTTCTTTTAAACCATTGATTGTAGCTACTAGGGTTGTTGTTTTACCGCTTCCTGGTGATGACATTATATTGATTAGGAAGGCATTGTGGCTTTTTAGATATTCCCTGGTTTCATTTGCCACTTTTTTGTTGTCTTCGTGAATGTTTTTTTTGATTGAAAATACTTTTAATTGGCTCATTTTCCCGTCCTCCTTATGGATTTTCCTTAAGATTTCTCTGGTGGGATGTCTTTCTGATATTTTCAGAAAATTTAATATATATACTTTGTTATAATTATATCAAAGCAACTTTTTGCAAACAACTCAAGTATTTTCTATTAAATATAGCTATTTCTACTTTACCTTTCTGTTTACACCTACTCTCTATTTGATGAATAATTTAATTTACAGAAAATTCATTGGTATATTAAAAAAAGTTGTAAACATATCCCTAAAGTAAAATTTTTTAAAACATCTCTCTTGTTGTACAAAACTCCGTTGTATGCTAAGATTTTATTGGGTGATGAAAATGGATCGGGATCTAAAATTTACGATTATTACTGAAGGTCAAAAGCAGGGTATTGCTTTGACATGTAGAAAATATGGCATCTCAAGAACCCTTTACTACCGTTGGCTACAAAGGTACAAAAGCTTTGGTATCAGTGGCCTTGATGATATTAAGAAAAACTTTACTCCAGTTAATAAAACAAAGACCGAAGTAGAGTCGACAATTTTAAATCTTATTAGAAAGCATCCTAATTATGGCCCTAGGGAAATAAAGTACCTATTGGAGAAGATTGATCATCATATCAGCGAGTCAGCTGTATACAACGTTATGAAACGAAACAATTTGACCACCCGATCTAAAAGAATACGCTTTTCAAATAAAAGGCAAAAAAACATTACTACTGATTTGCCTGATTTTAACAGTATAAAAAGTGGTGAGGGTTGGCTGTTTTGGACTACATTTTGCGGTTGTTTTGAAGGCATCGGCCCCGTTTATGAGTATACGATTTTCGATTTCAAAAGCAGAATTGCCTGTACTAGATTATACAGCTCCCTTTCAATGGAGATCTTTGAGGATATCTTAACAGCTGTGGCAATTCCCGTTGCTCAACATTTAAACCTTGATGCCAAACACCTTTGTTTTCTTCAAGATAACAAAATCATGGACAAAAAAAATGATTCTTTTATTAATAAGATATACGAGATACTGCAAAGTCACGGACTTGAAATTGATATTCATCTCTTAAAGGAGCAGGATTCCTGTAATACCTTAGATATGATTAAAAAACATAGAGAAGATTATACTCACGGTTGTCTGTCTTATCTGATGCCCTTTGTTCATAGCGGTACTTCTTTTAAGGATCTTAAGATTGGTCTACAAAAATACATTAGGAATTACAATATCCATCAACAGCAGGATTACGATGGTGTTCTATATTCACCCATTGGTTACCATGTAAAAGCTATAGATTCAGAAATGGTTTTGCCCCTTTGGGCTTATATCGAAAGAGAATATTAAAATATTTAGCCTGTTGAAAAACCCTTATCTTCTTCGTCACTGCAAAAAGCCAGCATCCTTACGTATTTCTGTATACGCTGCGCTGGCTGGCTTTCATTGTTCCTCGAATATAAAGATTTTTGAACAGGCTAGAAAATAAAGGCTCTGGGTCGGATGGAAAATAGTTTGCTTTATAGGGAAGGATGCTGTGTGTATTGATTTTTTCTATGTTCATTGTATAAGGGGGTATAGACATTAAAATGCGATATGCCATAGTTGGAGCAGGATTTAGTGGTATGCTGGCAGCCTATCTACTGGAAAAAAAAGGAGTAGATGTGACTGTATATGAAAAACAAGAATATATAGGAGGACATTGTAGAACTATTGTAAGTAAAGATCACTACATTGACCTAGGGACTGTTTTTTGTTTTTCAAAACATATTAAGGAGCTTTTAATAGAACTGGATGTTAAGTATACGGAAAGGGTTACCTATAGAAATTTCTTGGATGAGGATTTATGTAAAGTTGAACATGTTTCCAGAGAGAATGTACTATTACTGATCGATGAGCTTGAAAAATTAAGAACAATTATTGACTCTTCTTTTCCTTCTCTTAAAAAAACTAATTATAGTCATATCGACAAGCGACTAATGATTTCATTATATCAATTTCTTAAGAATAATGACTTGAATACCTTGATTGAGGTGGTGGGTCCCCATTTATCTTCTTTTGGTTTTGGAGATATCCACCAACTCCCTGCCTATTATGGACTCCATATTTTTAGTTTTGATACCATTAACTCATTTATAAAAGGGCAAAAGCTCATATTCATAAACAAAGGATTTTCTGAAATCATCTACAAGCTCAGCAAAAACATTTCTGATATCCGCTATAATATTGAAGTTAAAAATATTGAAAATGTAGGGGGCAAGGTTAAGGTTGAAACAGAATATGGACATGATCTCTACGATAAGGTCATCGTTACCACGAAGCTTCCTAAGAATGTCATTAAGGATGAACTATACAATCGGTTGATGAAAAAAATAGATACGAATCCTTATATGGTCTGTGCTTATGACGTTGAAAACAAAAATATCGTAACCACCTACTTTAAAGCAAATCTGGGTGAAAAGGAAAAGATTCAGTTCTTCCACACCTTCAAGCAAAGCAACAAAACCATACTTGTGGCTTATGCCTACGGATACGTCAACAAGGAGCTTGTAACCAGCATTACTAAAGATATTGAAGCTTCGGGTATTAAAGTCAAGCATCTAATCACTGCAAAGCAATGGTTCATATTCCCCCACCTAAAGATTAATAACCTGACTGAAGATTTTTATAGAGAGATTTTAGAAAGACAAAAAGAAAGCAATATCTGCTTAATCGGGTCTTTGGTTTCGAAGCCGATGATCTCAAATCTATATATTTCCATAAAGGAGTTTTTGGATTCTATCAATTTGGATTGACTTACCGGCAAAGAGTGACGTGTAAAGCAAATCCACAAAACCTAATGGTGGGTACAATAAATCCAGTAGAGGCTTGTATTTTTATCCCTCTACTGGATTGTGTTTTTTAATATACTTCTAGTAATTTAATTCCCTTGGTAAAGCCGCCTGGCTATCCAAACCTATGTAAGTCTATGTATTGCTTTAGATTTACATAGGTTTTTCAATATTTCGCTCTTCTATACCGCAAGGGCATGAAGTCTTGGTTGAGCCAGTGTAAATAGTAATTTACTTCCCACAACCGTTTGGTTTTTTATTTAATGTTTACTTCACCCCTAGCTAATCTAGTAAAGCATAACGCCTACAAGTAGGTTGGTTATACTTGTAATGAAATAGTATTTATTTAAGTATTTATTTAAGCAATTCTATCTTCTAATATCTTTTTAACCTTTTTATATGGTGTGTATAAGGTAATCTCTTTATCATTTTTTCTGTTTTTTATATTCACCCCTGCATTTGTATCAGCGTGAGTTTTTCCACAATTAGCACAGGTAAAAACTTCCCCAACTCTTTCACCAAAAGCACTACAAATACTACATATTTGAGAAGTATAGGCAGGATTTATTTTAGTTACTAAAACACAATTTAATTCTGCTTTATAATTAAGCCTTTCATTTATATATCCTTTAATCCAAGAAGAAAGCTTTCTTTTGATATGTTTTGGAAATTTCTTTTCCCAACTTACAAATGTTAAATCTTCAATCACTATTTCAGAAGGTTTGTCACTTATAAAAAATCTATTTAACTCTTGATTTATATAGCTTTTAGTTACTGATTCATGTCTATTTTTTAGCTTATTATATTTCTTTTTTCCTAAGTTGAATTTAAGAATATTCTCAGCTTTTTTAGTTTTACCTTCTTCAATATAAGTTTTATGTAAGGCATAGTATTTATTTCTTTTAGCATTAACCTCACTTAATCTTTCAGTTTCCTTAGAGAGTAAATCATTTAAATCCTCTCCGTAAAACTTACCTTCTGATGTTGCTATTAAAGTTTTATATCCTTTATCAAGACCTATAACTTTGTCTTCTGACCAATTTTTATTGGCTTTAACTTTTTTAGGCCTATGAATTTCTAAAGTGTCGTCATTTAATATTATCCTTAGATTTCCTTTGTGAATATTTTCATCTTTTAATTTAACTTTTATCCTTTTTCCTCGGTCAAGTCCCATAATTTCAATATATAGCCCATTCTTATCTTTTTTATAGCTATACATATCTGCATCTATCATAAAGCTTCGCTTATTATATGAATAAGGTACTTTGCCTTTATATTTTCTAACATACCTACGAATTAGGCTATATATGTATTTTTCTCTAATAACTAATTTTTCTATTTTCTTGGTTTTTTCTATTGATTTATGTTTTAAGATACTGAATAATAGCTTATCAGCTTTGATTACATACAGAATAAAGGACCTTTCATCTTCTGTAAGGTTTTCATTTTTTAAGGTCACTGATTTAACCCTTAGCTTGATATTGGCCCATTCTGTTTTAATATTTGCAATAGCTTCATCAAGAGCCATTTTCCAATACCTTGCAGGAAGACACCACTGCTCTGCGAATTTTGCTTTTACCCAAACATCACGAATTTCTTTTTTTGCATTATTTAAAATGAGTAAGCTATTTATACCTGCATACCTAGAGTAGACATAGTTCTTAACTGCAACATAGCGTGTAGCTATATCTTTCAACTCATCTATGTTTTCGATTTGTAGACTATGTTGCTTTATGCACTTTACTACAGTTATCATATGCTTATTCTCCTTCTTTAAATAGCTTCTTTGATTCCTTAACTATATTTTTATTTTTGTGACTTCTGCTTCCATATAGCTTTGCTGAAAAGACTGTTATTATTGAAAGTACATCTTCAACTAATTCTTCTTCATAAGTTTTTTGTTCGGTCTCATTTAGCACAATCACTTCTACATTGTGATATTTACACATTTCAAAAACAATTTCACTTCCAAACCTAAGCAGCCTATCTTTATAATTTAAAACTATTCTCTCTAATTGATTAGTTTCTATTAATTTTAGCAACTCTTGCAAGCCTTTTTTATTATAGTTTAGCCCAGAGCCTATATCTTTTATAATTTTATAAGTCCATCCTTTAGCAGCACAAAATAGTTCTAATTTTTGAACTTGATTTTCTAAATCGTTTTTTCTAGCAGGTGTGGACACTCTAGCATATATCAAAGTTATTTTTTTTGCATTTTTCTTCTTTCCATTTATATAGTTTTTCACTTCATCTAAGTCATATCGTCTATGACCTCCTGCTGTTCTGTGAGCTTTAATTTTATTTTCACGCTCCCATCTGCGCAAAGTGTCAACACTAACTCCTACTTCTTTAGCTGCTTTTCCGATGGTTAATAACATAATATCAACTCCTAAAATAAAAATCCTAAGAACATTATATCAAATTCTTAGGATTAAAACAATAGATTTAAGTAGATTTACACAGATTTTATTTAGCTACTAACTATCTCTGTGTTTGGGAGTTCCGCCAACATTTTTATGGCTTTAAAGTCTGTCGCCCCCATATAGGATGTGGTTAAAATCCTTAGTTTTTTCGTTTTAGTATGTTGTATTAAGGATTCCATAATTAGCCGTAACCCACTAAACTTTATAAAAGATACCAACAAATCCACCCGATCAGCTGTAGCGATTTCATTATTAAGTTCGCTATACACAGTAGGTTCATTATTTGATCCAGTAAATAACGAACTCTTTCCAATAGATGTAAGGGGTTGAATCTCCCGTAGGTCTTTTTTAATAATTTCCTTATCGAAAATTCCTCTTAAAAGATTTGTTTCATCTATTGCGTAGTTTTGAAATTCTTCATCTTCTATGACTTCTGAAAATACCCCAATCAATTTATTTGCTATCTCAATTTGTCTTGATAGGTCTTCCTTAGAGGATTTGTAATAATTTAATCCCTTCTTAAAGATGTATACTAAATAGGTAGAAAGAATTTTATTGGCATCTGTATGGTCGATCATTTCCTATAGACATCCAAATCCTCTACGTTGTTCCTTAACTCTTCATTTAATTCCTTGCTGATGACTTGTTCATATTGTCCTTTTATTAGTTTCACAACCGCCCTCTTTTCTAATACCCTTCCCCATCAATATACCTCAACACCAGTCGAATGACCTCAGCCAGTCTAACTCCATCTACATTAGTCATATCATCCATATAGGTATGTATCTTTTCCAAGTCCCTATGGATCAAAGTAACTGCCTGAACACTCTTTTTATTAAAGGGTCTTTGGTCACTGCCGATATCTGTGGAGGTATCCACCTCCATCCCCATTTCTTTTGCCAATTCAACTAATTCTATTGTTAGTTCTCTTGAGCTACCACCAATAGTCAATGGTATAATGTCGTCAGAGCCCACCATATCCATATTGATGACTGTACTGTTTTCTAAAGGAAAAATAGGATTGTTATAAGCATAATGCTGAGAGCCATAGAGGCCCTCTTCTTCCCCATTGAATCCAATGAAAACGATGGTTTTCTTTGGAGTTACTTTATTTTCCTTTAGTACTCTTGCAATCTCCATCATAGCCGCAGTACCAGAAGCATTGTCTAAGGCCCCCGGTTGGTAGGTTCCATCTTTATTATCCCCTACATGGTCAAAGTGCCCAGTGATGATGATATACTCATCCTTTAACGCTTCATCTTGCCCTGGGATTACTCCAACTACATTTGATACTTCAACGTCTCTACAACTAAAGTCAACTTCCAAATATACTTTTAAGTCTTCCTGCTGTGCCTTTTTAAATTCCTCAAACACATCATTTGTCACCATGGCTACAACAGGGCCCTCTTCATTATCAGCCGCCTCAACACCATAGGAGGTAACAGTACTGACCAAATATGAGGAAGCATTTCTTCTATTGTCGTGATTAAAAATGATCCCCTTGATGGATTTATCAAGTTTTAAAACATCCCCTAATAAATCATGGGCTATGTTTTGATTATCAACAAGGGCAGCATCGATTAGTAGTACTTTCCCCTCCAGCTCTTGGTTATCTTTATTGAGCTGCTTTTTATCATCTATCAGTACCATTTCTCCGGTAGCAGTACCTTTAATCTTTACCCCCTGCCATATGTTCAATATCCTATAGTCCATTAGATATTTAAACTCCGTAGTTGTATTCCCATTGGCATCTTCTATTCTTATGGTAGGGGTACGATCTGTAAAAAGTACCGATTGATTAAAGGGTTGACGATAATCAACTAATTGATTAGGACTTTCTAGACCAATTTCTTTAAAGTAGTTGGCGATATAGTCTACGATCATATCATTTTCTGGTGTCCCTGCTAATCTCCCCTTATATTTCTCAGAACTAAACTCTTGAATGATCCCTAGGGTTTTCTCTATATCAATAGAGCTAACGTCAATATTTTGATATTGCCCCTTAACTAATTGTTGACCTGTATTTGTTGATGTACAGCCTGTAAATGAAGATAAGACCATCATTAGGACTAATAAAAGCCCCATAGATTTTAAATATCTCTTTAACATAATTTTTCTCCCCCTTATCCAAATAGATTTTATCCTTACTCTCAAATGCTTAGATGTAATACTAATTATTGTTAATTCTATTTATATTACTCTTTTTCCTTTTTAAACCTACAAATAAAATATAAGCATTAATAATAATTAGATGAAAAAAATCCCCCGTATCATAATATACTGATGGCTTTAAAAATCATAGATAATACCGAATCCAATAGTTGGACCATGGAGATATTATTATTATTCAATCCTATATTGATTGAAATAAATTGATTGATATATATATTTGTTAGGATTATAATTTATATCTTCGCATCCCTTGATGAATACCGACAATCCTTTGTTGATGGAAGATTTGGTAGTCTCATTAATGTAGCCATTGACATGATTGGTATTTAAAAACAAAAAACCCTGCATTCATTAGAATACAAGGTTTCCTCACTGGTCTGGCTGACAGGACTTGAACCTGCGACCTCCAGACCCCCAGTCTGGCGCGCTACCAAACTGCGCCACAGCCAGATATTAAGTTTGTTTCAAGGGTACTTTTATATTTTATGCAGAAACCGGTGTTTTGTCAACCCTTTTTCCTTTAAAATCTTATATTGTACCTCTATGTAGATTATGACCATTATCAGGTAAAATATTCGGTGTATATTAAAACAACAGCCTCAATTAATTCATATATTTGAGGCTGTTGCTGTTCTTATTTATACTATTTTCGCCCTACAGAATAATGGCAATCAATCCACCACTACCGTCATTGATGATCTTTTGAAGGGTTCTTTGAAGTTTGATTCTAGTATCCTCTGGCATCATGTACAGTTTGTTCTGTAACTGCTCCTTCACCATGTCATGAAGGGACTTACCAAACATATTGGTCTGCCAAATTGCCTCTGGACTTTGTTCAAATTCATCCAATAAATATTTCACTAGCTCTTCACTTTGCTTTTCAGTACCTACTATTGGAGATACCTCTGTAGCAATATCGGCTCTAATGAAGTGTAAAGATGGTGCATTTGCTCGAAGCTTAACTCCAAACTGATTACCATGCTTAAAGATTTCTGGTTCTTCTAGAGTCAACTCATCCAATGCTGGAGGTACTAGACCATAGCCAATATTTTTAACATCCCTTAAGGCTTTGTCAATCTTGTCATACTCCCTCTTAGCCTTTGATAATTCCATCATTAAGCCAATTAATTGATGATCACCCTCAATGTTGTAGCCTGTTTTTTCTTCTAATACTTTATAGAATAGATTATCTAAAGTCATTAAATCAATCAAAGCAGTACCTTCACCCATCTTGATGTTTTCTAAGCCTGCCTTCTTGACATTTTCAATATCCTTCAAACGATTTACCATTCTATCTACATCTCTTAAACATTTCATTTCAGCGGCAGCTTCCTTGATTTCATTTAAGATAGAAGCCTTTAACCAATGGGAAGACTCTATTGTCTCCAACCAGCCTGGAAGATTAATATTGACCTCTGTTACTGGGAATTGGAACAGGATTTCTTCTAGAATTTCGTGGATTCCATTAGTGTTTAGCTTTGCAACATCCTTAATCACAACTGGCACTTGATATTTTTCCTCTAACTGAAGCTTCAACTCGTGGGTAGCCTCCGCATCTGGAGTTCTACTATTCAGAACGATGACAAAAGGCTTATTAATTTCCTTTAATTCTTGAATGACTCTTTCCTCAGCTTGTATGTAGCTACCTCTGTCAATTTCTGTAATAGATCCGTCAGTTGTCACAACGATTCCAATGGTGGAATGTTCTTTGATTACTTTACGAGTACCTATTTCAGCAGCTTCCTCAAAGGGGATTTGCTTCTCAAACCAAGGTGTATTTACCATACGAGGCTTACCATCCTCTTGATGCCCCAAAGCACCGTCTACTAAATATCCTACACAGTCAATCATTCTCATTTTAAAACTAGCGTTTTCCTTTAACATCAATTCTACTGCTTCATTTGGAACGAATTTTGGCTCTGTAGTTGTGATTGTTTTACCAGTACCGCTTTGGGGTAATTCATCCTTAGCCCGTTCTTTTTTGTAGGAATTCTCTATATTGGGTAGAACAAATAAGTCCATTACTCTTTTAATTAGAGTAGATTTACCAGTTCTAACAGGACCTACAACACCAATATATATGTCTCCCTGTGTCCGTTGTGCTATATCTTTGTAAATGTCATAGCCTTCCATTCAATTTTCCCTCCTTTTAGTATCTATATGTATAACTTTATACATGCTTAACATTATAAATATATGATTATACCATGAGAATATGACTAATCCACCTTTTAAGCTGCTTAATACTTTATATTTTTTTACTAACCAAATTATGCCTAATATTTCTTTCATATCCCCAATTTTCAAGGAAAATAAGAAAAAAAGAATTCAATCAAAATGACTGAATTCTAGTATCCTATATTTATATTATATTCGTACAAGGAACAAGAAAGACCAGCGGTCGTCCCGGCTATGTAATACTCGAGAATGCTGGTCTTTCGCCAGTGACGAAGAAGGTGGTGGCTTTTCAGTATCAACATCAGACTGTTCAAAATACCTTAGATTCGAGGAACAAAAAGAACTAGCGAACGCCGCGTATAAGAAATACGCGAGAATGCTGGTCTTTCGCCAGTGACGAAGAAGGTGGTGGCTTTTCAGTATCAATATCAGGCTGTTCAAAAGCCTCCAGATTCAAGGAACAAGAAAGCCCAGCGATCGTTGCGTATAAGTAATACGCGAGAGTGCTGGGCTTTCGCAGTGACGAAGAAGGTGGTGGCTTTTCAACAGCCTGATGGCTGCTTACCAGTTAAGGTTCTCAGTTTCCACCACTTCCTCCATCTCATGGGTTCGATTCCTAGTCATTAAATTAGTGACTGCATCTTTTGCATTGGTTCCTTCATAGAGGATATTATAAATCTCCTCTGTGATGGGCATTTCAATATTATATTCCTTTGCTAATTGAAAAGCAGCCTTTGTCGTGGTGATTCCCTCCACTACCATTCCTATTTCCTTTAGGGTCTCTTCTAGGGTTTTTCCTTGACCTACGAGGATACCCGCACGACGATTTCTACTATGCATACTGGTGCAGGTTACGATTAGGTCTCCGATCCCTGATAGTCCTGCAAAGGTGGCAAGATTTCCCCCCATTGCTTTACCTAATCTAGCGATTTCGCGAATCCCTCTCGTCATTAGGGCTGCTTTTGCATTATCACCGAAGCCTAATCCATCGGTGATTCCTGCTCCGAAAGCGATAACGTTCTTTAATGCTCCCCCCAGCTCTACTCCTACTAGATCTGGATTGGTATATACCCTAAAGGATGGAGTTATAAATAAGTCCTGTATATATTCTGCATGACTCCTTGATTTTGATGCAACTGCCACTGTAGTTGGCATCTCTTTACACACTTCTTCCGCATGGGAAGGTCCTGATAATGTTACAAATGGTTGCCCTGGTAATATCTCGTCTATTACTTCTGAGATTCTTAAAAGCGTATTCTGCTCTAGCCCTTTTGACGTATTTACGATGATTTGATGGGGTTTAACTATTGGTGCAATCTTCATGAAAACACTTCTAACCGATTGGGTAGGAACCGACATCAAAATCACATCAACATCTAAAATAGCCTTTTCTAAATCTGTTGAAAGATACAACTCCTCTGGGATATGTACATTAGGTAGATAGCGACAGTTTTCCCTTTTCTCTAGCATTTCCTCGTATTGCTTGATATCCCTCATCCACAAGTTAACACGATGTCCCTTTCCTTGTAGTACAAGTGCCAGTGCTGTTCCCCAGCTTCCTGCCCCAAGGACTGCTATTGAAGAATAATTCATTAAAAACTCCCCTTTATCTTGATTTTTTGCTAATTTTACGTTCTGTACCCTTCATTAATCTTTGGATGTTCTCTCTGTGACGATATATTGCCATCCCTGCTAATACTAAGCCAAAAAATAAATAATGAGTTCCTTCAAAAAAATATAAAATCACTGGCAATAAGGATATAGCCGTCACGGATGCTAAGGATACATACCTATAACGAAATAAAATAATACTGCCAAACAAAATGACAATGGCTGAAGCTAAGGGCTGAATCACCACCATCACACCTATGGTGGTGGCGATTCCTTTCCCCCCTTTAAATTTCAACAGAGCAGGCCAATTATGACCAATAATGGCAGCCAAACCTGTTAGGAGGGCCAGTTGCTCTCCTCCAAAGTGTCTGCCTAGAAATACAGCCGCCACACCCTTCAAAGAATCCCCTAAGAAGGTGATGATACCGGCCTTTAATCCCAATGTTCTAAAGACATTGGTGGAACCAGCATTGCCACTGCCATGGTTCCTAATGTCTATATTGGCTCCTAGCTTACCTACAATAAATGAAGTAGCAAAATTACCTATTAAATATGCTAATAAAATAACCCACCACTGTTGCACTTTATTGATCCCCCTTAGCTTTTTCCCTTAAAATAAATCTGATTGGTGTGCCTTCAAATCCATAATTTTCACGGATTCTATTTTCTATATAACGTTGATAAGAGAAATGCATCAATTCCTTATCATTGATAAACAATATGAAGGTTGGTGGTTTAACTGTAGCCTGGGTTGCATAGAAAATCTTAAGTCGTTTACCCTTATCAGAAGGCGGTTGATTTAACAATGTTGCCTCACCGATAATCTCATTTAAACTACCTGTAGGAATCCTCATAGCATTTTGATTTGCTACGTATTTTACTTTATCTAAAATTGTATTCATCCTTTGTCCTGTTAATGCAGACACAAACATAATTGGTGCATATTCAAGATAGCTTAATTCATCACGAATCATTTTGATAAATTTATTCATGGTATGATTATCCTTCTCAATCACGTCCCACTTGTTAACTACAATAATCATACCCTTGCCATTTTCATGGCTGTATCCGGCTATTTTCTTATCCTGCTCCGTTACTCCTTCTGCTGCGTCGATTACCAATAGACAAACATCTGCCCTCTCAACAGCCGTAAAGGAACGGATAACACTGTATTTTTCAATATTTTCCTTGATTCTACTTCTTCTTCTAATCCCAGCTGTATCAATCAATACATAATGATCTTCCCCATCGGTAAAAGGCGTATCAATGGCATCTCTTGTTGTTCCAGCGATATCACTTACGATTACTCTATTTTCCCCTAAAATACGATTGATGATGGAGGATTTGCCTACATTTGGCTTTCCAATGATGGCAACCTTAATCTTTTCGTCATCCTCCTCCAGCTTAGCATGGTCTGGGAAATGCTCTACTACCTCATCTAATAAGTCACCGATCCCTAATGCTAATGCCGAGGAAATTTCGATAGGCTCTCCCAATCCTAATTCATAGAACTCATAAAAATGCTCTGAGGGGCCTTGTCCTGGATTATCTACTTTATTAAGGGTTAATACAATCGGCTTATGGGATTTTCTTAGCATTGATGCCACTTCCCTATCGGAGGAGGTCAATCCATCTCTACCATCCACCATAAAAACAATTACATCAGCCGTCTCCATCGCTAGTTCTGCCTGTCTTCTCATTTGGGCAGGAATAAGCTCTTGGGATTCCGGCTCAATACCACCAGTATCAATCAGCGTGAATTTCCAATCTAACCATTCCACCTCTGTATAAATACGGTCTCTAGTTACTCCTGGTTCATCTTCTACAATTGAAATACGTTTTCCTGCAATACGATTAAATAATGTTGACTTACCTACATTTGGTCTTCCCACAACTGCTACTACGGGTTTAGCCATATTCTTCACCTCATCTTTAGATTCCATCTAATATTGTTTCAACAAATTCTCTTCCATCTATGGGGCTTATTTTTACAGGCACCCCAGTTTTTTCCTGTAACTCGTCTATCGTGACATCATCCAAGAAAACTGGCTCTCCTGATTTCAACATATTTTCTCCTACAATAATTTTCACCCCAAGGTCTTTCCCTTGAATACTCTTTAATATATCTCCACCAGTTAAAAGTCCACTGACGGATACATGACCACCAAAAAAGTCATTTTTTACACAAATCACATTAACCTTCAAACCCTCTACCTTTTCCATTAAAGCCTTCCCTAATTCATTCATATAGTCTTCAGCTAATGTACTGGTGACTACAGTAACTGTTTGATCTATCTTTAAATCATCTGATAAGTCCGCTACAGCCCCATGGAAGGATTCAGCAAAGTCCACCATCATGCCTACGCCATTTTCCAACTGAGGGAACCCATCATATTCTTCATAGTCTGGGAATTCCTTTTGGGCTGTAATATAAAACTCATCGGAGGCATAAACAAAGTTTCGGTGAATCTTAGGTTTGAAATACTGTTGCCATTTTTCAATCTGCTGAATAGTTTCATTGGCAGTTTCCTTAGTAAATGGATTGATTTCCACCAACTCTTCCCGATAGCGGGTAAGTCCAACAGGTACTACTGCAACACTATCTACAGCATCACTTAATTTCCCTAAATCCTCTAGGGTCTTGTCTAGTTCTTCCCCATCATTAAAGCCAGGACAAAGAACGATTTGACAATTCATAGAAATGTGATTTTCTGCTAGTCTCTCAAGGGTCTCCATAATGTTGCCTGCAAATCGATTGTTCAGCATCTTTTTTCTTAGCTCTCCATTGGTTGTATGTACTGAGATATTGATGGGGCTAATACGATACTGTATAATCTTCTTAATATCCTCTTCCTTCATATTGGTAAGGGTAATATAGTTACCATGCAGGAAGGATAATCTTGAATCATCATCTTTGAAATATAGACTTTCCCTCATGTTCATGGGGAGCTGATCTATAAAGCAGAAGATACATTTGTTGGAACAGCTTTTCATATGACTAAGGATGGGATTATCAAAATCAATTCCAAGATCCTCATCATACTCCTTGTCTACTTCAATCAACCATTCCTCACCATCGGGCTTCTCGATTACGATTTCTAGATATTCATCTGCCAAATAAAATTTATATTCTATAATATCTTCTATAGGCTGTCCATTTATACTAATCAGTTTATCGCCAACTTCTATACCTACTTCCTCAGCGATACTGTCAGTCTCAACAGCACTGATTATATTTTTTATTTCTACTTCCTTCAAAAAAACACCTACTTTATCATTTAAATTTATAATAATTATAAGTTAGAGCATTATTAATTATTAATTATTAATTATAAATTTAATTTTTATTTTATCATCCCCATCAAATAATAATACCACTCTATTTCAACAGGGTCAAGATTGGCATAAAATCGTTTCTTTTACATTGTTGACTAATTTTACAAAAGACCCGTACTTTTTCTGTATTCCATAGATCGTAATGGGCTTTCCTATGGATACCAGTTTTAGTTTCCTTGATAAGAAACCACCTATTCTGATGGGAAGATTGATTAATGCGATAGAATTCACAATTAATACTCTTCCATTGCATCCACCGTATACTTCATTGGCAAATTGGTATACTAAATCAGCCGACTCTTTTCTATAGGCCCCCATCCCCATTACAAAGACTTCATTTTCATTTTCGTCCAATCCCATAAAAATCGGCCTGCCTATGTCTATAGAGTCTGTCATATCATAATAAGGGATGGCAGCTACTTTGTCTATTGATGGAGTTTGATCTAAGGGTAAGAGCCCTATATGAATAGCTGCTGCCACGATTGAAGTATGGGCCCCACCATAACAGCTATAGATTATTTTCATGGATATAGTCCTCTAGTTCCTTTCTGTATTTTTTCATTTTGTATTGATTAGTATATCTAGCATAGACATTGTTTAAAAAACCGTCAAACCTTTTTAACTCAATAATTCTAATTCCTTCATTAAAAATGTTTCCTACTCCATGAAGGATATTCATCAAGATATGCTTTTTCATACTATATTTTAATAAATAGACTTGCCTTTGCTCTTCGTCTACTCCCATATAATACAACTTCATTTTTTTTAGAGGGGCCTGTTCAAGATTTGGAGGAATATTGATTTTTAAATGAATATATGCAGCTAAAATAGCTGCATAGTCATTATTTCTAAAGATATAGATAATTTTCATGTGATCCCATCCTAGTGCTTTACTATGATATAGGTACCTGATTCTAGATCGTGAACCATCCCCATGGTGGTCTTAGAAATTAGGAGGGCTAACCGTTCCTTGTGCTCATCATCCTCAGCATAGAAGACAGGGGTCATGGAACTACTTACCATATCTTTATTGGTTGTCACCACTGCGATGATCAAATCGGTAATACCAAACTCCATCTATTTTCCCACCCTCTCTGCTTTAGTCGTAATGGCAACATCCAGTGCCTTTCTCTTGGCAGATTCCAGTACTGGTGTCCGCTTCACCACATCCAGTAAGTATTTTTCATTAGGCTCCATTGTCACGATTGCCATAACGATATTTCCATTCTTAGGGTTTCTTCTTGCAATAGGGGTAAAGTCCGGCTCGTCAACATCCTTACGAATTCCCAGCTGGATTGAACTATGATGCTGTATAGCTTGTCTTTGCCCTATATTAGATAAAATGACCATAGCCTCTTCGTGATTAGGAACTATTTCAACGGCCAAACCCTGTTCTAAATAAATTTTTTGGGATTCCTTTAATCCAATATTCATAATGACTACCCCTGCCACCGTCAGCAGGGGGCCATCGAATTTGATTTCCGCAGGCCTTACTTCTGCAATATCCCCAACAAAATAGCCCTTTAGCATATTAGTTAAAAAAACAATTGTAATTACCCCAAATACTACCCCTATTAGGATTCTTAATATGATAGGAACTTTGAAGGTTTCTCCTATAAAATAACCAATTCCTGTAGCTAAGGAAGCCAATAGTGCAAGGTAGTTCCTTGCCTCAAAAGCTTTGGCTATATCTTCAATATAGGCTGTGCCTCTAGGTACCAGCTCTGTAACCTCTATATTATCTAGACTTTGTCTTTCCATATTTCGAACATCCCTAAACTGCTGTGCAGCTAAAGCCAAGAAGGTAATCGCCACGTATTCCTTCTCGGCAATAGCTGGTATTGCCACTGCCCCCAAACCAGCCGCAATCACCCCTAAGGTGAAATGTCCAAGGTAGGATTGAGGATAAGTAGGATATTGTCTATAATCCACCCTCATCATCAGCATCCTGGCGGTTGTTCCCATCACTAAAGCTGTTACAATTAATACAAAATAATCATTCAAAATTTCCCCACCTATCTACTTTCTTTTTCTTTTTCTACCTAGGAAACTGTTGAATTCTTGTTTAAAATTGGAAATTTTTGATTTCCACTCCTTACCACCACTACTTAAGAATAGGAAGGCCAATCCTCCACCACCTAGTACTGCTAAAAGGGCTGCAATTCCCATACCAGAGCCTTCATTACTATCTTCTTGAGGTGTTACCTGTTTCTTTTCTCCACCTTTTTGATCGCCAGCTGCTCCTTCGCCTTTACCTTCACTTTTATTTGCTTCAAAAGTTCCCCCAAAAACTACTGTTGCTAGAACCTCAGATAAAGGACCAGTAGACTTTTCTGCCCTTTGTCGACTATGTTCAAAGCTTCCCATTTCAAATAGCATTGCCCTTGGCGTTAAGTCTTGATTGTAGTCTCCTTTTGCATAGAATATATCCTTGATGAGACCTGGATACATTTCGTCACCTACTGCTTTTATCTTTTGAGCCGTTTCTTCATTGGCTTTGAAGTTTTGGTTTCTTCTTCCAATTACTAATCGAACCTTTGAAGCTGGTTCTCCGTTAAGCTCAGTTAGGTATTGTTCTGCTGGAATTGCATCACGATGGACATCAAACAAAGCATTTGGTTGTTGCTCCCTTAGCAACTGTACTGCTGTTCTTCTTGACCTTTTATAAGCACCAGCATCATGGGGTACGTGGTCGGTGTTATCATATACTCCCTCTACACCGATTTTCTTAAAATTCTCTGCTAATTTTGCCGCTACATCTTTAATTCCTCCACCTTCAATATTACTCTCTGTTCCGTCGGTGGGAACATAAGACTCAGCTGAATGAGTAGTATAGATTCCTACTTTTCTAGCCTTTTCCTCTGCCACTAAAGCAGCTAAGCCCTCATTACTACGAAGTGCCAAAACAAACTCCTCCATTGCAACCTTATCTATTTTAGGTAACTCAACATCTCTAATAAACTCTGCATAGGCTGTTTTCTTATCTTTATTTACTCGGATAACTTGATAGAGCTTGTTGTCCCCACTCATGTATTGGTCACCCTTATATACAAGTCGTGCAGTCTCAAATATTAGCTTATTATCTTTGACGTTATAGACTTTATAATGACTTCCATAATCCTCATACCAATCATCCCCATAGGAAACAGGTGCCATGGTAAAGGTTAATAAAAAGACTAATAGACTAACCACTAAAATTCTTTTTTTATTTTTCATCCCCGTCACCTTCCTCATCTCTAATGTGGATTACATTATCTAATTTTGTAATTTTTTTCTTTGCTTCTTCAGTTTCTTCTTGTCCTAATGTACTCACAAAATGTCCTTTATCAAAGTGTAGCCTTTTCTTTGCTGTCCCACCTTGGAGTCTCTCCCTTGTTTCTCCTACTATTTCAGCTATTAGCACCGCTAAAATACCAGCTATTACTGTGGTGTCTACTCCACCTGCCCCACCAAATCTAGTCGGTGATGGTATATTTGTATAGGCATTGATGACCATCTGGATCACATCGGCAATGATTACTCCAACAACTCCAGCGATAAAGGCTGCCCTTCTAGAACGTCCTATAATATAGGCTGTCAAACCGCCCAATAGAGCGTATACATAGTTAGGGTCAATCGTCATGGCTTCAGGCTCTGCAGGAAGCACCCAGTGTTGTACACTATAGATTATTCCCCCAGATACTAATGCAGCAATCACTGCTCGAAGCTTTTCTTTTCCAGTCTCTGCTTTTACGAATAAGTAAATTGCTAAAGCCAAGGGTATCACAAATCCACCTATATTGATTGAAACTTTATCAGTTAGTTCAATATTAGGGATGAATACCGTTGAGATGATGATGGCTATAATGATCAATATAGCTGCTTTATCACTTAATCTTAAACGATCCAGCACTCTCTCTGCCAATCCCATGAAGATGAGGACAGATATACCTACCAGAAAAATCATTCCTATAGACATTAAAACTCCTCCTTAATTGCTAGATTTGTTATAACCTTAATTTCCCTTATCTTGCCCTCGGGGAAGGAAAACTATACGAGAAAGGAGGCCATAAAAAAAGAAGGAAGATATTAATAAATTCATTAATATATTCCTTCTGAAGTAGTCGCCAAAGTCAATAAATTTTTGGTCTATTTAATTTAACTTTATATTTTTTTACATTTTAAAACCTACTTAACTGGAATCACTACAATAAACTCGGTTCCTTTGCCAACATCACTATTCACTTTAATTCTTCCATTTAAAGATAAAACAATGTGTTTTACAATGGCCAGTCCAAGACCTGTTCCGCCAACCTTCCTTGTCCTCGCCTTATCCACCCGATAGAATCGTTCGAACAATCGGGGAATGTCTTTTTTTGGTATTCCAATGCCTGTATCTTTGACAGTTATAATAATGTTGCTATATTTTTGGTAGGCATTTAAGTAGACTTTCCCTCCATTTTGAGTGTACTTTATGGCATTGTCCACTAGATTAATGAGCATCTGCTTAAACCAGTCTCCATTTCCTGTAATGATTGGTAGATTAGCTTCAATTTGGGTTAACAATTCAATCTCTTTGTTGGCAGCAATTGGTCTCATGATTTCCCCAATCTCAGATAATACATCGCTGGTGGAAATTGCCTGTCGCACCATTCTGGCTTGAATATTTTCGATTTCAGATAGGGTAAGGATGTCATCTATGAGCCGTGTCAATCGTTCTGTTTCTATATCAATAATATCTAAAAATCTCTGTTTTGTGTCTTCATCATCTATCGCCCCAGATTTCAAAGTCTCCACAAATCCACTGATGGAGGTTAAAGGGGTTTTCAACTCGTGGGACACATTTGCCACAAAGTCAGAACGCATTTTTTCCAATCGTCGAATTTCTGTTACATCCTCTATTAATGCTACAATTCCAATAATCTTGTTTGGATCCTCCTCTAGCTTGATGGGGTTCGAATAGATTTTAAGTATTTTTTCGGGCTCATGGGTGCTAATCTCAATTTGGGTTTCAAGATTATTTTCAAAGATTTCCTTTAAATGATCATCTAAAACATTGTTGCGAACCACCTCTAATATATGCTTACCTAGGGTATCTTCCATTCTAATCTGGAATAATTCCTCTGCAGCTGGATTGAGAAGAATCAAACGATGCTTATTATCAACTGCTACGATGGGATTCTTCATACTGGTAAGCAAGGCCTTAAACTTAGTATTATTTTCTGATAGCTGTCCTATGGTCACTTTTAAGCGTTCCGCCATATGATTAAAGTTATCTGCCAGTTCTCCAATTTCATCGTCGCTGCTGACCTCTATTCTTTTGTCAAAGCCCCCATTGGCAATTTTTTTCGTACCTTCCGTCATGTCTCTAATGGGCTCCATAATCTTATGAATAAAACGATAGGCCAACATAAGGGATGCCAGTAGACCTACTAAAATAGAAATACCAATATAGTAGAAGAGAGTTCGATTTATCTGTTGTATTTGCCTTAGGTTGACTGCCAGACGGATTACCCTCAAGTCACTCTGTTGGAAGCTCACCGGAATCGCCACATAAAACATTTCCTCATTTACCGTCACGCTCTCCCGAATAGCCTTTCCAGTGTTTCCTTCTAGGGCAGCCTTTACTTCTTCTCTTTCTGCGTGGTTTTCCATTTCTTCTTCTTTAGCTCGAGTATCTGCCAGTACGGCACCTCGATCATCAATCAGCGTTATTCTTGCATTGATTCTTTTTCCATATTCTTCAGCAATTCTCCTTAGTTCTTTTTCAGTAATTTCACCGTCATGTTCCCTAAGGAATTGTTCAATTAATAAACCATTGGTAACGAGCCGATTTTCCAGTTCCCTTAAATGACTTGAGCGAATTAGGCTAAGATTTAAAAAGCCAGTCAAAAATATCCCTAGTAACAAAATGATAAAAAAGGCTCCAAAAATTTTTCTTTGCATATTTCCACCTACTTCATTTTGTAGCCCACGCCACGGATGGTTTCAATATATTCTCCTGTCTCATCGTCTCCGATTTTCTTTCTCAGGTGTCTGATATGGACATCAACGGTTCTTGTTTCTCCAAAATAGTCATATCCCCACACTTCGTCCAATAGTAGATTTCTAGATAATACTTTCCCTCTATTTTCAATAAGAATCTTCAATAATTCAAATTCCTTTAAAGTAAGTTCGATCTTTTCACTACCTATCCTAACTTCATGTTTTTCCGTATCCATTACGAGGTCCTTAACCTTCAACAGGGTATTTTTAACCGTTGGCTGCTGATCCTCTGTCCTTCTAAGAACAGCCTTGATTCTAGCAACTAACTCCCTCACACTAAAGGGCTTTGCCATGTAGTCATCTGCCCCCAACTCCAACCCAAGGATCCGATCAGTTTCTTCACTTCTGGCAGTCAGCATAATAATAGGAAGCTTTGCCAGACCATCTATTGTCCTAATTTTTTTACATACCTCGAGACCGTCAATTCCTGGTAACATTAAATCCAATACCACTAGGTCCACAGGGATTTCCCTTAGGAATTGGATACATTCCTCTCCATTGTCTTTTGTGGTGACTTCAAAACCATTCTTTTCAAGGTTAAACTTTATTAACTCTAAGATATGCTCCTCATCATCCACTACTAAGATTTTCTTTTGAGCCATCTCAGCACCTCCTATAGGATTATTTCAATGATGGATGCCATCCTTCCTGTATTCCCCTTCTCAAACCGATGAGAAAAGTATAGGTCGGTGTTACATCCAGTACAAATTCTACTCTTTACTATATTTCTATCTTGAATTCCGATTTCCTTTAGGGCTACACGGTTGGCCTCCCATAAATCAAGCATATATTTACCTCCATCCTTTGCAATAACAAAGGTTGAAGTATCTGTAAAATTCATGTTAAATTTTTCAACAACATCCTCCGAGACCTCGTAACAGCATTGACCTATAGAAGGACCTATGACAACAATTATATCCTCAAGTCTTGATTGATATTCCTCCAGCATTTTCATCACTGTTTTCTGTCCTATTTTTAAAACAGTCCCAGACCATCCAGCATGGGCCAATCCTACAGCTTTTTGATGGGGGTCCACCATCAATAACGGTACACAGTCGGCAAAGTATGTAATCAAAGGAACTCCTCTTTCATTTGTAATCAATGCATCAATACTGTCGAAATCCATATCTCTAGTAAATCCCTTTCCTTTATCCTCTGCTGTCACCACCTTCACCTGATCCTTATGTACTTGGTCAGATGCCACAAGGTCGTCAAAGTTAACCCCTACTGCTTTACTAAAACGTTTTGTATTCTCGATAATGTTATGGGGACTATCTGGAGTTAGTCGCCCTAGATTCAGTTGATTAAAGGGCTCTGGACTGACTCCCCCTATCCGAGTACTAAAGCCATGTCTCACAAAGGGAATTTCCTCTATCCTTTTAAATTTGACTACTTTTACTCCATCTTTTTCTATTATCTTAAAGTCCATTTTTCTTTCCTCCCTTAAATAACTTCACAAAAAAGGACAAGCGAAAAACCCTTGCCCCCCTAAAATCCTATTAATCTTTTTTGTCCTTTAATAATTTCATCAATTCATCCATAAATGTATTAATATCCTTGAATTCCCTATAGACGGAGGCAAATCTAACATAAGCCACCTCATCTATGTCTTTTATTTTGTCCATTACTAAGCGACCGATTAACTCTGTAGTAACTTCTTTTTCCATAGAGTTGTACAGATGTTTTTCTATTTCTTCCACCATATGCTCTATTTTACTAAGGGCTACAGGTCTCTTTTCACAGGCCCTTATAATACCATTCATCATTTTATTTCGGTTAAAGGCCTCACGGTCACCACCCTTTTTAACTACGATTAAAGGTAATTCTTCTACTTTTTCATAGGTGGTAAATCTTTTGCCACAAGCTATACATTCTCGTCTTCTTCTAATCGCCTGTCCTTCATCGGTAGGTCTGGAATCCACCACCTTTGACTCCTGATGTACACAAAATGGACAATTCATAAAATCCCCCCCTCATTTCAGCCGAAATGCTTTATCTTACATGGTTTCATTATAATATACAACATTTGCAATGTCTAATATTTTTAATTATTTATCGTCCTTTGTTATCTCTTTTCTTATAAATTCTGGCTCCAGCACTACTTTTTTAGGCTCTTCCCCTCTAAATCTTTGATTGATGCTTTGATTATGACTTTGATTATAGGCTTGGGGCTCTACAGTATTTTTCATTTCCACTAAGATAACATCTTCGCCTATTTTTTTGATCTGATCCCAACTAATCTCATATTCCACCTCTTTACCAAATAAGCCTAAAAACTTTCCTGTCCCAGGAATGATAATGGCATTTACTCTCCCCTTTGCCAAATCCACCTCTAAATCCATGATCATGCCGATTCTTTTACCATCGGTGGTGTTAATGACTTCCTTTTGTGTTAAATCCGATGCCCTCAACATAAATATCCCTCCTAATCTATCCCATTCAATCCGACAATATTCAGACCAAGTTTTGACGACTCTATACATGGAACTTGCTTTTTATTTATATATATATTTATAGACTTGTCTAAGGATTTATGACTAAATTAGAAAAGTAATTTTAAAAAGCCACCCAACAGGGTGACTAAATAAACTTCCTCATATGCTTCAATGCCGTTTTTTCTAATCTTGAGACTTGGGCTTGGGAGATGCCAATTTCATCGGCAACCTCCATTTGGGTCCTTCCTTCAAAGAAACGAAGGGATAGTATTAGTTTTTCACGATCATTTAATCGTCTCATGGCCTCATTTAAGGCTATATTGTCAATCCAACATTCATCTTCGCTTTTTTCATCACTGACTTGGTCCATGACAAAGATAGTATCACCACTATCATGGTAAATCGGCTCAAATAGTGATACAGGGTCTTGAATGGCATCTAGGGCAAAAACTACATCTTCTCTGGGAATCTCCAGTTGTTTTGCAATCTCCGTTACTGTAGGTTCCTTCCCATGCTTATTTGTCAATTGATCCCTTACCTGTAGTGCCTTGTAGGCAGTATCTCTAAGAGAGCGACTCACCCGTATTGAGTTGTTGTCCCTCAAGTATCTTCTAATCTCCCCAATAATCATCGGTACAGCATAGGTAGAAAATCTAACATTTTGACTTAAATCAAAATTATCAATAGCCTTCATCAATCCTATACATCCCACCTGAAACAAATCATCAACGTGCTCTCCTCGATTATTAAACCGCTGAATCACACTTAACACTAATCTTAAATTCCCTTGAATAAATTCTTCACGGGCTGAATTATCCCCCTTGTGGATTCGATCAAAGAGCTTTCGCATATGTTGATTTGTTAACACTGGTAATTCTGATGTATTCACTCCGCAAATTTCTACTTTGTTTATGTGCATAGTAAAATTTCAGTCCTTTCACAATGAATTACCCCTTTACTATTTTAATTATTGACGGATTGTTCTTTTTTATACGAATATAGAGAGTCCTCAAGTAAAGATTCTATTGGTAATTTATACTATAAAAAATCCTCCATTGATAGACGATTTAAGCCATCAAAACTAATCATCTTCACCACAGCAAAAAGCCAGCACCCTTGCGTATTTTTATATACGCTTTTAGTGGTGACTGGCTTTTCTGTCCTTCAATCAGTTTATTGGCTTGTATAATAGCTTTAGACCATCCGATTGATTTCTTTTTGTAGTCGAACAACGATTCTCTTTTCCAATCTAGATATGTAGGACTGGGAGATTCCCAAAATATCAGCTACTTCTTTTTGAGTTTTTTCTTGCCCAGAAAATAATCCAAAACGAAGCTCCATTATTTTCTTTTCTCTTTTTGATAATTTATTTAGTGCAATTTTTAATAGTTCTTTATCTACTTCTTCTTCTAAAAACTTATAAATAATGTCATTTTCTGTTCCCAGTATGTCCGATAATAGTAATTCGTTGCCATCCCAATCTATGTTTAGGGGCTCATCAAAGGAGACCTCCATCCTTACCTTATTATTTCTTCTCAGATACATCAGGATTTCATTTTCTATACACCTAGATGCATAGGTGGCTAATTTAATATTTTTATCTGGATTAAAGGTATTGACAGCTTTTATTAGACCTATAGTGCCAATGGAAATTAAATCTTCAACCCCTACACCAGTATTCTCAAATTTTCTTGCTATATAGACTACTAAGCGAAGATTCCTCTCAATCAAGATGGTTCTTACAGTACTTTCATCATCCCTTAGCTTTGCAATTAAGTACATTTCTTCTTCATTGGTCAAGGGTGGGGGTAATGCTTCACTACCTCCAATGTAAAATACACTCTCTTCTTCAAATATATTTAATTTTCGCTTTAATTTTATAAGATAGTACCTAATCACCAATCTACATTTTGACAAGAATAATTTCACTTTGCAAACCTCCTCAAAGTCTTCTAATAGTTTTTATACTAAATCTGGATGTAATAATGCTCTATAATCGCCTGTTTTAGAAAGCCGCTTACTATAAATTGCGATTATGATCTCTTGAACGTTTTTTAGATCAGATTCCCTTTCGATCACTACAGAATCAGGCTTGAATCCCACCAACATTCCATTTTCTGTACCAAGGGCTTGAAAAGGAATGAATCTTAATCTAGTCATCCAGGGGGTATTGTGTAGTAGCATTGTTATTTCATCAAAGTTAGGAAACTTTGAGCCAATGAAGGCATTTTTAAGATACTCTGGAAATAGTTTTAGAACTGCATCATATTCCACGATCATAACGGGATAACTTGTAATGGGGTCCTTTAGAGAGTTTCCTGTATCCACTAATCCCTTCAGCTCCACCAGTTCTCCATTCATTTCTATTTTTACATTGGTATAGATTTTTTCTCTGGATAATTGTTTTTGGATATAACCCCAGCAGAAATTCACCAACATATAAGCAAAACCACAGGATAGCATAATATTTTTTAAGGATATATTTGTTGTATAAAAAATCCCATTACTGATAATGCCATTAAAGCTAGTAAAATAAAATAATGCGAATGCCGCTCCCCCAAAAATCAGTGTAATAAGATAAAAGATTCCTAGTAAACGAAAGAAATCCCTGAATCTATAGGGGGAAAATCCCACAATAATAATTAACATGGAGCATGCCACCTTCATCAACATTGAATACATGAAATGAAGTGAAGGAAAAAATAGTATAAAGGCATATAAAGCCCCCATTGATGATGCCAATACCAACCTAAGCTTCCTAGATTCTACTTTCCCAAACTTAGCTGTTAGGGATAATATAATAAAATTCATTATGAAATTTTCAAGAAAAACATATTCAGCATAAACAATCATTTTTACACCCCCAAGAGGGACAAATTATATACTACTATACACATATTCACTTGAGATTAACTTTATGTATATTATATAAAAAATCAAGCTAGTTTTCTGTCATTTTATGAAGTCGAAATTCTTCTAAAAAAGTCCATAAAAAAACCAAAGGACAGTCTAATCCTCTGTTTTAATTGGTCTATAAGGTATTATTCTACTAATTTTACTAAATTATTATACAACTGTTCTTATCGGAGGGAGATGATGGCTGTTGGAAAAGTCCACAAAATAAGCCCAGGGGCTGATCCCTGAGCTTTAACTCACATCTATTTTTTTCTTCTTAGGAAAATTGGTATATCTAAATCATCAGCTTTTACTTTTTCTTCACAACCTGCAGCCGCTACTTCTTTAGCATCTTTAGCAGATTCAGAAATCAATAGCTTCCCTTGCTTGTCTACGTCAGCTAAAAAGCCCTTCTCAAATCCAGTAGCAATAACTGTGATTCTAATTTCATCCTTAAGTTCTTCATTGATTACAGCACCAAAGATAATATTTGCATCTTCATCGGCTGCCTCAGTTACTAATTCAGCTGCTTCATTAACTTCAAATAATCCTAATCCTGAGCCACCAGTGATATTTAATAATACACCCTTAGCTCCTTTTATTGAAGTCTCTAACAAAGGACTGTGGATTGCCTGCTTCGCCGCCTCTACCGCACGATTTTCTCCACTGGCACGGCCGATTCCCATATGGGCTAGACCCTGCTCCAACATGATTGTTTTAACATCGGCAAAGTCAAGATTTACTAGTCCTGGTACAGCGATTAAGTCTGAAATACCTTGAACCCCTTGCTTCAATATATCGTCAGCAATTCTAAAGGCCTCTAACATAGTTGTCTTCTTCTCAATTACCTGTAATAATCGATCATTCGGAATTGTCACTAAAGTATCTACTCTTCCCTTTAACTCTTCAATTCCTTGTTCTGCATGGGTTAATCTTCTTTTACCTTCAAATGTAAAGGGCTTTGTTACTACCCCTACAGTTAAAATGCCCATTTCCTTTGCTACTTCTGCTACAATAGGCGCTGCCCCAGTACCTGTTCCACCACCCATACCTGCAGTTACAAATACCATATCAGAACCTTGAAGTAGCTTACAAATATCCTCTCTACTTTCTTCAGCAGCCTTACGCCCCACCTCTGGATTAGCACCAGCTCCTAATCCCTTAGTAAGTTTTTCACCAATTTGTATTTTATGTTCAGCTTTAGAAGTGTATAAAGCTTGTTTATCTGTATTAACAGCGATAAATTCAACGCCCTTTAAACCAGACTCAATCATACGATTAACGGCATTATTTCCACCACCGCCAACACCGATTACTTTGATATGAGCAAATTGTTCCATATCTACATCAAATTCTAACACAGTATTACCCCCTTGTTATGTATATAAGCTTTTATAGTTGTTTGATCGTAGCATTAGATTACTTGTCCTATTTTTTACTTTAACATACAGCAATCATAATAGCTATAGGCTAAAGTACTAAATTTACAATAGGTTTAAAAGTATTTTACAGCTGATAAGGTTCAAGTTAATGATGATAATTTAAAATAATAATACTATTAACTAATTCAACAAAAATAACAAATTTCCTCTTAATTATTTAGGATATTTATGGATTATGATAATTTTTTTCTTTCAACGATTAAATATCTCCTAATCATGGCAAAGTTTTGGAATAATCGATTTCCAAATGCAAATATTGCTGCATAATAAAGAGGTACTCCTATTCGATCCCCAATATATGCTAGAATTCCAGCTAAAATTGCATTTCCAAAAAAACCTGAAACAAAAATCTCTGTATTAAATTTGTTTTCCATATTTGACCTCAATGCTCCAAAAACTGAGTCAAGGGCCGCTAAGATTGCAACTGAAATATATAATGAATAGGTGGTTGGATATTCTATCGGCAAATAAAGTCCTAAGACAATTCCGATCACTAATCCGATTAAGGCTATAATCATTTTTATTCACCTTCCTTTAATTTAATATATTGAGTAGAAACGCTTCCAGTATGCTTAGGAATTCTTACCCTAGGACTTGTCTGTGATTCGACGATGATTCCATAGAATTCACTGAGCATGTATCCATGGGATTCGGGGGACTTCACAGCAGCTTCTAATGTAGCCGGATCTCCAATTGCCTTAATAATAAACGGTTGACCGTAGGTATGTTCATCTATAGTGATGGTGGGACCTGCACACTTGATCTTTGTATTTGAAATAATCCGCTGTCCATTAATGGATATCGCCTCTGCCCCAGCAAAACGTAATTCATTAAGGATAGCCACCACATCTTCTTCATGGATAATTAGGTTTACTGGGTCTTCCCATTCATACATTTCCCGCTCTGCATCACTCAATTTAACAATTATACCAGAACCTTCCAAATCAACAAAACCACTGTATAGCTTAAGCTTATTTATTTCACTGTGGAGTACTTCTACAATACTTACTTCATTTTCACTGGCTTTTTGGTATTCTTCTAACCGGTTTTTTTTATCCCTCAACAGTCCCAGTAGATTTTCCAATTCTGCCTTTTCTTTGTTAACTTCATTTTGAAGATCCGACATTGTCTTTAGACTAACAAAACTATAATCCTCATTCATATTCATCAATTGAATGGTTAAAACAAATCCCAATATCATAAAGATTATCAGCATAATCCCGTTGTTATAGATTTTTTTCATGATTCGTTACCCACCTTTATTCACTACTGACCAATATCCAATGGCTTAGCAAATTTAAAATTAGTGACTTTTGTATACCGAGGAAGCTCAATGGAATTCTGTTTTTTTACATTGATGTTTATCAAACCCATTTCCTTAATATTCCACACGACCCCAAATCTCATATTCATAGCTGCCTCCAAGGTTTCTGGATTTCCTATTGCCATGATTTGATATGGAGGATTAGTTGGTACAGAATTAATATACAAAGCATTCGAGGTATAGTAAATCTCTGTCGTAGCCATATATCTTTGGTCATTAATAGCAATGGCTTCTGCACCAGCGGCATTCAGCTTATTGATAATATCCAACATGTATTCATAATTATATTGCAAGAAACTACCTTCAGTTGGATATTCTGTAGGCGCATCCTCTAAGGTAATTACAATACCATCACCCTCTACAGAACTATACCCCGATAAAATTTGGTATTTTTGCAAGTCATTTTTTAGGTTTTTAATTATGAAACTCTCATCTACTTCACTTTGTTCATATTCCTTTAATCGGCGATCTAGTTCCACCATTTCCTTATTTAAGCGATCCTTTTCAGTCCTCACTCGCTTAAGTTCTACAGTTAATTGTTGGGCTCTTTGGGTGGACAAAAAACCACCATCAGTCGTATTTCGCACCGTCTTAAATTGCATAGAAATAATTAAACCTAAAACTAAACAAACCAGGCCTAAGGCTAGTTTCCCCTTTATATCCTTCATTTTTTATCCTCCTAGATGTTTCGATCCTTCACTGTAATATGCCCTTCGTACCTCATGTCAATAATAACATCTCTTCGATTAATTGTATATAGATTAACTAGTACTTCCTTGAGGGCAAGCATGAGATAGGCCGGGTTTTCTGCTTTCCCTAACTGGACCTCTATCCCATCAAAGGTGATTAGTCTAAAATTAGCTGATTCAGAAATGTTGATTTCAGAAATCGTATCCATCATTTCTGATAAATTAGCTGCCTCCAGTAACTTTAGAACCTTTATTACATCTTCTGTATTCACTAAATCTGCCTTTTCCCCTACCTTTAGGGTATTAAATTTAGCTCCAGTAATTAACGGTATTTGTTGCGTTAGTCCATTGTCCTTTACCCCCAACACAACCCCTTCTTGATCAATATATAAGTAAGAGCCCATATATGCCATTATAGCATACTCGCTTCTTTCTTTCACTTTAATCGTTATTTTTCCAGGTAATTTCCTCTCAACGTAGGCTTCTTTAATATAGGGATGGGCCTCCACATTTTCTTTAATCTCCCCTAAATTGTATTTAAGAATGTTTCGTCCCATCCCCAACTTCGATATTTGAAAAACATCCTCTTGTTTTAAGGTATTATTCTCTAATATAACTACGTCTTTTAAATTAAAAAAGTCTGATTGAAGTAGGGCATAAATTCCCCAAAGGATAAAAACAATAATCAATAATATTGAGGTGATTGCCTTCTGTATTTTTCTTTTTCTTAACTTACGCTTTTTAACCGCTTCATAATCACTCATTTTTCATCCCCTACCTTCATCACTTGTCCACAGTTTCTCCAAAATGAATAGCAGTCTAAGACTGCTATCCCACAAAATCATCGTTGGTAATCTATGGAGCTAAATTCGTTGAATATCAGCTCCAACAGATCTCAGAACTTCATCTAAGTAATCATAACCCCGTTCTATATGATGCCCCTTTTCAACGACTGTTTTTCCCTCTGCCGCCAATGCTGCAAGTATTAGAGCTGCTCCACCCCGTAGGTCTTTAGCATTAACAGTGGCTCCTGTCAATTTATTAACACCTTTAACGATGGCAACTCTACCATCCACCTTGATATTTGCCCCCATCCTCATCAGTTCCTCCGAATGTTTAAATCGATTCTCAAAAATAGTTTCTATAAACACGCTAATTCCATCGCTGACAGTCATTAGAGCCATCATTTGGGATTGCATATCGGTGGGGTATCCTGGATAAGGTAATGTCTTAATTGAATCAATTGCAATCAATTTATCAGGTGCATCTAATCTTATTGTATTATTTTTACATACTACATGGCAACCACATTCTTTTAGTTTATATAAAATAGATTGTAAATGTTCAGGAATTACATTATTTAACATGATACTTCCTCTGGTAATAGCTGCAGCAGCTAGATAAGTCCCAGCTACGATACGATCTGGGATAATTTGATGCTCTACTTCCTCCAGCTCTGTTACCCCTTCGATGGAGACAGTAGCACTTCCAGCACCAGAAATTTTTCCACCCATGGAATTAATGAAATTTGCAAGATCAATAATCTCGGGTTCTCTAGCAGCGTTTCGTATTATCGTCGTTCCCTTTGCAAAAACAGCTGCCAACATAATATTTTCCGTTGCACCTACACTTGGGAAATCCAGTTGTATTTCAGCCCCCCGTAACTCCTTCGCTTCACAGAATAGGAATCCATGTTTTTCAGTAATATTAGCCCCCATTTCCCTTAAAGATCTCAAATGAAGATCAATAGGTCTAGGTCCAATTTCGCAACCACCTGGATAACTGATGATAACCTTTCCATACCTCGCTAATACAGCACCAAGGAAAATAATAGAGGACCTCATTTCCCGCACTAAATCCTCAGGTATCTCACAGCCATTCATTTCACTAGAGTCAACTACTAAGGATGACCCCTCTCTTTTTACACTACACCCTATTGACCTTAATATTTTTGTCATAACAATAACGTCCGATAGTTCTGGTATGTCATGAAGCACGTTTAACTTACCATTTAAAACAGTTGCAGCCATAATTGGAAGAACAGAATTTTTAGCCCCGCCTACTCTAACTTCACCGGATAATTTATTTCCTCCAACGATTACATATTTACTCACTATTAAGTCACCTCCAGAGTTTCATTATGGTATATATTTAAAGTAGTTGCCCGCTAATAAAAACAGCAAATATATAAACATATTATGCAGGATCTCTGGAGGTGTTCCTCAATTTTTATCATCTCAATAGCTTAACAATGGCTTCGTAAATTTTTTCATTCCCCTCTACCCTTGCCTGCTGCCTGCTGGCCAGTTTCATTTTATCAAGTCCATCGGAATGTTGAAGAATTTTGTCTATGCCATTGTACAGGGATTCCCCCGTAAGGTTATTTTCCTTAATCATAATCGCTGCCCCTTTATCAGCTAAAGCTCTCGCATTATACTCTTGATGATTTTCTGCAGTATGGGCCTTGGGAATTAGGATAGAGGCTTTACCTGCTGCAGTCAATTCCGATAAAAGCATTGCACCAGCACTGGTGATAATTAGGTCACAGGCTTTTAATGCATAGGGCATATCATTAATATATGGAACTATTCGATGCTTTTCTATTGTTGAACTGCTTTTAGGTAAACTATCCATCACCTTTGAATAGTGATTTTTCCCTGTGGCCCACAACAATTCAAATTGGTCGTTAGGATGTTTCTCTAGTAATTGAATAACAGCATTGTTTAATTTTGCAGAGCCACCACTGCCCCCCACCACTAATATTAAAGGTTTATTGGGGTGCTTTGGATATTTAATCAATGCCTCTGCTTCTGTGACTTTCAAGAAATCTTCTCTGATAGGATTGCCAGTAACGATAATCTTATTAAGATCTTTAAAGTATTTCTTTGCATCATCAAAACTAACCGCTATCACATCAACATATCGGGCTAAAATTCGATTAGTCAGCCCTGGAAACACATTTGACTCATGGATCAGGGTCTTAATCTTTAGTTTTGCTGCAATAAATAGTACTGGTCCGCATACAAATCCACCAGTACCCACAACAACATCTGGCTTAAAATCCTTCAAAATCCTTCGAGCCTCCATCAACCCCTTTAAAAGAAGCCCACCACTCTTAAGGTTATGAAGGGATATCTTTCTTTTTAAGTAACTGACGGGAATATGTTTAATTTTATACCCAGCTTTAGGGACAATATCACTTTCTAGCCCCTTTTCCGTTCCGATAAATAAAATTTCCGCCTTAGGATTTTCTTCTTTAATTTTATTGGCAATGGCAATCGCGGGATAGATATGACCACCTGTACCACCACCACTGATGACTACCTTCATATTTTCAACTCCTATCAAGGTTGGTATGTCTAGATATATTTAGTAAGATCCCCGACAAGGCCATGAAAATAACAAGGGAATTTCCCCCAAAGCTTATGAAGGGTAGGGGCATCCCTGTAACAGGCATTGAGGACGTTGCAACAGCTATATTAATAATAACCTGTACCGCCACCATAGAGACAAAACCTGTGGCTAATAGACAGCTAAATAAGTCTGGCGCATTGATGGCAATCCGTATTCCCCTCCAAATGAGGACAATGAATAGTAGAAGAATCGTTGCTCCGCCAATAAATCCTAGTTCTTCACCAATAATGGCAAAGATAAAGTCATTTTGTGGTTCCGGCAAATAGAAATGCTTCTGGACACTCCTTCCTAATCCTCTACCAAATAACCCACCTGAACCTAAGGCAAGAAGGGACTGTACAGCTTGGAACCCTGTATTACTTGGATCTGCCCAAGGATCAAGAAATGCCGTAATCCTGGCTGCTTTATAACCTTTTCCACTCATGAATATATAGCCGATCATGGAGGCTACAGCACCAAACCCTGCTGAGGCTAACCCGATAAAATGGGATAATTTCATTCCTCCAACAAAAATCAACGACATAATCACTACTGAAACAACAAAGGCGGTACTAAAATCAGGTTGCATATAAATCAACCCAAAAAATAGCCCGATGAATAGCAAGTAGGGAAGCACCCCATAAACAAAACTTTGCATCTTTTCTTTTTTCCTTGTGATACTGGTGGAAACAAAGATAATTGCTGCAAATTTAGCAATTTCCGAAGGCATTACTGAAATAGAGCCAACTCCAAGCCATCGCTGTGCTCCATTAATTCTCGTACCGGCAGGAGTTAATACTAAAATTAGTAAAGCAATACTGACCAGTACAATCAAATTAGCTAACTTCTTCCAATTCCAATAGGAAAATCTAGCACAAAAATTCATAGCAAAGGTTCCTATTAGTGCCCAGATTACAACCCTTTTTAAAAAGAAGTAACCGTCATTCATATTCACCAATGCATAGGAAAAGCTAGAGCTAAACACCATAATAATTCCCATTACGACTAAACTTGCCACTGATAAAATAATGGTGGAATCATATGGATTCTTTTTTGCCATGTTAAGCCCTCCTTATATTTGAAACGATTTCTTTAAAGTGCTTACCTCTTTCTTCAAAATTCTTATACATATCCCAGCTGGCGCAGGCTGGGGATAATAAAATTGTATCTCCCTCTGTCGCAACTCCATAAGCTAGCTTCACAGCTTCTTCTAAATCCTTCACCTTTGTTACTTGGTGGAAATTTAGACCCTTAGCAGTTTCATATATTTTTTCAGCTGTTTCTCCATATACCACCATTTTTTTCACTTTACCATTAAAGGCTTCAATGAATTCCGTGTAATCATTACCCTTATCCATCCCCCCTGCTAGAAGGATGATTGGTGCTTTGATCCCCTTTACTGCGTTGATGGATGCATCAGGATTTGTTCCTTTAGAATCGTTAATAAAAGCCACGCCATTTACTTCTCCAACATATTCAGTTCTATGCTCTACTCCTCCAAATGTCCTTAGGGATTCTGCAATGCTTTCAACATTAATTCCAACCAGGAAAGCCATCGCTGTAGCTGCTAATGCGTTCTCAAGGTTATGGTCTCCAGGCATTTTGATTTCATTTGCTGCTAAGACCCTCTCTTTTCTTCCATCTAGCAAGACAACAATATTACCATCTTCCACAAAAACCCCTTCAGATAGAATTTCTTTCCTACTGAAATAGATTTTCTTCGCCTTTAGTCGATTACTGGCATCTCTAACTGTTTGATTGTCATAATTAACAACTGCATAGTCCCCAGAGCTTTGATTTTGAAAAATATTTAACTTTGCTTCTAAATAATTTTCCATTGTCTTGTGACGATTTAGATGATCTGGCGTTAGATTTAAAAGAGCCGCCACCTTTGGATGGAACTCCACTACACTTTCCAGCTGAAAACTGCTAACCTCCATTACCATAAAATCATTAGGGGTTGTTTCTAGTGCCTTTGATATGGCGGCAACTCCAATATTTCCAACAACAAAGGTGTTTTTTCCCCCATGCTTGAAGATTTCACCCGTCAATGCAGTGGTTGTGGTTTTTCCATTGGTTCCTGTAATGGCTACTACCTGGGCTGAAGCAAGTCTGTATGCCAACTCTATCTCACCAATGATTTCAATATTTTCATCCCTAAAGTATTGTATAAAAGGAATATCCAATGGTACTCCTGGTGATGCCACTACCAAGTCGATGCCACCTAATTGTTTTATATCTTCAGGGTGTTTTCCTAGGATATAGCTTGCCTCTATTCCTTCTAATTCCTTTAAAGTGTCTACTAGTTGCTCCTCAGACTTTAAATCATTTACGATAATTTTTGCTCCTAGCTTTGAAAGTACTTTTACTAAAGGGACTCCCGTTACTGCTAAGCCTATTACAAAAACTACTTTATCTTTTAATTTCATACGATACCTTCTTTCTTAGCCCAAGGCTATAATTCCAACTAAACATAAAATAACTGTAACGATCCAAAAGACAATAACAACTCGAGTTTCTGGCCAACCGCTTAATTCAAAGTGGTGATGTAGAGGACTCATTTTAAATATACGTTTACCTGTTAGCTTATATGAAGCAACTTGTAAAATTACAGATAAGGATTCTGCAAAATAAATTCCTCCAACAATTGGGATGATTAAGGAGACATTCATTAAAATCGCCACCGTGGCAATTGCTCCTCCCAATGCTAAGGAACCTGTGTCCCCCATAAATACCTGAGCTGGATAAGAGTTAAACCTTAAAAATCCAAGACAAGCTCCTGTCACTGCACCTGCAAAAATAGCAAGGCTTGGCTGTCCCCAATTCAAGGCAATTAAACTGAAAAAAGCAGCTATAACAAGAGTTACACCAGCCGCAAGTCCATCTAATCCATCCGTCAAGTTTGCACTATTTACTGTTGCAATTACCACAAACACAATAAAGGGTATATACAGGATTCCCAAATCAAGGTACTGAGGAATCACAATATTACCCAAGTTGAAACTTCCATCCACAAAAGGAATTAATATCCTCGTTCCTGCTGAGGAAACATTAGACTGATATATTGCCAACATGATTGCTACCATCATCTGAAGAATGATTTTTTGATAAGCCCTTAATCCAAGGGACCTCTTTAATACAACCTTAATAAAATCATCAATAAATCCGATAATCCCAAAAGCAACAGTTGCAAGTAATGCCACTATTAAGTCTCTATTCATTACCCCTGCTGTAACAGATGTTATAAGTATTGAGAGTATAATGATAATACCACCTATTGTAGGCGTTCCACTTTTAGACAAATGGCTCTGGGGGCCTTCTTCCCGAATGGTCTGCCCAACTTTTAATCTCTTTAAGTAGGGGATTACCAAGGGCCCCAATATTAATGTTATTGCGAATCCTATGATAATGGTATAAATCAACTGCTTGTGTTGCATCATGGTGCTAGCTCCTCTCTTGTATATAGTTAATAATTTCTTCCATTTTCATTCCCCTGGAGCCTTTTACCAAAATGACATCCTTCTCTTCCATTACTCCCTCTAGTAGTTCTATTGCTCCATTGTTATTTTCCACTGAATAAATTTCTTTAATTCCAATTCCTATATCCTTAGCTTCTTCAGCAATCCATTTCGCTGCAGTGCCAACTGTTATCAGTATATCAATTCCTGTTTGAGCTACAAATTCCCCAACTATTCGGTGTCCTTCCTCTGCAAAACTTCCCATCTCTAGGATGTTCCCTAAGATGGCAATTTTTCTTTTTCCTTCAATACTCTTTAATACAGTTATGGCTGCCTTCATGGAGTCTGGACTTGCATTATAGGCATCGTTGATGACTTTTAGCTTAGGCAAATTAACAATCTCCAGTCTCATCTTGGTTGGTATGTAGCCATCTAAACCCTTCTGTATTTCATCTGGAGTCATACCATTATGGAGTCCAATCCAAATTGCAACAAGTCCATTATACACATTGTGTAATCCAGGGTATTTAATAGAAAAGGTTTTTGCTTCTTCCTTTATTGTAAGAACAATTTTAAAGCCAGCCTCTCCTAGGTCCTCTACAGCATTAGGATAGAAGTCATTCTCCTTTGAAATACCAAAAAATATTTTATCGTAGGAGCTCTCTTGACCTCTTAAATTCTTAAGATATTCGTCGTCACCATTAAGCAGAAGGTAATCTTCCTTCTTTAAATAAGTAGCAATTTCCATTTTTGCCTTCAGGATTCCTTCTTTACTTCCTAGATTCTCAATATGAGACATTCCTATATTGGTGATGACTGCAATATTAGGTCTAACAAGCTCAACTAGGCTTTCAATTTCTCCAAAGGAGGACATTCCCATTTCAAGAATACCCATTTGATGTTCTGCCTCAAGATTAAACAGTGTCATAGGAAGACCTATTTGATTGTTGAAGTTCCCAACATTCTTTAGGACATTAAATTTAGCTGCAAGTACGCTACTGATTAAATCCTTTGTAGTTGTTTTTCCTGTACTGCCTGTTACCCCCACAAAAGGAATATTGAATAATTGGCGGTAGTGGCGACTGATTTCCTTTAGGGCTACTAGCGTATCCTCAACTTCAATAATATTTACCGATTCTAGTCTAAAATCAAGCTCAAAATCCTTTGCCTTCAATACTGCAATTGCTCCTTTTTCTATTGCCTGGGAAATGAATCGATGTCCGTCGAAATTTTCACCAACTAAAGGAATGAATAGTGCTCCTTCTTGATTGGTTCTTGAGTCTGTAGAAATGGTAAAAATCTCATTTCTACTGCCTTGCTGAATTAATTTTCCGCCACAGGCACTTGTAACCCAATCTATTGATAATTGCTTCATATTAGACCTTCCTCCCTTGCAATTTCAATTGCAACCTGTTCATCATCAAATACTAAGACCTCTTGCCCAATCACTTGAGTCTTCTCATGTCCTTTACCTGCAATGATGACAATATCCCCTTCTGTAGCATCTTTAAGGGCATATTTTATGGCTTCTCTTCTATCTTCTATTACTTCATACTTTCCATTTGTCTTGCCAATTCCTTCCTCCACCATCAATAAAATCTTTTTAGGGTCCTCTGTTCTAGGATTATCGGAGGTTATGATGGTCAAATCACTTAACTCTCCAGAGATTTGCCCCATCACTGGTCTTTTAGTTTGGTCTCGATCTCCACCACAGCCGAAGACTGTGATTACCCTCTTGTCTTTTGCAAATCCTTTTGCTGCTTTTAGAACATTTTCCAATGCATCAGGAGTATGGGCATAATCAACAATAACCGAGAACTTTTCAATTTCCTTTACCATTTCAAATCGTCCTGGTACTCCCTTGAACTCCTCTAGCGCTTCCACAATTTCTTTTGCAGGAACCTTTAGCACGTGACAGCTTACGATTGCTGCTAAAGCATTATATATGGCAAATTTTACAGGTATTCCCAGGGTAATTGTTTCATTAAAGTTTGGTCCCACCACATCAAAGGTTACTTCTTTAAAACTCATTTTTATATTTTTTGCAACATAATCTGCTTCTTCCTCAATTCCATATGTGAGGAGGGGAACGTCGAGTTTTTTTACTTCCTTACCAATCACTTTACCATCTGCATCATCTATGTTGATGACATTGCATAAGCTTGTTTTATAAAAAAGCTTCTTCTTGGCTTCCCGATAGCTCATTAAATCTTTGTGGAAGTCTAAATGATCTGGCGATAAGTTGGTAAATACCCCAACTTTATAAGTAATCTCCTCAACCCTTTCCAAATCCAAAGAATGGGAGGATACCTCCATCACACAGGAATCTATCCCTACATTTTTCATCTTCTTGAACAGTTTTTGTAAGTCTAAGGACTCCGGTGTTGTCCTCGTAGCATCAATTTTTTCTCCATCCACCAAGGTGGCAATTGTTCCAATCAGCCCAGTTTTCCTTCCACTCTTCTCTAAAATACTCTTAATCATATATGTAACAGACGTCTTTCCATTAGTTCCAGTTACTCCAACTAAATCAATTGATTTGCTAGGAAAATCGAAGAATTTATTGGCAATAGCTGCCATTGTTTTTCTTGTGTTTTTAACTTTAATCATAGTTGCTTTACCAGTTTCTACTATATCTTCACAAAGAATTGCCACTGCTCCTCTTTTTATTGCATCCTCCACATACAAATGTCCATCGGTTTTAAACCCTTTGATGCAGATAAAAAGGCTATTGGGAGTAACTTTTTGAGAGTTGTAGTAAATTCCCTCAATCGTTTGATTGGTGTCACCCTTTACGTCGTCTATTTCAATGTAGTCCAACAATTCCTGTAACTTCACGATTCCCACCATCTCCTTCTATATCCTTATTTGCTATTATTGCCATTTAATAACTTTTTAAAAGGCAACTTCAAATTAAGACTTTGTACCTTAATTTTAGTTGCCCCTTACATTATAAGACCTTTAGCTTACATTTACTAGTATTAAATTATTGAGAATTTGTCATAAACTCGACACTGATCACAGTTCCCGGTTCCACCACTGAATCAGCTTCAGGCTGCTGTTTAGCTACTAAGCCACTACCACTGATTTTAAGTCTTAATCCTAAATTGCTAAGTATGTTATTTACTTCTCTTATGGTTTTTCCTTTCAAATCTGGAACCTTCACTGTCGAGGCATTTTCATCATGTTTCGTATACAATAGAATGATTGAATTTTCTGGTACTGATGCCCCAGGTTTTGGGAACATATCAACAACAATTGCATCATCTTCCTCATGGTCTCCATGATCATGATCATGCTCAGTCTCAACATTGTAAAGCAGTTTGCTTTCATTTAAAACTTTTGAAGCTTCCTTCACTGTCATTTGTCTAACCTCTGGCACAACAATATCTGCTTTAACTAATTTCTCTTCTTCTTCTGCTGTGTACTTTGGTTTTATATCTAAATACCTTAAGCTTTCTTCTAGTATTTCCTTCACTACCGGTCCAGCAGTCAAACTTCCAAAAGTACTAAAGCCCTTTGGTTCATCAACGATTACTAATACAGCTAGTTCTGGATCATCTGCCGGCGCTATTCCGATGAAGGAGGCAACATATAACCCTTGGGCGTACACTCCATCCTTTACTTTTTGTGCTGTCCCTGTCTTACCACCAACTCTATATCCTGGTATATAGGCTGCTTTTCCTGAACCTTCCGATACAACCGACTCCATTATCTCCCTCATTTCCTCTGAGGTTTTCTTAGAAATTACTTGACGAATCATTGTATTCTCAAATCTTTGAACAACTTTACCATCATTATCAACTAATTCTTTTACAATTTTAGGTTGCATAAGGTTTCCATCATTTGCAATGGCAGATATCGCAGTAATCAATTGCATCGGGGTTACAGAAATACTCTGACCAAAGGACATAGTGGCCAATTCCACTGGTCCGACTAATGACTCATTATACATGATGGAACCTGTTTCTCCTGGCAAATCTATATCTGTTATACTGGTAAATCCAAAGGCATCTAGGTAGTTGTAAAAGGTTCCCACCCCAAATTTCTCTGCCAACATTACGAAGACTGGGTTGCAGGAGTTCTGTACCGCCTCTGTTAAACTTTGATCACCATGGGGATTGTAATGTCGCCAACACTTTATGGTTCTTCCAGCAACATTAATGGTTCCTGAGGAATAATATCTTGACTCTGGGGTAGACACTGCCTCCTCTAGGGCTATGGCTGTTGTAATCAACTTGAAGGTAGAACCTGGTTCATATGTGTCATTTATGATTGGATTTCGCCACATCCCAAACCAAGTTTTTAACTTTTCTTCATTATCCATTTCCTCTAATGCTTTTGCCAATTCTTCATCTAGAGGGGTTCTTGGATTATTGGGGTCATAGTCAGGCTTTGCTGACATTGCTAAAATATCCCCCGTCTTTACATCCATTACAATTGCCTTAACACGAGTAGCATCATTAATCTCCAATGCATTTTCTACAGCCTTTTCTGTAAAATGCTGTATGACCTCATCTATTGTAAGTACCACATTCAATCCATTTTCTGGCGGATGATATCTTTCCGTACTAAATGCCAGCTGTCGGCCTGCCCCATCCGTATTTTTAATCCATCTTCCGGGGTAACCCTTTAGATATTTATTGTACTCCAGTTCTATTCCTGCCAGCCCTTCATTATCATCAGAAGTATGACCTAAAATAAAGGATGCAAAGTTACCAAAGGGATAATGCCTTTTATTATCCTCTGCCAGCCAAACCCCTTTAAGATTTGCCTGTCGTACTTTACTTGCAAGATCATCATCAATCCATCTAGCAACTCTAACTAATCCATAACTTTTCTGTAGATCCTTCTTTAGTTCTTCTTCATCTAAATCTAATATCTCTGCCAAACTTTCAGCTGTTTCTTCAACATTTTTTATTTCCTTAGGTTTTGCCCATACAGTACTGTTGCTGGCACTAATGGCAAGCTCTTTACCATTTCTGTCGTAAATGATACCCCTTTTCGCAGGGATTGGAATATCCCTCGTTTGTTGAGCGTTTGCCTTTTCTTTGTACCATTCTCCTTCTACAATCTGAATCCATCCTAAGCGAATAATGAGTGAGAAAATTGCCAAGGTGGAAACTACAAAAATAAACAATAATCTCTTTTTACTAGATATACTAGGCTGAGACAAAAGCTTCTCCTCCTTTAAATGTTAAACATACCACTTATTTTATGAAACATTTTCTTGAGGGGGTTTAGGTTAGTATTTAACCCAATTACCTCTCCTTCGTTAATCTTTTTGTCAATCTCATTGTTCATAAGGGCCACCTTTGTTGGATCAACAGCAACATAGAAGACTTGCTCTTTACTAGGATATTGCATGTTTAATCTTTCTTTTGCTGCGGCTTCAATGGTCATTGACTTTGATACTTTCTCCATTTCTACCTTTAGCTTTTCCCTTTGATTCTCCAACTGCTCCAATTGCTTACTAAGGCCATGGACATCGTGTCTTGCTTCTGTAATGGATGCATATCTTAGAAGTAAAGATAAGCTCAACACCAAAATGGTTACAATTCCTGCTGTAGCCATAACCTTTTCAAACCGGTAACTCTTAGGTGCTTTTTTCTTTTGTTTCTTGGGTTGCCTTTGGAGCTGTTCCTGTGGCTCCTGGAGTTGATAATAATCTTTTCTTGCTACTTCCAAATTTATTCACCCCTTCTGTCTTTTAGAACATTTCTAAACCTTTTCTGCCACCCTTAGTTTTGCACTTCTTGCCCTTGGATTGTCCTCTAATTCCCCCACATCTGATACAATGGGCTTTCTTGTGATAATTTCAAGCATTTGTTTACCCCCACACTGACAGATAGGCATTTTAGGTGGACAAATACATGGATTATGGAGCTTTTTAAAGGCATTTTTTACAATTCGATCCTCTAGGGAGTGGAAGGTAATGATACAAATTCTCCCCCCTGGAGCTAGATATTTTACTGCATCCTTTATCGTGTCTTCAATAATATCTAATTCTTCATTGACTTCTATCCTAATTGCTTGAAAAGTTCGCTTTGCCGGATGGGGACCGTCTATCCTAGCACCTTTTGGAATGGCCTTTTTGATGACCTCCACCAACTGATGGGTTGTACGGATTTCTTCCTTCTCCCTCTCCTTTACAATAAAGGAGGCAATCCTTTTTGCCCATCGTTCCTCTCCATACTCCTTGATAATTCTTTCTAGCTCACCTTCGCTATAATCATTTACTACTTCCAATGCCGATAATGGATTGCGATTGTCCATCCTCATGTCCAATGGTGCATCGTGCATATAGGAAAAACCCCTCTCGGCTTCGTCCAGTTGGTGGGAGGACACACCTAAATCCAATAGTAAACCATCAATTTTTTCAATTCCTAGCCCCTGTAACACTTCCCCAAGGTTTCTAAAGTTATTACGAACTAATTTAACCTTGTGAAACTGTTCTTTTAGTTTTTCAGTAGCTGCCTTGATGGCATTTTCATCTTGGTCAATACCAATCAATAATCCATCATCCCCTAATCGTTTTACAATCTCACTGGAATGACCTGCACCTCCAAGGGTTCCATCAACATAAATGCCATTACTTTTTATATTTAAATTTTCTATTGACTCTTCCAGCAATACCGATACGTGTCTAAAATCCATTTTTCATCACCTTCGTCCTTTAGTCCTAATTCCACTTAAATTCCTAGTTGTGCCATTTTCGAAGCTATTTCATCATAGCTTAAATTCTCATCGCTATTGTATGCTTCCCATTGATTTTGACTCCACACTTCTATTCTTGTGGCAACCCCAATCATCACAGCCTCCTTTTCTAAATGAGCATATTCTCTTAAGTTGTTTGGAATCCTTATTCTTCCCTGATTGTCTAGTTCGCATTCAGTAGCTCCAGAAAAGAAGAATCTTACAAAGGCCCTAGCATCTTTGTTGGTTAAAGGTAGCTGTTTAAGTTTTTCTTCTAATATTTTCCATTCGGTTTGTGGGTAAATGAATAGACAGTTGTCTAATCCTTTTGTCAGAATAAAGGATTCCCCCAACTGCTCTCTAAATTTAGCAGGTACACTGACTCTACCCTTCATATCTATTGTATGATTATATTCACCGAAAAACATACCTTCATCCCACCTTAGGGGTTTTTATCCCACTTCATACCACTTCATACCACTTTTCATATATTTCTATCCCTTTTTTGAAAATCCTCCCTATTTTTAAAAATATTAATTTCTTTTTTAAAACTTAGTACTTCTAGTCTAGTTATTAATAAAATAGATAAGTTATGGGATTTTACAAAAAAAAACTAAAAAAGACAAAAAAAAACTGCCTAAAAAATAATTAGGCAGCTCTGTTATTAGTCTAATGTCATTAATCCATATTATGATAGCTTGCTATACTCCTATTTTTCTGTAGTAAGCAACGATTAATAAATCTAACTGAGTACTAAGATCATAGATTTTCTTATAATCCTCTTGACCATCAATTAGTTCATTTAATCGCTTTCTCAAAACTGCTATTTCCTGTTCTAACATAATTCTCACCCCAATAATCGTTCTTATCATTAGTGACTTTTTATATTATCAAATAAAACCATATAATTTGTCAAAGGGGATTTAGACATGTTTTTAAATAATATTCAATGATATTCTAGTTTTTTCTTTAAAATTCTCCATAATTGTATAATAAAACATATTTTTTCCTGTTTTTAGTTTATTATCCTTTTTCTCAAGAAAAATTGTCTAACTGATACAGCCCCTATAATCGTGATTATACTAATCACTTGGGCGGTTCTTAAGGGCCCAATCATCAGACTATCAGTCCTTAAACCTTCTATAAAAAATCTTGCTACTGAATATAAAATTAAATATAAAATAAAAATATCGCCTTCAAATTTTTTCTTTTTTGAATAAGTTAATAAAAATATAAAGACTCCAAAATTCCATAGGGACTCATATAAAAATGTGGGATGCACCTTTACTCCATTAACCAAAATCCCCCAAGGAAGATCTGTCGGTCCACCATGGGCTTCTTGATTAATATAATTCCCCCACCTACCAATAGCTTGACCCAATATGATACTTGGAGCGCATATGTCCGCTAATTTCCAGAAGTAAATGTTCTTAATACGACAAAATATGTACCCTGTCAATACCCCTGCAATTATAGCTCCGTGGATTGCTAACCCACCTTGACGAATGTTGATGATTTCATTAGGATATTTAACATAGTAACCCCAATTAAAAATTACGTAATAAAGCCTTGCACCAATTACTGCAATGGGTACTGCGTAAATAGCCAAGTCAATAACAATATCCTCTGGCAAACCCTCTTTTTTAGCCCTATAGCTAGCCACAATAACCCCTAGTAGCATACCCAAGCCAATCAGGATACCATACCAGCCAACAGCAATACCGAAAATTTCAAAAGCAATGGGATTCATGATTATACTCCTCCTTAAAAACTTAATAACTAGGTATATAGTACTAACTTCTTATACTTTATTCAGTATTTTTTAGAAATAAATGTATAAATATACCTAGTATAGTATTTTTATTCATTTCGCAGCCTCTTATTTCCATAAAAAAGTATAGTTGCTGTTGCCAGCAACTATGTCAATTATATTGAATTCTGATTCTATTGTCAAACTATGGTTTTATAATGGATAAGACCTGTTTTGACTCATCAAAATGTTTCCTCAAGAAGGACTGTACCTCCTCTAGGGTAATACTCTTAAGCACCTCAATATATTCTAGATAATTGATGTCCTTAAAGTAATAGGATACAAAGGAATTTCCAGTATATTCTATTGAGTTGAAAAAGCTCAAATTATCTCCAATCTGCTTTCTTTTGATTCTTTCAAATTCATCCCTCTGGACCCCTGTTTCCTTTAATTGACTTATATGTTCATTAATGTAGTTTTTCACTAATTTAGGGTCTGTCGACTGTCCGCTGATGATACTATGTCCATAGTCTACTTCACTAATAAAATCAGCGTTAAAGGATGGATCCACTAGTCCTTCATCGTATAGTTTTTCAAATAAGGGCGAGCTTTTCCCAAAGATGATATCTAATAGTAGCCTCATGGTTACTTCCTTCTTTAGTAATTCCATACCCCGCATTCCTACTAGCGTATCCTTATACCCAAGATTAAATAAAGGTGTAGATACTGATAATTTCTCTTCTACTAAAGCTTCTGAGATTTCTGGTGGTTCTATTGGCATACTCTTTTGAATCTTTACTATTTCTTTTACTTCCTTAGAATGAAAGCTTTCCTCAACGGCCTCAAAAACCTTTTCTTTATCTAAATCGCCAGCAATGAATAACACCATATTGGAGGGATGATAGAATGTTTCATAACAACTATATAAATCCTCCTTTGTCGTTGCCGTGATACTCTCAACAGTTCCTGCAATATCATTCTTTACTGGATGTTCACGATACATCCCCTTTAGGAAATTAAAAAACACCTTCCACTGGGGATTATCTTGATACATTTTAATTTCCTGCCCAATGATTCCTTTTTCCTTTTCCACATTCTCATCAGTAAAATAAGGATTCTGGACAAAGTCAATGAGGTGTTGTAAATTTTCATAAAAATAGTCTGTACTGGTGAAATAGTAGGCTGTAATATTAAAATTTGTAAAGGCATTTACGTTAGCTCCCAAGGCTGCGAAACGGTCGAAGGCATTTCCCTCGGGTTCTTCAAATAGTTTATGCTCTAAAAAGTGGGCGATCCCCTCTGATACCTCCACCATATCCTGTCCATTCTTACTGAATTTCAAATCATTGGAACCAAATTTAGTTGAGAAGGAGGCATATTGTTTGGCATAGCCTTCCTTAGGAAGAAAAAATACTTCTAAACCATTATCCAACTTTTTTCTATAGATTATTTCCTTTACTAATTCGCCATTTATTTGATCATAAGTCATCCCTATACCTCCTTACTGTTTATTTTCTAAGAAATAGATGGTATCCAGCATAATCTTCTCACCTACTGCAGCCACCTCTTCTTTTTTTACACCTTTGATTAGATCAATCAGTTCTTCAGGTGCTATAAATTGCTTAGTGATGGCTTGACCATAGTAGAAATCCGCTAAAGCATTTGAGTTATCCCCCATACTTTTGACAGAGTTAATCATGGCTTTTTTAGTATTTTCCATCTCTTCATCACTGATATTGCCCTTCTTTATTTCCTCTAACTGCGCTTGAATCACCTTTACTGTCTCGTCATATTTACTGACTTCTATTCCACAACTAATCAGCATGAGGGATTTGAATTTCTCCATTCTAGAGTAGATATAATAACATAAACTTCTTTCTTCTCTAACCTTTAAAAATAATTTTGAGTAGGGTCCTCCACCTAGTAAATTTGTGTATACCATTAGGGCAGGATACGATGGATCTTCATAGGGAATATTAGTTCGATAGCCCAACGTTAATTTGCCTTGATTGATCTCCATTTTCTCCGTAACTTTTTTAACTTCTTTAGGAACAGAATCAGTTTTTTCCCGTGGAATATCCACCAACTTACCTCGTTTATACTGGATTTTATCTAAGATGGCATCCTTCACCACGTCATGCTGAAGGTTGCTTACTACTACGACTTCTATGGGGCTAGTCTCCAAAACCTGTTGGTAATATTCATAGAGATTTTTTTCGTTAATTGCTTCTAAGTCCTCTATTCTTCCCAGCTCATACAACCTAAAATTCTCCCCACTACACATTTCTTCAACACACCGCTCGACTGCATATTTGCTCTTATCATTCAATCTAGCTTTGATACGTTTTTCTAGATTATTCTTTTCCTGTTGTACATACTCGGTTTTAAAGCACCCATTTTCTACAAGAGGTTTATTAATGACCTCATTTAATAGTTTCAGTGAGTCATTTAGTAGATTTTGGTCCTCAACAAATCTCAAGTCAGCTGTACCTAAAGTAAAATCGATAATGTGTCGTTCGCCTTTTTTTAATACACTACTATCTAAGAAGGCTCCATAAAGATACTCCAGCTCCTTTGATAGTTTTTTTGAAGACTGAAAGCTCTCTGTACCCCTTTGCAACACCATTGGTAATAGCCCATTTAAGGTTGATTCCTCTTGGTTTAAAGGTCTCTGAAAATATAGCTTTATTAAGTTCGTCTTAAACTTATCCACATATAAGGTATGCAGGTTTACTCCTTTAAGGATTTCCTCCTTCATATGCTTAATCATTGGCTTCCCTCCTTGATTTATCCTTCATTACAATAGTATGCTTCTTTACAGTTTTCTTAATCCCAATTTTGAATATTTAGTAATTGAATTCTTCTTACTAACTCCAATATTAGAGTATCATTATAAAGCCAACCACTACTAAAATTTATACTTACATACTGAGGAACCTCTGCATCATCTATGGCTTGACTAATAATCATGCGGTTCTCAATATTCTCTGTTGCTGATGAAACCTGCATCACTACCACTTCTTTTATTCCATATTCAAATAATCTTTCAAGTTGCATATGTATTTCTTTTGCTTTTAATGGGGTCAATCTTATTTGAGGCTCTGAATATCCTTCCTTTATCAATAAATCTTTTACTTTTTCTTTAAATAAAATTTCTTGCTTTATATTTTGATTTGAGTTTATATCCTTTAGATCATGTTCTCCCACCAGTAGGATTCCTACTCTACTTTTCTCTTTAACATTGACTTGCTGTGAAATCTTATCTACAAAAGATTGGGCGAGGGCTTCACTATCCCACAAAGGGAAAGAATTCTTTATTTTAACTTTATACTGTAAAGGATTTACTTCTTTTATAACTTCATTCATTAATTGAAAGCTTTTGGATTCCGACAGTAAGACAGGGACAATCATCAGTTTGTCATTGCCCTCCTGTATAGCCTCCTGTAATACCTCCTTCATGTAGGGACGATTGTATAAATATGCAATGTAAATAGGGTACTGATACTCCATTTCTTTTTTTATTTCTTCTTCAAAATAGTCATAGTAATAGTCAGTGTTTATACTACTAATTTTGCTATAGTTATATTTATTTTTATATAGCTGGAAGGGCAAATTAATGAAACTTAATTTATTTTTTTGTCGAAAATTTTTAATTGCCATTGGTAAATTATAGGTAGCAGGCTCGCCTTCTAATACCAGTACTATTGCAGTTTTTTGATTTTCAACGTAATTAATAGCAATATCCTTATCTTGTACCCTATATTGCAAACATAAAATTAAAACGATTACTAATAAATACCCTGTCAACAGTCCTATTAAGTATTGTTTATATTTATCCTTCCACATTTGGCCTTTATAAAAACAATATCTGTATAATAGAAATCCAGAAAGAATTAAAAATAATTTATCAATGTTACCCCCGCAAATCATACCCAATAATATGCTAATCATTAAGAAAATCATCGGAACCATTATCTTGCCTCCTTAATCCTTGTCTTCTTAAAACATATGATAATTAGGGTAGGAAAATGATTGGGGTTAGTAAAATATGCAAAACGATAAAGGAGAAGCCACGTAGCTTCTCCTTTATCGTTTTATCCTACTATGCTCCTGGAGTGATTCTTCTGACAATATCTTCAATCTCGTCACCGAATGAGCTCAAAGGTCTGCCTCGTCCTGTCTCCCTTACAATATTCTCGATACTATCAAAAATTTCAGGGTCGGCAGATACAGATACTCTATCAATCTCTGAATCTGTACGCCTTACGACGTTTTCTATCTTCTTTTTTGATTCTGTAGTCATTTCTCCATCAATGTTCTCTTTTAAATTGACCCCTACTAAAGCTGTCTTATCAGTAATGACAACTGTTGCACTTTTAACTTCATTAAGTTTAACAATTTCATTTACAATTCTGTCAGCTCTAATATTTAAGTCTTGACCAATTTCTTCTCTAGGAGCCCTTACATTAGGGTCATAAGGGTTAACTTCCTCTACTCTTTGATCGGGAGCCATTGGTCTATTCGGGTCCATAGGATCCTGTGGTACAGGTCTTTCGGCTGGTCGGCAACCAGTTGCAAATACAAATACTAAAAGACAGCATAAAAAAATACTTAAGATTTTTTTCATATGTCCACCTCCTAACATTATTTTGTCTCTTGTTTTATTTTTTATAACCTAAGTTTCTTGTAAAGACTTGTTAAAATATGGATTACTTATATTTTTACAACTTTAATTCTTAAAAATGCAATGTCGTCTTCATTTATGTACATACTATTATTATTAATAATTAACTAAAGACTATCAGACGTCTTTAATAAAGGAGGATTTTCACATGTTAGACCTAATACTAATTAATCGACTATTTAAAAGAACAATGAAGAAGTTCTTTGTTTTCAAACTCGGTTTAGTATTAATGTTTTTCCTATCCTTATTATGTATTAGAAAGTTTATAATTAGTTTTATCTTTATTAACTACAGCGAAGCTAGCAAGAAATAAATGCTGGCTTCTTTGTTGCCTATTGTTACAGAATAAGGTATAATTTTACGTGTATGTAAACTAGACTATATTTCATTGATTATAAGGAAGAGAGAGGAAGATTGAAATGAAGTTGGGCATTGTTGGTTTGCCAAATGTAGGGAAAAGTACATTATTTAATGCGATTACGCAGGCAGGTGCAGAATCTGCAAACTACCCTTTCTGTACGATTGAGCCAAATGTAGGAGTTGTAGCTGTACCTGATGAAAGGCTAACCGTTTTAAGGGACATGCATTCATCAGAGAAAGTTATTCCTGCTGCCATCGAGTTTTATGATATCGCAGGTCTTGTAAGGGGCGCCAGTAAAGGTGAAGGTTTAGGAAATAAATTCTTATCTCATATCCGCGAGGTTTCTGCTATACTCCATGTTGTCCGTTGCTTTGAGGATTCTAATATTACCCACGTAGATGGTGATGTGAATCCTTTAAGGGATATTGAAACTATTAATTTAGAATTGATTTTTTCAGATTTGGAAATGGTTGAAAAAAGAATCCAGAAACAAGAAAAGTTAGCTAAAAGTGATAAGTCCTTGTTACCTGAGTTAGATTTATTAAAAAGAATTAGAGAAGCTCTTGAAGACGGGAAATCTGCTAGAAGCATTGAATTAACTGATGAAGAAGCAATGATGATCAGAGGTTTTAACCTGTTATCCACTAAACCCATCATCTACGTTACCAATGTTGACGAAAATGATATCCAAAACCTTGGGGCGGATAACTCCCATGTAGCTCAAGTAAAAGAACTTGCTACCACTGAAAATGCTGAGGTAGTAACCATCTGCGCAAAAATTGAGGCTGAAATCTCTGAGCTTGAAGATGAAGAGAAGTCTATGTTCTTAGAAGAGTTAGGTTTAAGTGAGTCAGGTTTAGACCGTTTAATTAAGGCTTCCTACTCTTTATTAGGTTTGATAAGTTATCTCACTGCCGGTCCAAAAGAAGTGCGAGCATGGACGATTAAAAACGGTCTAAAGGCACCTCAGGCTGCTGGTAAGATTCATTCTGACTTTGAGAGAGGTTTTATTCGGGCAGAAGTTGTTGCCTTTGATGATCTTGTTGCTGCTGGAAGCCATTCAGCTGCGAAGGATAAGGGCTGGGTTCGTTTAGAAGGAAAAGAATATATCGTTAAGGATGGAGATGTTATTCTGTTCCGCTTTAATGTCTAACAATATCAGTTAACTAAAAAACCCAAGTAATCACCATATATTTGCTGTGATGATTACTTGGGTTTATCTTTGTATTAAGGGGGATTTTTATGCCTTAACTAACTCAACCATATCTCCATTTTTAATACCAGCGCCATTACCTTCATCCATATCTACATGCATTTCTAAAGCATATGTGGGATGTACACGTACTAGAACATTCTCAAAGACTACAGCTCTGTCTCCAGAAGTTCTAATACTTACCTTTTCTTTGTCTATTACGTTAAACTTTGCAGCATCATCAGTATGCATATGGATATGTCTAGATGCAATGATTACTCCCTCTGATAATTCTACTTCTCCATTAGGTCCCACAATTTTAACACCTGGACTTCCTGCAAGATCTCCAGAATCTCTAACTGGTGGTTTAATCCCAAGAACAAAAGAATCAGTTAAAGAAATTTCGATTTGAGTTTGCTTTCTAGCAGGTCCTAAAACTCTAACACCCTTTAAAGTTCCCTTTGGTCCTACAACATCAACTTTTTCATTGGTGGCGTACTGTCCTGGTTGTGATAAGTCCTTAAATGTGGTTAATTGGTACCCTTTGCCAAATAGCACATTAATATCTTCTTCACTTAAATGTAGATGTCTATTGGACATTGCCACCGGTAACATATTATTTGCCATCTTTATTCCTCCTAAATATCAATTAATTTGAAACAACAATGTACATTATACAGGTTTTTACTAGATAAATCAAACATAAACATCACACTTCGACAAAAAATTATCATAATTCCTTCATCATGTCGTTTAAGTGCTCCCAGGTATCTTGATCATCTTTCTTATACATCATACGCATAGCTAGTGTGATGATGGTTAACGCAAGAGTAATCCCACCTACTGTCATATAATATAGAGGATACGGCGTGTAAGGGCCTGTTACAAATAGGAATAAAGTTAAAATAAAGTACCCCTTAGATTTTCTATTAGCTAAAAAGGATGCCTTATATTTCTTCCAAATCAATTCTTTTCTACTGATTTTGTTCTCTACAATCTCATCTATCTCCTCATCTGAAGGAAACAAATCATTCTTTTCAATCATGTGAAACATCAGGTCCTTATTGAGTAACAGAATTTTTAACTTTGCTTTTTTTTCTAAGTTCTCAACATATTGATAACAGTCATTTGTAAAATCAGATGACGTCATGATTATACCGTTCTTAATATCCGAACCCTTCATTAAAGATATAAATTCTTTTAATTCTTTTAACTCAACAAAGTAATCTGTTTTATTAATATAAGTAGACATTAAAATATTTTGTCCATTATATATCCCATCATATGTAATAACCTTATGACTACTAACCCGATGATTGAAGCTAGTAAATCCTGCCTTAGTAAATATATTGATCACATATCGCTTTAACTCATCTACTGTATAGTTCATTAATTCTTGATAGATTTTTTGACATGCAATGGTTCTTCTCTTTTGTCGCTTCATAGCTTCTAGTTTTTTATACCGTGCTTTAATGGAAAGAATATGATATATGGTAACTACTACGGCAGCTATCACTATAGCTAGAGATAACTTTTTTGACTTAATAAATATACCAATGAAGACCATAAAAAAAACCATAATTCTTGATATAGCATAATCTATAACCTTAGCTATATCTCCTCTTGTATCTTCTTTACTACTCAGATAGTAATTTCTAAATCTCCTACTGGTGGAGCGATCTTGGTTATAACTCCTTACTTGCTTTAATAAGAATTCTAATACATCCTTTGTTTTACTCATTTTTATTCCCCCAATCTTATCTATTTTATACTGTTGCCAATTTATAGAAACTTATTCAAAATAGTATAAAAATGAATAAACCCACCTAATTTTAAACAATCAGGCGGGATCACTTCTAATCTTCTACTCTAGTTCTTCTACAGCGCTAAGTATATTGTTAATCCCTACTTCATCAACATTCAACATCCTAACAAACTTGTTGTTAGAAGATAAGTTAATCATCCCAGTGTCATTGTGGGCAATATACTCATCATCAGTAGTGGAATAAATAATGATATCTATGGGGTTTGAACTGTCATCGACACTTGTTACTTGAAACCCTTCACTTTTTAGTAGTTCAGCAACTTCATGAAGACCTTCTTGCACCGCAATTATCTTTCTTCCCATACGACTACACCTCCTTTATTAGGATTTGCTCTTTGTTTCGAAGATATACCCTCGAGGAAAATATAAAAGTCTCCCTATATATCAGGAGACTAATTGGTTTAGATTAATATTAAATTTATCCCATTGCTCTTTCAAGTTTATCTAAATGTTGCAGAGGAAAATGCTTTAATAATTCTTTAAATTGATCGACTGATAATCCTTGTGTTGTTGTATAAATTTCAATCTTTCCATCTACATCAGCCTGCATAAATCGTTGCTTTACCTCTTCAAAATTACCCATTGTAATTACCTCCTTAAATGACTTTACTAATAGTATGGAGAAATATAAGTAAGTCTATTCAAGGAGATTAAAATTAATTATTCTTTTATGGTTGCTATATAGGGTAAGTTCCTAAACTTCTCAGCATAGTCTATTCCGTATCCGACTATAAATGCATCGGGTATTTCAAATCCAACATAATCAATGTGTAGGTCACATTTTCTTCTAAGGGGTTTATCTAATAAAGTACAGATTTTTAGACTAGCTACGTTGCGGGATTTTAGGTTCTCAGTTAAGTATTTTAACGTTAATCCTGTATCAACAATATCCTCAATGATAAGGATATGCTTTCCCTCTATCTCTAAATCCAAATCCTTTAATATTCTAACAATACCAGAACTAGTAGTGGAGTTACCATAGCTTGATACCGCCATAAAATCAATACTTAGTGGAAGATCTATCTTTCTTACTAAATCCCCTAGAAAAATATTAGCACCTTTTAGTACCCCAATAACAATTATTTGATCATCCTTACTATATTCTGAAGTGATTCTTTTTCCCAACTCTTCTACTTTATCTGCAATAACTTTTTCTGAAAATAATACCTGATCTATTTTTTTGCTCATAGTAATCCCTCCTGTAAATATTAATACTAGCATTATTATATCATATAGATGGGACAAACTGAACTTTTTTTCTGTAGTGCGTTATAAATATTCGCATTATATTAGTTGGAAATGCTATTTTTTTTCATAATGTACGTATTTTAAATCCGACTCTAGATATCTTGCCATAGCGTAGATGGTATCAGAAAGTCTATTTACGTACTTTATCAATATGTCCCCCACAGGCTCATTCTTCTTTAACGTCAGTATTCTTCTTTCTGCCCTCCTGCATATTGTCCTGGCTATGTGAAGGGATGCCGATGCTTTGTTCGTACCAGGAATGATAAATAAATCCACTTGTTCTACTTTTTTAATATATTTATCAATAACATTTTCTAAATAATGAATATGATCTTCGTTTATTTTTTCGGGAAACTTCTCCGTATCCTTTGTAGCCAGCTCCCCAGCAACATCAAAAAGCTCCCTCTGGATTTTGTAAATAACTTCTATAACATCATGATCTTCTATAAAGTTTCTAGCAAAGCCTAAAGTAGAGTTTAATTCATCAATCGTACCATAACTCTCCACCCTAATATCATCTTTACTCACTCTATTTCCATCATATAAGCTAGTTTCTCCTTTATCTCCCGTTTTAGTATAGATCTTCATAGCAACGGCCTCCCTTTTTAATTGTATTTATGTATTGAGTATAAAGTCCATGTCTTACTATTATATTCTACCCAATGATGAAGATATACTAAACTAGAAATATTGAATTGTCAGTAAAGTTAACAATTATTCGAAAAATCAATATTTGTATTGTGTTTTATTACGTTTATGATATAATTATATTACGTTAAGTTAAATAAGCAAAAAAAATAATAAGGGCTTTTGCCCTTATTATTCACTAGCTGGTCTTAAATCACCTGTAAAGTGACAAGCTACATACTTTTCGTTACCCATATCCCTTAATTCAGGAGTTTTTTGTCTACAAATTTCTTGTCTGTATTGGCATCTTCCATAGAAACGACATCCTTCTGGTGGGTTAATTGGACTTGGTACGTCTCCCTCAAGAAGAATTCTTTCTCTCTTGATATCGATTCTAGGAACTGGAATAGCAGATAATAAAGCTTGTGTATATGGGTGTAATGGATTCTTAAACATTGAGTTATAGTCGGATAATTCAACGATTTTCCCTAGATACATTACAGCAATACGATCACTTACGTGCTTAACAACACTTAGGTCATGGGAAATAAATAAATAAGTTAAACCAAATTCATCCTGTAAGTCATCCATTAAGTTAAGAATCTGTGCTTGGATAGAAACATCCAGTGCTGATACAGGCTCATCTTGCACAATGAATTTTGGATTTAAAGCTAAGGCTCTAGCGATACCGATTCTCTGTCTTCTACCTCCATCTAGCTCATGGGGATATGCGTTAGTTAATCTTTCAGCTATACCTACTGTATCCATTAATTCCTTAACACGTTTTTGCATTTCTAATTTATCACTAAATACTTTATTAACAACTAGTGGCTCAGCAATAATTTCTGATAAGCTCATTCTTGGATTTAGAGATGCAAATGGATCTTGGAATACTATTTGCATTTCTTTTCTCATTTCTCTAAGCTGTTGCTTATTAAACTGTAGAATATCTTTTCCTTCAAAGATAATTTCCCCGTCAGTTGCTTCTAATAATCTAAGAACAACTCTACCTGTTGTAGATTTTCCACATCCAGACTCACCTACTAGTCCTAATGTCTCACCTTTATTAATGAAGAAGTTCACTCCATCAACCGCATGAAGTAGCCCTTTCTTTGTGTTAAAGTGTTTCTTAAGGTTTCTTACCTCTAGTAATCTTTCTTGCATAGCATTCACCTCCGCTTATACTATTTTTCTGTGTTTTCAAATAATAGACATTTTACAAAGTGTCCTGGTTCGACTTCAGTATTCTTAGGCTTTCTTTGGGAACAAATATCCATTGCCTTTGGACATCTTGGATGGAATGGGCAACCAGAAGGAATATTTGTTGGGTCCGGCATTAAACCTTTAATTGGCTTTAAACGACTTTCGTCTGATTCAATGTCTGGAATTGATCCAAATAAACCGATTGTATAAGGATGCTTTGGTGAAGTATAAAGTCTCTTAACATCTGTATACTCAATAACATTACCAGCGTACATAATAGCTACCTTATCACAAACTTCTGCTACAACACCTAAATCATGTGTAATCATAATCATTGAAGTGTTGAACTCGTGCTTTAAGTTTCTCATTAAATCTAATACCTGAGCTTGAATTGTAACGTCTAATGCTGTAGTTGGTTCATCAGCAATCAATAATGTTGGGTTACATGCTAAAGCAATGGCAATAACTACTCTTTGTCTCATACCACCACTGAACTGGTGTGGAAAATCCTTGTGTCTTGTACCTGGTATACCTACTTTTTCTAACATTTCCATAGCTCTTTCAGTAGCCTCTGCAGCATTTACGTTTTGATGCAGCTTAACTACCTCTGCGATTTGATCCCCTACCGTCATAACAGGGTTAAGAGAAGTCATTGGATCCTGGAAAATCATAGAAATCTTATTACCACGAATCTTTCTTAATTCGCTTTGAGATTTCTTTACTAAATCTTCACCTTCGAATACAATTTCTCCACCTATAATTTTTCCTGGAGGATTTGGTACTAAGTTCATGATTCCTAAAGCTGTTGTAGTCTTACCAGCACCAGTTTCACCAACTAGTCCTAAAGTTTCACCTACACCAATCTCTAAGTTCATTTCTTCTACTGCACGTACAGTACCATCATCTGTTATATAGTGAATTGATAAGTCTTTAATTTCTAATAAGTTTTTGTTGTCCTTCATCTTTATCACACTCCTATCCTAATTAGTTAGCTTTTTAGTCTAGGATCAAGTGCATCTCTTAATCCGTCACCTAGAAGGTTTAGTGCGAAGATCGTAATCATAATCGCAAGTCCTGGGAATGTTGCAATATGCCAGTAATCTCTTAAATATTGTCTACCTGATGATAACATTGAGCCCCACTCTGGTGTTGGAGGCTGAATCCCTAAACCGATGAAACTTAGACCAGCAGCTGATAAAATTGCTCCAGCAACCCCTAACGTAGCTTGAACGATGATTGGAGCCATTGAGTTAGGAATAATATGCTTTGAAATGATTCTAAAATCATTTGCACCAACAGCTTTAGCTGCTTCAACAAACTCTTGGTCTCTTAAAGATAATACTGAAGCTCTTACAATCCTTGCATAGGATGGAATAGATCCAATACCTACGGCGATCATAACGTTTTGTAATCCAGGTCCAAGGGCAGAAACGATTGAAATCGCCAATAGAATACCAGGGATTGCAAGTAAAATATCAACGAAACGCATAATTACGTTATCTAATCTACCACCATAGAAACCAGCGATAGCACCTAAGGCTCCTCCTGTTAAAGCAGATATACCAACTGCGATAAATCCTACCTGTAGAGAGACTCTTGATCCATAGATAATACGACTTAAAATATCTCTACCAAAGTTATCGGTACCAAATAAATAGTCTCTACTTGGAGTTATGAATCTAGCTCTTAAATCTTGATCGTCAATTCCATAAGGAGCTATAAGGTCTGCGAATATAGCACAGAAAACTAATAATCCGATAATAGCAAGTCCAAACATAGCCGATTTGTTTTGTCTTAATCTTCTCCAAACTTCAACCCATGGACTTCTCTTCTTTTTAGATACTGCTTTTACTTCTTCTTGATTGTTAGAAGTTTTAATTTTTGACATATGCCTACCTCCTTTTCTAAACGTTTTTACTTATACTGTGATTTAATTCTTGGGTCAACGAAGGCATATAAGATATCAACTAATAGGTTTACAAAACTGAAGGTAATAGCAATGAATAATACTCCACCTTGTACTACAGGGAAGTTTCTTGCCTTAATAGATTCAACCATTAGCCTACCTACTCCTGGAATAGAGAAGATTGACTCCGTTAATACAGCACCTCCAAGTAGATAACCGAACTGTAGACCGATAACTGTAATAATTGGAATTAATGCGTTATTTAGAGCATGTTTATTAATAACAATAGACTCAGCTTGTCCTTTAGCTCTAGCAGTACGGATATAATCTTGTCTAATAACCTCAAGCATTGATGAACGAGTCATACGGGTAATAATTGCGGCAGAACTTGTTCCTAATGTTAAAGCTGGTAGCACCATTTGGCTAGGTGTAGAGAACCCTGATGATGGGAACCATTTTAACTGTACTGAGAAGAATAAAATAAGCATTAAACCTTGCCAGAAGTTTGGCATAGAAACCCCTAATAAAGCTGCCACCATGGCAATATTATCGAATAGTGAGTATTGTCTCGTTGCTGAAATAATCCCCGTCGGAATACCTAGAGAAACAGATACCAGTACCCCTAAAGCTGCTAGCTTTAATGTTGATGGGAATCTTTCCATAATTTCAATTGCTACAGGTCTATTAGTTGTATAGGAACGACCAATATCCCCTTGTACAGCATTAAATACATATCTACCAAACTGAACTAAAAAAGGATCATCTAACCCTAATTCTTCTCTTAACTTAATTACTTCCGCTTCCGGTGCAGATTCCCCTAACATAATTTTTGCAGGATCCCCTGGTGTAAAGTGCATCATTGTGAAAACGATAAGGGTTACTCCTAGCATTACTGGAACTAGCATAAGAAGACGTCTTAATATATACTTGTGCATTTAATGTCCTCCTTCCTAAATTTGCCACTGTTATTAGCATTAATATAGGGCCATAAAGTTATGACCCTATATTGAATGTTAAATAATAAAACTTTATTCTTAATTTAAATTATTCAAAGTAAACTGAAACAAGCTTGTGGTGACCAGCTGGATGTTGCTTGAATCCTTTAACATTCTTTCTTGTACCAGCTAAGTTTTCACCATTGTAAGTGAACACCCAAGGTGCTTCTTCTCTGATGATTTCTTGTGCTTCTGAGTAGTATTCTGCTCTTTTAGCAGGATCTGCTTCTACTCTTGCAGCATCTAGTAATTCATCAACTTTGTCATTACTCCAGAATGTTCTATTACCAGCGTCTCCAAATTGAGATGAGTGGAATAAAGCGTATAAACCGTAGTCAGCATCACCAGTTACTGTAGTCCATCCTAAGATAAACATATCATGCTTACCAGCAGCTGTTTCGTCAAGGTAAGTTCCCCACTCAACTACTTGAACTTCTGTTTCAATGTTGATATCTCTTAATTGGTTTTGAACAATCTCAGCGATATCCATTCTTTGTTGGTTTTCGTTAGTCATGATAGTAGCTTTGAAACCGTTTTCGTATCCAGCTTCCTTCATTAATTCCTTAGCTTTTTCTAAATTGTAGCCATATTGCTCTAAGTCAGTATGAGCACCAAATACGTTTGTACCTAAAGGTCCTTTAGCTGCTTTACCAACACCTTGGTATACTGCTTCTACAATTGAATCAGTATCAATTGCATAGTTAATCGCTTGTCTAACTCTAACATCATTGTAAGGCTCTTTTCCAGCATTAAATCCAATATAAGCTGTTGATAAAGACTCGTCTCTTAATAATACTAAGTTTTGATCTTCTTCAACTCTACTTACTTCTGTTGGAGGAATGTCATAAGCAATGTCAATTCCACCAGTTTCTAACTCAATAACTCTTGCAGTATTTTCAGTAATGTTTCTGAATACAACTGTCTTAACCTTAGCTTTGTCAGCAAAGTAGTCGTCATTTCTAGTTAAAGTAACACTTTCACCAGTTTTCCACTCTTGGAACTTGAATGGTCCAGTTCCTACAGGATTTTGTGCGTAGTTCTCTCCGCCTTCAGTAACTGCCTTTTCATTTAACATACCAGCAGCTGTATGAGCTAAGTGAGCTAATAATGGAGCAAAAGGCTCGTTAGTAGCTATTTTAATTGTATGGTTATCTACAACTTCGATTCCTTCTGGATTAATAGCACCAACAATGTGTCCGATTTTAGCAGACTCTAATGCTCTTAATAAAGTGAACTTTACATCATTTGCTGTAAAATCTTCACCATTGTGGAACTTAACACCTTGTCTTAACTTGAATTCCCAAGTTAAGTCATCAATTTTTTCCCAAGATTCAGCTAATCCTGGTTCTAATTCCATAGCTTCATTTTGATTTACAAGTGTGTTATAAATTTGCTTACTTACTCTTGATGATGGTTGGTCGTTAGTAGCATGTGGGTCTAATGATACTACGTCAGCACCTTGACCTACGATTAGGGTATCCTTAACTTCACCTGTTGCATCACCAGTATCAGGTGTTTCAGTAGATGTACCACATCCAACTGCTACTAAAACTAGTACTAACATCATGCTTAATAATGTTAATAATTTTTTGTTCTTTCTCATTTTGTTTCCCCCTTTATTTATTTTTCTTTTTGCCGTCGGCAAAAACTTTAATCTTTAATTAAATTTTACTTGATATCCCTTGAAGTAGGGCATCTGATTTAATTATAAGAATATTATATATTCAAATGAATTATTAGACAAGGGCTATGAATGAATATGAATTTTATTTAACATTTACCTTTTAATTAATTCTTAATTTTCTAATTATTCTTTAATTTAACGAGAAATAGAGTATTACTAAGTTGTAGATATTTCCTTAATAATTTTCCCGCCCTATCACCTCGTCACCAGGCCTCCACTATTCCCCAGCACTTGCAAGAGATGCAATAATACACGAATTATCGACTTTCTTCAACATTTCACTCTAGACTTCATTTGACGCTCAATGATATATAACTTTTTTAATATGTATAATAATACATGTAGCATTTTTAGAACTCATGGGTCTCCCCATAATATTTAATTTTAAGACGATTACTACATTATATAGGCCTATAAATTGAGCAATATATTTTACAATTTCATTAGATTGCTAAAATATAGGTTACATTATTTATCTAATGTTAAGAATACTTTCTTGTCTAGTATTTAGCAATAAGCAAAAAATAATGCACTATTTTCAAATCTTCGCTATGATATATTTACAGGAAACATATAACAACAACGAAGATTCAATTCAAATCCATCTAAACAGTATAGATAGTTTTCCATTTTAAAAGGGCAAGTATTTTAGGAAATACCTGCCCTTTTATCTATATCACTAAAATTAACCAAAGAAATACATCGAAACCCCATAGTATATTAATAACATAATTAATACTACTGGTACAAGGGTTACCAAAGCTGCAATAATCAATGCAAGGAAGTCTCCATTTTCAAAGTCAGTTTTACCCAAGAGTTGTTTCAACTCTTCCTTTTCTTCCTGTGACTTTCTTCTTCTTGATTTAAAACCTTTGTCGAAGCTATTTAAAAGCATCATATTTCCGCACCACTGAAATGACAAGCCACAAAATGTCCTTTTTCTACTTCTCTAAACTCAGGTATATCACGTTTACATATGTTTTTCGCAATAGGGCATCTTGTATGGAATTTACAGCCAGTAGGAACTATAACATTAGAAGGAATATCCCCTTCTAAAATAATCTTTTTCTTGCTTCTAGATTTTTGTAAATCTGTCTCCGGAATCGCTGACAATAAAGCTTTTGTATATGGATGTAATGGATTTTCATATAAACTATCCTTATCTGAAAATTCAACCATATCTCCCAAATACATTACCCCAATTCTATCACTGATATGCTTAACAACTGATAAATCATGGGATATGAAAAGGTAAGCAAGTCCGAATTCTTTTTGTAAGTCTTTTAATAAATTTATTATTTGGGATTGGATAGAAACGTCAAGGGCTGATACTGCCTCATCACAAACAATAAATTTAGGTTTTAGTGCAAGTGCACGGGCAATCCCTATTCTTTGACGTTGTCCACCAGAAAATTCATGGGGGTATCTATAAATCATATAGTCTTCCAATCCACATGTTTTCATTATTTCTTTAACGTAGTTTTCAAAATCATCATTTCTACTCTTAAAAACTCCATGCTCAAGAAGTGCTTCTCCAATAATCTCTCCAACAGTCATCCTTGGATTCAATGCAGAATATGGATCTTGAAAAATGATTTGCATTTCTCGTCTAAGGGGCATCATCTTATTGGAGGAGTACTTCGTAATATCTTCTCCATTAAAGAAGATTTCACCTTCAGTTGGTTCGTATAGCTTTAGGATTGTTCTACCTAGTGTAGATTTACCGCAACCAGATTCTCCAACTAAACCAACAGTCTCACCTTCGAAAATAGCCAAATCAATGCCATCATTTGCTCTAACATATAACCTTTCACCATGAACATTTGAACGAGCTTCATATTCAGTTAGGGTAGCATTTAGTTCATCACTAAATTTTTTACCTTCTTTAAATTGCTCCAAGATAAGATTTAATAAATCCTTCTCTTTTAACTGAGGGTTTTCAGTAGGATAATCATTTTTATAAATTTTTACAGCTTTCTCAGATAATCTCTTTAGATTTTTCTTTTCATTTCTTCTCTTGCCAGTTGGAAAATATTGTTTTATTCCTTTGGTTTCTAATAATACCTTAGGCATTTCTACACCCCGTTTCTGGATAAAAACATCTTATTAAATGTCCACTTGCTACCTCAACCAATTCAGGTTTCTCATTTACACATTTATCAGTAGAATATTCACAACGGGTTGAAAATCTACAGCCTTTTGGTAATTTCAATGGGTGAGGTACACTTCCTTTAATTTGGTCTAAACGTTCAACTTTTTCATCCAGCAAAGGAATTGATTTTAACAGCCCTTCCTTATAAGGATGTGAATACTTACTTTCTCTATCAAAAATAGTATCTACAGGAGCTCTCTCTACGATTTCACCTGTATACATAACCGCAACATCATCCGCCAGCTCTGCTATGGCTCCTAAGTCGTGGGTAATGAATATGATTGCTGTATTATGAATTCTCTTAAGATCGTTCATCAGCTTAAATATCTGTGCTTGAATCGTAACATCCAATGCAGTTGTTGGTTCATCAGCAATCAACAGCTTCGGTTCACATGCCAGTGCCATTGCAATCATAACACGCTGTCTCATACCACCAGATAATTGGAAAGGATAATTGTAAACAACGCTTTCTGGATTAGGTATTTTAACTTCTCTTAAAAGTTCAACCGCAGCATCCCAAGCTTCTTTTTTCGATTTTCCTTGGTGTAGCATGATAGGCTCACTAATTTGTCTACCGATACGATGAACTGGATTAAGAGATGTCATCGGCTCTTGGAAAATCATAGAAATATCATTTCCACGAATATGTCTCATTTCCTGTTCTTTTATTCCTACAAGATTCTTACCATTAAAATTAATCTCACCATCAACAATTTTACCTGGATGATCTAATAAATTTAATATACTAAATGATGTTACGGATTTACCTGAGCCAGACTCTCCTACGATACCCAGAGTTTTGCCGGCTTCTATAGTAAAGTCTACCCCTTGAACAGCCTTCACAGTACCTTTATTTGTAAAAAAGTAAGTGTGTAAATTCTTAACCTCAAGTAATTTGTTATTCATTTACATCGCTCCTCCTTTACTAACTAATTTTCCTTCTTTAGCTGCTTTTTTCTGTGCTTTACGTCTTTCTTTGGCAGCTTTCTTCTCTTCCTTGGTAGTGAATTCAGCCTTAGGATCTATCGCATCCCTTAAACCTTCACCAATTAAGTTGATACTCATAATAAACATAAATAGCATTGTACCAGGGAATACCCAAATCCACCAGAAAGACCTTAAAGAGGTACTGTTTGAAGAAGCCTTTGCCAACAATGCTCCCCAAGTAGGAATAGGTTCTGTTACCGATAATCCTAAGAAGGATAAAAATGCTTCCCCTAAAATAGCATTGGCAAATGTAAGGGTTCCAGAAACAACAACCATTGCCATTACATTAGGAATAAGATGTCTCATAATCTGATTACGTTTTTTAATACCTAGGGCTTTAGCTGCTAGAATAAACTCCTGCTCTTTTAAGGATAAAATCTGACCACGTACTAATCTGGCTAGTCCTGTCCACCTTATAAACCCGAGGATTCCGATGATAACAAATAATCTAAATTCAGCAGGTCTATCTCTAAAAATTGCAGAAATAATATAGGCTATTGCTAAAAATGGGAATGAATAGATCACCTCAACAATTCTCATGATAAGTGCATCAATTTTACCACCAAAATAGCCAGAGATAGCGCCCATTGTAACTCCAATGGTCACAGCCATAATTGTAGATAAGAACCCTACTTGTAATGAAATCCATCCACCTTCTAGCACACGTACAAATGTATTTCTACCATATCTATCAGTACCAAATGGGTGTTGCCAGCTTGGAGGTAGATTCTTTAATTCCGGGTGAGTAGCTGAAAAGTCATAGCCAGTGAATTTTGTATAAAAATGTGTCACCACTACTACAGAAACAATCGAAACGAATAACCAAAATCCAAACATAGCTAGTTTATTGTTTTTAAACTTAATAATAATCTGTTGCGTAGGCGAAAGAATGACTTCATCGTCCTTGCTGAATCCTTTACTTTGTTCTGTAATTGCAGACATTATTTCACCTTCCCTTCTCTAATTCTTGGATCAACAACCATATAACCAACATCAATAAACACGTTACCTAATAATGTAAGCATACCAAAGAATAGTAATGCTGTTTGTATAATTGCTCTATCCTTGTAGTTATAGGCCTCACTCAGTAAATAACCCATTCCTGGATAAGCAAATATTCTTTCTACAACTATTGAGCCTCCGAATAATGCTGGTATCCACATCCCTACTAGTGTTACGACAGGAATCAATGCATTTTGGAATGCATGTCTATAAATAACTACCTTTTCTGTCAAACCCTTTGCTCTTGCAGTTCTAACATAATCAGATTTTAACACTTCAATCATTGCTGCTCGAACATATCTAGTTAAACTTGGTAGAGATGTTAATACAACCACCGTTACTGGTAAGACCAAGTACTTCCAGTCCGGTATCACACCTCTAGGATCTGACATCCCCGAGAAGGGTAACAATTTCAATATAACTACAAATAGCATTATTAGCAATAAGGCTAAGAAGAAGGATGGTAATGAAATACCTACAATTGTAAGAACAGTAAGGGTTTTGTCATACAGCTTGTTTTTCTTTACTGCAGCTGTAATTCCAATTGGAATTGAAATTAGAAATGCAAAAAAGAACCCAATAATATTTACTTCAAAGGAGCGTGCTATATAGCCCCCAATGATCTGATTAACTGGTTTGTTAAATCTAATAGAATATCCAAATTCCCCTTCTAAGAAGGTGTCTCTTAACCAAATAAAGTATCTTTGCACTGGCGGCTTATCATAACCCATGAAGGCCCTCATGGTCTCCACATAAGCATTTCTCTCTTCAGTTGTCATGGTAGCTGTTTTTTCTGGATCCAGCATAGCCATAATTGGATCACCAGGCATCATACTAATTAATGCAAAAATTACCAATGATATTAACAATAATACCGGGATTATTGAAATTAAGCGTTTGCCTAAATAAGTTGCATACGGAGTTATCACCTCAAAGATCGTCTTAGATCCTCTGTTGTTTTCCATTAAGTCAGTCACCTCACCTCTTAAAATGAGACCACTATCTAAGGATTAGATAGTGGTCTTAACCCTAATCATACTTTTAATTAACTAAATTACTTCCAGTTTGCATCAAGGATAGCTCTAGTCCATGGCCATAATGCATTTGTACTAAAGTTCTCTAAGTCTCCAGTGTATAAGTCGAAGTATTGGTTAGAGTAAACTGGGATAACTGGTACTTCTTTGTTAAATGTCTTAACATATTCTCTCCACAATTCTCTGTATTGATCTCTTCCTGTGATTGGATGAGTATTTTCAATATCTATCATTAATTGATCCCACTCTTCAGCAGTGAAAGTTGATCCACCTGTGAAACGAGGGCCGTTACTTGATGGGTGACCCCAATCTTTGATTTTATCTACACCGTAGTTGGCTCTTGGGTTGTCTTTAATTACATAACCGATACCGCCTACGTATGCATGGTATTGTCTTTCTTCAGTTGTGTTACCAGTCCAGTGTCCATACATAATCGGCCAGTCTAAACCAACGATTGTAACACCAAAACCTAATTTTGATACATACTCTTCGTTCCATGTTAAGTGATAAGTGTCAGACCAGAAAGTAGTAAGGGCGATCTTAATATTTAATGGTTCTCCCTTCCACATATATCCACTGTCAGCATTACCTGTTAAGTTGGCATATTCACCATCAGTCTTTGCAACTGCGATATCTAATAATTCATGGGCTTTAGCAATATTTGCAGCTTCATCAAACTTACCATTTGCATCAACAATATCATAATTTGTTAACGATTTTTCAAATTTACCTTCTGCAGCTGTACCAATAAGATCCTTTTCGTTGTCTTCATACATCATCCAATGGTTTTTAGAGTAAGGACCTTGAGATGCAACACCGTATTTACCTAAGAATAATTCAATAACCTTAGGTCTGTTGAAGGCGTAAGCAAAGGCTTGACGTACTTCTGTTAATTGGAAAGCTTCATAGTCAGTGTGTAGTACCATAGTACCACCACCATGTCTGAAGTAGTTGTTTGATGCAAATTTGTCATCTGCTAAAACAGGATCAATTTTTTCTGCCTCACCCAAAGCAAATAACATATCAACTTCACCTAATAATAACTGGTCTAATTCAGTTTCGCTTGGTGTATGCTTAACAATAATTTCTTTAATTGCTGGAGCATTACCAATATAATCTGGGTTAGCCTTTAATTTTACGTATTCAGACTCTTTATACTCAACAAATACGTATGGCCCGTAACCAATTGGGTTACTAATGTTGGCCTTTACATACTCTTGAACAGTTTGACTTGCAGCAGTCGCACCTTCAGTAATCATATCTTCTGCTAAAATCCATGTTTCATAGAATATAGATGAATCAGTTGTGTAGATAACCTTGTTTAACTTGAAGGTAATTGTATTAGCTGCTTCATCAATCGTGATAGTGTCAATGTATTCGTTAAAGTTTGAAGTAGCACCAGTTGCTTCTAAAGCTTCCTTATCCATATAGAATTCATAAGTGAACTTAATGTCGCTAACTGTTAATTCTTCACCGTTATGGAATTTAACACCTTCTTTGATTTTAAATGTCCATGTAGACAAGTCTTCACTTACAGTTTTCTCTTCTACAAGTGGAGAATCAATAACCTCACCAGCAGGGTTATCAGTCATCAAACCGAATCCCCATACTAATTGTCTAATGTTTTTATCATAAGTTGAGTTCGTCCAACCAGTGTGGAAGTCACCATTAAAATCTGCTGATCCAACTACAAGCGGTCTTAAGTTCTCAGGCTTTGCTTCCTCTGTTGGTGTTCCTTGATCAACTGAGGTTGGTTCTTTAGGAGCACATGCTGCTAGGAACATTGAAGCCACTAAAGTAAAAACTAAGAGTAAAATCATTTTTTTCTTCATTCTTCTTTTTCCCCCTTTAATGATTTTTATATTAATAGAAATGAGGAGTTCCCCCCACTCTCTATTAGTAACTTGATAAACTATTAAGTAAATGGTTTTCCTAAAACTTCTCAATATTAAGTTTAGCTTAAATTTTCAATAAACTTATATTATTAATAATTCTACCTTTTTTAAAAATTTCCTCTTTTTTAGCAAAAATTTTTTTTTATGAATTATTAAATTATTATCTCTCTCAACATTCTGACTATTTCGACTTTTTTATATTGTATTAGAAATATTCAAAAATTTCAACTATATTTCGAAATATTAATTATTGTTAATATAATTATCATATTCTGCCTAGTTGTCAATTTTTTATATACCATTGTGCAAATATGCTAAAACATAAAATGTGCTGAAAATTTTTTATATATGATATTTTCTATATTCTTCATTAAAATCCTGCCTTCTTATAAGTTTTTTATTTATCCTCTTAATTCTTATACTCTTTTAATTAATATGCTTGTTTTACTTTTGTATTCGTGCTTTTACTTAAGAATTTTAAAACGCCTGCTAGTTTCCACTAACAGGCGCTTCAATTATACTTTTTGAAAACAAATTTTCAATTTTCGCTGCATCTCGGTCTGACATTAAAAAATAATATCCTTCAATATAGATATAACCATTCTTAACAATTCCATAAATCCCCTCTTCCTCATTGAAATAGAAGTTGATTGGACCTATGACAGCATCTTTACTGGAATCATTTGGTAATTTTTCCTGCTGGGGGTATTGAAACAATTCTTCAATAAAAGAGACAATATGTTCCCTTTCCTTCAACAGTCCAATTGCTTGATTATCTGTATTTTTTAATTCTATTCCTACAGAGCCCAGTAGTTTTTCCTCTAAGTCTTCTAGATTAATCTTTTCTAGTTTATTCTCTTGTCTGCTGGGCGCTAACATATTTTGATCTTCATCAATGGTAGTTTGATCACCAATTTCATCTCTAGTACATCCTACTATAAGTAATATGAACGTTAAACTAATAATTAAAGGGATTACGTATTTCTTCATCACGTTATCATCACCTACCTATTCTTACTTAACTATCATTATACCATATTCCGTACCAGCATGTCATAGCAATCATTGTCGGATTTAGTACTATAACCGAAGTGATTAACATTACAATATGTAAGTCTTAAATAGCAATATTTTTTTATAATTTTAGTATTAAATTCTATGATGGCGTATTTTTATTTTTTTATTCATATAATTTAATAATTCTTTACAATTGAAAGGAGATATAATATGGATGTTTTAGGCCCTTTTCAACCCTTAAATCCAACGAAGGAAGAGAGACTACAGCTTCTCCAGTATGTACTGAAGGAAAACCATCGATCAGAAGACTTTCCTAATATTGTAGAATTATTAAACCCACCTGCCGATATAACGAGTATCGCTCCCCCAGGTTCTTGCAAAAATATCAGAGTTGCTGTTTTAGGAGGAGGATTAGCAGGTTTATCAGCAGCATTTGAGTTAAGAAAGCTTGGTTTTAACATTACTATCTTCGAGGCTGAGGAATGTCGAGTAGGTGGTAGAGTTTATACTCATTATTTTGATAGAAAAAAAGGCCTTTATGGCGAGCTTGGTCCAATGAGATTCTCTGTAGCTCATCAGACTACTTGGCATTACATTGACCTATTTGGTTTGAATACTAGACCATTTGTACAAAATGAAGAAAGTACATATATTTATGTTAGAGGGATTAGGGTACGAAACAATCCAGAGGCTGTACAAAGATGGATTTATCCACAATTTGACTTAACTCCTCAGGAGGCCCAAACCCCTTGGCCAGAGTTAGAGGCTAAAGCTTTTGAAACATATCTATTATCCCTAACACCAGAAACTCGGAAAGAAATCCTGCAAGTAAAAAAGGCGTACTCTCCAGAAATTAATCTTGCTGATGCACTAAGTGCCCGTGAAATTATGGAAAAAGAAGGATTAAGCGAAGGAGCTATCTCTATGCTCAGTAGCATTAATCCCTTTATTGGATCGTTTCTTGACAACAGCTATTTTGAACAACTAGCTGAAATCTATCCTGCTAATTTTTCTTATCTCTACGAGATTAATGGAGGTTTATCTAAGCTCCCCGAAGCATTTTATAATTCACTGGCTAATGACAGCCCAAATGAATATGGTCCACAGATACCTAAAGATGCTATCGGCAAAATTAATTTTAGATTTGGCCACCAAGTAACTGGGTTAAAACAATGGGATGAAAAAAAATCAGTATCAGTTTATTTTAAGTCAGTGGGGTCGCAAGATTTCCAAGAAGAAGTTTTTGACTATGTTGTTTGTGCCATACCTTTTTCCAACCTTCGTCTTTTGGGTTTATGTCCACAGTTTAGTTCTGAGAAAATGCAGGCTATTAGGCTTCAAAATATGTCCGCAGCTCAAAAGACTGTTTTCCTTTTTAGCAAACAATTTTGGGAGGAGGGCCCTCCTGAAGAAAGAATCATGGGGGGCGGCTCAACAACTGATTTAGTGATTAATAGTATCTGGTATAATCCCCACACCACAGATTTTCCAGCTCCACAAAAACCTGGAGTAATTACAGCTTCCTATAATTGGACTCAAGATTCTGTTAGATTAGGCAATTTTAAAGATGATGAGATTCCAGAAATCGTGAAGCGGCAAGTGGAAAAAGTCCACGGTCTGTCTCCTTTTTATTTAGATGGTATTGCCATAGATCATAAAACACTCCAATGGAATAACCATCCTTGGTCATTGGGGGGCTTTACCTTTTATAATCCTCAACAGCATCGTCTATTTTTATGGAATAGTCAACAACCTGAATATAGTGGTCGAGTATTTTTCGCTGGAGAACATGTTTCTGTATCTAGAGCTTGGATGCAAGGAGCACTTCAAACAGGGATGGAGGCGGCCAATAGCATTGCTCAATCTTGTAGAAGTTGTACTCCCTTCTAATCCTTTTATTAGAAGGCAATGATTGCTAGAGAGCAATATCGGACCTATTAGTTTAGGGTCCTTTTTTCTTTTCATCTGCACTTTGGTGGTCTGTTTTCATACAATGTAGTATATCATACAACAATACTTAGTGATAAGGAATGATGTCTATGGCCAATTTTGAAAAAGAAATCATAACACTTCTTTCTACGGATATTTTTAAGCGAATTACAAATTCAGATAATCTGCAGCTAGCTCAAATCTATGCTGCAACATCATTGTTAATTAAAGCCGGTATTCCCTTCGACCTAATATTTTCCCCAGGTACCCGAAGACTGTCCTCAGGAGTGGATTTGAGAATCTATATCAACCCTACTACACAATTGAATTTTGTTATTTCTTTCCAAGACGGAGGGACAGTATTTTAAAACCCACATCCAATATAGGTTAGTGGGTTTTAAAATGTTTTTATTATTTGATCTTAACATATGGTCTTAATATGTAATCTTATAATCTAGTAATATAATAGTAATAATAAATTTTTTATATTATGGAGCAATGTCTCTGGCTACATTTTCATGATTAGCTTTTTGAAATCAAGCTCTAATTCCCCATCCTTCATGCCTATTTTTTTCTCAACATAATTGCCATGTCTGCCACTCTTGTTGAATGACCTTTAGTATAAATTGAAGATTGTCACTTTAATGCTTATGAGTTTAGAAATAAATATCCGAAAATTCAACCTTAATTTTCTCAATATTATTACTGTGATAGTCCACAATGTTGTTTGATGAATCCTTCACGTCTAAGCTTCTTACTGGTAACTTAACAATAAATTCACTACCTATATCTGGCTTGCTCTTCACAATAATCCTTCCACCATGGGCCTCTATAAGGATCTTCACCAGGGATAATCCTATCCCGCTTCCTTCATTTCTTCTATGTAATGACGAATCTACTTGTCTAAATCTATCAAAAATATTATTTAGTTTATTGGCTGGTATTCCTATACCTGTATCCTTCACAGAGATTGCTATTGTTTCAACTTCGTCCTTAATACTCACATATATTTTGCCAGAGGGATTGGTAAATTTTATAGCATTTGAGAGTAAGTTTAATACCACCCTTTCTAACTTATCTAAATCACAGGAGATAATACTTTCCTCAATCTCAGTATCAAACACAATCTCTATCTCTTTGTTCCTAGCGAAATCAACTACAGACAAAGTTATATCCTCAATAGTGCTTATGATATTGCAATCTGTAAAATTCATATGTAGGTACCCAGAATCGAATTTAGTTAAGTCTAACATATTATTAATTAATCTTAGCAATCGATAACAGTTTTGCTTCATGACATGAATTCTCTTCTGTAATTGTGAATGACATAGCTCTTTATTATCATAAAGGCTACCCCCTTCGAGTAATTGTATACTCCCTAATAAAATATTTAGTGGTGTCCTTAACTCATGGGATAAATTGGAGAAGAACTCAGTTTTTATTCGATCCATTTCCAAGGCTTCCCTCAATAACCTTTGTTCTTCTTGAATAAGTTCTTTCAGTTGTTGTGTTTCTTTTATTTCTGTTATATCCTTTATTGTCAATAGAATAGAATTTTTAAGTGGTGTTGGAAAATGAATTCCTGTCAATCTTATATCAACTGTCTTACCATCTTTTCTTCTTAGCTTTTTTTCAATAGAAGGTAATTTTTTCTGTCGTTTCAACACTTCGTTTGTGTAATCTAGGACTGAACAACACTCTATATGATCTTCTATAATGAAATCAGAAACGCTATTACCTAATACTTCAGCTGCATCTGTATAACCCATAATTTCCAAAAGTTTAGAGTTTGAGTACTCAATTTTTCCACCTGTTTGAATGATAATGCCGTTATAGGATGCTTCTACAATAGTTCTATACCGTTCTTCGCTCATTTTTAGTTCTCTATATGGACTCAGTATGCATACACTAATTACAATCTTATATAAAAGATAATAAGATAATACCTTGAGTACATGAGTTAAATACAAGACTGAGTTTGTGTACTCAATAAAGATATAAAATACGAGCAATTCAAACATCTTGACAGATAATGTAATGACCAGAGTTCGATTATATTCCCCAAAGGTTTCTTTATTTTTCATGACTTGAATAAGGCACATCACTAAAAACATCACAATAGAATAAGTACTAATCCGATCAATCATTGTTACTCCAATATTATTAACATAAGTCTTCGGGAAATTATTATAAAAGAATAGTAATAAAGTAAACAAGATCAAAAACGTCATGTGGGCCAACATTCTTAGATTCTGATTTTTATCTCTATTAGTGCCACTGACGACAAATAGTAAAGTAGTGCTCTCTATTATTCTAGCAACTAACCAGGTTTTAAAGTGTAAATCCTCTGTAAGATTAGATAATATGCCAATCCCCTCGTATGAAATGATATGGATAAAATCAAACCCCACCACTAGAATAGCACATAGAGAAATATACAACATGTAGGTATCTTTTTTTATTACATAAGCGTTATACAGTCCAATAAATATTCCTGTGTATGTTATTACACCAATTAATTCTACAATTGTGTGAAACAATAGATAATTTGCAATCCCCAATAAAATTAGTCCTATAACTAATAAGGCGATCAAGTATATTTCTTTTAGCTTAGTTAAAAAGTTATAATTCGTGCTTATCCAGCCCCTGGGCTCCAGTCGGTTTATCATTTAAAATACACTCTCCTAAGTAAGATTACTATTTCCCATAGATTACATACAATTGTAATTATATCATTATATGAAAGATTTTGTATATGCTGTAACAAAAAAAACACCACCCAAAAGGTAGTGTTTTATAGACACAATATTATGCGAGCAAATCTATAAGCCGAGTTCTGTATCTGACGGTCATCTATCTAGGCCGGCTGTTACCAGACGGCTCAAGCAACCTACCACGGGACGCGACGAGCAGCCGCTACCATTGTCCCTACTTGGTCTTGCTCCAGATGGGGTTTACATAGCCAACCAGTCGCCTAGTTGCTGGTGAGCTCTTACCTCACCTTTCCACCCTTACCCCTTATATAAAGCAAAGTCAACAACCTTGCTAAAATAAAGGGCGGTATCTCTCTGTTGCACTTTCCTTGGAGTCGCCTCCACTGGGTATTACCCAGCACCCTGCTCTATGGAGCTCGGACTTTCCTCGTCCACAGTAAAACTGTGTCCGCGACCATCTGACTTACTCACAATATTCTGTTGTCCTGCTGAGATACAATAATAACATAAAAACGGATGGATGTCAAAATCCATATTTTGTAATTATATTCTTTTTAGTGCCCTATAAATATTGGAACGGATTTATATTCCTATTAGATGGAATCACATCAATATCTAACCCCTTCTCTTTACATCCCTCAGTTAAAAACGCCACCATCCAATCTACGAAAAGAGCTTCCGTTTCAAAATGCCCCGCATCGATGACATTCAACCCATTCTCTAAAGCAATCTGGGCTTCATGATATTTTAAATCTCCTGTGATGAGACAATCACATTTTGCTCCGATGGCATCAAATATTAAATCCGCTCCACTACCATTTACTACTGCTACTTTTTCTATTTGATGATTTACATCACCGCAAAATTTCACTTTATCTATATCTAATATCTTTTTGACATCCTCAATTAAAATAGACAACTGTAGGGGATTATCCAGTACTCCTACTCGACCAATTCCCCTGTTTGCTTCAGCATTAATCAATGGATAGACATCATATGCCACCTCTTCGTAGGGATGGGCCTCCATCATTGATTTTAAGGATTTAGATAAATCTTCTTTTTTGATGATAGTCTCAAGTCTAATTTCCTTTACCTTTTCTAATTCACCAATGTTCCCAATAAAGGGATCGGTACCCTCTAATGGCATAAATGTTCCTGTTCCATCACTTCTAAAGCTACAGTGGCTATAGTTGCCAATATGCCCTGCCCCTGTTTCTGCTAAAGCAGTAGCTACTTTTTCCTCATAACCCTCAGGTACAAAGACAACAATCTTATAGTACTCCTGTTGTCCAGTCACCTGTAATATCTTTATATTACTGAGGCCCAGCTTCATTGCCACCTGATCATTTAAGCCCCCCATGACCACATCTATATTAGTATGGCAGCAATAAAGGGCTATATTATTTTTGATTGCCTGATAGACAATTTTTCCTTTGGAATCTTCCTTCAAGATATGCTTGAGGGGTTTAAACAGAAATGGATGATGGGAGATGATTAAGTTCACTTCATTTTCAATAGCTTCTTCCATGACATCATCTGTAACATCCAAACATACAAGCACTTTTTTGATCGTATCCTGTGGGCTTCCCACCTGTAATCCAACCTTATCCCACGATTCAGCTGCAGACTTTGGAGCCAAGTTTTCAATAATCTGTATAATGTCCTTTACTCTTTCAGCCATGCCATAACCTCCCTTAATTCATTAAACATATCATGTGCCATCCCATACTTTTCTTTAGCACCATCTGATGTTAATCCCTTAATATCATTCATGATTTTTTCATAAATCATCATTTTCCGTTGAATAAATTCCTCAGCTAAAGGTAATGGATTGCTTTTAAGATGAAAGCCTACAGTGTAGAAAATATCCTTTTCTACTGTTTGCGTCCCTTTTTCAGCAACGATAATCTCATAAATACGATGATCCTCCTTCACCAATTGATCTAGCTTAATGCAAAAACCATTTTTTACAAGATATCTTCTTAACTCCTCTTGGGCCTGCATTGGCTGTAGAATAAAGGTTTTAGTTGACTCTACAATATCTTGGGCTTCCTCTAAAATATCTGATATTAAGAGGCCTCCCATCCCAGCTATGATGATGGTGTCAACTTCCCCTGGCCTTAAAGTAGCCAAACCTCCACCTAATCTAGTTTCGATTTTCCCACCATACCCATAAATTTTGATATTTGCTTCAGCACTTTCCAAAGGCTTTTTATTGACATCACTGGCTATGGCAAAAGAACTAATCCTATTTTGTAAAAGATATAAGGGAATATATCCGTGATCTGTGCCTATATCAGCTACTCTACTGTGATTTTCAACAAGACTAGCTATCTTCTCCAGTCTTGGGGTTAATTTTACCTGCATATTATTGTCTCCTTTATTTCAGACTAAATATAAGATCTTTTATTTTTCTCCAATAAAGCTAGTTTTTAAACCAAACTTCCATGAGGAGGCTAAACTATGCCACATATCAAAAAGAAAGAGAAAGAAATCGTCTCACCTAATGAAATGGTTCATTTTAAATGGGGTGGCCGTACCCAAGAATGGGAAGAAGAAGCTGATCAAGTCATGCACACCCTTCAAGATCAAATCGATGAGCAAGAAACCAATGAAGAGAAAAGGAAAAAGATCGAATATGCTAAACAAAAGCAATATTGGTAGAAAGTCAAATAGATTCGCTCTAAGCGAATCTATCTTTCTTATTTTTATTCTAAATAATCCTTTAACTTTTTACTTCGGCTTGGATGCCTTAATTTCCTAAGGGCTTTAGCTTCTATCTGTCGAATACGCTCCCGGGTAACATCAAACTTCTTTCCTACTTCTTCTAATGTTCTAGCTCTACCATCATCTAATCCAAAACGTAAACGAAGCACTTTTTGTTCCCTAGGAGTTAATGTATCTAACACTTCTATTAACTGTTCCTTCAATAAAGAGAAGGCTGCAGCTTCAGCAGGTGCTGGAGCATCGTCATCTGGTATAAAGTCTCCTAAATGGCTATCTTCTTCTTCTCCGATTGGTGTTTCTAAAGAAACTGGCTCTTGAGCAATTTTTAATATTTCTCTAACCTTATCCTCTGATAAATCCATTTCTTTAGCAATTTCATCAGGCTTAGGCTCTCTTCCTAACTCTTGTAATAATTGTCTTGAAACTCGAATGAGCTTATTAATGGTTTCCACCATATGAACAGGTATTCTAATTGTTCTAGCTTGGTCTGCTATAGCTCTTGTGATGGCCTGTCTAATCCACCATGTGGCATAAGTACTGAACTTATATCCTTTTCTGTAATCGAATTTCTCAACTGCTTTAATTAATCCTAGATTACCTTCTTGAATTAAGTCTAAGAATAACATTCCTCTGCCTACATATCGTTTTGCAATACTTACTACTAAACGAAGGTTGGCCTCAACAAGTCTTTTTTTAGCTATTTCACTACCCGCCTCCATTTTCTTAGCTAATTCAATTTCTTCATCTCCAGTTAGTAGAGGCACCTTACCTATTTCCTTTAGGTACATTCTTACAGGGTCATCTATATTGATCCCTTTTAATAATGCGGCATCATCTTCAATATTTTCTTCGATGGGCTCTTCTTCTATATCCACTGAATCTATTTCTACGTCAACATCAATATCCTCTAAATCTATATCTTCGTCCTTTTCACCAACTACTTCTATACCAAGAGAGGCTAGATGATCATATAGTTCTTCTATCTGATCTTTATCAATATTAATCTCCTCAAATGTATCCATTATTTCGGTATAAGTAATCATTCCTCTTTTTTTAGCTTTTTCTATTAATTTTTTCACACTTTCCTTTTTTGCTTCCGTTGATTCCTTCAAATAAGTCCCCTCCCTTCATTAAAGCTGTAGTCTCTGTATTTCAGTGTTAATTCTCACAATCTCCATGCCGATTTTAAGCAATTCCTTCTCAACCTCTTCCTGATCTAATTTCTTATTTTCCTTCAATACTTTTTGTTGATGTTGAAGCTCCTTAGCTTGATACATAAGCTTAAATCTTTTCATGTTAACTACATATTTCTCTAGAGTTTTTGCTATATTTATATGTTCTATATCGATTTGTAATATATTCTCTATATCCTGTTGCAACTGGGGGAGTCCTTTTACGATTTCTTGTGGGCCCCATTGATAATGATCAACTATATATTCAACGATTATTTGATGTTTGCCTAATGAAAAATCCTCTGGCTGTACCTTCTTAATAATCAGAGGTCGAACATCCGGCTTCACCAGCATTAACTTGATTAATTGCTTTTCAGCCGTCAAATGCCCCTTTTGTTCAACTGGCGGTACTGCTTCTATATATTTATTATCTCTTTTGTAGCTAGAACTATACTTTGGATTCTTATCAAAAGGTGTTGTTCCTTTATTTCCGTATATCTCCATATGAATTGCTTGTTGGGAGACACCGATCTCTTTTTCAATTTTTTGAACATACACTTCCCTTTCGACAGGACTTTTAATTTGTTTTAGAATCTCAGCCAGTTCCTTTACAAAATCAATTTTCCCCTCTGGTTTGTCTAAATTGAACTTCTTTTTCGCTTGAATGATTTTAAGATCAATTGGGCTAACCGCCTTGTCCAATTGATTCTGAAATGCATACTTCCCCATTTCCTTTATAAAATCATCTGGATCCTTATTGGAGGGAAGTAATAATACTTTACAGTTTAAACCAACTTCCTTCATGATATCAACACTACGAAGAGTTGCTTTTATGCCTGCTTCGTCTCCATCAAAGGCTATAATGACTTCAGAACTATACTTTTTTAATATCTGAGCATGATATTTTGTTAGTGAAGTCCCTAGGGCTGCTACTACATTGTTAAAACCCCTTTGACATAAGGCAATTACATCCATGTAACCTTCTACTAAAATGATTTTCCCATCAGTAATATGTTTACGGGCAAAGTTTAGTCCATAGATGGTGCTACTTTTGTTAAACACTGGCGTTTCTGGCGAGTTTAAATACTTAGGTAGTGAATCATCCAACACTCTTCCACCAAATCCAATAACATTGCCCCTAATATCAAAAATAGGGAAAATGACTCGATTTCTAAAGCGATCATAATAATCAGTTCCATCTTTATTCTTTAGAATCAGTCCACATTTTTCAATATCTTGAATTTGATATCCTTCATTAACTAAATAATTCATTAAATCTTTCCAACTATTATAAGCATAGCCAATCCCAAAGGACTTAATGATCTTAGGTGTTAATCCTCTTTTAGAAAGATAATTTAAAGCTGGATTTTTCCCTTTTGTTAAATTGTTATAATAATAGATTGCTGCTTTTTTATGTATATCAAAATACAACACCTTTTGTTGAATATCCTTCTTTAATTCTTCAGAGTTGTTTAGTTCCTCTAAGTGGATATTAGACCTTTCAGCTAATAATTTGATGGCATCAATAAAGTCGAGATTCTCCATTTTCATAATGAAGCCAATAACATCTCCCCCCTCACCACAACCAAAACATTTAAATATTTGTTTTTGGGAATTGATTACAAAGGATGGGGTTTTTTCATTATGGAAAGGACAAAGAGCTTTATAGGTAGCTCCTCCCGATGCCTTAACTTGTATATATTGGGCAATGATATCCACTATATTGTTTCGATCTTTTATTTCATCAATAATCTCGTCTGGAAAAAAGCCTCCCATATAATCACCTAAATTTTCTTTCTTTATTTAGTTCTGTTTTAATTCTTAATCTCCTTCTAGCGTTTTAAGATTTTCGTGTATTCTTCTAGTTTTTCTCGGATTTGTTCAAAAAATCCTCTAAAATACCAGCAAACTTTTTATCATCTTCTTTATTTCTTTTAGAAGGTCCCTTCAACCGTCCTTTGGCTGAAAGAATTTTTTGATTGAGATATCTCTGATGTAAATGTTGATCTATATTTTCTGGAGTATAAAATCCCCCCCAGGGATTCAACACAAAAGCTCCTCTTCCAATGACCATAGCCGCCAATCCAATGTCTGCTGTAATAACTAAATCACCTCTTTGAGCATTGTTCACGATAGCCATATCTGCAGACTGAAATCCCTTATCAACGATTATTTTCTCAACATCATTATATTGACTAGAAATATGATCTAGACTATGAATAAAAATTAGTTTAATGCCATATTTTGCACATAAACCTGCAATGATTTCTTTCACTGGACAGGCATCTGCGTCTACAATCATTCTCATAATAATTCCCCTTTTATTGGGCTTGGAAAACTTTATTCGACATAAATCTCGCCAATTCCTTCCCAGCTCTTAAAAAAAATGAATTCAGAAAATTAATTCAACCGTAGGTTATCACCTTACTTTGGTGAAGGTATAAACTTCGTCTGAAATACTCGAATAGCATAAGCATCCGTGGATCCAGCGATTAAGTCCGTCACTACCCTCTTTTTTTCCTCCTTCTCCAGCCTAGCACAATACTCTTTAGGCATTTCATGGGGGTTTTCCATAAAATACTCGAATAATGTTGTTACAATAAAGCTAGCTTTTTCTTTTTCTATTGAACATACTTCTGCATGATAAACATTTTTAAACATAAAGTTCCTTAACTCATGCATTACCTCACGAATTAGATCACTTTGATATATATCAAAGTGATTACCTTTTTGAATTTGCAAAGAAGTTTCCAGTATCATATCTTTTACAAAGGTATTAACTCGCCTACTATGGGCATCCCCTAAAACAGCTAAAAACTTCCTCGGAATATCATTTTCCTTGAGTATGCCCGCACTGACACTATCTTGAATATCATGACATAGGTAAGTGATCCGATCGGCAATCCTCACCAGCTTTCCCTCCATTGTTGTAGGAATGCCTAGTCCTGTATGATTTAGAATGCCGTCCCTAACCTCCTCCGTTAAGTTTAGTCCTCTGCCGTCCCTTTCCAATACGTCCACAATCCTTAAACTCTGCTCATTATGTCGAAAATGACCTGTGATTTGATTTAGTACATCCTCTCCCCCATGTCCAAAACAAGTATGCCCTAAATCGTGGCCCAGGGCGATTGCCTCTACTAAATCTTCGTTGAGCTTCAAGGCTCTAGCAATGGTCCTAGAAATTTGACTGACCTCAAAGGTGTGACTCAAGCGGGTCCTAAAGAAATCATCCTTTACAATAAACACCTGTGTCTTTTCCTTCAATGCCCTAAATGATTTACAATGTATAATACGATCTCGATCCCGTTGATAGGCGGTTCTAATATCACATTCTTCCTCCGCCTCTCTTCGACCCACTGATTTTCTACTGGGTTGCGCGAATTCTGACAAATATTCAGTTTCAAAGGCTTCAGTAACTTCCCTCAGGTTTTTAACCATAAGATATTCTCCTTAATGAATATTAATACTTTCTATATATTATATATACTCTACTCATTACAAAAATCCTTTTAAACCGAACATTTTTTCTCCGTCCCTACATACTTTTTACATTCTTTTAGTTTTTATACCTTGACATTTTTCATTTTTTGTATTATGTACAAAATCAAGCAAAATTATAAACAAAAACCCAGCTAAACTTGATATGATAAAAAAATCCATATCATAAGTTCGCTGGGTCGTATACACTATCCTCAATCTACGATAATTTATTCTTCGTTTTTTATCGCCGCATGGGCAGCTGCCAATCGAGCGATCGGCACCCTATAGGGGGAACAGGATACATAATCCAACTTTAGTAGATGACAAAACTCAATGGAGTTTGGATCTCCCCCATGCTCTCCACAGATGCCCATTTTAATGTTTGGTTTGACACTGCGACCTAAATCAACGGCAATTTCCATCAGTTTACCCACCCCTTTTCGATCTATTTGCTGAAAGGGGTCCTTTTCTAATAGGTTTTTGTTTAGGTACTCTTTAATAAAGGCTCCTGCATCATCCCTTGAAAAACCATAGGTCAATTGGGTCAAATCATTTGTACCAAAGGAAAAGAACTCTGCCTCTTCGGCGATTTCGTCGGCTGTAATGGCGGCCCTGGGTATCTCAATCATCGTACCTATTAAATAATCTATTTTGACTTCATGTTCCGCCATTACCTCTTCAATCGTCTGAACAATAATTTGCTTAATGTACTTTAATTCTTTAATTTCCCCCACTAATGGCACCATAATTTCTGGCTTTACATCAATGTTACTTTTCTCCTTAATCTCTACAGCGGCTTCTATAATGGCTCTAGCCTGCATCTGATAGATTTCTGGATAGGTTACTGCTAATCTGCAGCCCCGATGCCCCAACATAGGATTAAATTCATCCAAATCCTTTACTACTTCCTTTAAAACATGGTAAGACATCTCCATACTTTGAGCTAATTCCTTAATATCCTTTTCATCGTGGGGTAAAAACTCATGTAAAGGTGGGTCCAATAGACGTATTGTAACGGGTAAAGTCCCCATAACTTCAAAAATCTCCATAAAGTCTTTTCTTTGGATGGGCAGTAGTTTTTCTAAAGCATCTCTCCTTTGTTCTAGGGTTCTTGCTAAAATCATTTGCCTAACAACAGGGATACGGGTTTCTTCAAAGAACATATGCTCCGTCCTACATAACCCAATTCCCTCAGCTCCAAAGATCAAGGCTTGTTTTGATTCCCTACTTGTATCAGCATTGGTTCTAACCTTCAATATTCTAAAACCATCAGCCCATTTCATCAGAGTCTGAAAATTACCGGTGAGTTGAGGCTCTTTAGTAAGAATTTTTCCCCCATAGACCTCTCCATTTAGACCATTTAAGGAGATAAAATCCCCTTCTCTAAATACTAAATCCCGTACCTTAATTAATTTAAGCCCTTGGTCTATCTTCACTTCTCCTGCACCGGCTACACAACATTTACCCATTCCACGGGCCACTACTGCTGCATGGGAGGTCATACCACCTCGAGCTGTCAGTATTCCCTCCGATGCCACCATTCCCTCAATATCCTCTGGGGATGTTTCATGTCTTACTAGAATAACCTTGTCTCCAGCATTTTTTGCCTTTACAGCATCTTCTGGGGTAAAATAAACCCTTCCTGTTGCTGCCCCCGATGACGCTGGTAAACCTCTAGTTATTAACTCTGCTCTGCTTAAAGCCTCATCATCAAAAGTAGGATGAAGTAATTGTTCCAATTGTTGTGGTTCCACCCTCATGACAGCTTCTTTTTCTGTAATTAGTTTTTCTGCCACCATGTCTACTGCAATATTGATGGCTGCCAGGGTATTTCGTTTACCACTTCTGGTCTGTAGGATGTACAGGACACCCTTTTCAATGGTAAATTCGATATCCTGCATATCCCGATAATGTTTTTCCAATAGGTCAGATATCTTTAAAAATTGTTGAAAAACCGTTGGTAATTTCTCCTCAAGGTCGCTAATTTCCTTTGGTGTACGGATTCCTGCCACTACATCTTCTCCTTGGGCATTCAGCAAAAATTCTCCATAGAGCTTCTTCTCTCCATTGGCAGGATTTCTTGTGAAGGCAACTCCTGTACCTGAGGTATTCCCCATATTTCCAAATACCATCGATTGAATGTTTACAGCTGTACCCAAACTGTCTGGTATATCATGTATTTTTCGATAAACATTTGCTCTTGGGTTATTCCACGACTTAAATACCGCCTCCACTGCCATTTGAAGCTGTTTTTTTACATCCTGTGGAAAGTCATTTCCTGTTTCTTTACGAATAATATTCTTAAAATCTCCCACTAGGCCTTTTAAATCTTCAGAAGTCAATTCGGTATCCTGCTGATATCCCCTTTCATTCTTTCTTTTTTCTAAGGCTGTGTCAAATTTATATTTTTTTACCCCCAATACCACGTCTCCGAACATCTGAATAAACCTCCGATAACTATCAAAGGCAAACCTTGCATTGTTGGTGGCATTAACTAGACCCTCCACCGAATCATCATTTAAACCCAAATTTAAGATGGTATCCATCATTCCCGGCATTGAAACCACAGCCCCCGAACGAACTGATACTAATAGGGGGTGATTTATACCTCCGAACCTTTTCCCTGTTACTTCTTCCAGCACTTTCAATTGTTGAAATATCTGATTAATTAGCTCATCCCAAAGCTTGGCTCCCTTTATGTAATATTCATGACATGCTTCAGTAGTGACTGTAAAGCCTGGAGGTACTGGTAATCCTATTCTCGTCATTTCTGCTAAGTTAGCCCCCTTACCTCCCAGTAAAGGTTTCATTGACATATTACCCTCTCTAAAATCGTAGATAAACTTTTTCATCTATTTACACCTCCATAAATGTATCTATCCATTAATATTTACTAACTCCATTATTAAACTTATATCCGATTTCCTTAAAAATTTCCAATATAATACTGGCACTTTCTTCTACTGCCTTGCAGGATACATCTATTACAGGACAATTAACCTTTTTCATTATTTTTTCAGCATAATCTATTTCTGCTAAAATTCTCTCCATACTAGCATAGTTGGCTTCATGCTTCAACCCTAAAGCCTTCAAACGTTCTTGACGAATTTCAATCAGTTTTAATGGATTTGTAGTCAACCCAATTATTTTTTTTGGATTTACTTCAAAAAGCTCCTTTGGGGGATTCACCTCTGGGACTAATGGAACATTGGCAACCTTTAAATTTTTATGGGCCAGATACATGCTTAGGGGTGTCTTTGAGGTACGGGAAATCCCCACCAGTACAATATCAGCCTTTTTCAATCCCCGTGGGTCTTTCCCATCGTCATATTTTACCGCAAATTCTATTGCCTCCACCTTCTTGAAGTATTTTTCGTCCAATCGTCGAATCAAGCCTGGTTCTCGACGGGGCGACATCCCAATCGCCGAACCCATTGAGTTAATAATAGGTGTCATGATATCAATAACAGGTATATTAGCCTTTCCTGCTGCTTCTATTAATAGATTTCTTAAATCCTCCACAACCATTGTAAAAACGATTACTGCCTTTTCTTCCTTGGCTTCTATCATTATTTCTTCTATCTGAGATTTTTCAGTTATGAAGGGAAATCTCCTAATTTCATAATCCTCAATATTAAATTGACTAATTCCTGCCTTTGCTACTTGTTCACCAGTTTCACCAATTGAATCTGATAAAACATAGATCACTAAATTCTCTTGTTTCATTTTTTCCCTCCTAATCTTTACATAGCTCCACAAAAAGCTTTGTGATATTGCTCTTTGATACTTTTCCCACCACTTTTAGATGTTCTTTATCTTCCACCATAGTTTTTTCCACCACTGGAAGACTATCAACTTCATGTTCTATGATTTTTACTGCGGCATGAAGGGCATTTTCATCCCCCATAACTGTAATAATGTTAGGTTTTCTCGTCATAATCATACCTACTGGTACTTTATTAATATCAATTCCTCCGATGGCACTCTTTAGGAAGTCTTTTCGGGACACAACCCCCACTAAAGACCCCTTAGAGACAACAAAAATGGTCCCTACATCCTCTAAAAACAATGTGACGATGGCTTCATATACTGGCGTCTCCTCTGATACAATAGAAGGCACTGACATAATATCGGAAACCTTTACATTCTTAATCTGTTGGGTAAATAAATTAGCTTCAGATTTCCCCGAGTAGAAGTACCCAACCTTTGGACGAGCATCTAAAATACCCGACATTGTTAGAATTGCCAAATCAGGTCTTAGGGTTGCCCTTGTGACATTCAGTAGTTTGGCAATTTGTTCACTGGTAATCGGTTCTTGCTCCTTAACGATTTCGATGATCTGCTGTTGTCTCTTTGATAATTCGATATTAATCACCCCTTTGTGCTACACTATTAATATATATGTTATATTATATACTAATTTACCATATTTTTATGAATTTTTCCATAGCCACTTATTAGTAATATTCTGCACCTTCTATGAAAAAGAAAACAGCTGAAAATAATTCCAGCTGTTTTTATGGATTAGAATCTCATCTTTTCTTCTAAATAAGCCTCTAATTGATCAATTGCAATTCGTTCCTGCTCCATACTATCCCTATGTCTAATTGTCACACTATTGTCTTCTAGAGAATCAAAATCAAAGGTAATACAGAAGGGAGTACCAATTTCGTCATGTCTTCTATATCTTTTACCAATACTACCAGCATCATCATAATCCACAGTGAACTTCTCTGATAATTGTTCATATACCTTAAGGGTTTCATCCTTTAACTTTTTAGTTAATGGAAGTACTGCTGCCTTGATGGGGGCTAATGCAGGATGTAATTTTAATACAACTCTAGTATCATTCTCTCCCACCTCTTCTTCTCGATAGGAATCCACTAGGAAGGCAAGGGCAACACGGTCTACCCCTACAGACGGTTCAATACAATAAGGAACATATCGCTCATTGGTTACCGGGTCTATGTAGGTGAAATCAACCCCTGAATGTTCACTATGCTTCTTTAGGTCAAAATCAGTTCTGTCAGCTATTCCCCATAGCTCACCCCAACCAAATGGGAATCTATATTCAATATCACTTGTGGCGTTACTATAGTGGGATAACTCCTCTTGGTCATGCTCCCTTACTCTGATACTTTCTTCCCTCATACCAAGGTTAAGTAACCAGTTCTTACAGAAATCGCTCCAATAGTTGAACCACTCAATATCTTCTCCTGGCTTACAGAAAAATTCTAACTCCATTTGCTCAAACTCTCTTGTTCTAAAAGTAAAGTTACCTGGTGTAATCTCATTTCTAAAGGACTTACCAATTTGACCAATACCAAAGGGTACTTTTTTGCGGGAAGTTCTTTGAACGTTCTTGAAGTTAACAAAGATCCCTTGGGCAGTCTCAGGTCTTAAGAAAATTTCAGTACTACTATCCTCCGTAACCCCTTGGAAGGTTTTAAACATTAGATTAAACTGACGAATATCTGTATATTCTAATTCTCCGCATTCAGGACAAACAATTTTATTCTCCTCTATGTATTCCTTCATTTGCTTGTTTTCCCAACCTTCAACATTAATGTCTTGATTTCGGGATGCTGCGAAGTTTTCTATTAATTGATCCGCCCTAAATCTAGCCTTACACTTTTTACAATCCATTAATGGGTCATTAAAACCACCCACGTGACCTGAAGCCACCCATGTTTGAGGATTCATTAAAATAGCTGAATCCAAACCTACGTTATAGGGACTTTGCTGGATAAACTTCTTCCACCAAGCCTTTTTAACGTTATTTTTAAGTTCCACTCCAAGAGGACCATAATCCCAAGTATTCGCTAAGCCTCCATAAATCTCAGACCCTGGAAATACAAAACCTCTATTCTTAGCCAAAGATACAATTTTCTCCATTGTTACTTCCGTTGACATATTAGCTCCCTCCATTTTCCTATTCAAATTTTTTAAAAATAAAAAAAGCCCCCCATCCCATAAAACTTAGGGACGAAAGACTTTACTTCCGCGGTTCCACCCTAGTTGGTCCATTGGACCCCCTTAGTATATTAAGCTCAGAAGCGCCCTTCATTGATTCTTCTGCACTGGACTCCCACCATCTCCAGCTCGCTAAACCAGTTAAAACAATTACTCCTCTTCCTCACAGCCCATTAAAATATTAATTTGATATATAATTTAACAAATAATTCTTCTTTTGTCAAGATTTTTTTAGTAATCCGAACCATTGTTAAGATCATCTAAGGTTTCTTCAATATCTTCAGTAACATCTTCTTTGAAATTTTCTGCTTCATCTACTACATTGTCTTTTTGCTTAGAGAATTTATTTCTAACATCATTAATTTTCTCCTCTGCAATGTCATTAATGTCTACAATATCTCCGTTATCCTTTACGATTTCTATGGTGGCTCTAGAAGCCAATGCAGCTGAAACGCCAACGATGGAAACCAATGGAGCTAATACAACACCTATGGCACCTGCTGTTACAGGAATATTCAATAAAACATTTCCATCCTTCTTTAAGATTACTCTAGTAACATTACCTTTTTTAATGACCCTCTTCAGCTTTTCAATCACTTCATTTCCCATTACATTCATGGATTCAGTCCAATTTTTACCATTTTCCTGTTCTTCCAGGTCAATTAAAGCCTCCACTAAGTCTCCATTATGCTTTTCTAATACTTCCTTTGCCACTCTGTAGGATACTCCAGCACGCTCTCTGATGGTATCAATTTTTTCAAGATTAATGTCCATTGCCTTCAACTCCTTATTATAGTTTATCCAACATGTCTAAACTTTTAAATTGGTATTTATTAATGTGTACCATGATGTACTTCTTTAATATTAATTTTAATTCATTATTTAAAGCTTCATTAACCTTTAACTTCTGTATTTCTAGTATATCCTTATTTAATAAATAATTTGCTAGTCTGACTGTTGTTTCTGAAATTTTTGAAGCAAATGGATCCACCGTAAAGCACTTGGGGCAAAGTATTCCCCCTTCTTCGTGACTAAACTTAATTTGTTTAAAATTTGATTGATTACAATTTACACAACTATGGACATGGGGTTTGAAGCCTGAGTAAGCCAATAGATTTACTTCAAAAGCCCTAACGACGGTTTGAAGCTCAAAGTCTTTTTGATCTTTGTTTGCCAGCATTGAAAGGGTCTTACCTAAAAGATTAAAAAGTCGGTTGTTGGTCTGTCCCTCATTGGTGACTGCCTCCACCAATTCCAAAAGGTAAGCCCCATAGGTTAGGGCATCTAAATCCTCCCGAATGCAATAAAAAATCTCTCTAGCATCACATTGGCTTAAATTATATAGACTACTTTTCCCTTTATAAAATACAAAATCGCTATAACAAAAAGGTTGAATGCCTGCCAGGAAGGTACTCTTTGGCTTGCGGGCACCCTTTGCAATAGCATTAATTTTGCCAATTTTACGGGTAAAGATGGTTAACATACTATCGGTTTCACCATATTTTTTATTTTTCAAAACAAAGCCTTCGGTCTTAATCAGCATTACATGTCCCCCATTAGATCATATAAGTACAAAGAGAAGTTATTATTTAACTATATTTTCATTCACAGCAACAGGATAATCCTGCTCCTCTTCAGGTTTTAGAATCTCCTGATGTCTTTTATAGTATAGATATGCCTCCAAACTACCTGTGCTCTCAAAAACTTTCCATAAATCATTTACAAGCATATAGTCCCCTCCCTTTTTATGTATTCTTAGAATACACTCTTATTTTTTGTAATTTAGGGAGGACTATACATTGTAATTTTTGTTAATCGGAGATTTGGGCCATCTTATTAAGGATGTTAGAAACTCTCCATACTCATTTTTTCAATTTAAAACCATTGAAATGAGTATTGCGGTTTCTAACAAAGCGACTGCCACCAAATCAGAGATTTGGGCCATCTGCTTTTATTCATAACCTAAGCCTCTTAGGATGCTTTCGCTGTTTCTCCAGTCTTCTTTTACCTTGACCCAGAGTTCTAAAAATACCTTTGTTCCTAGTAAGCCTTCTATATCTTCACGGGCGCTCTTTCCAATTCCCTTAAGCTTTCTTCCACCTTTACCTATAATAATACCTTTGTGACTTTTTCTCTCACAATAAATAGTAGCATTGATATCGATAATATCTTTATCTGGTCGCGTTTTCATTAAAGATACCTCCACGGCTACTCCATGGGGAATTTCCTGTTCTGTGTAGTGGAGAATTTTTTCGCGAATAATCTCCCCTACAATAATTCTTTCAGGTTGATCTGTAATCATATCACCTGGGAAATATTGTGGTCCCTCGGGTAAGTAATTAGAAATTTTTTGTACCAAAGAATGAAGATTGGCTCCTTCGATAGCTGATATTCCTACTATGTCAGCAAATAACCCCGTTGCTTTATATGCTTCATAAAGTTTGTTAAATTCCTCTTGAGTCATTTTATCTATCTTATTCATTACTAGGATAATAGGAGTCTTAATTCCCTGTAACTGCTCCATGATGAAGCGGTCTCCAGGTCCAATACTGTTTCCTTCATCCACCACAAACAAAACACAATCCACTTCCCTAAGGGAGTCTTTAGCAACCTTCACCATATAGTCCCCTAGTTTATGTTTAGGTTTATGGATTCCCGGTGTGTCTAAGAAAACAATTTGATAGTTTTCATTTGTGTAGACACATTGAATCTTATTTCTTGTTGTCTGGGGCTTATCAGAAATAATTGCGATTTTTTCTCCGATAATTTGATTCATTAAAGTAGATTTTCCTACATTTGGTCGTCCAATTATTGTTACAAATCCTGATTTGAAATTCATTTTAGCAGCCTCCACATTCATGTCCTAAGTCTTCTGGGGTAAAGGAGTGGGGTAATAAATCCTCCACCGTATATACCCTGTACTCATCTTCATTTTTTCCAACGATTACTTTTATTTTTTTTCCAAATTCAACCATTACCTGTCTGCAAATCCCACATGGATACGTATAAGCATCATCGTCACCTGTTACTGCAATCGCTTCAAATTCCTTTTCGCCTTCAGATACCGCCTTAAAGATCGCCGTTCTTTCAGCGCAATTTGTACCTCCATATGATGCACATTCAATATTACAGCCTGTATAGACCTTTCCAGACTTCGTTAAAAGTGCTGCCCCCACATGAAAGTTAGAGTAGGGTACATAAGCATTTTTCTTTGCCTCGATGGCCATTGCCATTAACTCTTTATATTCCATTTTTTCTGCCTCCTTGACTTACATTTAGAAGATTACTGTAATTTGATTTGTCTATTACTTGGGAAGATGATAATCCACGTCTTCCCTTTATTCATTTCTAAATGATTTCCATTTTCGTCTTTGTAGATGGTCGGAGCTTGATGATTTGCCTTGCTCCATGAAATAGGCACAGCTGTTCCATTGGTAATATACATCCCCTTCCCCTCACCAATGGTTTTGACATCTCTCCTACCTGCCTTATCACCAGCAATATGCTTAATCTCCGTATATTGTACAATTATATTTTTCGTCATTAGCTGTTGATTATTCATTTCATCAATATGGGGTTGATTAAACTGAATTCTTTTATATAATCCAGACCCTGGATCGTATTCAAAATTTGTTGTAATTTTACTAGTAAAGGGAAGCGCCACCTTTTCAGCTTTTTTCCCCTCCATTTGACGCTCTTCTTCGCTGAAAACAAACATCCCCTGCGCTTCCCCTTTAGCTTCCTTACGATACTTTACAACATCCCAAGCCTTCATAATCTTCTCTGCATTGGTATATACACTATGTTCATACATTCCCTTTTGTTTTTTTCTAACAGGATCCCTCCAACACATGATCTCATCTAAATAGGACAGTCCATTTAAGTTATCAGACCTCCAATCGGATGCAGCAGCATAGGCTTGTGGGCTACCACCATAATGTATGTAGATGGCATCATGATTGAAGGCTAAGTCAATATAGTAGTGTCTAGCACTTCTTACTGGACCGATTTTCTCTGCATCAAAATCTTGAAAAACAGCTAATAATCTGGTAATGTTTCCCTCTGCCAAAGTCTCATATATCACATCAGCTTGAGATATTCCACTTTGGGGTATTGCTTTTTTCAAGTTATTGATCATGATGGCTACAGGTCTCCTTTTAGCCACTTCCTCGTCAATATATAAGCCCGTCAATGGATTAATTTCAAACCCTTCTAATTTTTGAGTTTCTTCATTCATTTCTTTATCCTTATCTTCTTGGGGGTCCTCAATCACCACTACTTCTGCTCCTTGGTTTTCTTCTTGAGAAAGATTCTTATCAGCCCTACATCCACTTATGCCAATAATCATTAACAGTATCAACAAAGCAATAGTACTTTTCTTTAAAACTCCCCTCATTTGTCTCAACCCTCTCTCTTGTTTTTCTTTAGTGTATTTATATTAGTATTTTTTCTGATCAGGCTTCACTATTCCCCCAGAGATCACTAGTTTGATTGCTTGTTCCACCGACATTTCCAGTGGTATTGTTTCCTTTTTGGGTATCATGATGTATACTCCAGAAGTTGGATTTGGAGTGGTTGGTATAAATAACCCAACTACATCCTCCCCAGTTTTTTCAACAATCTCTTCTGAGCCATCAGAGGTGACAAAAGCTATTGAATATCGCCCTGGGGACGGGTATTCCACCAGTACAGCCTTCCGAAAAGCTGTATGCTTACTTCCATAAATTGTTTCAGTCAGTTGTTTAATTGAAAAATAAACCGTTCTAACCAGCGGAATTCGCTCTAAAACCAGTTCTGTAAAATTGATTAACTTGTTTCCAGAGTAGTTTCTAGCCAATAAACCTACAATAAAGATTAAGAAAAGGGTAATTAATACCCCCAATCCATAAATCCTGAACCCAATAATATTTTCTATTGGTTGTCTAAAGACAATATCGACTCGATTGAATAGCCAAAGAATCACTATCGCAGTTAAAGCCATTGGTAAAATCACCAATAGTCCCGTTATGAGCGTGTTACGTATTTCCTTCCACAAAAGACCTCACCCACTTCCTTCTCATAATAACATCTATTAACCAAACAACTGAAAAAAGATTACTGTTATTATTGTACCCAATAAAGCCCCTACAATCACTTCAAATAAGCTATGGATTTTCCCTTCAATCCGACTCTGACAAACCAGTAATGCCATTAGAAGAGATAAGGTTGCAATAAAGGTACTTTCTGAGATAAAAGAAATAGATGTCGCTAAAGAAAAAGCCAGTGCCGCATGACCACTTGGCATCCCTCCCTGCAGAGGTGTTCCTCTTCCAAAATAAGCCTTTAGACTAATTGTCGCAAAGATTACTATCACAAATACGATAAAAGTAATATGTATGGGGGATTGCCTTACAGAATGCAATACCCATTGGGTGTAGGGATTAATTCTTTGAAAGAATATAAAATATGCAACAAAAATAGAATTGACGGCTGCGATCAATACAGCCCCTGCAGCAACATTTTTTGCTATCTTTGCAAAGATATGATACTGGTCTGTAATTAAGTCAATGGCGCTTTCAATAGAAGTATTGATCATTTCCGCTATAATCACCAAGGATATAGTCAAAAGTAATATCAAAAACTCCACCCGACTAAGCTCAAAAAACAAGCTGAAAATTAGTATAATAATGGTTACAGCAAAGTGGATCTTCATATTTCTTTGGGTTTTGAGGGCATATATAATGCCCTCAATTGCATAATTCAAGCTATCAATTAATTTTCTTACCCTCATTGATCCAACCCCATTTATTCCCGTACTTGGCCGATTTGCTTTAATACAGCTTCCTCTTTGCCCCTCATTTTCCCTTCACTCTCTTCATCTTCATGGTCATACCCCATTAGATGAAACATGCTATGAACTGTTAAAAATGACATTTCTCGTTCAAAGCTATGGCCATACTCTTCTGCTTGCTCTAGGGCTTTTTCCACCGATATAACAATGTCACCTAAGAGCTTTTCTTCTCCAATAGGGAAATCATCATCCACCATAGGAAAAGAGAGAACATCAGTGGCATAATCCTTACCTCGATAATTTTTATTCAAATCCTGTATTTCCTCATTGTTTACCAGTGATAAACTTACCTCGAAATCAGGGTCCCATCCTTCATGTTTTAAACTAGCCTCCATCGCCTTCGTCAGTAATTGAAGTAGTTCTTCGCTAACTTCCATCACCTCTTGTCGATCATCAATTATTAGATTCATGGGCTCTCCTCCCCTTTACTTCTTTTATGTCTAAATCAGGATATTCAATCCTCTCATGGAAAATACCTAAAATAACCTTTACAAAGGCTTGCTTGATTTTCTCTAGCTCACCTAAAGTTAAATTACTTTCCTCCAACTGATCATCCTCCAACTTATCTTTAATAATTTTACTAATCATTTTTTCTATCTTTTCTTTATTTGGAGCCGATAAACTCCTAACTGCCGCCTCCACTGAGTCCGCCAGCATCACAATAGCAGTTTCCTTTGTTTGCGGTTTTAATCCCTTATATCTAAAGCTTTCCTCCTCCATCATATCACCATTATCCCCATTTTTAGCTTTATGGTAGAAATAGGCCACCAGTGTGTTCCCATGATGTTGATCTATGAAATTGGCAATCTCTTGAGGCAATTTATACTTCTTTGCCAATTCAAGACCATCCTTCACATGGCTAGTAATAATAATACTACTTAGTGAAGGACTAATCTTATCATGGGGATTTTCGGAAGTTAATTGATTTTCCTTAAAAAAGTAAGGTCTGGATGTTTTTCCAACATCATGATAAAAAGCTCCAGTTCTTGCTAATAAAGCATTTCCTCCAACAGCACCGGTTGCTGCTTCACTGAGGTTTCCTACGATAATACTATGGTGATAGGTCCCTGGTGCTTCAATCAATAACTTCTTCAACAATGGATGGTTTGGATTTGATAGTTCTAATAGTTTTAAAGGCGTTACAACATCAAATACAGATTCCCATAGGGGTAATGAACCCACTGTTAAGATGGCACAAAAAAGACCATTTAATATGCCGTAGAAGGCGATTGCTAAAACCCCAGCCACCTCACTACTATTAATTAATCCAAAGCCCATTACAGTCATAACTTGGGCCAAACTCACCATAAAGCCCGAGATAAATATACTTCCCCTTTGTTGGGTATTTAAAACGCTAAATATACCTACTGTGCCCCCCACCAATGCCATAAAGATAAAGGTGATGTCATTTCCAGTAATCACGGATACTAATAGTATCAAGGCTAAATTTAAAATTAAGGAAAGTCTTGCATCCGTAAGTATTGCCCAAAGCATAGCAGCAGCTGCCACAGGCATTAAAAAGATGGAGATACTTGATAACACTTTGGAGATGATGGTGACGGATACAAATATCAGAGCAATCATCCATAATATCCCCACTTTGTTTAGCAACTCCTTGTTGAAGACAGTTATATATGCAATGACAATAAGCTCTAGTACCAAAACCAGTAGTGCTATACCAGCATAGAGCATAATGTCCAGTTTGCTATTTGTCGTCAACAAGCCTAAATCCTTTAGAAGGCTCATGCGATCAGCCGTTACAACTTCTCCCTCCCTCAGGATAATATCACCTTTACGAATCATGACTCTTTCAACGCTTTCCCGTACTTCTTGTCTTTTTTGCTCTGTCGCTTCTATATCTAAAAATTTATTAGGTCTAATGGTGGCATTGATGATTGCAGTTCCTAAATCCACCAACCCATCATCAAAATCCTCTAGGCTCTCAATAAATGCCCTGATATTACTTTTTTCTTTTTGTAAGTCTTCTATTTTAATACCATTACTCATATTTTGTGCAACTATTTGATATATATAATTTTCTAAATACTCTAGTTTTTCAATAGGGGCATTTAGGGCAATATCCAGTACATCTCCAGAAATATTCAATTCATTGTCAGAAAGAGCAGTTTTCCTTTCACTCTTTGACATACCTTCAGACTCCCTAACTTTATATAAAAATACAAAGAACTTCTCAACATCCTTTTTTACCTCATGATGATAGGATGGGTCCTGTTTGTACTTCAACTCCACTCCTTCAACGGCAATCTCCTTCAGCCTCTCTGTCTCCCATTTATCCTCTATTTCTTTAGGAGAATAAATATCTGCTGGTGTCCGTTGTCCTACCGTTAGATTCAGTTTTTCTGGCCTTAAACTGGTTATTAAAATAGCAAAAATACATGTAAAGAAAAAAAGCGCCAGTAAAATTTGTTGCATTTTTCTTTGTTTTCGCATCTTTACATAACCCTGCTGAAGGCGAATCTTAATATTTTTATATTTTCCCATATGGATTCCTCCTAAGACTAAGCCTTATTTGATTTTATTTTTGCTTGAGTCCTTCTTCTCCGGTTTCATTTCCTGCTTTATTTCAGCCACTTCATAGGCTTTAATAATCTTCTGTACTAAATGGTGTCTTACAACGTCTTTATCAGATAAATAACTAAAACCGATTTCGTCCACATTCTTTAGCACATCAGCTGCATGCTTTAATCCAGAGTATTTACCCCTAGGCAAGTCCACCTGAGTGATATCACCAGTAACAACAGCCTTAGAGCCATAACCTAGTCTAGTAAGAAACATCTTCATTTGTTCCCTTGTGGTATTTTGGGCTTCATCTAAAATGATGAAGGAGTAATCCAATGTTCTACCCCTCATATAAGCAAGGGGCGCAACTTCAATCATTCCCCGCTCCATGTATTTTTGAAATTTTTCCACCCCTAGAATGTCATATAGTCCATCATAAAGGGGTCTAAGATATGGATCAACCTTGTCCTTTAAATCCCCAGGCAGAAAACCCAAGCTCTCTCCTGCCTCTACAGCTGGTCTAGTCAAAATGATTCTATTTACCTGTTCATTTCTAAAGGCCTTCACCGCCATAGCAACTGCCAAGTAGGTCTTACCAGTACCGGCTGGCCCTATTCCAAAGGTTAAGTCTTTGTTCTCAATAAGGGATACATATTCCTTTTGTCCAAGGGTTTTTGGCTTAATGGGCTTTCCCTTATCTGTCATGAAGATGACATCACCAGCCAATTCCTTAGCTTGATCCTCTTTCCCCTCCATCAGAAGGTTGATGGCATAGCTGATGGTTTGACTGGTCAGTCCTTCACCTTTTTTATAAATTTCCTTTAATTCCGCAATTAACTTTGCTCCACAATCTACAGCATCTTCTTCACCAATAATAATAATTTCCTCTTCCCTCAGAACAATATCCACCGAAAGACGCTTATTAATTAGGTTAATATTTTCATCAAAGTTACCAAATAGTTCTCTGGTAAATTCAGTATTCTCCACTTTTATTTTTTTCTGGAATGTATTTTTGTTCAAAAGTTAATCCTCCTCGGTTATTATTTTCTTTTGTTGGGCGATATCTTCTAATACCTCAATTATGAATTTTCCCTTAAGGGTATTCCCTTCCTGTTTAAAATCAACTTTAGTCTGAATTATTTCCCCTTCTAGAGGTATTTGATTCATTAATTCTTCCACCGCTTCTTTATGCATCATTTCTTTAGCCGCTTCCACCTCTATATGCTCCTCTACCTCAACCACTTCGTAATAGTTCTCTAAAATGATTTCGACAGGTAGCTTTATATTCCTCCATAGGGAAAGACTTTTATTAGTTTGTTCTACAATATAATCTGTAAAGGGTAGATTATTTCCTCCTAAAGATAATTGAATCTCCCCAAATTTTAAGGCTCTCCTACTGAATTTCTCTCCTGTTTTATGTTTATTAATCTCTACTAAGTACATAGATTTATTTGCTTCATAATAGGTCTTTGCATACACTTCTCCATAGGCGTGGACATACAGAGGGTTCTCCATATACTGACGGGATACAATTCCAGTAACCAATAAATCTCCTACCTCGACGATATCTCCCTTTTTTACCATAGCATCACCATTACGGGCTATTACCCGATCAATTACACCATTTTTAGTAGCAACCAAGTCTGTAGGTGTATCTTTGTCTATTTTAGGGGGCGGGGCCACCTTCTCCACCACCTCTACCCTAGCATACACACCACTTAGGTCTATTCCCACCCATGCCAACTCAGGGAATTCCACCAATAGGAAATTTTCCATTTCCCTTAGGTCCACTGCATATCGATTAGTTCCTGGCTTTAGACCCGTCTCTTGTAGATACTCAAGTATTGCATCCTCACTAATGCGTTCATTTCCTATTACATCCACATTGTATATAAAAGTAGATGAAAATATTAGTAGCATTAACGAAAAAAATGCTCCTACTAAAAGCATTTTACGTTTTTTAATTTTATGGGCCCAAAAAGGATATCCATTTTTCTGTGAAAGATAAACTTTACAACCAGCTCTTCTGGCAACCCTACGCAAAGACTTAAATCCCCTAATGCCTACACATGCCTCTAGGGTGGTATAATTTACTCGCTTTATGTTCCATAAATAAATCTCTCTTTCAATACAATAATTAATAAACTTTTCTAGATAGAGTCCTTCTATTCTAATGATAACATAACCCCTCATATAATTCCATAGTCTCAGTATTAACACCTGACCCACTCCCTAATCCATAAATTCCACTCCGTTGATTTCACCTGTTATTACAATCTCTTCAACAACAATATTTTTTAGCAATAAATTTTTCCCAATGATTCTTAAAACTCCACATTTAGTATAGATTCTAATCCTAGTTGAGGAATACTCCAGTATTCCCTTATGATTCTCAATATAAATTTGAAGGTTGCCCACCACTGTAATTTTTGGAAGATCTAACATGATATCCTGTGGAAGTTCCAATAGGTCTGCTATACTCTTTTTAATTTCATCAGATTTTTTCATTCGGCACACCTCCTATCTATAAATTTTTATGCAAATTTCATCCTTTATAGACCTTCTCCCTAAAAAATAAAGGTGGAGCTCGTGGCTCCACCTGAAGGTCGCTAATAAAGGCAATAAACAATCGCTTATAAAAGTTTATGCTCATGGTACAGTAAAAGCCAGCGACCATAGCGTATCCAGAAATACGTAAGGCTGCTGGCTATATTAAAACTATCTTCGTAGACTTTTGGGTTTTTCTAATACCTCCGACATAATAAGTCCTTGAAGTATTGAGTGGCGATTAAATTTTACTTTACCTACATTCCCTCTTCCTATCTCATTTTCCAGTATAGGACTAACTGTAGATTGATTACTTACTGACACTACTTCCTTAAGAGATTTTACATCTTTTATTCTTTTTTTAATTTTTTCTTCTTCTACTGCTTTTGTAGCTTTTTCCTGTTGGATTTCTTCCCTGGCAGTAGATTGATTGAATACATCACCCATATTTTTCTGTAACTCTCGAATCATTTCCTCCAACCCAACTGTCTTGCTGGACTTCTTGGGTGACTGCTGACTAACAGGTCTATCGCCTCCAACTGTAGGTCTAGAAGAATTATTGTTGGGAGCTTCCATCGGCCTCGAAGGGTTCGGAGACCTACGGTCATTTGAAGTTCTTCTTTGGGTGGTTTGATTTTTTCCTTTATTAAATATGGAACTAATCAAGGCAATGGCTATAAAACCAATTATACTTTCCCAACTCATTGAATCACATCCTTTACGTTAGGCCTTCTTATTTTTTATTATCATAGCCCTTTGTAGCAGTATCTTCTTTTGTGGCTCCTGCAATAGCTTCCCTCATGTTGGTATCTGCTAATGTGTTTTTCATATTATAATAGTCTAATACACCTAACTTTCCTTCTCTTAAAGCAGTTGCCATAGCCTTTGGTACTTCTGCCTCAGCTTCAACTACCTTAGCCCTCATTTCTTGAACAGCAGCAATCATTTCCTGTTCCTTAGCAACCGCCATTGCTCTTCTTTCCTCTGCTTTCGCTTGAGCGATTCGCTTATCCGCCTCAGCCTGGTCTGTCTGAAGTTGCGCACCTATATTTCTTCCGATATCAATGTCGGCAATATCAATCGATAAAATTTCATAAGCTGTCCCTGCATCTAATCCTTTAGTTAATACTGTTCTTGAAATCAAATCTGGGTTTTCTAATACTGCCTTATGACTGTCGGCAGAACCAACTGTTGTAACGATCCCTTCACCTACTCTGGCGATAATCGTCTCTTCTCCAGCTCCCCCTACTAGACGCTCAATATTGGCTCTTACAGTTACCCTAGCCTTTACCATTACCTCAATACCATCTTTAGCAACAGCGGCGATCTTAGGAGTTTCTATCACCTTAGGATTAACACTTACCTGTACTGCTTGAAGCACTTCACGTCCTGCAAGATCGATTGCAGCTGCCCTCTCAAACTCAAGGTTAATTTCAGCCCTTTGAGCAGCGATTAAAGCGTCTATTACACTATTTACATCCCCACCTGCTAAGTAATGCCCCTCTAGCTTATCAATGTTTAAATCTAGACCTGCCTTTGTTGCCTTGATTAATGGGTTTACAATTCTAATTGGTTGAACCCTTCTAAAACGCATACCGATTAATGTACCGATTCCTACTCTTACTCCCGAGAAGTAAGCGGTAAACCATAACCCTAATGGTACAAAGCTTAAAAATACTGATAAAAGAATAAATACAACTGCCACCAAAATAACTATTGACACTAATCCTGTCATCTAAACCCCTCCTAATCTATTTTTCGTACTACAATTTTTCTGCCTTCTACCTTGATGATTTTAACAGTGACACCCGCTTCAACAAAAGCACCTTCTGTCACTACATCTAATAATTCTCCATTAATTTCGATAGTTCCTGCTGGTCTAAGGAAAGTTTTCACAACTCCTGTTTCCCCAAGATAATGCTTATACTCTATATTTGAAGTATATCCCAGCTCTGTCTTTGCTTGTGTTCCCAATACAATTTTATCAAAGAATCGGTTTTTAGGACCATATTTCAATAACAAAACAAATGCAATTACAGTAAGTACAAAGGCAATCAACAGAGATGTAATTGCCGCAGCTAGACTATTGGAGGACATGATGATACTGGCAACAATGGCGACAATACCTCCTACACCTGCCACCCCAAATCCTGGAGCAAAGGCCTCTATTGTCAATAGGATGATCCCTACAAGGAAAATCAAAATAATACCTCCGCTGGCATATCCCGCTAAAATACTACCTCCAAAGTATAATCCAAAGGCTAAAAGACTAATGGTACCCCCTACTCCAAATCCTGGAGCAAACAATTCTATTACTAAACCAATAAAACCTACTGCTAAAAGCAGAGGCATCAAGTAGGAACTAGTTAGTATCTGAGCAATTTTTACTCTTGCTGGTGTATTCACCGTAACAATATCCCTATAGCTTATATTTAGCCCATTAAGTACTCCTTCATAATCAGATGCAACTACATCAGTAAACTCTAAATCAGCTGCCTCTTGGGTAGTTAAATTAAGCAATCTTCCCTTTTCAATCACCTCAGGGATTTCTATATTGGAATCCGCCATAGAGACAACAAGTTGTGAATCTCGCCCCTTTAATTGGGCAACAGTACGAAGTTTTCCAGCCCAGAAGGAAAGACTTTTTTCTGTATTGGGAATGGGCTCTGCCGAGCCAATTGTTCCCCCTGGAGCCATGGCAATGTGATCAGCTGAAATGGTTATAAGTACTCCTGCCGATTCAGCCTTCGTATTTACAAAGGAAATCGTAGGAATTTTAGCATTAACAATTGCCTCACTGATATCCACTGCTGCAGTAATCAAACCACCATATGTATCAATGTCAAAAATTACAGCCTTTACATTGGGGTCCTCAGCAACCTCCTCCAAGCTCTTCTCTACGTATTGAAAAAGAGCAGAATTTATCTCTCCCTTTACTGGAATTACGTGTACATTTTCCTGATCCTGCATCCCACTAACAGGAAGAACCAACAGAAAACAAAATAATAATATTATTAACAACCTATTTTTTACCATCCAAACACCTCCTTTATATACCTATTCTATGTATATGCATATTTTCCCTTCTTAAACTAAATTATATGTAAAAAAATATTGTTTTAAAAATCCAGCGGTCGTCCCGTATAAGCAATACGGGAGAATGCTGGTCTTTCGCCGTGACGAAGAAGATGAGGTGTTTTCAACGGGTGACTAGGCTGTTCAAAATGCCTCAGATTCGAGGAACAAGAAAGACCAGCGGTCGTCGCGGCTAAGCAATATGCGAGAATGCTGGTCTTTCGCCGTGAAGAAGAAGATGAGGAGTTTTCAACGGGTGACTAGGCTGTTCAAAATGCCTCAGATTCGAGGAACAAGTAAGACCAGCGGTCGTCGCGTATGAAATAATACGCGAGAGTGCTGGTCTTTCGCCGTGACGAAGAAGATGAGGTATTTTCAACAGGTGACTAGGCTGTTCAAAATGCCTCAGATTCGAGGAACAAGAAAGACCAGCGGTCGTCGCGTATGAAATAATACGCGAGAGTGCTGGTCTTTCGCCGTGACGAAGAAGATGAGGTATTTTCAACAGCCTACAGGGTTATTTCGCTATATATGGGGTAATGATCGGAAGCCCTACTCCTAATCACATTGTAGCTTTTCACCTTCAGATTTGGGTCTACGAAAATGAAATCAATTCTTCGCGAAAGCATGGGGAGATCAAAGGTTGGGATATCCCCCATATCCATTTCTTCTGACGCATCCACCATTTTCTTCGTTAATTCCCTCATTTCCCTGTATTCTGAGCCTGCATTAAAGTCTCCCACCAAAATAACATCGTGGGGGAGGGTTTGAATATACTTGAGAATCACATCTATCTGTTTGCTGCGTTCCTGTTGATTTAATCCCAGGTGGGTCACTAAGAAATGAATTTTTTTACCATCTACATTAATCACACTGCTTAATAGTCCCCTTGGCTCACGACCACTGGGGAGGGCTATATTTTCTGAAGACTCTATCGGATATACGCTTAATATTCCGTTACCGTATTTTCCTGTAGCAATATTTAAGTTGACACCAAATACAAAATTCATCGATAACTGATTTCCCAGATATTTCATTTGATTAATAAACTTTGACCTAGCCATTCCACTATCTACTTCTTGCAGCCCAACAATCTCAACACCACTATCTTTTATAATTTCCGTCATCTTGTTTAGTGTATTTCTACGGGATAAACTTTTCCCGTGGTGAATATTGTAGGTCATGATTTTTAGCTTTTTTTCTCCTACCGAACTTTCCTTGTCTAGAGTCATTTGAATACTCTCCAGCTCCTTCATCTCATATATTTTCCCTGAGTTGTTTTGAGGATAGATTCTGATTTTACTAAACTTATCAAAATTCGCCATTCGTTTAGTAATATAAAAATGGTTTAGCTGAATACCCATATCATTTGTCTTAATTAAGGGATGCTCTAAAATAAAATAGTGGGTCATTTCATTAGTATTATCAAGTATCTCCAAAATTAAATGATCTATGTCCTTAGGAGTTTGTATTTCTATGTGGGATACCCCTTGACTATCAACATATTTAATAACCTCCATACCGCCATGGGATGAGGCCTTCGTTACTAATCCAAATCCTATTAGAACAATCATTACGACAGCGATTTTTCTGATTTTAACCATAAGTAGTCCCCCGTTGGTAGAATGTTTAGATAATTCAATTATATCATGTAAAAGGAGCCTAACCTATTTGAAACTTTTACCAAAAAGCAACAAAACCCGAGAAATTTCTTTCTCGGGTTGTTATATTTATGATTGTAAGTATTTTTTAACAATTTCATTAACTAGTTTTCCATCTGCCTTGCCCTTTGTTTTAGGTACAATTGCAGCCATTACCTTACCCATATCCTTCATGGAGTTGGCGCCAACTTCTTGAATTGTCTCACTTACAAGCTTTACGATTTCTTCCTCTGACATTTGTTTTGGCAAGTAAGTTAAAAGAATATTAACTTCCTGTTGAGCTTGCTCAGCTAGGTCTTCACGGCCTCCCTTTGTAAACTCTTCAAGACTATCTCTTCTCTGCTTAACTTGTTTAGCAATTATGTCGATGATATCTTCATTGACAAGCTCTACCCTCTTGTCTACTTCGACTTGCTTAATGTCAGCACGAACCATCGTAATAACATTTTTTCGAAGCTGATCTTTTGATTTCATTGCTTCTTTTAGATCATTAGTTAATTGATCTTTGAGGGACATTATCCTTCACCTCTACTTTGTACTAGTTTTCACTAGAATTTTTTAGCCTTATTTCTACGAGCAGCCTCAGCTTTTTTCTTACGCTTTACGCTAGGCTTTTCGTAATGCTCTCTCTTTCTAACCTCTGATAATACACCAGACTTGGCACATTGTCTTTTAAATCTACGAAGAGCACTATCTAAGGATTCATTATCTCTTATTTTAATCTCTGACATTTACTTCTCCCTCCCTCCGCTAGCACCCAACCGTGCTTTATCTATAGCAACATAATGCTATATTGCTAGTGGGATTACTACAATACCTAGTTATTATACATTAAATAAAAAAGTTATGCAATATAAATTTTAACCTGGAGGCCACTGTAATTGTCTTCCCCCCAACAAATGAAAGTGAAGATGAGCTACAGTTTGTCCGCCATCACTTCCACAGTTGTTGACAAGCCTAAAACCTGCATCCTCCAACTTAAAATCCTTTGCTAACTTTGATACTGCAACAAAAACCTCCGGCATAATCTCCATAGCATCCTTTGCCTCAACATCTAGGACAGAAGGAATATGTTTTTTGGGGATGATCAGTAGGTGTATAGGTGCTACTGGAGAAATATCATGAAAAGCTAGAACTTTTTCATTTTCGTATACTTTTTTAGCTGGTATTTCACCATTAACAATCTTACAAAAAATACATTCTGACATACTACACCTCCTTACCCCAACTTGATTGCCTATAATTATTTCAACAAAAAAATGAAAATTCCTTTTTTCATTCAAAAAAATTATATGATTTTTCCAGTAATATATTCGTCTTTTGACTCCTCCAGCAAAACATTGCAGATTTGACCCTCCAGCCCAGCTTGGAATGGAGCCACAATTTTCAAATAATTATCGGTTAAACCTTCAAAAAATCCTTCAAGGTCCTTAGAAGCGGCTTCAAAAAGTACTTCCTTCACTTCACCAATAAACTGACTTTGATATTCTGCCCTCATTTTTAGACCAAGGGCAATCAGCTTTTCACTACGATGATGTTTTTTAATACCATCAACCTGATCTGAGAAATCAGCAGCAGGAGTACCTTTTCGTGGGGAAAATTTAAAGACATGTATATCACTAAAGGCCATCTCTTCCACAAAGTTGTAGGTTGTCTCAAAATCCTCATCGGTTTCCCCTGGGAAGCCAACGATGATATCGGTTGTCAAGGCAATCTTTGGATAATACCATCTGATTCTATGAACAATCTGTCTATACTCTTCAGTCGTATATCTACGATTCATTCGCTTTAATATACTGTCGCTTCCGCTCTGTAGGGACAAGTGGAAGTGGGGACAGATCTTTTCTAGACCTGCCAATTCCTTAATGAACTCCTCCGTAATCAGTGTAGGCTCTAGGGAGCTGAGTCGAATACGTTTTAACCCATCTACCCTATTAACCTCCTTTAAGAGCTCAATTAAGGCATTTTTTTCTCTTAGGTCTTTACCATAGGAGGCTACATGAATCCCTGTCAAAACCACCTCTTGGAAGCCATTTGATACTAACGTCTTTACCTCTTTAATGATTTCAGGAGCCCTACGACTTCTTATTGGTCCTCTAGCATAGGGAATAATACAGTAGGCACAATATTGGTTGCACCCCTCTTGAATTTTTAAAAAGGCTCTTGTCTTTCCTTTAATCTCTTGAACTGATAGTTCTTCAAATTCCTTCACCTGCATAATGTCATCTACTACATTAATCTTTTCGTCGACAGCACATTCTTCTACATACTCAACGATTTTTCCTCGATCATTGGTTCCTACTACAATATTTACCCCTTCAATGTCTAACACTTCTTTAGGAGCTGTTTGGGCATAGCAACCAACAACTGCAATAATGGAATATGGATTATTTTTTTTAGCTCTACGAATAAACTGCCTTGACTTCTTATCGCCAACATTAGTAACCGTACATGTATTAATCACATAAACATCCGCCGTCTCTGTATCGGGTACTACTGTAAAATTAGCCTTCTCAAACAGTTCAGTCATCGCTTGGGTTTCATATTGATTCACCTTGCACCCTAAGGTATGAAATGCTACTTTCTTCACTAGAATCCTCCTAAGTCTCCTATCTCGTACATAATCATAGATAATAAAGCAAAACCAGCTGTCTCGGTTCTTAATATTCGCGGGCCTAAAGTAATGGACTTAAGCCCTTCTTTCAAGCCATCAGCAACTTCGGTTTCTGAATAGCCACCTTCTGGACCTACCCATATACCGATTTCTTTTACACCTGAGTATTTTTCATCAAGTAATAGGGATTTAAGTCCCTTTTCTTCTTCAAGCTCATAGGCCATTATGTTTAGTTGATTTTTTAGACCATGTTCCAATGCTTCCCCAAAAGAAATAGGCATATGTATTTTAGGAATAATCCCCCGTTTACTTTGCTTAGCAGCCTCTTGAGCAATTTTCTGCCATCGCTCCGTTTTCTTCTCCCGATCCTTATCATTGTGGAACTGTACCACTGTCCGTTGGGTAGTTACTGGAACTATTTCAGCAATTCCCATTTCAGTTGTTTTTTGTATAATTATATCCATTTTAGTAGCTTTTGGGACCCCTTGATAAAGGGTAATCTTTACCGGCGCTTCCCTTTCCACTCCTTTTTTTTCGACTATAGAAAGAAAAACATTGTTCTTATCAATGCTCTTAATCCTTCCTATATACTCATAGGATATGCCATCACAAATCTCCACATTGTCACCCTCCGACAGGCGTAACACCTTGGATATGTGTTTAACATCTTCACCTTCAATCAAGATTTCTTTGGTAGCCTCATTAATTTGGGAAGCCTCTACAAAAAATCTATTCATTGGCTCCACCCTTGATTTTAGAAACGATTACTGCCCACTCTCCCATTTCCTTAACCTTTAGGATTTCCAATCCATTTTCAATTAATCCTTCTTTAACCATTTCAATCTTATCTAAAATAATTCCTGAGGAAATAAAAATTCCATCATCCTTTAGGAAATGCTTTATATCCTTTGCTAATCTTACAATGATGTCAGCAATAATATTAGCCACAACAACATCGGCTTTTGTCGAAATCTTCTCCATCAAATCCCCATGCTCTACAATTACAACATTCTCCACATGGTTTTCTAATACGTTTCTTCTGGCCACCTCGACTGCCACTTTATCTAAATCTATGGCGACTACTTCTTCCGCCCCTAGTTTAGCCGCAGCAATTCCTAGTATTCCACTCCCGCAACCAATGTCAAATACTCTAGAGTTTGTTTTTACGTGCTCCTCTAACTCCATTACACACATCATAGTTGTCTCATGGGTTCCTGTTCCAAATGCCATACCTGGGTCCATTTCAATGATGATTTCGTCACCTTTCGGCTGGTAATCTTCCCAGGTTGGTTTAATTAGAATCTTGCTACCGATTTTAACAGGTTTGTAGTATTGCTTCCAAGAAGTACTCCAATCCTCTTCGTTAACCTCAATAGTCGTCACTTCTCCTAGCCCTATATCTAGACCATAGCTAGGTAAAAATGCCACTAATTCCTTGATTAACTCGATTTTATCCAACAAATCTGCTGAAGCTGGTAGATATGCCTTTACAACTGCTCCCTCGGCAAAATCTGGTGGTAAAAAGGCTTCATCAACGTAATCCCAGGCCTTTTCATCTTGATTCAGCTGAAAGAAATCATTAGGGTCTTCAATGGCTACCCCAGATACTCCAGCATTATAAAGAATGTTTGAAACCGCCTCAACTGCTTCAGTTGTGGTTTTAATTGATACTTCGATCCACTTCATCTTATCACTTCCCTAAAAATAATGTCCCATTAGTTCTATCCTATTATACAATAAATATTCTCAAAACCCAATAATTCTTATTCAAATGTGCTAAAAATCACCCTACAAAAGTAGAGTGATTTTCTAGCCTATTCAAAAGCCCTAGATTCAAGGAGCAAAAATCATCAGCGACCGAAGCGTATGCAGAAATACGTTAGGGTGCTGATGATTTGCAGTGACGCAGAAGGTAGGAGTTTTTCAATAGGCTTAGCCTGTTCAAAATCCTTAAATTCAAGGAGCAAAAATCATCAGCGACCGAAGCGTATGCAGAAATACGTTAGGGTGCTGATGATTTGCAGTGACGCAGAAGGTAGGCGTTTTTCAATAGGCTTAGCCTGTTCAAAATCCTTAAATTCAAGGAGCAAAAATCATCAGCGACCGAAGCGTATGCAGAAATACGTTAGGGTGCTGATGATTTGCAGTGACGCAGAAGGTAGGAGTTTTTCAACAGGCTACTAGCTACTTAAAACGTCCTTTACCTTATCAAAAAAAGACTTCCGCTGCTCATGGACCTCTTCACCACTAACAGAAGCAAATTGTCTAAGGGCATCCTTCTGCTTATCTGTTAGTTTAGTTGGTACTTCTACGATCATTTTTACATATTGGTCGCCTTTTCCATAGCCCCTTGGGCTTACGATTCCTTTACCTTTTAGTCGGAATACCGTGCCGCTTTGGGTGCCCTCTGGAATCTTGTATTTTACTTTACCCTCTAGGGTTGGCACTTCCATTTCATCCCCTAACGTTGCTTGCACAAAGGTGATTGGTATTTCACAAATGACATCTAGACCATCCCTTTGGAATATCTTATGGGGTAATACTTTGATTACAACATAGAAATCGCCAGAAGGTCCCCCCTTAATACCAGGTTCTCCTTCTCCTCGAATAGGAATTACCATACCTGTGTCCACTCCAGCAGGTATTTTAACCTTAAGCTTTCTTTTCTTTCTGACTTTACCTTTACCATTACATTTATGACAAGGTTCTTCTATAATATGTCCTTCACCATGACAGTGGGGACAAGCTTTTACATTCACAATTTGCCCTAAAGGAGTTCTTTGGGCATAACGGATTTCACCTTTACCGTTACAATGGCTACAGGTCTTCTTAGATGTACCTGGCTTTGCTCCACTACCATTACATTCATCACAATTATCGTTTCGGTGGAATTCCACTGTTTTATCAGTACCAAAAGCTGCTTCTTCAAAAGTTATACTGCTTTCGTATTTAATATCTGCTCCTTTTTGGGGACCAGACCTTCTACGGGAAGAACCACCAAATCCACCGCCAAACATATCAAATATATCACCAAATATATCCTCAAATCCACCACCAAAGCCTTCAAAACCTCCGCCACCGTTTCCATTAACTCCTGCATGCCCAAACTGATCGTATCTTTGCTTCTTCTCTGGGTCACTTAGAATTTCATAGGCTTCGTTAGCTTCTTTAAACTTATCTTCAGCCTCTTTATTATCTGGATTACGGTCGGGATGGTACTTCATAGCCAGTTTACGGTAGGCTTTTTTAATTTCTTCTGGAGAAGCCCCCTTCTCCACTCCTAAGACCTCATAAAAATCACGCTTACTCACCTACTCACCGCCTTTCAATAGTTGTAACACCCGCTGAAAAACCCGATCTTCTTCGTCACTACAAGAACACCGCACCCTTACGTATGTTCTATACGCAACATTGGCAGTGTTCTCTTGTTCCTTAAATCTAAATAGTTTTTTCAACAGGCTAGAGAGTATTGAAATTATCAACAATCGCAGGACACCCTAAAGGGTGTCCTGGAGAATTATTTTTCGTCATCTACCTCTTCAAATTCAGCATCAACAACATTGTCATCCTTTTGCCCTTGACCTTGCTCTGGATTTCCACCCTCTGGAGCCTCCTGTTGATACATTTGCTGAGAGATGGCATGGAAGGCATTCGTTAAATCTTCAACACCTTTTTTCATCTCATCTAAATTATCAGCTTCAATAGCCTTCTTAAGTTTTTCAATCTCTTCTTTCACTTTATCAGCATCATCTTTATTGATCTTATCTTCAGCATCCTTTAAGGTTTTTTCAGATTGATATACTAAAGAGTCTGCTTGGTTTCTAATTTCGATTTTTTCCTTCTTTTTCTTATCTTCTTCTGCAAACTGTTCAGCCTCTTTTATCTTCTTTTCGATTTCATCGTCGGATAAGTTAGTTGAAGCTGTAATCGTAATCTTTTGCTCTTGACCTGTACCTAAGTCTTTAGCAGAAACATTTACGATACCGTTGGCATCAATATCAAATGTAACTTCAATTTGAGGAATTCCCCTTGGAGCAGGTGCAATTCCTGTTAATTGGAATCTACCTAATGTAATGTTATCTTGAGCCATTGATCTTTCCCCTTGTAGTACATGAATCTCAACTGCAGGTTGATTATCAGCAGCTGTAGAGAAGATTTGGCTCTTCTTTGATGGAATCGTCGTATTTCTTTCGATTAACTTAGTGAATACCCCACCTAAAGTCTCGATACCTAAGGATAATGGCGTAACGTCAAGTAATAATACATCTTTAACTTCACCAGTTAATACCCCTGCTTGGATAGAAGCTCCTACTGCAACACACTCATCAGGGTTTACTCCCTTATGGGGGTCTTTACCAGTAATCTTCTTTACTGCCTCTTGAACAGCAGGAATACGGGTTGATCCACCAACTAAGATTACCTTATCAAGGTCGCCAGATGATAAACCTGCATCTGATAAAGCTTTTCTCATTGGCTCTAAAGTCTTATCTACTAAATGGCTAGTAATTTCATTGAATTTAGCTCTAGTTAAATCCATCGTTAAATGCTTAGGTCCTGTTGCAGTAGCTGTAATGAAGGGAAGATTGATATTAGTCGTCATTGTACTAGAAAGCTCCTTCTTAGCCTTTTCAGCTGCCTCCTTTAGACGTTGTAAAGCCATTCGATCTTCTCTTAAATCAATTCCTTCTTGCTTTTTAAACTCTTCTGCGATGTGATTAATTACCACTTGGTCAAAGTCATCTCCACCTAAGTTGTTGTTACCGTTAGTCGCAAGAACTTCAAAAACCCCATCACCTAATTCAAGGATCGAAACGTCAAATGTTCCTCCACCTAGGTCATAAACAAGAATTTTTTGATGTTGCTCAGTTTTATCAAGACCATAAGCTAAAGAAGCTGCTGTTGGCTCGTTAATAATTCTTTGTACATTTAATCCAGCAATTTTACCTGCATCCTTAGTTGCTTGTCTTTGGCTATCTGTAAAGTATGCTGGTACTGTAATTACTGCATCTGTTACTGTCTCTCCTAAGTAAGCTTCTGCATCTGCCTTTAATTTTTGTAAAATCATAGCAGAAATATCCTGTGGTGTATAATTCTTATCATCAATTTTCACCTTATGGTCAGAACCCATATGGGTTTTAATTGAAATAATTGTTCTATCAGGGTTTGTAACCGCTTGTCTTTTAGCTGGTTCCCCTACGATTCTCTCTCCATCCTTACCAAAACCTACAACCGATGGAGTTGTTCTATTACCTTCTGAATTTGGTATAACAACTGGTTCTCCACCTTCTAATACTGCCACACATGAGTTTGTGGTTCCTAAGTCAATCCCAATAACTTTACCCATAGTAAATACTTCCTCCTTATGAAATAGTTTTATATTTTTAATAGATTTTTTACAAATTTATACTACTTGGATACCTTTACCATTGCAGGTCTAAGAATACGGTTATTAATCTTGTAGCCCTTTTGATAGACTTCAATCACTGTATCTGACTCTGCATCAGTCTCCTCCTGCATCACTGCATGGTGAAGATTAGCATCAAAAGCTTGATTTAAAGCATCTATTTCTTCAATATCATGCTTTAATAAAGTTTCCTTTAATTGCTTTGTTACCAATTGAATACCTTGATACAAGCCATCTTCAGGAGATGCATTTTCAGCTCCTACTAAAGCTCTTTCTAGATTATCCATGATTGATAGTAAGTCTAATGCGATTTTCTCATTGGCATATAAATATATTTCACTTTTTTCCTTCTCTACTCTTTTTCTAAAGTTTGAGAAGTCTGCCTGTAATCGCTGTAGTCTGTTGAAGTAATCTTGGATTTCGGCATCCTTTTTCTTTAGCTCTTCTTCTAGTGAATTTTCTTCAGAAAAATCAGTTTCCTCCATCACATCATGAGTAGCCTCTAGATTGTTATCGGCTGTTTCCTGTGTCTCCTCTATTTCTTGAGACTCTTTTTCATCTCGAATTTCCTTCTCCAATCATTACACCGCCTTTTTTTCTGTAAATATTTATGATAAAAATACAAAAGAGTCAGTGCAAAACGTTTTGACACGTCCCGCACTTTTTAATGATCTATCTTTCCTTTAGGATCTGATTGATATAGGAGCTAATCTGTTGCATCACACTGATGACGTGGGAGTAGTCCATCCTTGTAGGCCCTATAACACTTAACCATCCCATTACATTTCCCTCTAGGTTGAAGGTGGCTGTAACAAGGCTGCAGTCCTTCGCCTCTTGGAATGGATTTTCACTACCAATAGATATTTTTATTCCGTTGGATTCCGATGCAGTAATCATATTTGTGATCAAAGCCTTTTCCTCTAACATGGTTAGAAATGACTTTGCCTTTAAAACATCACTAAATTCTGGGAAATTAAAGATATTTGTTGTACCATTCATGAATAATTCAAAGTCGTCTATTTCTTCTAGGGTTTTAAATACCTGTGGCACAACAGTATCAATAATATCACTGAACTGATGGGCTTCTTTTCTTAGATCCCCCACTAGTTTTTGTTCAATGTCTTGAATAGTTAATCCTGTTAGCTTTTCATTTAATAGGGTCGACACCCTCATCATAAAGTCATAGTCCATTCCACCGGATATTTTTAGTAGAGGCTTCTTGATCACCCCTGTATCTGTCACAATCATTGCTATGATGTGTTCATCCCCTATTGGCACTAGCTGGATATGCTTCAGCTTACTCCCCTTAATTTGAGGTGCCATGGCGATGGAGGTATAGTTGGTTAACTGAGACAAAATTTTCGAACTATATTGTAGAACATCCTCCAGTTCTCCAAATCGTTTGATCAGACTTGATTTAATCGTATCCCTTTGAAAGGTTGCAATTTTTTTCATTTGTAATAGATAGTCAACATATAAACGATAAGCCTTGTCAGAAGGAATCCTACCAGCGGAAGTATGGGGTTGTGTTAAATACCCTAAATCTTCCAAATCAGCCATTTCATTTCTAATAGTCGCAGGACTAACCCCTATACTGTATCTCTTTGTAAGGGTTCTAGAGCCTATTGGCTCGGCAGTTTGAATATAATCCTGAACAATTGCCTGTAAAATTTTCAGCTTCCTTTCATTTAACTCCATCTTATCACCTCGTTATTAGCACTCTATATCGTTGAGTGCTAATGCTACCTGCTATTAAAATATCACTTCATTTTTCTTTTGTCAATAGTTATTATAAATTTTTCTAATAAGAATCTTTACAATAACATTTCTTGAAAAACAAGATTAGAAAGATCAATCCCTGTTGCTGTTAATTGAATTCTTTTATCATCAATCGTAATTAATCCTTCCTTTATAAGCTTCTCAAATACCCCCCCATAAATCTCTAGTGGAGAAACTCCAAATCGCTCTTGAAAATCCTTTATTAAGATTCCTTCCATCAATCTTAAGCCTAAGAACATAGTCTCACTGATTTCGTCCTCTCTGCTATTATTAATGATGTCCACTATAGGTAGTTTCCCCTCTGAGAGTATTTTGATGTAGGTGGAAACATCACCTTCATTATTATATCGTTTTGATAATCTATAGGAATGGGCTCCTGCCCCTAGTCCCAAATAGGATTGATTATGCCAATAGGTGAGGTTGTGTTGGCATTGATATCCTGGTTTTGAGAAGTTAGAGATTTCATAGTGCTGATACCCCTCCTGTTGTAGGAAATTGATAGCCTCATGATACATATTCAACTCAAGTTCCTCATCTAATTCCTTTAGCTTTCCCTCTACATTCCAATCATAAAAAGGGGTATCCTCCTCCCAAATCAAACTATAGGCAGATATATGTTGAATTCCTAGATTAGTTATTTCTCTTAAACTAACTTTCCAGTCCTCTATTTTTTGCCCTGGTAGGGCAAACATCAAGTCAACATTGATATTATCAAAACCTACCTCTTGGGCTGCTTTTAAATTTTGAAGAAACTGTTGATAATTATGGATTCGTCCTAGTTTCTCCAATAAGTGATCTTGACATGCTTGCAAACCAATACTAAGTCGATTAACTCCTGCATTATAGTATTTCTTTAATTGGTCATAGGTCACTGTCCCTGGGTTCATTTCCATCGTAATTTCTGGATTTTTCCCAATATGAAATCTTTTTATAAGGCGATTCATGAGGGAAGTCATTTGCTCTCCTGTTAACAAGGAAGGTGTACCACCTCCAAAGAAAATCGTCTTTACCTCATAGTTCCTTAATTCTTCTTCATATAGATCTATTTCCCTTAATAAAGCTTCTAAATAAGGTTGTATCAACTCCTTCTTTCCCCCATAGGAGTTAAAGTCGCAGTAGAAGCATTTCCTTTCACAAAAAGGAATGTGTATATAAATACTGATTGGTTTCATGTTTTCACCCCTCTACTTCTTAAACATTCCATAATTTTACTTAATATTCAATAATTAATAATTAATAGTTAATAATTAATAGTTAATAATTAATAATCAATAGTTAATCATTACTCCCACAATTAATTTCCCAACAAACTTTAAAAATAATAAAGAAAACTAGTAACTTAGCTTTTTCCGCTAGGTTACTAGTCTATATTAAATATTAATCATCTAACTTTAGTACCGACATGAAGGCTTTTTGAGGTACTTCTACATTACCCACCTGTCTCATACGCTTCTTACCTTCCTTCTGTTTCTCTAAAAGCTTCTTCTTACGGGTAATATCTCCACCATAACATTTAGCAAGTACATCCTTACGTAATGCCTTGATGGTTTCTCTAGCGATGATTTTTTGCCCAATAGCCGCCTGTAGTGGAATTGGGAATTGATGTCTTGGGATCTCGTCCTTTAACTTTTCGCACATCGCCTTTCCTCTGCCGTAAGCCTTTGACTCATGAACAATAAAGGATAGGGCATCAATCTGCTCACTATTAATTAATATATCTAATTTAACTAGTTTAGATTCCCGATAACCCAAAAATTCATAATCTAAAGAACCATAACCCTTCGTTCTTGATTTTAAAGCATCAAAGAAGTCGTAAATCACTTCATTTAGAGGTAATTCATAATGAATCGTCACTCTATTTTCATCAATATATTCCATATTCTTCATGTCACCCCGTCGTTCTTGACAAAGGTCCATTACAGTTCCGGTGTATTGGGTAGGAACCATAATATGGGCATTAACGATTGGTTCCTCCATCATATGGATTTCCTGTGGCTTTGGAAGATTAGCTGGGTTTTGGATCATTACCACATCCCCATCAGTCTTCGTGACCCGATAGATTACACTAGGGGCAGTAGTAACCATGTCAAGGTCAAATTCCCGCTCTAGACGTTCTTGAATAATCTCCATATGAAGTAAACCTAAGAACCCACATCTAAAACCGAAACCTAATGCGACAGAGGTTTCTGGTTCAAACACTAGGGCTGCATCATTTACCTGCAGCTTTTCAAGAGCATCCCTTACATCCTCATACTTTTGTCCCTCAGCAGGATAAATACCACAATACACCATCGGTGTCACCTTTCGATAACCCGGCAATGGCTGAGGTGTAGGATTTTCTGCATTGGTGATGGTATCTCCAACACGACAGTTTCTTACATCCTTAATACTTGCGGCAACATATCCAACGTCACCCGCCTTTAATTCTGCTTGAGGAACTTGTCCAGGAGATAGTACCCCTACCTCTACTACTTCAAAGGTTTTATTGGTAGCCATCATTTTAATCTTCATACCCTTTTTGATGCTTCCTTCCACTACACGGATATAGGCTACTACACCCTTGTAGTTGTCATAATAAGAGTCAAAGATTAAGGCCTTTAGAGGTGCATCTTCGTCATCCTTAGGTGATGGAACCTTTGCAACAATAGCCTCCAATACATCTGTAATATTAAGACCTTCTTTAGCTGAGATCAAAGGTGCATCACTGGCGTCTAGTCCAATAATGTCCTCTATTTCCTTCTTTATTTCATCAGGTCTTGCACTAGGTAAATCAATTTTATTTATAACTGGTATAATTTCTAAATCCTGCTCCAATGCTAGATACACATTTGCTAAGGTCTGAGCTTCTATTCCTTGGGCAGCATCCACCACTAGGATTGCCCCTTCACAGGCTGCCAAACTTCGAGAAACCTCATATGTAAAGTCCACGTGACCGGGAGTATCAATTAGGTTTAAGTAATATACTTCCCCATCCTTAGCTTTATAGGCTAACTTAATGGTTTGAAGTTTAATTGTAATTCCCCGTTCCCTCTCTAAATCCATGTTATCTAATAATTGATCCTGCATTTCCCGTTGACTTACTAGTCCTGTAAATTCGATCAGTCTATCGGCCAAGGTAGATTTACCATGATCAATATGGGCAATGATAGAGAAATTTCTAATTTTCTTCTGTCTATCACTTGGCATAAGGTGAAATCCTCCTTTTTTCTTGCGTAACTTTATAAATTATATCACAAACCATCTTTGGTTGGTAGTCTATCTATTAATATTTACAAAAAAATGTCGGTTATCCCGACATTTTCATGATTAGTTGCTTCACTTTTTCTATCACATTCCCTCCATAGACTTTTCCCCATTGGATAGAACGTTTTACACCTGCCACCACTTGCTCTTGATCTATGTAGAATTGATCGCCAAAAACCTCAAAGTGGTGAAGGTTTCCCTGTTGCTGATAGGTAAATAATCGGCCTCCATCGAAAAGTGCCATCATATCCCTTAGGGCATAGTCAGTTGCCACAATTCCAGATATCAAAACAAAGAGCAATAGCATTAGAATCAAATTGACGTAGCGTTTATCTTTCTTAAGCCTTCTTTTTTTTTCCATTCGACTCATTCTCATCACCATTGGTAGTTTTGACCAAAGGCTAATTTTATAAACGCTTTTTATTTAATTTTTTATTTTTTATTCCTCCAATAATTTTAACGCTTCTGCAAATACTTCTGCAAAATATTGAGCTGAGAGTTTTGCTTCTTCAATTGTATTTACATTACTTCCTAGTTCCAACAGAGCATAATGATCTACTAAAAATTGATTAAATTTCCCATAGGGTTTCACTAATACTGGTTTACTTAATCCAGGATACCTATAATCACTGATTGTTTTTACATAATGGGCAAAGTCTTCTAACTTCTTGCGATTTGGATTCTCTGGACCTATTACAAATTGAAACTTTGTCATTTTCAAATTATTGAATACTACTTGATTATTTTTTATAATGCTCTCTCTATGGGGACTGGAATCTACATTATCGTATCCATCCCTATGAAGATCTAAGACAACTTTAATACTAGGATTTTTTTTAAGAATTTCACTAGCCGTTACTAAAGAACGGGCATAAGAACCATTTTTCGATGGGTAACTATGGAAAGTAGTTTCATGGATAACATTAAAACCCTGTTTTTCTAACTCTTTTTTTATGATTTCCCCTGCAGCGATGACTGTATACTGTTTTCTAGTACTATGGAAGTTATCTTCAGTGGCAGGCAGATATGATTCTGAACCATGGGCATGATAAATCAAAATATGGGGTTTATCCTTCTCAAATTTAATTTTTTCAGGAACAATAGGTAAATTTTCTAATGACAGTTCGCCTTCGAGAGTCAAGCTATCTATCACCGCAACTTCTTCTGTACCAGGTACATAAATCCCTTCCTCCAATTCACTTTGGTCGTCTCGATCCCCTACTTGCTCTTGACTAACCTCTGTTGAGTCTCCATTGGACCCACCGATTTCCTTCACATTATCTGTTTTATCCGTTTCTTCTGTCCCATCTATATTCTCAAACACGATATTGGGAATAGAAACAGGTGTCGACTCATCTGAAGTATCAGTATATTCAAGTTGTAATGCCAGCATCTTGTTATATGTATTAATCCCCGGTAGTTGTGACCTTACAAAAGTATAGGGATTACTTAAGTCAATAAAAAACACATTATTCATTACAGACTCATATATTCCTTTGATTGCTTCAATGGGGCCTTTTCCATCAGCAGACCCTCCTGCAGGAAATACATGATTGATTGCTCTTTGTAAAAATTCTCCTTGTTTGTCCGTCTCAACTGTTTTGGATATCTTTTCTTTTGGGATTGCCTCCAACTGATTACTGGCGGCTAGGGCCCTCTGCTCAAAAATTAATCTCCCCAGTGAAAAAAAGACAGCCAATAGAAGCACCAGTATAATAATGTTTTGATAATCCCTCACTAGTTTTTTCTGTAAGTTAGACAACTTAAGCACCCACCTTTATAGTAATATATAAATACTTATGAAGGGGATGCTTAAATTATGACTTGAGGGATTGCTTTTATATTAGCTATGTATAAGAGCTAATGTACTGCGGGATCCCTCAACTTATTTTAGGGTGGATTGTAACTAATGTATATAACGATTTACGTCCTTTAAGTCTATTCCAGGATGAAGAGCAATATTAATGCCATTGGCAATGATTTGAGAGAGATTTAATACGACTTCATCAATGTCTTTTGGTGTGACCATTACATTTGCATTGTAGGGTTCTAGAATTTCTCGAATCAAGCTATATTTTTCATCATCCTTTAACTCTTGAAGCATTTTATAAAACTCTGTACCCTTATTGGATTGACGGGTAAAGGCTTCAATTACCATTGAAATCGTATCGTTGGTCATTGTGGCAGCATCCACTACTGTTGGAACCCCAATGGCGATTACTGGTACCCCTAAATTCTCTTGATTCAAAGCCTTTCTTTTATTTCCTAAACCGGACCCGGGACTAATTCCAGTGTTGGAAATTTGAATAGTGGCATTTACCCTTTCCATTTTCCTAGATGCCAAAGCATCCACTGCAATAACGATGTCAGGTCTAACGTTATCCACAATTCCTTTGATAATTTCACCAGTCTCCACACCTGTAGTCCCCATTACCCCCGGTGAAACTGCACTGATTTCTGCTAAATCATCATCTTTATCTTTTTTATAGAATTGAAATAAATGTCTAGTTACAAAAACCTTTGAAACAACCTTCGGCCCTAAGGCATCTGGCGTAACATTCCAATTTCCTAGTCCAACTACTAGGGCTTTAATATGTCTTTTATTCCCTACTAGTGCCCTTAATTCCTTTGCTAATAATTGGCTGACTTCATCCTTCAAGTCAGCATCTGCCCTTCTTAAAGCGCCACTTTCTAAAGTGATGTAACTTCCCTTTGGCTTTCCCATGATTTTGGCAGCCTCATCATTTAAAACCTCTACCCTTGTGATTGTTACATCTTTTATGTCCTCTTGCTCTACGGCAACCCCTTGTATCTCCTGCTTCTTCTCCTCTTGGTAAAGCTCCCGTGCCTCCATAGCGAGGTCAGTTCTAATTTGAAGCTCTATTCTTTCTTCCATTTAATCACCTCATATACTAGATTATAAAATGCCAATAAGTAAATTTTATTATATTTAGTATTGGAAAAAATGGATTAAATTATTTCAAATAGATTTTTTTCATTGACTTTGTTCCAATAAAAAGATAATATTAAAAAGTATTTATTGATTTTGACTTTAGGAATAGAGAACATTTGCAGATCTTCAATATATTATTACTTAAAATCGTATTTTTAACATAATAAATTGCCTAGAATAGCTAAAAATAGTATAGTTGTTTTCCTTTATGGAAATAAAACTATTATCATTATTTTTTATTGCATTTTGTCTTTATTTCTGATAAAATTACAATGTTACTGACCACGTAAGGGGGTGAACATATTGGCAAATATCAAATCAGCACAAAAGAGAATTAAAGTTATCGCTAAAAAAACTGCAAGAAACAGAATGATCAAGTCTGCACTTAAAACTGCTATTAGAAGATTCGAAGAGGCTGTTGCAGCTGGAAACTTAGAAGACGCTAAAGCAAAGTTAAGATTTGTAGAAAAGAAATTACATCAAGCTGCTGCCAAGGGTGTAATTCATAAGTCTAAAGCTTCTAGAAAAGTTTCTAGATTAGCTGTTAGATTAAACAAGGCTGTTTAATCCCACATACAAAAAACCGTGTCTCGGGTTTTATATAAAAAAGCGTACATATGTACGCTTTTTTTATTTAAAGTCAGAAGAGTCAGAGGGGACGAAGAGTCAGAGGGGACGAAGAGTCAGAGGGGACGGTTCTTTTTGACTTTTTTATATCTTTTGTACGCTATTGCGATCTATTCCCGATACTCTAGCTATTGTTCTGATAGAGCTATTTGTTCTTTGTTTAAATTCTTTAATTAACTCATTTCTTAGATGTTTATTATTCTTAACTTCCTCATAAGCTTTATCTTCCTTTTTCAAAAAAACTTCTATTATTTCATGTATCTTTTTTTCTTCAGCCTTTTTGCCTTCATCATCTTCTATTATATCTAAAAAATTCTTACTATCCTGCATACTGGTGAAATCAATCATAAGATCAATAGCCTTAACCCTATCCTCAGAATATATTCCTAATACTTCATCAACTTCCATTAAATTATATTGATCTACTCCCTTCCCACAATAAATATTAAAACTACTCCATGGATATTTTAGGGGCATATTTACAATATTTGCTTTTACTGGATTGTTATGGATGTATCGTAACACTTCCAATAAATAGGTATCATCTTCCACTGCCTCACTTTTATATCTATCTTGAAATACATGCCCTATCCTTTCATATTTTTTATTGTAATAGGTGGCATAGCTAGTGTTTATTCTTTTCATGATCCTAGAGATATTGTCCTCTTCCTCTTTTATTAATAAATGTATATGGTTGTCCATTAAACAATAGGCATATAGCTTAAACTCTTTAAACTTTTTCTTTTGCTCCATAATCATTAGAAATCTTTCCCGATCCTCATCATCATGAAAAATTAACTTCCTTTCATTTCCTCTCATAATTACATGATAGATGCCTGTATTGCCATATACTCTTGCTTTTCTAGGCATATATATCCCCCCACCAATTTTCTATAAGTTTATTTACATATTATTTATGAGTATAATATACCATATATAGTAAAAAAGTCAAAGGAACCGTCCCCTTTGACTCCTAGTCCCCTTTGACTCCTGTTTACTTATAAACGCCCCTATATTTATTGTCAATCAATTCAGCTATCTTCCCCATGGCATTTCTATTAGCAATATTAGTCCAGTCATCTTTATTTGCCTCTGTCTTTTCTAAAATAGAGAAGGGCTTACCTACAATAATCTTTACATCAGCATATTGAAAACTTTCCCTACCCATATCCCCTTTAATTGGGAGCAGTTTTTCTGTACCCTCTAGTCCAATAGGTACTATATCTACATTTGCCATTTTAGCAATTAGCAAAAATCCTTTTCGAGACTCAATCATAGCTCCAGTTCTACTTCTGGTCCCCTCAGGAAAGATAAACAAAGAACCTCCCTTAGATAAATGTTCAACGGCTTTTTTTAGAGCTTTTTTATCAGGAGAATTTGGCTCGATAGGGATCGTATTAACAGTATCCATAACCAACTTTGTCAGGGGATTCTTGCTCAATTTCACTCCTGCCATAAAAGCTATATCGTTATCCTTAAGAAGATTATTAAGTAATACACCATCAATATTACTGAGGTGATTACCTATATAGACAGTGGGTATACCTCTTCTAGCTTCTACTATATCTTTATTCAAAATTTCTATATTACCATATTTCTTAATCGTACGATCCAGAATTTTATTTGTCGCTTCAACTCTTATTTTTTTTGGTGCAATACTTGATGCCATTGCGAGAAACTTTAATAATAGGCTCATTTAATTTCTTTCCTCCCTTTAGTAGTATAACCTTGTACATAAAATACTCCATAAAGGAGCTAAGGAGTCAAACAATCGAGTAGGCTGGAACCTTGCAATTCCAACCCCTCACAGAACCGGACTTGCCCTATTAAGGCATCCGGCTCTTCACTTCACCATTTACATAAC
>NZ_JAFBEE010000006.1 GCF_016908555.1 Alkaliphilus hydrothermalis
AAGACCCCAGATAGACCATCTGGTTGATAGGTCGGAGGTGTAAGTGCAGTAATGTACTGAGCTGACCGATACTAATAGGTCGAGGGCTTGACCAATTTTTAAACAGCTAGCTTAAAAATGTGTGGTTTTGAAGGAACTAACCTTCAATCAAACTTAATGGTTTGTAATTTATGCCGTGACAATAGCGAAGAGGTCACACCTGTTCCCATCCCGAACACAGTAGTTAAGCTCTTCTGCGCTGATGGTACTTGGAGGGCAGCCTCCTGGGAGAGTAGGACGTCGCGGTATTTTTTTATGTTAAACTACCTATATATGAATGGGTAGTTTTTTAATTTTCATGATGTCTGATCCGTTTTAGACATCTTTATTCAATTTTATATTTTTAGATTAACCAGATAATATTGAAAGGCTTAAGGAGAAAAGTTCCCTAAGTCTTTTTTTATTACCAAAATTAGATTAAATAAATACATTACACTTCATACTTTGAATGAGAAGATATGTTTATATACAAAGGTATCTCAATGGTAATTGTTTAGAGAGTTTAGGAAGATTGATGGTAGCATTTTTAACTGTAAGTGCGGTAGAGAAAAGTATTAAATGTAATGTAAATATATGAAATCATAAGGCAAACCAGATATAATTGCGGGGATAAATATAGGGGATATGTGGATAAACAACGAATAAATTATCAAAACTCATAAAGATATATACAGCATGCTAATTAGTTTAAGAAGATAACTCTTTGAATGAAGGTTATTAAGTAATCCTGATCAAAATTAATAAGCTGAAATACATATAGGGGAAGGCATATATATTGACTCTACATTAGTTATCCAAAAGATTAAATATAAATAATACTTAATAAAATTAAGATTTTGATAAATCTTAGATCTTTTTCTAACTTGATTAAAAACACCTAATATGATAGTATCGTTATATTGTCAGATGACAAGACACTTGTAAAATCACTTTTTAACTGGAGGAATACGTTATGGAAAATTTAAAAATGATAGAGGAAATACAGAGACTCAAGAAAAAGAAGAACGCAGTTATATTAGCCCATAATTATCAAATACCAGAAATTCAAGAAGTAGCGGATCTAGTAGGGGATTCATTAAAGTTAAGTCAAGTAGCAGCTGAGACAGACGCAGATATCATTATTTTAAGCGGTGTTAGATTTATGGCAGAAAGTGCAAAAATTTTATCACCAAATAAAAAAGTACTCCTACCTGCCTATGATGCTGGATGTCCAATGGCAGATATGATTGATGTAGATAAACTAAGGGCATTTAAGGAGGAACATCCAGGCGCACCTGTAGTATGTTATGTAAATTCCTCAGCAGAAGTAAAGGCAGAGAGTGATATATGTTGCACATCATCAAATGCTATTAAAATCATAAAAAGCATCCCATCTAAGAAGATATTATTTGTTCCAGATATGAATTTAGGGAGCTATATCGCTAAACAAGTACCAGAAAAAGAGATTGTCCTGTTTAAGGGATTCTGCATCACACACCACAGAGTAAAACCAACAGAAGTAGACCAAGTAAGGGAAGCATATCCAAAAGCAAAAGTATTAATTCATCCAGAGGCTGCGCCTGAAGTAGTGGAGAAGGCAGATTTTGTTGGAAGCACTTCTCAAATTATCAATTATGCAAAAGAATCTAATTGCGATACCTTTATCATTGGTACTGAGATGGGTGTTATGCATAAATTACAAAAGGATAACCCAACCAAGAAGTTTTATCTCCTATCTCCAGGGTTAGTTTGCAACAATATGAAAAAAAATCGTTTAGTAGATGTTTACGAAGCTTTACTTGAAGAAAAACATGAGATTACAGTAGATGAAAATATAAGAGAAAAGGCATTGGGATCGTTAGAAAAAATGCTTAGAATCAGCTAGGAGGAAATGTCATGGGGCAACGATACATCATGTCTACCAGCAAAGACTTTATGATTGAGGAAGACTACGATGTGATTATTTTGGGAACAGGGATCGCAGGATTATTTACTGCGTTAAATATTGATCATAGATTTAGGGTGTTGCTAGTAACTAAGACAACTATGGGAATTAATAATAGTAGCTTGGCCCAAGGGGGGATAGCTACGTCTAAAGATGCTAAAATACATTATGAGGATACAATTCATGCAGGAGTCAATCATAATAATAAGGAAGCTGTTGAAATCCTAACTACTGAGTCGGAAGAAGCTATAGAAAAATTGATGGGATATGGAGTTAATTTTGATCGAGATGAAAAAGGCAACCTTCTTTACACTCGGGAAGGTGGACATAAGCAACAAAATATACTTCATGTAAAAGATGAGACAGGGAAAGAAATTTCAAATACACTAGTTAAAGCAGTAATGAGTAGGGAAAACATAGTTATTAAAGAAGACACATTTATTCTTGATGTACTAACTAGTCAAGAAGCTGTAAAAGGTGTAATGGCATTGAATCCTAATGGTGAATATAGTGTGTTTACCGGTAAAGCAGTAATTATTGTAACTGGCGGAGTGGGTCAACTATATGGTAAAACCACAAATGAAAAGGTAACTACTGCTGATGGTATTGCTATGGCATATAGGGCTGGGGCTAAAGTTAAAGATATGGAGTTTATTCAATTCCATCCAACTGCATTTTATGAACCTAATTCTCAACAGAGATTCTTAATTTCTGAAGCTGTTAGAGGAGAGGGGGCTATTTTGAGGAATGTAGACGGTGAAGCCTTCATGGAAAAATATCATGAGATGAAGGACTTAGCACCTAGAGATATTGTTGCCAGGGCCTTATTTAAAGAAATGACAAAATCCAATAGTGACCACGTATATCTAGATATAACCCATCTAGAGAAGGATTATGTAAAGAATCGTTTCCCTATGATTTACAGTAAGTGTATGAGCTTGGGCATTGATATGACAAAAGATTGGATTCCTGTTGCACCTGCTGAACATTATATAATGGGAGGGATCTCTACAGATTTGTATGGTAGAACAAATATTAAAAATCTATATGCATGTGGAGAGTGTGCTTGTACAGGGGTTCATGGAGCTAATCGATTAGCCAGCAACTCATTGTTAGAGGGTACTGTTTTTGCAAATCGAGTAGCGAGAGATATTAATATGAACTTAGTTGATTCCTTTGATGGACCATCCCATATAGGGAATGGTATGGAAACGGTAGATAGTTATACTAAACTATCTATAAAAACTAATAAAAACCAGAGTAAGATTAAACATCAGTCTATTTATCTAAATTTAAGTCAAATAGAAAAACAACTAAAAGAAACGATGAACGAGTATGTTTCGATTGTTAGAACAAAATCTGGGTTGATGGCAGCCCATATTATTACTTATAGGATTTTAGAAGAATTAAGTAAGAATTCTCAAGACAATATTCGGTATTATGAATTAATAAATATGGTAACAGTAGCACGGTTAATCATCAAAGCTGCTTATCGACGGGAAGCAAGCTTAGGAGCCCATTTTTTAAATGAAGAGATGGAAAATAAGGAGGGGATCGTATGTTAAATAAATTAATGATAAAAAGAATGATAGAGGAAGCACTAATTGAAGATATGAATTATGGGGATATCACAACCGATAGCCTTTTAGATGAGTCGATTATGGGTGAAGCTATTATTACTGCTAAAGAGACGGGTGTAATCGCAGGATTACCTGTGGCAGAAGCTACGTTTAAAATATTAGATGAAAAGATTGAATTTATAGCTATTGTGTCTGATGGGAATAACGTCTCAAAAGGAGATGATATTGCTATCATTAAAGGGAGTCTAAAAAATATTATCAAGGCTGAACGTACTGCTTTAAATCTATTACAGAGGATGTCTGGAATAGCAACTAAAGCCCATAAGTATGCAGAAATCGTTAAGGATTATCCAGTCAGAATTGTAGACACTAGAAAAACAACTCCTGGCCTACGATCCTTAGAAAAATATGCTGTTAAAGTGGGAGGTTGCTCAAATCACCGTTATAACCTATCGGATGAAGTGATGATTAAGGATAACCATATTAAGGCGGTGGGGGGAATATCTGAAGCGCTAGAAAAGTGTAGAAAGGCTATACCTCATACGACAAAGATTGAGATAGAGGTGGAGACATTAGAGCAGTTAAAGGAAGCTATAGCAGGTGGGGCAGATATTGTATTACTAGACAATATGGACACAAATACTATGAAGGAAGCTGTAGAAATTAACCAAAGAAGAGTTATTTTAGAAGCTTCAGGAAATATTACAGAAGAACGACTAAAGGAGATAGCGGCCATAGGAATCGATGTAATTTCTGTAGGGGCATTAACTCATACTGTGAAGGCGATGGATATTAGTTTAAACTTAAAATAGTAATAGGAACAAGAATAGATATAAGTAGTCGAGTAATATTTCCTAGTATATATTTTAAGAAGATAAATAGTTAAAAGGCAAAATAACTTCCTGATTTTATTAAAACAGAGAAGAATAGTTTGCATTAGAGTTGTATGTACTTTATTATGGATGAGTGGATTATTATAGGATTGAGGGGAATATCGGTTTTGTGTAGTGTTGAATGTTCACAGATAGAAGTAGTATATATACAAATACGTGAAATTAATAAGATAATTTAAGTAAACATATTAATGAAATACATTAATAAAATACCTTAATAAAATACTAATTTTAATACAAGTGACTTGGTAAGATCAAAATTTATTAGTGTATATAAAGTTTATATATTTGATAGTTCTATAGGAGGTGAACAATTTGAACGCAGAAGATCGTAGAAGTAGCATTATACAAATACTTCAGGAAAAGAACAAGCCAGTTAAGGGAACGGAACTAGCTAATCAATTGGGTGTATCAAGGCAAGTGATTGTACAAGACGTCGCTCTATTGAGGGCACAAGGCTCCCAAATAATGGCCACCCCTCAGGGGTATGTTATGCTAAAGAATGATAAAACCAAATTAATGAAAACAATCGTATCTAAGCACCATTCATATTCGGATATGAATGATGAATTACAAATCATGATAGACTATGGCGCTAGAGTAATAGATGTGGTAGTGGAGCATCCCCTATATGGAGAGATTAGAAGCATCCTAGATATTAGCTATAAAAAGGAACTAGATGATTTTATGGAAAAAATACGTACGGAAAAGGCTGAACCTTTAGCCACTTTAACGGATGGAGTTCATATTCATACAATAGAGGTTCCAAATGAAGAAAGTTACAATAAAATTAGAAAAGTACTTCTAGAAAAAGGATTCTTGATTGAAGACTAATCATATGCTTTCACGTGTAATAGGTACAAAACACAGATTCAATTCTTGTGGTGATGATTACTTTATGAAATGGGGAAATTTAATAATACTACAACAGTGAATTAGCAGTAGAATTTATACAAAAATAAAAACCGAGTACTCTTATGTCTATTGGCATTTCCGTAATGGTATAGGAATAAGTTCGTTAGAAACTTCCATATCTAATTAGATCATATTTAAAATAAATTTAGTATTATAGCTTCTAATGAAGAGAACTGATACGAAATTATAGATTTCGGACATCTGTTTTAAAATACGAAGTTTTTATTGGCATTTATATAAATTTAATTATATAAATTGAAATTAATCATGGGTATATAATAGCTAGTCAATAGCTAGCTAAAAAAGATATTAACCATTTATAATTAGGTTGTTGATAATAAAACCAAGAAAGGGGTCTTAATCAAGATGCAGGAGAAACGATTTTCTCTAAGGGATTATATTACTAAAGCACTGAATGGAATGGCTTTAGGTTTGTTTTCATCATTAATCATAGGACTGATCTTAAAGCAAATTGGAGACAATTTTAATATCGAGTTTTTAGTTCGTTTTGGTAGTATTGCTCAAGTCCTAATGGGACCAGCAATAGGAGCAGGGGTAGCCTATGCAATCGGGGCACCATCTTTAGCTATATTTGCCTCTATAGTAACTGGAGCTATAGGAGCTGGTACATTTCCTCCAGTAGAAACAGGTGGGTTTTTGGTCAAGTTGCCTGGCGAACCAGTTGGCGCATTCGTAGCAGCTTTAGTTGGTGCAGAAATCGGAAAACTGATTGCAGGAAAAACTAAAGTTGATATTGTGTTAATCCCAGCAGCTACTATTTTAGTAGGGGGACTTGCAGGGAACTATGTAGCACCAGTGGTATCAGCATTAATGTCTGGATTGGGTCAAATTATCAATCAAATTACACAGCAGCATCCGATTCCTATGGGAATACTGCTATCAGTAATCATGGGAATCATCTTAACTTTACCAATAAGTAGTGCGGCCTTAGCAATCTCTCTGGGCTTGAGTGGATTAGCGGCTGGAGCCTCAGTAGTTGGTTGTGCAGCTCAAATGGTGGGCTTTGCTGTGGCCAGCTACAGGGAAAATGGATTTGGTGGCTTAATTGCTCAAGGACTGGGAACCAGTATGTTACAAGTACCTAACATTATCAAGAATCCCCGCATATGGATTCCACCAATCGTAGCCAGCGCACTATTAGGACCGTTGGCAACAACCATCTTCCAGATGGAGAATAACAGTATCGGTGCTGGAATGGGAACAAGTGGTTTAGTAGGACAGGTGGGAACCTACACACAGATGGTGACTGTCAACGGAGACCCAGCCATTACAGTCTTAATTAAGATGATTTTATTACACTTTGTTTTACCAGCTATATTGACACTGTTTGTTTCAGAATATATGAGAAAAAGAGGCTGGATTAAATTCGGTGATATGAAATTAAATCAATAGTTTGTAATATAGGACTTCTGATAGTATAATAGGATACAATCGGGGGTTCTTTTTTAGTTTTAAAATACGAGGAGGGAAATAGATGAAAAAAAGAAGTAAAGTTTTATTAGGAACGGCCCTAACAGTCTTTTTTATGTTCTTTTTATTCTTTGATCAGATTATCACCTTAGTCACCGACTACCAATGGTTTAATGAATTAGGTTATGAGGAAGTCATGGTTAAACGGCTTATGACTCAAGTACAGCTTGCAGGCCCCATCTTTCTTGTATCAAGTTTATTTTTCTATTTATACTTTCAATCATTAAAAAGAGGCTATTACAAAAAAATTCAGTCCTATCATATGGGATTACCTGAAAAATTCTTAAATAGAATTATTCTACTCCCATCACTTTTCTTAGGATTTATCTTATCCTCTTCAGTTGCAGGAAGGTTATGGTTTGACTTTTTAATTTTCCGAAGTAGCCAATCCTTCAACTTCACTGATCCGATATTCAACAAAGACATATCCTTTTACATGTTTCAATTACCAGTATTGAGACAGGTTTTAGGAATATCTACTGGTCTAATCTTTTTGCTACTTATATTAACCTTCATATTCTATATCATCATGTTCATTGTCAGAAGACCAACCTTATATGAAGTAGATGGTAGGTTTGTTGTAGGGCATGAATTTTGGAAAAGTGTATTTCATATGGCATTAAAGCAGTTGATGGTGGTAGGAGTTGTATTCTTTATTGTATTAACGATCCAGTACTACCTTAGAGCTTATAATGTATTATATAATCAAGGGGTAGACCGTGGCGTTATATTTGGAGCTAGTTACACCGATATAATGGTAGACCTAAAAGTACTAAGGGTGCAAATGATTGCCTCTGGGCTAGCGGCTATTGGTCTAATAGTTGCTTACTTTAGAAAAAATGTTAAATTAGCTGTAGCAGGGCCTATTGCCCTTGTTGTAATAAGTCTAGTAGGTGGTGTTATTGGCGCATCAGTAGAAAACTTCCTAGTAGCCCCTAATCAAAGGGCAAAGCAATTACCCTTTATAGAGGACAATATTGCCTATACCCGCAAAGCCTATGGGTTAGAAAATGTCACTACAAAGGACTTTGATATTAAGGAGGATCACTTAACTGCCGAGGACATTCAGAACAATAGAGAAACCATCGACAATATTCGTATCAATGATTATCGTCCTACATTAGAAGCCTATAACAATATACAAGCTATAAGATCTTATTACCGCTTCAATGATGTAGATATAGATCGGTATTATATAAACGGAAAATACACACAGGTTTTCTTATCAGGAAGAGAGCTAGACATTAATCGATTAAACCCAAATGCACAAAATTGGATTAATCAGCATTTAAAGTATACCCATGGCTATGGAGTGACATTGTCCCCAGTAAATAAGGTCACTAGTAATGGCTTACCTAGTTTAGCGATTAAAAATATACCTCCAATTAGTGATATTGATATAGAAATTACTCGTCCAGAAATCTATTTTGGAGAAATTACAAATCAATATATTATCGTGAAGACAGAGGAAAAGGAGTTCGATTATCCTGTAGGAAATGACAATGCAGAGACCATATATGAGGGAGAGGCAGGGATTTCTTTAAAGGGGATTAATAAACTACTGTATAGCTATAAACAGGGAACAATTAAGTTACTTTTATCAGGTGGGATAACAGCCGATAGTCGAATTGTTCTAAATAGAAATATTCTAGAGCGGGTTGAAAAAATAGCCCCCTTCATAGAATATGACGAGGACCCTTATTTAGTAATTCATGAAGGTAAACTCTACTGGATGATTGATGGGTATACCCTATCCAGTGATTACCCTTATTCTACTCCTTTTAGGAAGGATGGAGTGAATTATATACGTAACTCGGTAAAGGTAGTGATTGATGCCTATAATGGTGATGTTGATTACTATATATCCGATGCCACTGATCCAATTATCAATACCTATGCCAATGTTTTCCCCAAGCTTTTTAAACCTTTAGAGGAAATGCCCGAAGGACTAAAGGGGCACATAAGGTATCCCCAGGATTTATTTGATTTACAATCTAGAGTATTTGCAATGTATCATATGACCAATCCTAATGTATTCTATAATCAAGAGGACCTCTGGTATTTAGCTAAAGAAAAATATTACGAAGAAGAACAGACTGTAGAGTCTCAATATATGATTATGAAGCTTCTAGAGGAAAGTCAAGGAGAATATGTGTTGACAATACCCTATACTCCAAAGGATTTACCAAACTTGACAGCCCTATTGGTGGCTAGAAATGATGGGGAGCATTACGGGGAGCTGATGGTGTATAAACTACCAAAGGAAAGGAATATATATGGGCCAGCCCAGATCGAATCTAGAATAGACCAAGATACTGTAATTTCTCAAGATTTATCCCTATGGGGAGAAGGTGGTTCGGGCGTTATTAGAGGAAATCTGTTGGTAATACCAATAGAAGACTCCCTATTATATGTTGAGCCCCTATATATTGAAGCATCTGGAGACAATAGTATACCAGAGGTGAAGAAGGTAATTGTAGCCTACCAAGACCAAATCGTAATGGAGGACACATTAGACTTAGCCTTAGAAAGAATTTTCGGTGGGAAAGGGGATGTTCAGGTTCCACCAGAAATAGGAGATGGTTTAGGGGAGGATTTAGAAATCTCTGAATCCTTACAAGAAATTATTCAAAAAGCTACTGATGTATTTGAGAAAGCTAAGGTAGCTTCCCAAAAGGGAGACTGGGCAACCTATGGTAAATATTTAGAAGAGTTGGAAGGGTTGCTGAATAAATTAAATAATGAGAGTAGTAGTCAAATAGAAGAGTAAAGAAAGGATAATAAAGGAAATATAAGAGGTAAACAGGAGTTAAAAATTAAACCAAAGACAAAAAAAGCCTATTGAAGTATCTTCTTCAGTGGGCTTTTTTACGTAGGGCTAGAATATTGGCTACAGGGTTATACATTAATTACTTAAGTTATAGGTTTATTAATTTATTTTCCAACACGATTTTGCTTGATTTCTTCTAAGGTCAAGTTATCTAAATAATAGGACTTACGGGCAAATTCTTGTCTTGTAATGATATTCTTTTCGATTAACAACTCTATTATTGTGGCGATTGCCAAAGTATTGCGGTAATCAGTATCCTTTAATTTACTAAGCTGTGCAATGATATCTATTTCCTTCATATTAATCCCCCTCCCTAAATCATATTTTAATTATTGACCCCAGAAAAGCTTTTATACCACTTCATATCTAAATTTATAAGAATATTATAAAAAACATACATAAAAATAATATAAAGTGGGAAAAGTAATTTTACGCTTGAACAATGGTAATAATTATGTTAAAATACAGTTTAATTAAAAGAATTTCAAATAAATAATAGGCGTTGAAGAGAAGTAGTAAATAGATAGCTTTTTTAGAGAGTCGATGGTGGGTGGAAATCGATAAAGCGAACTGTTGAATCCGTCTCGGAGCTAATGACTGAACATATATGAGAAATCATGAAGTAGGAAATTCGGAGGGCAGCCGTTATCATGTCGAGAGGTGGATTAATATTTTTATAATATAGTCAACTAGGGTGGCAACGCGGAATTTTATAGCTCCGTCCCTTATTATAGGGACAGGAGCTTTTTTGATGGAAAAAATGGAAAAAATGAAAAACAATATATAATATTGATCGAGGAGGTAATAAGATGTTAGATATTAAAAGAATAAGAGCAGACTTTGACAACATTAAAGCAGCAATGGGCAAAAGGGGAGAAAAAGATTTTAGTTTGGAGGAAGTCATTCGACTGGATGACGAGAGAAAAGGCCTTCTACAACAAGTGGAACAAATGAAGAATGAGCAAAACACAGTTTCTAAGGAAATACCAAAGTTGAAAAAAGAAGGTAAAGATGTCTCTGAAATAATGGCAAAAATGAAGGAATTATCAGGTACGATTAAGTCAATAGATGGTGAAGTAAAGGAAGTAGAAGAAAAGATTCATGAGCTAATGTTGAGGATTCCTAATGTACCCCATCCAGATGTACCACAAGGGGATACAGATGATGACAATGTAGAAATCCGCAAGTGGGGAGAGCCTAGACAATTTAACTTTGAAGTTAAACCCCATTGGGATCTTGGAATGGACTTAGGTATCTTAGATTTTGAAAGAGCATCAAAGGTAACAGGTTCTCGTTTTACTATTTATAAAGGATTAGGGGCTAGACTTGAGCGTACTTTAATCAACTTCATGCTGGACCTACATACAGTGGAGCATGGATATACAGAAATCTTACCTCCATACATGGTAAATAGGGACAGTATGACGGGGACAGGTCAATTACCAAAGTTTGAAGATGATGCGTTTAAAATTCCTCAAAAAGACTTCTTCCTAGTGCCAACAGCCGAAGTACCAGTTACAAATATCTTTAGAGATGATATTTTAGAGGAAGCACAACTACCGATCCACTATGTAGCCTATACTCCCTGCTTCCGTTCTGAGGCAGGTTCAGCTGGTAGAGATACTAGAGGTCTAATCAGACAACATCAATTCAACAAGGTGGAGCTAGTGAAGTTTGTAAAGCCAGTGGATTCTTATGATGAATTAGTAAAGCTTGTTGCCAATGCTGAAAAGGTATTACAGTTATTAGAACTGCCTTATAGAGTTGTCAAAATCTGCACAGGAGATCTTGGTTTTCAAGCGGCCTTCAAATATGACATTGAGGTATGGATGCCAAGCTACAATAAATATGTTGAGATATCTTCTTGTAGTAACTTTGAAGACTTCCAATCAAGAAGAGCTAACATCCGATTCCGTCCTGAGACGAAGGGTAAGGTGGAGTTTGTTCATACAGTAAATGGTTCTGGTTTGGCGGTAGGTAGAACTTTAGCTGCAATACTAGAAAACTATCAAAATGAAGATGGAAGCGTAACATTGCCAACAGCAATCAAAGATTTGATGAGGGTGGATGCGATTAAATAAGATAGTTGAGTAAGGTAGTTAACATGTTTAATAGAAAATTAAGGTTAGATATTCAATAAATATAAATACCATAAACAATGTGGATATCAAGTGAAATACCCCCTATTAGTAGTTGATTTAAGGGCTACTATTAGTGGGGTATTTTTTGTTAAGTTGTTATAATTATCAGTACAAACTGTTCACATGGAACTGAGCAAATGAGCAATGGGAGGGAGGGTTAGGAAACAAGAGCTTTGGTACAGCAGCCAGAAGTCATAGACTTTTCCCAAAAGGATTAATTACATTATAATTTATTGGATTTGCTATGGTTAGATTTGCAATGTTAGAAGAATACTAAAAGCAGGTGATCATGAAAAAAAAGCAAAAAGGTGGGATTAGATTGTGCAAAAAACATTTTATTAGAAGTATTATCATAATTGTGTTGTCCGTTGTGCTAGTAGGATGTTCGGTAGGAAATCTAGGGAATCAAAATAGAAATAGAGAAGAATTGGGTGCGTTACAGAAGGACACCCTGTTGATAGATGTCGAAAGTACCCCAATAGATATGGGGTCACTAAATCAGTACAAAATTGAAGCAGAATTGAATACAAATATCCATCAATTAATTGCAAAGCAGTCTGTAAGCTATGTTAATAATACTCAAGAAGAACTGAAGGAAATCTATTTTAATCTATATCCAAATGCCTTTAAGGACAAGGATACTGCACCAATTCTGTTCGACCAGACCAGACATGCCTCAAAATATGAAGCAGGGTACATAGAGTTAAACAATCTAAAGGTGAATGATGAAAAAAATAATTATGAAATCTCTGGTATAGGGGAAACCCTGTTAAAAATTCCTTTAGAGGAGCCGTTACAACCACATAAAGTCGTAGATATTTATATGGAATATACGATTCAGGTCCCTAATGTAAAAGAACGATTTGGTGTATGGGAAGGGGTCTATAACTTTGGAAATTGGTATCCTGTAGCAGCTGTATATGACCATAGGGGGTGGAATCTCGAACCCTACTATTCGATAGGAGACCCTTTTTATAGTGAAGTTGGAAATTATGACGTAACCCTCATATTGCCAGAGAAAATGGAGTTAGCTGCATCTGGAAACATAACCAGCCATATGACTAGAAAAAATAAAAGAATTTGGAAAATAGAGTCTAAGCTCATGAGGGACTTTGCTTGGTGCAGCAGTGAAGATTTTGAAGTAGAGGAGGTTATGGTGGGGGATACAGTTGTCAAAATGTATTACTTAACCAATGACCCTCAAGTAAGAGAAAAGGCTAAGGAGTATGCAGTTAACTCCCTAAAGACCTTTAACGAAGTTTATCAGCCCTATCCCTATGGTTATTACTCAGTTGTAGAGACAAACTTCCCTAGCGGCATGGAATACCCTGGCTTGGTATACGTGGGCCGACAACACTATGATAAAAATAGACTGGATTCTTTAGAATTGATTATTGTACACGAAACCGCCCATCAATGGTGGTATGGGGTGGTGGGGAATGATCAAGTGAATGAGGCATGGTTGGATGAAAGCTTGACCACTTACTCAGAGCTAGCCTATTATCGAAATGTGTATGATGAAGAAAAGGGAATACAACATCATCAAAGGAGAAATCAAAGTCAATATGAAGTAGTTAAGGAAGGATTCTCCGATAAACGAATACTAAGACCCTTGTCAGAGTTTGATGGGTGGTCTGATTATGGAACATTAGTATATAGTCATGGAGCTAATATGCTGTATCATTTAGAGGAACAGTACGGTGAAGATAAATTGTATGAAATTTTAAAGACATACTATCATGAAAATCAATTTAAAGTGGCTACATCAGAGGACTTTATTAGAATTACTGAAGAAATTTTAAGTAAGGATCAAGAAATATTTTTTGGCAAGTGGTTATTGGGACAATAAAATTTGACTATAATATTTACTAGATACGTCTTTTATTAAATAGTAGGAAATTGATTTTTGTAAATGATTGTGTTAGACTATTAAATGTACAACAAATGAGCACATAAAGTGCCATAGGTTTCCGTAGCTCAGTAGGATAGAGCGTTCGCCTCCTAAGCGAAAGGCCGTGGGTTCGATTCCCGCCGGGAACACCATTTAAGTAGAGACAAAGTCTTACAGACATCGTTTGTGGGACTTTGTTTTTTATAACGAATAGGAAAGTTCTACATTAAATTAATAAAAAAGAGAACTTTTTCGTAAATGAGTTTCAACATAAGTCATCATTTAAATCTTCCGAAGGAAGACTTTGTTCATGGGGATAGTCTATTATTCTTATTCACATGAACTAACGTAGTATATACTGTGGCTCTGTTTAATGCATACGATTTAGAGTAAATGGTATATATTGATACTTGATTGTTATATATACTATGCTATATAATAGATGTAGTGTTAAATTTAATCCCACCAATACTTATATGGGTGGATAGCTGTATACAAGCTGATTAGATGGAAATAATATCAGTATAGATGAGATTGCACAGAAAAACACTGAGAATAATTTGGAATTAAAAAACATGCCATAGAGTATGGACAAGATTAGTCGTATAAGATATACTAGTGCAAGCGGAAGTGCTATGGTACTTTTAGTTTTGGAGGTTGCCCGATGGATGAATATTTTATGGGATTAGCAATAGAGGAAGCAAAGAAAGCCTATGTAATAGGGGAAGTCCCTATTGGAGCTGTTTTAGTACGGAATGGTGAGGTTGTTTCCAAAGCCTATAACCTACGGGAAACTGAGAAAAACGCCACTTACCATGCCGAAATTTTAGCTATAGAAAAAGCTTGTAGAAATTTGAGGGGATGGAGGTTGACAAGTTCCACATTGTATGTTACTATAGAACCCTGCCCTATGTGTGCGGGAGCTATTCTTCAAAGTCGTATAGACCGACTAGTAATCGGAGCAATGGATCCTAAGGCAGGAGCTTGTGGTTCAGTAGTTAATCTATTAGATAACCAAGCCTTTAATCATCAAACTGAGATTGTTGCTGGTGTACGGGAAGAAGAAGCAGCCCAGTTGATGAAGAACTTCTTTAGAGAATTAAGAAAAAAGAAATAAAAACAAGGAGAGGTGTCCGAGTTGGCTAAGGGGCACGCCTGGAAAGCGTGTAAGACCGCAAGGTCCCGCGGGTTCGAGTCCCGCTCTCTCCGCCATTAAAAAGTTTAAAAGTTTGCTGTGCTAGACGGGGAGGTAGCGGTGCCCTGTAACCTGCAACCCGCTGTAGCAGGGTCGAATTCCTCACCTAGGCTTGTTGTATGTAGGGCTGGCCTAAGCAAGTGGTAATGAGAGTTGGGTCCTACGCAATGGAAGCTTACGAACCCCGCCAGGTCCGGAAGGAAGCAACGGTAAGTAATCCCTTTCGTGTGCCGTGGGGCTGCCTAACTTGAGCTAACTGCTTGGGTATCGCCTATGGCAACCTGCCAAAGTGAGGTGCACAGCATTACATATTACGTAATGATAGAACATGAGTATGCAGCTCATGTTCTTTTTGATTTTTATTATAACTAATCACCAGTATTGAAATTATCAATACAAAATGTTGGTATGATAGATAGAAAGAATACTAACTGGGATACAATACGTTGTAGAGGCGTAGGAGGATTGATATACTATAAGGTAGGGAAATAAATAGAAATATATCCGAAAGTAGTAGGAGGGAATTCGATGAATAAACAAGTTGATGCAAGGGGAATGAATTGTCCACTGCCAGTAATACATACAAAAAAAGCATTAGAATCCATAGATGGTGGAGTTGTAACCACCATAGTCGATAATGAAGTTGCCAGAGAGAATGTATCTAAATTAGCCAATAGTCTTTCCTTAAAGACAGAAGTGAAGGAAGGTAGGGGAGAGTACCATATTAATATCTACAAGGATCATTCTATTGATGCGGTAGAGATGATTGATCTACAATGTGATGATGGTAAAAAGCAGGATTTAGTAATCGTTATTACCAGTGATGTGTTCGGCGAAGGAGAAAGGGAATTAGGTAAAGTATTAATGAAGGGGTATATCTATGCCTTGACAGAGGTTCAACCATACCCAAAGGCATTAATTTTTATAAACAGTGGTGTTAATCTTCCAGTAGATGGATCGGATGTGATAGACCATCTAAGGACTTTAGAAGCTAATGGCGTAGAAGTATTATCCTGTGGTGCCTGCTTAGACTACTATAAGCTTAAAGAAAAATTAGTAGTGGGTGGAGTTAGCAACATGTACACAATCGTTGAAAAAATGAATAATGCCCAAAATACAATTAAACTATAGTTAGGAAGTGGAGCATAAAAGATGGAACATAAGGATTTTTGCGTAATCGTATTTGAATCAACTCATTTTGCAATTGCAGCAGAGAGCTTATTAAAGGAAAAGGCATATAAGATAGAGATCATCCCAACCCCTAGGGAAATCACCGCCAGTTGTGGTTTATCCATTAGGTTTGAGGCACAATTATCTAATGAGGTCCAGCGGGAAATGAAGGACGGTAACATTGGAATAAAAGGAATATATCAAATGATTAAGACGGAAAAAGGTAGGGGCTTTAAGCCTATTCCATAAGGAGGTTTAGTATGGTATTAGACACGATTAGAACAGTCTTTGTAGAGACAATGGAGTTTCTGAAGGACCCCAAACAAATGACGATGTTATTTGGCAAGCTATTTAATATTGTAATGATATTGGTGATTGCTAAGGTTAGTATTAAAGTGATTGATGCACTGATTAATAGGTTTATTGATACCCAAAAGAATTTAAAGTTTAAGGTTGATATACCAAGGCTAGAAACAATGAAGGGTGTACTAAAAAGTATTGTCAAGTACACAATCTATTTCATTGCCTTCACCAGTATTATAAAGACCTTTGGTACTGATGTTACGGCCCTAATAACAGCAGCAGGAATTGGGGGTCTAGCTATTGGTTTTGGAGCTCAGAACTTGGTTCGAGATATCATTACTGGTTTCTTCATATTATTTGAAGACCAGTTTGGTGTAGGGAACTATGTAGAGCTGGAAGGAATCCAGGGGATTGTTGAAGATATGGCATTGAGGGTAACTAAAATACGAGGATTTAATGGGGACCTATATATTATTCCAAATGGAGAAATCAAGAAGGTTACCAATAAAAGTAATGGTAAAATGAGGGCTTGGGTGGATATATCTATAGCCTATGAGGAAGATATTGATAATGCAATAAAAGTACTAGACGAAGCTTGTGAGAAACTAAGACAAGAGGATGCTAGAATATTAGAAGGGCCTACTGTACTGGGGGTGAGTAGCCTAGCGGCATCGGATGTTGTGATTTCTGTAATGGCTAAAACTGTGCCAATGGAGCAGTGGGCTGTGGAACGCCTCATGAGAAAGACCTTTAAAGAAGTCTTTGATCAAAAAGGAATAGAAATACCGTATCAAAGACGAGTAGTAATAAATAAAAATCCATAGAAATGAATACTATATATACAATAATTCTAAGACCCTGTTATATTTAAGAGGGTTTTTTTATTACATCCAGCACTCAGCACTAGTATTTAGGCAACCGAAACAATTAACAAAATATATAAAAAAAGTGAAATAAATCAATGAATTTTACAGGATTTTTATGATTACTATAGAATTAAATAAATCAACAATAAGTACTATTTTGAAGAAAGGGACATTGTAATGGAAAAGATAAAAATACTGGTAGTAGAAGATGACTTGGCTTGGATAAAACTTCTGGAAATGCTCTTTAAGATAGAGGGAGATATGGAAATTGTAGCTGCAGTAAAAGAAAAGAAGGAATTTTATGAGATTATAGAAAATGGCAACATAGATGTTATTTTAATGGACATTAATCTTACAAGTAATCAATTAGATGGTATATATATTGCCGCTGAGGTTAGTGGGGTAATAGATGCTAAGATTATTATGCTTACCTCTTTAGAACCTAAAGAAGTTGCACTAGATTCCTTTAATGCAGGAGCAGTAGAATTTCTTTCTAAATCCCATTATAAAAAATTGCCTCAAGTGATTAGGGATGTAATGAACAGAAATACTCCTATGGAGGATTTACTTAAGGATTATAGGCGTTTGAAGGAGCAAGAGATGCTCAGTTGTTTATCAGGTGCTGAAAAAGAGGTGTTCAGTCTAGTGGAACAGGGTTATACAAGGGATGAGATTCGAGAGAAGCTTGTGAAATCTGATAGTACTATAAAAAATCAAATCAATAAAATTATAAGTAAATTGGGGGTGGGTAATGTAAAAGAAGCCATTATAAAAATTAAATGTAGGGGCTTATATAACTCTAAAGAACTTTAATAAGGAGCAGACATGAAAAAATTTATTAGTCAGATGATAGATAGTTATGCTTTAAACAAATTACATAAGAAAAAAAGTAAAAGCTCCCACTATAGAGTGATAACAGGAGAGGCTAACGGTATAGAAAAGCAGAAGCAGTTTTTAAAATTACACAATATACCCCACTTAGATTTTTTAAAGTCTAGGGAAGAGGGGTTATATACTATAGGGACATTTAGATATCCTTCTTTAGTAGAAACAGAGTGGGAATGTAATAATGTCGTTGTAGGTAAATACTTTAATGTAAAAGAAAAGGATCACGATTTCAGCGATTCTTATAGAAAAGATAGAAAAGATAGAAAAGATAGAAAAGATAGAAAAGATAAAGTTAGCGTTATAATGGTACATGGCTGGAGGTCAGAGGGGTTTAGACATTTTGACAAGTTATTTTTACAAGACTTTAGGGATAAAGAGTTTGATATATTTTATTATACCCTACCCTATCATTTAGATCGTCAACCTCCAAATTCCTTATATAGTGGAGAGTATATGATTAGTGCAGACGTAGAAGGGACCCTTCAAGCAATCCAACAGGCGGTGGTAGATTTAAGGGCTTTAGTCCAGTGGATTAAAAAAAATAAGGGCGGGAAGGTATTTCTTATAGGGTTAAGCTTGGGGGGCTTTATTACCAACTTGACGGCGACAATAGAGGCTGATATTGACGGACTGGTTTCAATTATGTATGCCAATGCCCTATCCTTCTCCATATGGAAGACACCTCCTGGAAAATACATAAAAAAAGACCTTGTAAATAATAAATTCACATATGAAAAACTAATCAATTATTGGAATATTATTGACCCCAGTAATTATCCACCCCTATTGGCTAAAGAAAAAATTCTTTTAATCAGTGGAAAATATGATCGGTATGTTTGGCTTGAGGATACAAATAAGCTGTGGTCTAAATGGCAGCAGCCAAAGAGGATTTTGTATAATTGTGGACATGCTGGGATTGTTCTATGTAGAAAACAAATACGTAAAGATGTAATTAATTTTGTGGATAAATTGATTTAAAGGGGGGTAGCTTTCTATATGATTTTTGTAGTGATACTGTTGTGGACGCTGTCTGCTATTGTGTTAGTATATGGTCGTAAAGAAGAGTCCAATAGATGGCTCGGTGCCCTTACTTTTCTTACAGGATGTGGGGCTTTGGCAGTAGTGCTAGAAGAATATGGGATACAAGTTGTAAATACTTATATAGGGGTGGGCAATACCAATAACTATGTGATGTACAGTTTAATTGGTTTTTCTTCTTCTTTATCCCATCACTTTGCGCCCTATGCTTTATTGATGTATGGAATAAATAATACACTTATATTTCAGAAACGGTTCAAGCGTTGGAAAAATAAACTTAAAATAGTACTCCTTATACCACCAATAATGATGTATATGCTCTTTCCTTTTATGGGGGGGTATAATCCATCTTTTAAAATCCTAACCATTTGGGTAGCACCTTATGTAATTATGGCAAATTTATTATTATTCTTAACCTTTATAATAACACCATCTCCAGTGGAAAAACAACAGAAATTATTCAACTGCCTAATCGTTTCACCTATTACTCTGTACGCTTTATATTCCAACTTTATCCTGAGGATATTTAATAATCATGAAGCATGGAGGTTCCACCGTTGGTTTGTAATCCTACAGTTTACTTTATTTATAATATTTAGTGCCAGACACGGGGCCTTGGGAGTGAAGATCAAGTTTGAGAAGCATCAATTGGAAAGAACCAGAAGGTCGATTTCTTCAGGTACTGCCATCATTAGTCATACAATTAAAAATGAGATTGGAAAAATTTCTATGGGGGCTGAGAGTATTCGACTCTATTGCAATGAACCTAATGAACATATTAATACTTCCTTAGAGATTATTAATGATTCTACTAACCACCTATATGCTATGATTAGTAGAATCAATGTGCAGATGTCAGATATTATATTAGATAAATCATATAACAATGTTAAGGATATTGTAGATACAGCTATCAATATGGTGGGTTGTTCCATTAAGAAAAAGAGTATTACTGTGGAAACAAACTATTATGAAGCTGATGTGGTTTGGTGTGACGAAATACATATTCGGGAAGTATTGATTAATATATTAAAGAATGCTATAGAAGCAATGGAGCAAAATGGTCAAATAAAGATTACTTTATGCAAGGGAAAGAGGGGAATTTCCTTATCCATAAGCGATAATGGTAAAGGAATCCCTAAAGAAAATTTAGAGAAGGTATTAGACCCATTTTTTACAACCAAGAAACTTACCCTTAACTTTGGCTTAGGATTATCCTATTGTTATAATGTAATGGAAAGACATGGTGGTAGACTAGAGCTAATTAGTGAAGTAGGAGTAGGGACAACAGTACTATTACACTTTTCTACAAAAAGAAAACTGTGGAATCTGTTTAATTAACGATCTCTATTACTATTAATTCTTGTTTTGTAATAATTATACATTATTATGGACCATCATTCAGTTTAAACCCTAGTATCAATATGTTAATATGTAGATAGCATATTTCTTCTCATACTAGAGTAAAAATGTAATATTTGGAAAAGAGGGGGTTAATAAATGAAGAAATTTTTAAAAACATTTGGATGGATTCTGTTATACCTATCGATCTATTTTACCCTACAGGTAATCTATACAATCGTAGCAGGTATTATAGTCGCCGTCAAATTAATAGTCCAAAACCCTGGTATTACGTCAGAGGAAGTTCAACAAAAGATACCACTTTTAATAGCACAGCAAACAACTTTAGCGATTATTGTCAGCTCAATACTAGCTTTTGGTCTATATTATCTAATCATTAAAGCCCGCAAGGAGAGCTTCTTTGAAGTATGTCAGTTCACCAAAATTTCTTGGAAAAATGCAGCTTTATTTGTACCTGTAGGAATTGGTATGGTATTTATTAATGGATTCCTATTGTCGTTGATCCAAAAAACAGAGGTGATGGATGATGCTTTTTCAAAGCATATTGACCTGATGGAACAGCTGTTAAGTGGTAGTCCAATCCTCTTATATCTGGCGGTAGCTATTGCAGCACCCTTCATTGAAGAAATTATCTTTAGAGGGCTAATCCTAAAGGAACTTAGAAAAAATCTATCTATTAAATGGGCTATTGTTATTCAGGCCATACTATTTGCCCTATACCATATGCAATTGGTACAAGGTATTTATACTTTCTTTATGGGAATTCTGCTGGGGTTAGTATGTGTTTGGTTTAAATCAATATGGCCAGCCATCATTATTCATCTATTTAATAATCTTATCAGTGTTATTTTATCTAGAATGACTAATGTGGAAATCTTGAATAAGCTGGAGATACCGATTCTTATTGTAAGTCTTGGTGTATTGGTATCTGTCGTGATATATGCTCATCGTAATAGAGAACTTGAAGTAGAGGAAATAGAAGAAAATATAGAAGTGCCTGTAAATATGTAAGAAAATAGGCTAAAAAAAAGCAACTAACACGATTGTTATAAAAATTGTCTAGTTGCTTTTGTTCACATTGGGCATTTTTTATTTATCAGGGAAGCGATGTTCTATAAAATGTTAATAATGTTTTCTACAGTGGGCTGTAATTATATCGCCAAATAGTCTACAATAATAGTAATAGATGATATAGAAGGGAAGGGGAATAATGCCAATTAAATTTGAAGTAGGAGATGTCGTAGAATTGAAGAAGCAACACCCATGTGGAAATCATCATTTTGAAATTTTGAGGACGGGGGCAGACTTTAGGATTAAATGTGTAAAGTGTGAAAAACAGTTATGGCTAGCAAGACCGGAAATAGAGAGAAGAACAAAAAAAATACACCCTAAGAATGAGGGGAACGAATAAAGGAGAGTGGCTATTGCCACCCTCCTTTATCATTGTAAGGGGGAGATTGGGATGAATAAATGTTATATTGTGGGGGCTATCTCATTAATATATTTGCCTCATTTGTAAAAAAATATACGATAATTATAAAAAATATTTTAAGCTTCTTAAATGATAACTAAATAATCGGGTAAGGAATTAATAGGAAACTTTCAGGCAGGATAATTAAATAGATTGTAGTATTATTATGGTTGTATATAAAAATAATAATAAAATAACCATAGCAAGAAAATATATAAGATTTTGAGGGATAGAATATTATTTTTATGAGGATGATGAAGGGTGAACAGTAAAGATAACCTATTTAATAAAGAGGAATACTATCTAAACCGTGAGTTGAGTTGGCTAGAATTTAACGACCGTGTAATAAAGGAGGCTAAAGACAACAAAAATCCTTTATTTGAGAGATTAAAATTTTTAGCCATAGCAGGGTCCAATTTAGATGAGTTTTTTATGGTAAGGGTGGCATCCCTAAAGGATCAGGTGAATGCAGAATATACCAAGCCAGACCCGGCAGGATTAAAACCAAAGGAGCAATTAAATCAAATATCCCAACGGGTACATCGGATGGTTCATGAACAATACAATGCTCTAAATAGAGGACTGCTACCAAAGTTAAAAAAGAATAACATTAATATCGTTAATAGTAAATCTTTGATGGAGGAACAAAGACAGTTTCTACAGGAATACTTTGATAGTACAGTCTATCCAGTATTGACTCCTATGGCAGTGGACGCTTCTCGTCCCTTTCCCCTGATCCTTAACAAAAGCCTCAATATAGGTATATTAATGGATCAACAAGTGGAGGAAGGAGAATTAATATTTGCAACAGTACAGGTACCAGCAGGATTACCAAGGCTAATCGAATTGCCTTCTAGTCTAGAGAAGGGGGTAGAGCTGATTTTCCTTGAGGATGTCATCAAAATGAATGTCAGTAGTTTGTTTTCTGGATATAAGATTGTTTGTGCTTCAGCATATCGTATTACACGGAATGCTGACTTGAGTATAGAAGAAGAGGAGGCAGAGGATCTACTAAAGGAAATAGAAAGGTCCTTACAAAAAAGAAAATGGGGAGCAGCGGTAAGATTAGAAATTGAGCAAAGTAGTCATGCTGCCTTAGTAAAAATACTAAGAGATTCCTTAGAGATCCATGAGAAGGATATTTACCACATAAAAGGTCCCCTAGATTTAACGTTCTTATGGAAAATTTATCGGAGGAAAGGATTTGAACATTTAAAATATCCAGAATATATACCGACTATTCCTCCAGTTCTCGTGGATGAGGAGGACCTATTTGAAGTGATTAGACAACAGGATCTATTATTGCATCATCCCTATGAATCCTTTGATCCGATAGTAGAATTTGTTGAAAAGGCATCGAAAGACCCAAATGTATTGGCGATCAAACAAACCCTCTATAGAGTAAGCGGAGATTCACCCATTATTAAAGCACTGGCAGAGGCCGCCAAGAGGGGGAAACAGGTGACAGTTTTGGTGGAGCTAAAGGCAAGATTTGATGAAGAGGTAAACATCCACTGGGCTAAAAAGCTAGAACAATCGGGGTGTCATGTAATCTATGGACTGGTGGGTCTAAAAACCCACTGCAAAATGACTTTAGTGGTTAGAAAAGAGGCGGAAGGGATGGTTCGTTATGTCCACTTAGGAACGGGTAACTATAATGATATCACAGCAAAGCTCTATACCGATGTGGGACTACTAACGGTGAATGAAGAGATCGGAGCCGATGTCACAGCACTATTCAACATGCTTTCAGGCTATTCTTACCCACCAGAATTAAGTAAAATTGCTGTAGCCCCCTTAAATTTAAGAGAAAAGTTCTTGGAATTGATCTATAGGGAAGCAAAAAATGCAGAGTTGGGAAGGGATGCAAGAATTATTGCCAAAATGAATTCTTTGGTGGACAAGCATATTATACAAGCCCTATATTATGCCTCTACTAAAGGAGTAAAAATTCATTTAATCGTTCGGGGCATATGTTGTTTAAGACCTGCAATACCAGATGTGAGCGAAAATATTACAGTTACCAGCATAGTCGGGAGGGTTTTGGAACATAGTCGCATATACTATTTCTACAATGATGCTGCGGAAGAGGTCTATATATCCAGTGCTGACTGGATGCCAAGGAATCTTGATCGACGGGTGGAAGTATTAGTCCCTATAGAAGATAAAGGAATTAGAAATAGAATCGTAAAGATGCTCACAATTGAAATTAATGACAATGTAAAGACAAGAGTACTTAATTCCCAAGGGATATACCATAAAATCGATAAACGAGGAAAACAACTAATAGATACCCAGAGATATTTTTTTAGCTTGGCTTCAAAGCAGTGGCAACAGCAACAAAGGGAAAGAAAACAGTTGATTTTTGAACTAAAGACGATGTGTGGAGCAACAACAATGGATAAAGTAGAGGAAAAAGAAGGTGGGGATTCTGATGGAAAAGAAATTTGCCATCATTGACTTAGGTTCCAATTCGGTACGAATGATTATTATGAAAATAGATCAAGACCATTCCTATAGGATGATAGACGAGGCTAAGGAAATGGTGAGGCTTAGTGAAGGAATGGGAAGAGAGATGATTCTAAAGCCTACCCCTATTAAAAGAACCATTAAAGCCTTAAAACTGTTTAAAAAGCTACTGGAGGTACATCACGTAGATGAAGTATTTTTAGTGGCTACAGCAGCAGTGCGAAATGCCATAAACCAAAAAGAATTCTTACAAATAGTTTATACAGAGACGGGATTTGAATTTGAAGTGATTACAGGGGAAAAAGAGGGCTATTACGCCTACTTAGGGGTAATCAATACCATAGACATAAATGAGTGTGTAATTATCGATGTAGGTGGGGGCAGCACTGAACTGGTACTGGTGGAGAATCGGCAGATTAAAGAGGCCATTAGCTTCCCCTTTGGGGCCGTAATTCTGACTGAAGGTTATTTAGATAGAAAGCAGGAATCGACGGAAAAAATGAAACAACTGGAGGAGTATATTGCAAAGCAATTTAAAAAGGTAGATTGGCTGAAAAAAGCAGTAGGCCTACCGGTGGTGGGGATTGGAGGAACAGCTAGAACCCTAGCGAAAATCAACAAAAATGAAATTGAATTTCCCTTAACTAGCCTCCACAACTACCAAATTACCAGCAAAGAAATGATTGCCGCCTTCAATAAGGTCAGTAAAGCTAAGATCCATGAAAGAAAAAATATCCCTGGAGTTAACAAAGAGCGGGCAGACATTATAGTAGGGGGAATTGTCCCCATAAAGTGTTTAGTAGAATATTTGAAGGCAGATAAACTAATTATCAGCGGTAATGGATTGAGGGAGGGGGTATTCTTCGAAAAATACATACTGGAATGTTATCCTGTTAATCGATTATTAAAGGATGTCCTCCATCATAGTATTAATAATGTTTTAAGGAACTATGATGCTAATATTATACATAGTTACCATATTAGAAAGTTGGCTCTTTCCATCTTTGACCAGATGACCGATCTGCATGGCTTGGGGAAAGAAGAAAGAAAACTACTATCGGCAGCAGCACTACTGCATGATATTGGTAACTACGTGGACTATTACAACCACCAAAAGCACGGATTTTATCTAGTGCTAAACTCCAGATTAAATGGTTTGAGGAATAGAGAGCTGGTGATGTGCGCCTTTATCGTAGCTATGCATAGGGAAGTGGATTTTAGAAGGGACTGGAAATCCTATAGTATGCTGATTTCAAAAAAAGACTTTGAGATAATTATAAAACTTAGTATATTTCTTAATATAGCTGAAAAACTAGATAGAAGTGAGGCCCGTATCATAGAAGATGTGGAGTGTTTAATAGAGGGGGAGCGAGTCCAAATAAAAGTGAAATCTGCTACTTCACCAGAACTGGAGATTTGTACAGCCTATAAGGTACAAAAGGCTTTTAAAAAAGCCTTTAATCGTGATCTGGAGATTATATAACAGCATAGATTTTGGCTATAATATTTTAGTATAGGACTTAATTTAAGAGAGATATGGAAAACAGGTAATAAAATATATAATAAAAATATTAAAAAATCATTGAAATTAAGGCTACATAATGATATAATCTTTTAATGTGAGAAAAACATTTCTCTCTGCCTTGCCAAAGAGCAAGGCCGCTAAGTCCAAAGGGAGGTGGAAAAGATGAACAAGTACGAATTAATGTACATTCTTAAGCCAAGCACTGAAGAAGAAAAAAGAACTCAACTATTAGAGAAATTCAAAGGTATTGTTGAAGCTGATGGTGAAGTTGAGAACGTTGATGAGTGGGGTAACAGAAAGTTAGCTTACGAAATCAGCAAAGTTAATGAAGGATACTACGTATTAGTAAACTTCAATTCTTCAGCTGATGTGCCGAAAGAATTAGACAGAAACTTAAAGATTGCTGACGAAGTAATCAGACATATGATCACTAGATTAGAAGCGTAATACAATAAGGTGGTGTAACGATGAATAGTGTTGTGTTAATCGGACGTTTAGCAAGAGATCCAGAGTTACGATTTACTACCAGCGGAAAAGCTGTAGCCACCTTTAGTGTTGCAGTGAATAGAGCCTTTTCAAAGACGAAAGAGGCAGACTTTTTTAACATTGTGGTTTGGGGTAAAAGCGCTGAGAACTGTGCCAATTACTTAGCTAAAGGACGTTTAGTAGGTATTAATGGTAGATTACAAAGCCGTTCCTACGAGACTCAAAATGGGGACAAAAGATATGTTACTGAAGTAGTGGCAGATCAAGTTGAATTCCTAGAGTGGGGAAATCGTGAGAATAATCAAAATCAAAACCAATCGCAATCAGGTTCTTTTAATGACTTTAATTCAGCTGATATAGATCTAAACGATTTTGAAGCAGTTGACGATGACGAAGATATTCCATTCTAAGATAAGGAGGGAAACCAATGATCAACAAGAAAAAGCGTAGAAGTAAAAAGAAAATTTGTACTTTTTGTGCGGACAAAGTAACTACTATGGACTACAAAGAAGTTCAAAAGTTAAAGAAGTACATTACTGAGCGTGGTAAAATTCTTCCAAGAAGAATCTCAGGAAACTGTGCAATTCACCAAAGAGAATTAACTAAGACTATCAAAAGAGCTAGACATATGGCTTTAATTCCATATACAGTAGATTAGTCATAAAATAACGGGGAGTGGTCAAAAGACTGCTCCCTTTTTGAGTGGAAATTTTTAATTAAATAAAGTATTAATATCCCCCTATCTCTATTAATATATATTCAGTAGACTATAATATCTACTTTACTACAGAGGAGGAGTCTACAATGAATAAAAAGAGTTTAATTGCTCTGGTACTCATCTTTTCAATGCTAATAAATACTTTTTCCGCATATGGAAATGAAGATGTAGAATATATAAAGGCTAAAGCAACGGTCTTGAAGGTAACAACAGAGCAACAAGGGGAAGTAATGATTCAGCATGTTGAAGCAAGGATTTTAGAAGGGATATATGAAGGGAATACTGTGGATTTTTCCCATAAACTCATAAAAGGTTCTCCATACAATATAGCCTTAGAAAAAAACATGAAGATTTATGTGCAACTGGCAATGAATAATGGTAAGTTGGAGAATATTAGCTTTAGAGATATATCTAGAGAAGGATATATTACAATTTTATTTGCATTATTTTTTATACTCATTATTTTATTTGGGGGGTTTACGGGATTAAGATCCTTTATAGCCCTTGGTATCACAGCCTTTTGTATTTTAAAAATCTTTATGCCCATGATTATAAAGGGATATGGCTTTATCATTACTACAATTTTAGTATGTAGTATCATTATTATCGTCAGCTTTATTCTGATTAGTGGATTCAGTAAGAAAAGCTTCACCGCCATTGCTGGCACCATAGGAGGTACAATATTGTCTGGAGTTTTAGCGCTTTATTTTGGGAATTTGATTCAACTTACAGGGATTTCTGATGATACCATACAAATGCTGGTTACCCATACAGAATTAGATATTGATTATAGGGGATTACTCTATAGTGGGATAACGATCGGCGTATTAGGAGCAGTGATGGACGTTAGCATGACCATTACATCTGTAATATGTGAAATTAAGAAGGCCAATAGTAAAGCAAGAATCAGCACCTTATTTTTATCAGGACTTTCGGTGGGAAGAGATATCATGGCAACAATGACCAACACTTTAATATTGGCCTATGCCGGTACTTCTTTGCCATTGTTATTTTTCTTCACCTTATCTAATATGCCAATCGTAGACCTCATTAATTCACAATTTTTAGCTACAGAAATACTACGCTCCTTGAGTGGGAGTATAGGACTAATTTTAACCATTCCCATTACCTCCTTTATTGCTGCCATCAATAGTTGATGGAATAATAAAAGATGTGACTAAAATTTAAGCAGGATTTAAAACCTAATAATAGAATAAATAGTATAGGGTGAAAAGAGGTAATAGATCCATAGGATAATCATTTCAGAGAATATCTGATCAATTGGTAGGAAAACCTACAGATATATAATAAACCTAAAACTATGAAATGATTACTTATAATCTATTAAGAATCTACATATTCATTGTAAAATAACATAATAGTCAGGCACACTCCCTAGAGAAAAGGGAAAAATAAGGAGGATAAAGATGAGTTACGTATTGGTGGAAAATAAAATGTATGATAGTGAAGAAATACTTAATAGAATTAAAGAAAAACATCCCTTCAAAGTCGTAAAGGATATAACAAAGGGTTCTAAAAGGGACGATACCCTTGTATACCAAATAATCCATGATGTTGTCCATTTGAAGGAGGAAATCCTATTAGATACTACTGAGCCCATAGAGCAGGAGGATTTAGTTGAAGAATTAATGAATCTCGCAGATGAAAAGGTGGCAATGATAGAGGACCTTTTATCGGGTGCCTTTATTTGTTATAGTTATTCTTATCATTATGATGACGGATTGGAGGAAATAAAAAGTATTTTTATTGCTTGCGATGAATCGGTGGGGGATTTAAGATTATCAGATATAGCAGAAAGAATCTTAAAATCCATCGATTAAATAGAGTTTGGTGGGGGTGTCCTGTACTGTTGGGATACTCTCTTCAAATCAAATCTAAAGGGGGAATTTAATATGGCAACACCACTATTACAAGTCTACCAAAGAGAAATTGTAGGGAAGAACAGTGTTGCAAAGCAGAGAAAAAAAGGAAAAATACCAGGGATTTTATACAGCAGGGGAAAAACCACCCAACTTATCTTTATGAAGGAAAGAGACATAGAAAAAATATTAAGCAAGTATGGTAGCACTAGAATCGCCGTAAGTTTAGAGGGAGAAAAAAGCTTTGCGGTGATTAAAGAAATTCAGAGGGAAAATTTAAAAAACCAGATATTACATGTGGATTTACAAACTTTACGAGATGATCAAAAGATAAAACTTACCCTTCCAATACACTTCGTCAATAGAGAAGCTGTTGAGAACAGTAGTCAATTCTTACAAACGATACATAATGAAATAGACATTCAAACCTATCCTAAATACATTCCCGATAAAATAGAAGTAGATGCAAAGCTTTTAAATAAAAAGGATGCAATAACAGTGAAAGATCTACAAATATTAAACAGTGAGCATATTGAGGTTTTTCTTGAAAAGGATGCCATCATCGCTAATATGAGCTATGTAGGACAAAAGGAGGAGCCTCAAGAAGAAGAAAATCTTTTAATGCTTATATAACAAAAAACGCACCTCTATCTCTCCAATTTATGCCAGATAATAGAGTATAAAAAAACTCTAATTGGTTATAATTCTTTAATAAATTGAAGAGGAGAGGTGTTTTTATGCAATCAATTACAAGCGAAGTTCGCAATAATGTGGGTAAGAATGAAAGTCATCGTGTAAGATTTGATGGATACGTGCCATCAGTGATTTATGGTCGAAATATGAATACTGTGCCAATCAAAATAGATAAGAGGGAATTACAGTCCTTATTAAGAAATCATGGGGAAAATGGAATCATTCAAGTCGAAATGGGTGGAGAAAATCATACTGTATTAATCAAGGAAGTTCAAAGGGACCCAGTGACTAAAGAAATCATTCATTTAGATCTACAACAAGTAAGTTATGATCAAAAGATACATGTTAAAGTACCAATAGTGTTAAAAGGAAGAAATTATGTTGAAAGAGGAGGAGTCATCCTACAACAACAACTACAAGAGTTAGAGGTGGAATGCTTTGCTGGAAATATACCTCAAAAGCTTGAGTATGATGTAACCAGCCTTACCAGAGGGGACGCCTTAAGGGTAGCAGACATGGAGTTTGGAGAAGAGTTTCACATTATTCAGGACCCCCAATCCATCATTGCGTCCTTTGCAAGGGTTGAAAAGGCTTTAGACGAAGTAGTGGAGGAGTAACACAAAGGTCTCTCATATAATAAAAAAAATTTTAAAAGATATGCAAAAAACAAGGCATCATCCCAGTAGATGGGATGATGCCTTTAGTTTATTAAAGTGTCTGAGGGAATCCTTTTCATCCAATGCATTGGCAAAATCCTCTGTAGCTTCCAATTGATAACACATATAAATTCCTCCTTGGAATATAATTATTGATTAAGCGAGAAACATAAGTACATAAATAGTATAAACAAGCAAATTATAAAGATAGAATAATTTCTCGTAAAAAAGTCTCAATAAAAAAGATCTATTCGATATACGAAAAAAATTTTCCCTTAATCATAGAAAATATTATTTGCATACTATAGGGGGGTATGGTATCCTAAAGTAGAGGAGGTGTTTGCAATGAAGGAAGAAAAATTGGGACGTTCGAATTATAAGGTCCCCAGCGAAGAGTCCCTTAAAATACAAAAGTCCATTACTGATCGTTTAAGTCGAGTGGAGGGTCAAGTAAGAGGAATTAAAAATATGATTGAAAAAGGTACCTATTGTAATGATGTGATTAATCAGATAGAAGCATCCCGATCGGCCCTTAGTTCCATCGCTTTGATTTTGATGGAGGGACATCTAAAAAATTGTATATCAGAACAAATCAAAAACGGTGATGAGAGTGCCATTGAAGAAGTGTTGAAGACGGTTAAAAAATTGATGAAGTAATGATAGGAGGAATGACTATGAAGCTAGTTCAGAAAACTTTGCTGGCGGAGGGCATGACCTGTGCTGCTTGTGCTAAAGCCATTGAACGAAACCTTTCGAAAATGGAGGGGGTTACCAGTGCAGCAGTGAATTACGCCAGTGAAAAAGTGACGATAGAGTATGATGAAGAAAAAGTAAGCCTAGATGATATGGTTACTAGGATTACTAAGCTAGGATATGGACTGAAGGAAGAAAATCATTTAAGGGAGATTAGTATTCCTATTGAGGGAATGACCTGAGCCTCCTGCGTCAGTGCGGTGGAGCGTGCTCTACGAAAACTAACGGGTATAGTGGAGGCAGATGTAAACATAGCCACTGAAAAGGCCCAAATCAGATATGATAGTAATGTACTAAGGATTTCTCAAATTAAGCAGGCCATTGAAAAGGCAGGTTACAAGCCCCTTGATCTAGAGATGGAGAGTAAGGTTGACCAAGAAGGTGAAAAAAGGGAGAAGGATATCAAGACCCTTTGGAATAAGTTTGTGATTTCAGCCATCTTCACATTACCGCTACTGTATATCGCCATGGGTCATATGGTGGGGGCACCATTGCCAGTATTTTTAGACCCCCATCCCAACGCCCTTAATTTTGCCATTACTCAATTACTTTTAACAATTCCAGTATTGGTGGCGGGACAGAAGTTTTACACTGTTGGATTTAAAGCACTAATCAGAAGAAATCCAAACATGGATTCATTGATTGCCATAGGCACCAGTGCTGCCTTCCTTTATGGAATCTATGCCATTATGGAGATCCTTAACGGAAATCATCATATGGTGATGGAGCTGTACTTTGAAACAGCAGCAGTAATCATTACACTAATTTTACTAGGTAAATATCTAGAGGCGGTTTCGAAGGGTAAGACATCCGAAGCCATCAAAAAGCTTATGGGAATGCAACCAAAGACAGCTCTAATATTCCAGGATGGGCAGGAAATGGTCATTCCAATTGAAGAAGTAGAAGTGGGAGATATTGTTATTGTAAAGCCTGGGGAGAAAATCCCCGTCGATGGTACTGTAGTAGAAGGATATACATCTGTAGATGAGTCAATGCTCACAGGAGAAAGTATCCCAGTAGAAAAGAGAAAAGGAGATCCTGTTATCGGGGGAAGTATCAATAAAAATGGTTCTATCCAGTTCCAGACGACAAAGGTTGGTAAAGATACAGCCCTATCTCAAATCATTAAGCTAGTGGAGGATGCCCAAGGTTCAAAGGCACCGATTGCTAAGATGGCGGATATTATTTCTGGTTACTTTGTACCGATTGTTATTGGAATTTCTATTCTTGCATCTGTTCTATGGTATTTTTCTGGAGAATCGGCAGTATTTGCCCTTACAATCTTTATTTCGGTATTGGTGATTGCTTGCCCTTGTGCCTTAGGTCTAGCAACCCCTACAGCTATTATGGTGGGAACAGGTAAAGGTGCAGAGAATGGAGTATTGATTAAGGGTGGAGAAGCCCTAGAAACAGCCCACAAGATTGAGACGGTAGTATTTGACAAAACAGGTACCATCACTGAAGGTAAGCCAAGGGTGACGGATATCGTGACTAAGAATATTTCAGAGGAAGAGTTATTAATGATGGCGGCTTCTGCTGAAAAGGGTTCTGAGCATCCATTAGGGGAAGCGATTGTTAGAGCCCATGAGGAAAGAAAATTAGACTTGAAAAAAGTAGATGACTTTATGTCGATCCCTGGTAGAGGGATTGAAGTATCAATAGAAGGTAAGAAATTACTATTGGGTAATAAAAAACTTATGGTGGAGAAAAATATATCTATAGGTTTAGAGGATGAGTCAAACCGTCTGGCCAATGAAGGTAAAACACCAATGTATGTTGCCCTCAACCAAGAGTTGGTGGGAATTATAGCAGTAGCCGACGTTGTAAAGGAAAACAGTAAAAAGGCTATTGAAAAGCTACACCAAATGGGAATTGAAGTAGCTATGATTACTGGAGACAACAAACTGACAGCCAATGCCATTGCAAAACAAGTGGGGATTGATATTGTATTAGCGGAAGTACTTCCAGAAGATAAGGCCAATGAAGTGAAAAAGCTACAAGGAAAAGGTAAAAAGGTTGCAATGGTTGGAGACGGAGTAAACGATGCTCCAGCATTAGCCCAAGCAGATGTAGGGATTGCCATTGGTTCTGGTACTGATGTTGCAATGGAATCTGCTGATATTGTCCTTATGAGAAGTGATTTAGTAGATGTTGTAACAGCTATTCAATTAAGTAAGAGTACCATCAGAAACATCAAGCAAAATCTTTTCTGGGCATTTGCCTACAATACGGCGGGAATTCCTTTAGCGGCAGGGTTGGTATATCTGTTTGGAGGACCATTGCTTGACCCAATGTTCGCGGCAGGTGCTATGGCCTTAAGCTCTGTATCTGTAGTAAGTAATGCCCTCAGATTGAGGAATTTTAAACCACAATTATAAATACCAAATAAATAAGTAATCTGAGCAAGGTAAATATAAATTAAGGAGGAATCAAAAATGAAAAAGCAAATCAAAATCGAAGGAATGTCCTGTGGACACTGCTCCAATCACGTGAAGAACGCTTTAATGGAAATCGAAGGAGTAAAGGATGTAGTGGTGAATTTAGCAGATAAGAATGCCGTCGTTGAAGTAGCAGACAATGTTACTGATGCAAGCATGAAGGAAGCTATTGAAGAGGCTGGATATGATGTAATGGGATTTGAAAATATATAAAACAAGAACATCAAAAATTTATATTTAAAAAAAGCAGACTATATTGTCTGCTTTTTTTAGTAGCAACTTCATCTTTCCCACTTAAATCTATTAATTTTATAAATATTCTTAATTTTAATGGGTAAAAGCTATAGAAATACTAATATATTGTAAGAAGATAAAGATGCAAATATACAAACACTTTAGTAAAAAATAAGGAAAAGAGGGGGGAGGTAAAGCATGAAATATGATTACGATATTATTGTAATTGGAGCTGGTAGTGCTGGATTGGTAATTGCAGCAGGAGGAGCTAGCCTTGGTGCAAAAGTTGCACTGGTGGAAGAAAGCAAAATGGGTGGAGATTGTTTAAATACAGGATGTGTACCAAGTAAAACATTTTTAAAGAGTGCCCACCTGGCAAAAGATATACAGTTATCTCATAAATTTGGGATAAATGCTTCCTTAAATAATGTTAACTTAGAAAATGTAATGAATCGGGTAAAATCGGTAATTAAATCCATTGAGCCCCATGATTCTAAGGAGAGGTTTGAGGGTTTGGGGGTTGATGTTTTCCTAAAAAAGGGTAAACTAATGGATAATCATAGAGTTTCTATAGGGGAGCAATTTATTACAGGAAAGTACATTGTTATTGCAACCGGGGCCAAACCATCTATTCCCAATATAAAAGGATTAGATGAGGTTTTCTATCTTACCAATGAAAACGTGTTTGGCCTTAAAAAGCTTCCAACACATCTAATTGTATTGGGGGGTGGCCCTATCGGACTTGAGCTTGGCCAAGGATTTAGACATCTTGGGTCCAAGGTGACAATCATAGACAAGCATTCTGATATTTTTCATAAGGATGACCCAGAGGTAGGACCCTGGATGAAGGAGAAATTCCTTCGAGATGGAATGGATTTGCAGTTAGGCGCATCTATTTTACAGGTAAAACAAGACGGGGATGATGTGGTGGTTGTAATAGAGGCAGATGGCCAGAGTAAAGAAATAAGAGGAGATCAGCTGCTAGTTGCTTTAGGAAGAAGGCCTTCGTCACAAAACTTAGGCCTTGAAGAAATAGGGGTGGAGATGGATGAAAAAGGATACATTAAAGCTAACGCTAAACTACAGACAAATATTAAAAATATTTATGCCTGCGGAGATGTAACCGGACCATATCAATTTACCCATATGGCTGGATATCAAGCCTCTATAGTACTTAAAAATATTGTTTTTAAGCTCAATGCAAAAGTTGATTATTCGGCTGTTCCATGGACAACCTACACAAAACCAGAAGTCTCTCATGTTGGTTATACAGAGCAACAGGCAAAGTCCCTAGGGATGTTTAAGGACTATCTAATAGTAGATTTAGCAGATAATGATCGGGCCAAATCAGAGAATGATGAAGGATTCATTAAGCTAATTTTAGGCAGAAATAAGCGAATCATTGGAGCAACAGTAATCAGTGATAAAGCTGGTGAAATGATACCAGTTGTCACCTTGGCCATTAAGAAAAAACTAAGCTCTTCAATATTTCTAAATATGATATTTGCTTATCCTACTGAGTCAGAGATCTATAAGATTGCCGCTCTTAAGAAAGCCAAGGAATCTTTTAAAGATTGGCATAAAAAAATAATTAAATTCATTTTTTTAAGATGAGGGAAAAAATTTCACTATAGTAGGGTCAGTAAAGGTGCTAATAACTACAAACATAAAAAAAAGGCAGAAGGGTCTAGTCCCTTGCTGCCTTTTTAAATGTAATACTAAATGCTAATTATTTGATTTTTCCTTCATAATTTTCCTGTAGTCCTGTACGTTCTTAAGGTGTTCTTTATAGGTCGTACCAAATACATGGCCGTCTTTGCCTAACACATAATATAGATAGTTGTGATCCTCTGGATATAGGGCAGCGTAGATAGATGTTTTACTTGGGGCTGCTATAGGGCCAGGGGGTAGACCAGGGTTTCGATAGGTATTAAAGGGACTAGATTCCTCTAAATGAACATTAAGCACACGGGTAATATGTTCTTTCCCTTCCCCTATACCATAAATTACAGTAGCGTCGATTTGTAGAGGCATTTTTTTCTTAATCCGATTGTAGATTACACCACTGATAATCGATTTTTCCTCGTCGTTGTAGGCTTCCCGTTCAATTAAAGAAGCAATAGTAAGAACTTCGTGGATAGATAGGTTCAGTTCCTTTGCCCTTTCTTGATACTCTGCTGTAAAGATATCCTCCATTGTTTTGGCCAGGCGATTTACCACATCAGCAGGTGTATTATTCATGGTAAAGTGATAGGTGTCTGGGTACAAATATCCTTCTAAAGAAAAATAGAGTTTTTCGGTATCAAAAGAATAGCCTTTATCTGAAAAATATGTGTTAGTGGCCTGTAGAAATTCATCAGCAGTACCTAGACCAATGGACTCCATTCTTTCTGCCATCTGATAGATGGTAAAGCCCTCTGGAATAGTTAGAACGACTGGTGTCTCAGGAGCACCTTTAATTAATAGTTGAAATATTTCATCCATTGTAACATCTGGTGTTAGTACATAGGTACCAGGCTTGATGAAACGGTCAACTTGAGCTTGTTTTGCTTTATACTTAAACCACAATTCGCTTTTAACTACTTTTTTCTCTGACAGAAGATTAGCCACATAAGTGGTGGAAGCTCCCTTTGGAATGACGATCTCTAAGGGTTCCTTCACCGATGCCACAGACAGATAGGATGGTAATAGGAATAAAGTAGTAATGGCTAATACCATCAGAAATACAAGTGTATATATGATTTTTTTCATAATCAATCCCCCACTAGTTAAAAATAGAGCGTACTTATCTATTATTTTATCATTTTTTGACGAGAAAAGCTAATGTAGTGGAAAACAATTAAGGAAATATAAAGAAACCATAAATAAAACAAGTTAAAGTTAATGTATATAGGATTTTATATTATAATAAGAGAGGATGTAGGAAGGCAATGAGAAGGAGTGAAGACATGAAGGATCGATATATAAAGCAGATTAATTTTAAAGGAATTGGAGAAGAAGGACAAGAACGCTTAAAAAAATCAAAAGTACTAATCATTGGATGTGGTGCTTTAGGTACAGTAGCAGCCAACAGTCTAGCAAGGACAGGAGTTGGAACCCTAAGAATCGTAGATCGGGATTTTGTTGAGTATAGCAACCTCCATAGACAGATTTTGTTTGATGAAGAGGATGCTGAAAATAGTATCCCAAAGGTGGAGGCAGCAAAGACAAAATTACAAAAGGTTAATTCTGATATTACTATTGAAACCATTGTAAAGGATGTAAATAGTATCACCATTGAAAAAATGATTGAAGGAATGGATTTAATAATAGATTGCACTGATAATTTCAAGACTCGATATCTAATTAATGATACAGCCTTTCAGCATAATATCCCGTGGATTTATGGGGGAGCTGTGGGAAGCACTGGAGCAATAAAGATGTTTATTCCAGGCAAAACAGGTTGCTTGAGATGTATGATGGATACACCGCCATCGGCAGGTAGTATTGCCACCTGTGATACGGCAGGGGTGATTAATACCACTACGGGAATCGTGGGAATGCATCAATCTACAGCCGCCATCAAGTACTTAACGGGAAATCTAGAGGCACTAGAAAATAAAATGATCTATTTTGACCTATGGGAAAATGAATTTCAAACCATGCAGTTACCGAAAAAAGAAGGGTGTACCTGCTGCGGTAATCATAAGTTTGAATATTTGATGGACAAAATGCCAGAAGCAATCCATATATGTGGGAACAACACAATACAAGTAGATCCTCAAAACAGTAAGGGAAAAGTAGATTTGCGTCAGCTCTATGAACGACTATTGGAAGCAGCAGTAGAAGTTAAGCTCTCGGCTTTTTTATTAAATATCAAGGTGGAGGGCTATGAAATCAAGCTTTTTGATGATGGTAGAGCGATTATTAAAAATGCAAAAACCATTGAAGAGGCAAAGGGGTTGTATGCCAAATACATCGGCTACTAGGTAGCCTGTTGAAAAGCCCCCATCTTCCGCGTCACTGCGAAACACTAGCACTCTCACGTATTATTTATACGCTACGATCGCCAGTGTTTCTTGTTCCTTGAATCTGAAGACTTTTGAACAGGCTATCGCCTGTTGAAAATCCCTCATCTTCCGCGTCACTGCGAAACACTAGCACCCTCAAGTATTATTTATACGCTACGATCGCCAGTGTTTTTTGTTCCTTGAATCTAAGGAATTTTGAACAGACTACGGTTGTTGAAAAGCCCCCATCTTCTGCGTCACTTCAAATCCCCAGCACTCTCGCGTATTACAATACTCGACGACCGCTGAGGATTTTCGTTTCTTGAATCTAAGGGCTTTTGAACAGACGTAAAAATTCTTGTAGTTGTCACAGTACCGTCACATAAGTGGGATAAGATAGGATTGTAAAGAAGTTTAAAATAAATTTAATGGAGGCGGTATTATGGAAAGAAGATGGAAAATAGCGATTGTTGCTATGGGGATTGTTGGTTTAATGGCATCGGCCAGTTTTGCGGCTACAGGGGAAGCAGTACCACAACTAAGAAGAGGTCTTTTCTTTGATCGTGGAGCATCTCCTATGGAGGTAATTACTGAGAAGGCTGGAATCACTGTTGAGCAATTGTTACAACTAAGAGAATTAGGATTAACTAACCAAGAGATTATGGAGAAGTACGACTTAAACCTAGAAGAAATACGAGAAGAGGTTCTTCAAGAAAAATATAAGGTGATTGATGAAAAAGTAGCAGAAGGATTGATTACTGCTGAAGAAGCAGAAGTATTAAAGGAAAGAATGGAAACTAGATTGCTAAAATGCGACGAAAATTCAAAAGGTCGTATGGGTCTTGGTGGCCGTGGTAAAGGCAGAGGTTTTGGCGGAAGAGGTCAAGGCTTCGGTGGTAGAGGTTGCGGAAATAACTAGGAATTGGATATAATAAAAACACCAGCTACTGGTGTTTTTATTTATGTTTTCATTTATTAACTTAGGGATGGGGTGAAAAAATGGTGGGAACAAATATACTGCTGGTGGAGGACGAGGACAAGCTAAGAAGATTGGTGGCTACTTATTTGAAGAGGGAAATGGTCAATGTAGTGGAGGCGGCAGATGGCAAAGAGGCTTTAGATTTATGGTATGAGCAGGAATTCCACATGGTGATCCTAGACGTGATGTTACCCCATTATGATGGTTGGACAATATGTAAAAGAATACGGGAGACCAGTGCTATACCAATTTTAATGTTGACGGCTAGAGGGGAAGAAAATGACAAGCTCTTTGGCTTTGAGTTGGGAGCTGACGATTATATGACCAAGCCCTTTAGTGTAAAGGAACTGGTGGCTAGGGTAAAGGCTCTTTTAAAAAGGAGTCAACAACAGCTCTCTACTGAAATACTATATATAAATGAACTAAAAATCGATAAAAAATCCCATCAAGTATATTTAGGGGATGAGTTACTTCAATTAAGTCCTAAGGAATATGATTTGCTACTATATTTCATACATCATGAAAACATTGCCCTCACCAGAGAGCTTTTATTGGATGGAGTTTGGGGCTATGACTATTATGGAGACTTAAGAACTGTGGATACCCATGTAAAAAGGCTGAGGCAAAAACTTAAAGAAATAGGAAAAAAAATAGTCACAGTACGGGGAGTCGGTTATCGTTTTGAGGTGAAGTCATGAGAAAAGATTCGATTTTCCTAAAACTGTTTATTCTGTTTTTAATATTCTCTATGGCCATTGTAGGACTCCAATGGTTTTTGCAGGCAAATTTTTTTAATCGGTTTTATCAACAACAGAAAATCAACCAAATGATTGAATTAGGGCAGGAGCTCAAGCAACAGTTTACAGAAGAAGGCCTATCCAACAAAACCAAAGAAAAGATCAATACAGTGGCGGATACTTTAAACGGGAATCTGAGGATATTCGACCGCAGGGGTGGAATGATTTATCAAACAGGCATGATGATGGGAATGTCTAAGATGGGGCATCTATCAATGGAGGATTGGAATAGAGTTCAATTGGGAGAAACAATTGTTTTTAAAGTACCAGGACACATGAGGAAATTGGATGCCTTGGCACTAGTTTTTCCTATTGAGGCCTATATTATTGTTCTTCACACACCCCTACAACCGATTGAAGAATCTATCGCCATATCTCAAGAGTTCGCGGTTTATGTGTTAATCGGCGCAATGATTCTAGCGATGATTTTGGCGTTCATTTTTTCAAAGACAATTACGAAGCCTTTGACAAAGCTGAATGGAGTAGCTATGGAGATGGGCCGACTGAATTTTGATAATCTTTGGGAGGATGACAGAAAGGATGAAATAGGTCAGTTGGGAGCTACCTTTAATTTTTTATCCAGCGAACTAAAGAAAACATTTGATGAATTACAGGAAGAACTAAAAAAGGAAAAAAACCTTGATAAAATGAGGAAGGAATTTGTAGCTAGAGTTTCCCATGAGCTCCAGACCCCCATAGCCCTTATTCAAGGATATACAGAAGCCCTTCAAGATGATGTAGCAAACAATGAGGAAGAAAAACAGGATTATTTTCATATTATAGAAGAAGAGATAAGTAAAATGAGTACGATGGTGAAGGATTTGTTAGACCTGAGTCAACTGGAATCGGCGAATTTTAAAGTAAAATTAGAGTCCTTTGATATTGTTAGCTTGGTGGATCGTACGCTATTTAAATTTGATGTACTAAAAAAAGAGAAAAAGGTGCAATTAATGGTGGAGGAAGCCCTTCAGGAACAAATGGTACTGGGGGATGAATACCGTATAGAGCAGGTATTGAGTAATCTAATTCAAAATGCCATCAATCATTGTAATATTGGAGGTAAAGTTGAAATAACCTTAAAGGATATTGGGGAATTTGTTTGCATTGAAGTATATAATGAAGGCAAACAGATAGATAAAGAAGATCTAAACTATATATGGGAAAGCTTTTACAAGGAAAAGGATAAAAAAGTCGGTACTGGACTAGGTCTAGCCATCGTAAGAAATGTCTTGGAGCTTCATGGTAGCAACTATGGAGTTAAAAATATTGAAGGAGGAGTTCTTTTCTATTTCCAGTTAAAGAAACAAGGATAGGTTACTAGGGGGGAGGGGATTAAGAGAGAAACATTAAAAAGAATTATAAAAATTATACTTGGGGCACTCATACTATTTATTGCATATGAAAACAGAGGATTTCTCCCAAAGGGAATTGATTTAGAGGAAATACAAGATATTGTTGAAATGTTTGGTGTTTGGGGAATGTTAGTTTTTGTTGGCATCGCCTCTATTAGACCCTTCATCCTTATTCCCAGTGCCTTGTTACTGGTGCTAGGTGGAATCATTTTTGGTACGATCATGGGTACGATTCTATGTATCATTGGCATACTAATATCCTCTAGTCTATGTTTTTTCCTAGCCAGCAGATTTGAAGGAATTTTTGCAAAGTTGTTGAAGGGAAAATACTTGAATAGACTTGAAAAATTAAAAGACAAAGAAGTAATCAGAACCCTTTTTATGATGAGGGTAACCCCTGGCTTTCCCTTTGACCCCATCAGCTATGGGGCAGGACTGACGGGGATTAGCTTTTATGATTTTTTCATTGGGACCTTCTTAGGGAGCTTACCAAAGGTATTTCTCTACTCATTACTAGGGGATGGAATCAAAGATTTCTTTTCCTATAGAACCATGGCTGTATTTATTATTTTGGTTTTGTTTGCTTTAGCACCGATATTTTATCAGAGGTACAAATTAGATCATGAGGGACATTAGAAAACTCTGAAGGGCATTCCTCAAGCCCAGTTGTTACTTTTCCAAATAAAAGTTGATAATTCCCCCATACTTTGATAAGATGTAGAAGAAAAAAGAATAGTTGTTTTAGGTGTTTTTATTAGACTTAAATGGGAAAATGGTGAAAAACCATTACAGCCCCCGCTACTGTAAGTGTGGATGAAATTGATGAATACCACTGGAGAATACGTCTGGGAAGGATCAAGAGTAAAGAGAAGCACAAGTCAGGAGACCAGCCTAAAATGTGTGACAGCCTTCGGTGGGAAGGGAATGTTGTTATGGAAAAGTGTATACAACTACATTTAATAAATACAAACAAACCAATCCACCCACAGGGTGGATTTTTTCAGTTTTTTAAGAAGTTTAACACAAAATAACAGGAGGTAGTAATTATGAAAAGAGGATTATTTATTTTAGCCCACGGGAGTCAAGCAAAGGAAGCGGATATGATTCTAGCAGAGTTGATGGAAAAGCTACAGAAAAAGATGGACAAGAACTTCGATGAATTAGGTTGGGGGTCCCTACAGATATCAAAACCATCTGTGGATGAAGGACTAGAGGCTTTGGCAGCAACAGGAGTAACGGAAATTGTCATCGTACCAATGTTTATTTTTAAAGGAAATCATGTAAAGTATGATATACCAGAGGTATTAGAGGGTATTAAGGGTAAATACCCTAATATCAGCTTTACAATGGGAAAACATATAGGAGCAGATGACAGAATTGTGGACATACTACAATCAAGAGCAGTAGAAGCCCTAGAAGTAAAATTCTAACACAAAGGATGATTAAGTAATGAAGATCATGGTTTTTGGAGTAACCCATAAAAATTCCAGTATAGCCCTTCGGGAAAAGGTGGCTTATTCAAGGTCAAAGTTAGAAAAAGCCTATGCACATCTTAAGGAGTCGGCTTTTGTAGAAGAGGCAGTGATTGTATCCACCTGTAATCGAAGTGAAGTATTTGCAATAGTTGAGGATATTGAAAAAGGAACAAAGTGGTTTAAGAACTTCTATCAAAATTTCTTTCATCTTCAGCCCCAGGAACTAGAAGGACACTACATTGCTAAAACAGGTCGAGAGGCCATAGAGTATCTTTATGAAGTATGCTGTGGATTAGATTCATTGGTTTTGGGAGAAGACCAGATTTTAGGACAGGTGAAGGAGGCCCATCAAAAGGCTTTAGATCATAGTGCCACTGGTAAAGTATTGAATAGATTATTCTTAGAGGCTGTTACGGTGGCAAAGGAGCTCAAAACTAAAACTGCCATATCGGAAAACCCTTTATCCATCAGCTCAATAGCAGTTAAGCAGATGGAAACAAGTTTAGGTGGATTAGCAGGGAAAAGGATACTGGTGGTGGGCTATGGAGAAATGAGTAGAATAGCTATAGAAAACCTGTTGGAAAAAGAAGTAGATACCATCTATATCTGTAATCGAACCAGTGGAGCCATCGAAGCTCTAGAGAAAAAGTACCCACAGATCAAGTACTTACCCTATGAAGAAAAGTATTCAAAGATTAATGAAATAGATGCAGTACTCAGTGCAACTTCTGCTCCCCACTATATTTTTCATTATGATGAGGTAAAAGAACTCTACAAGGGGGAAGGAAGTGTTTGTATGGTGGATATTGCCCTGCCTAGGGATATAGACCCCCTATTAGAAGGAATCAAAGGGATGACACTATATCATATTGATCATTTAAAGGCAGTTGTAGAGGAAAGTCTTCTCTATCGTCAACAGTGTATAGAAGAAATGAAGGAATTTATACAAAAATCAGTGGATAAGTACATAGAATGGTATAGATGTCTGCCGATTTATCCTAGAATAAAGGCGTTAAAGAGCTACTCACAGAAAATGACAGATGAAGAACTGGAGGGGCTTTTCAAAAAACTCTCCCATATGGAGGAAAAGGATAAGGAATTAATAGAAGTGGTGGTAAGGAGTCTCATAAAAAAGATGTGGAAAAAGCCTATCTTGCAAATGAAACACGCTGGAGTTAATGGTAGAGGGGAACAGGTGGCTGCTGTGGTGGATGAATTGTTTGATTTAAACACAAATATAAGGAATGAGTAAAGGAGGGGCAATATGACAAAGTATTACCCCGTCATGCTGAATATCGAAGGAAAAAATTGCACTGTCATTGGGGGTGGAAGGGTTGCCCAAAGGAAGGTAAAGTCCCTGTTGGAACATGGGGCAAGGGCAACTGTGATTGCACCAAAGACCACAGAAAAACTAGAAAAAATGGCAGATGAAGGTGTCATTCACCTCAAGAAAAGACCCTATGAAAAGGGGGATTTGAAGGGGAGTTATTTAGTCTATGTTGCCACCGATATCCCCGAAGTCAACGAAGCCTGTTATCAAGAGGCAGAGGAGCTGGGAATTATGATTAACATAGTGGATGTACCTCAACTATGTGATTTTATTGTTCCTGCTATCCACCGACAGGGGAGCCTGACCTTAACCGTTTCTACCGATGGAAAAAGCCCTATGTTTTCTAGACGGATTCGGGATGAGTTGGAGGTTGCCTATGGTCCCCAATACCAACACATAATAGACACGATGGGGGAAATCCGAAAAAAAGCCCTAGAGGAGATTGATGATATCGAGGTGCGAAGAGAGTTGTTCCACAGATTGACCTATGACACCTCTGTAAATGCAATAGCGGACTTCGATAGCTATCGAGAAAAAATGTGGCGGATTTACGAATCCTGTAGAAATAGAGAAGGGTGTGACAAGGATGAGAACAATTAGAATCGGATCTAGAGCCAGTCGATTGGCCTTGGTACAGGCGGAATTAATTATTGATGGACTAAGGGAAAAATTTCCCCAATATCAATATGAAATTATTAAGATTATCACCAAGGGAGACAAAATTCTAGATAAAACCCTTGATAAAATTGGCGGAAAGGGGCTTTTTGTGAGGGAAATTCAAAAAGCCCTTATCGATAAGGAAATTGACTTGGCGGTACATAGCATGAAGGACATGCCAGCAGATTCCCCAGAAGGACTAATGCTGGGGGCAATAACCAAAAGAGAAGACCCTAGAGATGTATTGGTTACAAAAAACCATATCCCTTGGAGTCAGTTACCAACGGACGCTAGAATCGGAAGCAGTAGTTTAAGAAGACAGGCACAGCTTTTAAATCTAAATGGATGTTTAAAGATTGAGCCCATTAGAGGAAATGTTGAAACAAGAATCAGTAAAATTGAAACCCAAACTTTAGATGGGGTGATTTTAGCGGCGGCAGGACTAAATCGTCTAGGGCTAACGGAAGAAATTGCCCATTATTTTAATACAGAAGAATTTGTCCCAGCAGTGGGGCAAGGTGCCCTTGGATGTGAAATCCGTAAAGATGATGAAGAACTATACAATATATTACAGGAACTAAATCACAAAGAAACCTACAACACAGTTATGGCAGAAAGAAGCTTTCTAAAGGTCATGGAGGGGGGCTGTCATGTACCCATCGGAGCCTATGGAAAAAAGGTAGGCGAAGAGCTGCAATTAACAGGAATGGTAGGTGCTCCTAACGGCAAAGAAATCATCAAAGAAACTGAAATAGGTGGATTTGATGATTTTGTTGAAATAGGGAGACGTTTGGCAGAAAAAATGCAGAGTAAGGGTGCTAAGGAGCTACTGGAGGAGGTCGCCAACAAAGACCCAAAGGATAGACTAATTAAAGAATAGAAAAAGAATACTACAGGGAGGTGTACTGATGAAGAAACCCTATGTATATTTAGTGGGGGCAGGACCAGGGGATGAAGGCTTAATCACTGTGAAGGGGTTGGAATGCCTGAAAAAAGCAGATGTGATCTTATATGACCGTCTTGCAAACCCCAGTCTATTGAGATACCGTAAAGAAGGGGCTGTTTGTATAGATGTAGGAAAATCCCCCCATAGACACAAGTATACCCAAGATGAAATCAATAGTTTACTGATACAAAAGGCCAAGGAAGGAAATGTTGTCACTAGACTAAAAGGGGGAGATCCTTATGTTTTTGGGAGGGGTGGAGAAGAAGGCTATACCCTACATCAAGAAGGGATCCCCTTTGAAGTCGTTCCAGGGATTACATCAGCCATTGGGGCGGCTAACTATGGTGGTATTCCAGTTACCCATCGTAATATCAGCACATCCTTTCATGTTATTACTGGACATGAAGATCCCACAAAGGAAAAGACCACCGTTAATTACAAAGCATTGGCACAACTGGAGGGAACGCTAATTTTTCTAATGGGGGTTGGAAATTTACAAAAAATTACTGGAGAATTGATGAAGTACGGAAAATCCAAGGATACCCCAGTGGCTTTAGTCCATAGGGGTACCACAGGAAGACAACGGACAGTGACGGGTACATTGGAAAATATCGTGGAGGTGGTGGAAAGAAATCAAGTTACCTTCCCCTCCATCATCATTGTAGGTGAGGTGGTGAATTTAAGGAATCAGTTAAACTGGTTTGAAAATCTACCACTACAGGGCAAGAAAATACTAGTCACCAGAAGTCGTCAGCAGGCCAGTGAATTATCCAACAAATTAAAGGCCCTAGGGGGAGAAATCATAGAATTTCCCACCATAGAAATCAAACCATGTGAAAACCTGCAGGAAATAGATGCGAAGATTAAAGAAATCCCAAAGTCTCAATACACCATATTCACCAGTGTAAATGGAGTCAATAGTTTCTTTAAGCGACTGAAGGAAATGAAACTAGATATCAGAGCCATAGGAGATAGTAAAATGGTTGCCATTGGCACAGCAACAGCAGAAGCCTTAGAGGACAAAGGGCTTGTGGTGGAGATCGTGCCAGAAGTATTCACCGCTGAAGGAATATTAGAGCGCCTTCAGGGAGTCATTCAAAAAGGCGACAGGATATCCATCCCTAGAGCGGAGATTGCTAGACGAAACCTAGTGACAGGACTACTGGAAATGGGAGCAATCGTTGATGAAATACCTATCTACCAGACGGTAATCCCCACCCATAGACGGGAGGAACTGCTGGAAATATTGGAGGAGGGAATAGATGTTATTACCTTTACTAGTTCATCCACTGCCAACAATCTGATGGAGATCTTAGGAGAAGAAAATAAAGGGCTATTAGAAAATAGTAAAATTGCTGTAATTGGACCCATTACGGGAAATACCGTAAGAGAGTTAGGCTTAACGATTGATTTTCAAGGGAAAGAATATACGATAGAAGGACTAATTAATGGAATTTTGGAGGGATACAATGGAAATGAATAAAAGACCTCGAAGATTAAGGCGAAGTGCAGGAATACGAAATCTAGTACAGGAGACAAGAGTAGATATCGCAGACTTAGTTTATCCTTTATTTGTTGTCCATGGGGAGAACATCAAGAAGGAAATTACAGCTCTACCAGGGCAATATCATTTTTCAGTTGATCGCTTGATTGAGGAAGTTAGCCAAGTGGTGAATCTAGGAATACAGGCGATTATTTTATTTGGCATCCCCGCAAAGAAGGATGAGCGGGGTTCAGAAGCCTACGCAATGGATGGTATTGTGCAGCAGGCCATTAGGGAAGTAAAGAAGCATTACCCAGACTTAGTAGTCATTTCTGATGTATGTCTTTGTCAATACACCGACCACGGGCATTGTGGGCTAATCAAAGACCATGAGGTGCTAAATGATGAATCTCTAGATTTGATTGCCAATACAGCCCTATCCCATGCCATGGCAGGGGTAGATATTGTTGCCCCCTCCGATATGATGGATGGTAGGGTGGCGGCAATACGACAGGTATTAGATAAAAACAACTTTAGTCATATACCAATCATGAGCTATAGCGTAAAATTTGCATCGGGATTCTATGGGCCCTTTAGAAGTGCGGCAAAGTCAAGTCCTCAATTTGGGGATCGTAAAACCTACCAAATGGATCCTGCCAATGGAAGGGAAGCTTTGAGGGAGGCTGCCCTAGATATAGAGGAGGGGGCAGATATCTTGATGGTCAAGCCTGCGCTTGCCTATTTAGATATCATTCATCAACTAAAGACCACCTACAACATGCCTCTAGCAGCCTACCATGTCAGTGGTGAATATACCATGGTAAAAATGGCGGCAAAGGAAGGTCTGATAGATGGAGAAAAGGTGATGGTGGAAATCTTGACCTCCATCAAGAGGGCAGGAGCAGATATGATACTAACATACTTTGCTAAGGATATGGCAGAGTGGATCAGGAGGAATACCCTATGAAGCTAGATCGTTCGTTACAATTGTTTGAAGAATCTAAAAAACTTATGCCAGGGGGAGTTAATAGTCCCGTTCGTGCCTTTTCCTCTGTGGGGATGAACCCACCCTTTATGAAAAGGGGACAAGGGGCCTACCTATATGACGAAGATGCCAATCATTATATTGACTATGTAGCATCTTGGGGGCCACTGATTTTAGGTCATTGTCATCCTCAGGTGGTGGAAAAGCTAAAGGAAATTGTAGAACAGGGAACCAGCTTTGGAACACCAACAGAAATTGAATCAAAGTTAGCCAAGTTAGTCATCGAATCCATTCCCTCAATCGAAATGATCCGTATGGTGAACTCGGGTACAGAGGCCACCATGACGGCCCTCAGATTGGCTAGGGGATATACAGGGAGAAGTAAAATTGTAAAGTTCAGTGGAAACTATCATGGTCATTCCGATGCCCTATTAATCAAAGCTGGATCAGGGGCTTTGACCCACGGTGTCCCCAGTAGTCCAGGGGTAACGGAGGAAACAGCTAAGAATACTATTACGGCTGAGTTTAACGATATAGAGAATATAGAAGCCATATTTAAAGAGGTGGGACAAGACATAGCAGGAGTCATCATTGAGCCTGTGGCAGGAAATATGGGGGTTGTTCCCATGACGAAGGAGTTTGCCCAAAGGCTACGGGAATTGACTAAAGAATATGGTAGTCTATTGATTTTTGACGAAGTAATGACGGGCTTTAGGGTAGCCTTTGAATGTGCCCAAAGTCTTTATGGAATAGAACCAGACTTAACTTGCTTTGGAAAAATTATTGGTGGAGGGCTGCCAGTGGGTGCCTTTGGAGGTAAGAAGGAGATTATGGAGTATCTATCTCCCCTTGGTCCTGTGTATCAGGCGGGAACTTTATCGGGAAATCCTTTAGCCATGATGGCGGGTTATACAACTTTAAGTATCTTAAAGGGTAATCCAGAAATTTATCTAGACCTAGAAAGAAGAGCAGTTATGCTGGAGGAAGGGTTGAAGCAACAGGTGAAGGAAATCGGTATCAAAGCCTCCTTCAATAGAGTTGGCTCCATGCTTTGTATGTTCTTTACAGAGGTTGAGGTGGTAGACTTTAAAACAGCCTCCACATCCGACACTGAAAAATATGCAGTATTTTTTAGGGAAATGCTTCAGCAGGGAGTTTATTTAGCTCCTTCCCAGTATGAGGCCACCTTTATTTCTGCTGCCCATACTGACGAAATGATACAACAAACCATAGAAGCAGCTGGTAAAGCTCTAAAGAAGGTAAAGGAGCTGGCATAAATGGCAAAAGGGGGACGAATTGTACTGGCAGGAACCCAAAGTGGAGTAGGAAAAACCACCCTATCCTTGGGAATCATGGGGGCATTGAAGAAAAGAGGGCTCCCAGTAAAGCCCTTTAAAGTCGGTCCCGACTACATAGACCCTCAGTTCCACCGTTTTGTAACGGGGGAAGCATCGAGAAATTTAGATAGTTATTTATTGGAGGAGGGAGTCCTCAAGGGTTTATTTCAAAAAAACTGCCAGCCTGAAGACCTTGCCATTATTGAAGGGGTCATGGGTCTTTTTGATGGAATGGGGATTAAAACCCATGATGGCAGTACTGCCCATTTAGCAAAGATACTAAAGGCTCCAGTAGTGTTGGTCATCAATGGGGGCGGCATGTCCAATAGTGCCGCCGCCATGGTGTTGGGTTATAAAATGCTGGACCCAGAGGTGGAAATTAAAGGTGTAATTATTAATCAAGTCTCTGGAGAAAAGCATTATGAACTACTTAAGGAAGTGATTGAAGATCAAGTGGGGGTAAAGTGTCTAGGGTATCTCAACAAAAATTCAGATGTTAAATTGGAAAGTAGGCATCTGGGTTTGATCCCCTCTATGGAGGTAGGTCAGCTTAAAGAAAAGATGGACAAACTATTGGAAATGGTGGAGGCAACCATTGATTTAGATGGATTGCTGGAAATAGCAGGTGAGGTAGAGGCGTTGCAGGCAGATGAACTACCTACACTTTCTAGCACATATAACCTGCGTATTGCATATGCCTATGATGAAGCCTTCAATTTCTATTATCAAGACAACCTAGATCTATTAAGGGAAACAGGAGTAGATTTAATTCCCTTTAGTCCCCTTAGGGATGAAAAACTTCCAAAAAATCTTCATGGTATATACCTTGGGGGGGGATTTCCAGAGGTTTTCGCTGAACAACTGGAGAAAAATACTCAGATAAGACAAGAAATCAAAGAGAAAATACAACAGGGGTTACCCACCTACGGTGAGTGTGGGGGCTTTATGTATTTGACCAATTCCATCACAACTTTTTCGGGGGAGTCCTATGATATGTTGGGAGTTTTCGATGCCCATGCCACCATGACCAATCGATTGCAACGCTTTGGATATAACGTGATAGATTTTAAAAACAATACCATATTTGATACTACTGGAGTTGGACAGGTGAAGGGACATGAATTCCATAGGGGAGTTGTCGAGGGTAATCACAATGATTATGTGTATTCTGTGGATAAGCATAGGGATGGAAGGCTAATTTCCCAGTGGAATTGTGGATTATTCAAATATAATTGCCTAGGGGCCTTTAGTCATATCCATTTTTATAACAATCTTGCTTTTCCTAAGGCCTTTTTGGAGTCGTGTAAAGTTTACAGAAATGGGGAAAGAGCTCTATGATTCACGCTGTAGCCCCAGCCTCCTGCGGAGAACTACTACAGGGATGGCTCTTAGGGGGAGAAAAGCTCATCTCCTACAGCATAGACTGCTATAGCCATGTTTTTTTAAGGGAAAATCCCTTAGATATGCAAATTAGTTCTGGTAGTTTGAAACACAAGGCGAGATATAGCAAAGCCTATAAAATCCTAAAAAGGGTTCTTCAATATTATGGAGTACCAGCGGAAGAAGCCTTTAATCTACATCTGGAGATTAAATCAGAAATCCCCGTTGGCAAAGGTATGGCCAGTAGTACGGCCGATTTAGCAGCTACGGCTCTAGCCACTGCAGCTTATCTAGGAAAAAATATTACCCAAAGGGAAATTGCATACCTGTGTGTGGAAATTGAGCCTACCGATAGTACAATTTTTTCGGAGATTACCCTCTTTGACCAGCTACAGGGGAGATTTATGAAAGGTTATGGACACCTTCCCCCCTGTAGAGTTCTATTGTTGGAGGGGAAAGGAAGGGTCAACACCCTTGAGTTTCGTAAAATCAATCGTAGGGAAAAACTTCTAAGGCAAAAAGATCAAATGAGGAAGGCCCTCCATACCTTTGAAGTAGGAATGGATAATCAAGACTTAAGTAAAATTGGAGAAGCCTCCATCCTTAGTGGTCTTGCCAATCAACCCATCCTTTACAAACCGGGACTGGAGGATATGGTGGAGCTGGGAATCAAACTAGGGGCCAGTGGAGTCAATGTAGCCCACAGTGGTACGGTGGTGGGATTACTTTATGAAGATGGCAAATTCAATCAAGAGAAGTTTATCTATGAACTAAAAAGAAAACCTTTCTTTAAAAACTATTGCAAAGCAAAAGATTATCTTGTTGTTACTGGTGGAGCAAAGGTAGTACAGGACTAATATAGAGGAAGTTGGGAGAGCACATCTTTCTCTAGTACAAAAAAGGAGGCCAGCTAAATTGAACTATATAAAGCAACCAATGGAAATTGAAAAAAGAAGTTTTGAAATAATTACTGAGGAATTGGGAGGACGAACTTTCCCCGAAAGAGAAGGAAAAATCATTAAGAGAGTGATTCATACCACCGCAGACTTTCAATATGCCGACATTACTTTAATTCACCCCGAAGCAATATCTGAGGCTTTGGAGAGTCTAGGTAAAGGATGTAAAATTTACACCGATACTAAAATGGCAATGGCGGGAATGAACAAGCGGGCGTTAGCCAAGCATCAATGTGAGGTCTATACTTTGGTTGACGACCCACAGGTGGCATTAGAGGCCAAGGAAAGGGGGATTACCCGTTCTATGGTGGGGATGGAGAAGGCAATGGCGGATGAGAATACGAAAATTTTTGTCATTGGTAATGCCCCCACTGCCCTTTTTATGCTGTGTCAATACATGGATGAAGGTAAGGTAAACCCCTCTTTAGTTGTAGGTGTGCCGGTGGGTTTTGTGGGTGCCAGTGAATCTAAAGAGGAGCTAATCACGAAATCTGTTCCCTACATTACCACCCGTGGTAGAAAAGGTGGAAGCACTGTGGCCGCCGCCATCATCAATGCCCTATTGTACATGATGGAATAGAAAGGAATCCCAAGATGGATCGATACGTTATTAAAAATGGTAAAAGGCTTCGATATGGTTACACCACAGGCTCCTGTGCAACTGCGGCTTCTAAGGCAGCGGCCATGATGCTGCTGGAGGGTAAGGCCATAGAGAAAGTGAAGATAGATACCCCCAAGGGCTGGGAGTTAGATCTTAAGGTCCATGATATTTCAATAGACGCCACAGGGGCTTCCTGTAGCATCATTAAAGATGGTGGAGATGATCCAGACGCCACAAACGGATTGAAAATCTATAGCCAAGTGAGCTGGAGAAACGATGGAGAAATTCACATTGATGGTGGAATAGGAGTAGGTCGAATCACTAAGGGCGGGTTACCTGTTCCGGTAGGTAGCGCCGCCATCAACCCTGTTCCAAGGCAGATGATTGAAAGGGAAGTCAGGAGTGTGATTGGTGAAGGACGAGGGGTGGATATTAAAATCTATGTTCCTAGGGGTGAAGAGGTGGGAGCAAAGACCTTCAACCCTAGACTTGGGATTGTAGGGGGTATATCCATCTTGGGGACTTCTGGAATCGTAGAACCCATGTCAGAGGAGGCCTTTAAGGAATCCCTATCCATAGAACTCTCCATGCTGAGGAATGAAGGGGTAGAAAAGCTAGTGATGGTGCCTGGTAACTATGGTCGGGATCTGGCAAGGGACCATTTTAGAATAGATGAAAAGCACTTGTTTAAAATCAGTAATTTTGTCGGTTTTATGTTGGATGAGGCCCTTGCAAAGGGGATTAAGAAAATACTGATTATCGGGCATATGGGGAAGATCGTTAAGGTGGCAGGAGGAATATTCCATACCCATAGTAAAATAGCAGACGGCCGTCTAGAAATTCTTACTGCCTATCTTGGGCTCATGGGGGCTTCAAGGGAGGACCTAAAGAAAATCATGGAAAGCAACACGACAGAGGAAGCCATTCAAAGTATTAAGGAGTTTGGTTATGATGATGTGTTCTTAACTTTAGCGGAGAAAATATCGGAAAAATGCCGACAACGAACCTATCACAAAGTTGAGATTGGTACAGTGGTCTTCTCCATGGAGGAGGGAGTCTTAGGAGTTTGTCCTATAGGAGAAGAGCTTTTGGAGGAATTTAAAAATGAATAAACCTACAAACAAAATTTATATCATAGGCATTGGTCCAGGGCATCCCGATTATGTTCTTCCCATTGCCCATAGAATTATTATGCAGAGCGATCTATTAATCGGGGGGGAACGGAATCTAGAAACCTTTCCTGATTTTAATGGAAGAAAAATAGTGATTAAAAAGGACTTAGCAGCCCTAGTGGAGCTGATGAAGCAGGAGATGGAATCAAAAGAAATTGCCTTAATTGTATCGGGAGACACTGGATTTTATAGTATGCTGAGCTATATGAAAAAGCATTTTACAGAGGAAGAAATAGAGGTAATAGCAGGTATTAGCTCAGTTCAATATTTATTTGCCAAAATTAAAGAACCTTGGCAACAGGTTCCCCTCATGAGTCTCCACGGTCGGAGGGAGGACTTCATCACAGCCCTAAAGGAACAATCAAAGGTAGCCTTGTTGACGGATCAGAAACATACTCCAGATGAGATTGCTAGGGAGTTGATACAGGAGGGCTTAGGAGAAGTTCAGATGGTTGTAGGTGAAAACCTTTCCTACGAAGAGGAGCGACTCAGTAGGGGAACGCCAGAAGAAATCATCTCCTTAGCTCCCTATCAAATGTCGGTGGTGGTGATTAAAAATGAATAAATGGCAATATTTAACCCCAGGGATCCCCGACTCCTATTTTATTAGGGGTAAGGTGCCTATGACAAAGGAAGAAGTACGGGCGATAGTGATGGGGAAGCTGAGACTAAAGGAAGATAGTGTTTTGGTGGATGTGGGGGCTGGGACAGGCTCCGTATCAATCGAGGCGGCTTTAATGACAACAGGCGGTATGGTTTATGGCATAGAGCATAATGAAGAAGCTTTAAAGCTACAGGCAGAAAATAAAAAAGCCTTTGGTGTTGAAAATTTTGAGATCCTCCAAGGCAGGGCAAAGGAAGTAATCAAGACCATTCCTTTATATGACCGGGTATTTATCGGGGGAAGTGGTGGAGAGCTAAAGGAAATTCTTCACGAGGTGAACAATAGACTTCCTGCTGGTGGTAGGGTGGTCATTACGGCTGTTACTATAGAGACCTCCGCAAGGGCTTTAGAGGAACTAAAAAATAATACATTTGAAGATATAGAAGTGATTGCTGTTTCCATATCAAGGGGCAGAAATACAGGAAAATATACATTAATGGAGGCTCAAAATACCATTAATATCATTTCCGCAAGTAAAGGGGGCATAGTAAATGAAGGGTAAATTGACTGGTGTAGGAGTAGGACCTGGTGATCCGGAACTTTTAACAATCAAGGCAGTTAAAAAGATTCAGGAGGCTCAAGCAATCATTGCTCCCTGTAGTAAAGCAGAAGAAGACAGTGTTGCGTTAGCCATTGTAGAGGAATATCTACAGGAGGATACAATAGTTTATAAGATGGTTTTTCCTATGGTCCACTGTAAAGATACGCTAGAAAAGGCTTGGCAACAAAATGTTCAGGAAGTCATGGAGCTATTGGACAGGGGACAGGAGGTTGTTTTCCTAACCCTTGGAGATCCAATGCTTTACAGTACTTATATTTATATTTTGAGAAGAATTCTAGAAGAAGGTTATTCCGTAGAATCGGTGGCAGGAATCACCTCTTTTTGTGCTGTGGCGAATCAAATGAATTTTCCTTTGGCAGAGGGACAGGAGGGACTGACGATTATTCCCTTTAAAAAAAATGAAGCACTACTGGAAAATGCCCTACAGCAGGGGAATAATGTAGTGGTCTTAAAGCCATCCCACAATCCAAAGGCATTGGCAGAGCTGATGGAAAAGTATCAACTGGAGAATTCCTTTGTGATGGTATCCAAGAGTGGACAGCCCCAGGAGTCAACAACAACAGATATTAACTTATTGAAAGAAGGAAAAATTCCTTACCTATCGACGGTAATTATTAAAAATAGAAGAGGAGGCAATGACAATGGCTAAGGTGTATTTTATAGGAGCAGGCCCTGGAGATCCAAAACTAATTACGTTAAAGGGTCATGAAATTATACAAACTGCAGATGTAATTATTTATGCAGGCTCTTTGGTAAATCCTGAGGTAATCTCCCACAGAAAACCACAAGCAAAGGTCTACAATAGTGCCTCCATGACTTTGGGAGAAGTCCTCACCATTATAAAGGAGGCAATCCCCCAAGGACTAGAGGTGGCAAGGGTTCATACGGGAGATCCTAGTATCTATGGGGCTATTCGGGAGCAGATGGATGCCCTAGAAGAAGCCTCCATTGAATTTGAAGTGATTCCAGGGGTCAGCTCCTTTGTGGCATCGGCAGCAGCTTTAAAAAAAGAGTTGACCTTACCAGAGGTTTCCCAGACGGTTATTTTAACAAGAAGGGAAGGGCGAACGCCAGTGCCAGAAAGGGAAACGCTGAGATCTTTAGCAAGTCATGGGGCGACTATGGCAATTTTCCTATCGGTTCATATGATTGAAGATGTAGTGAAGGACTTATTGACCTCCTACCCAGTAGAAACCCCTGTAGCAGTAGTACAAAAAGCCACATGGGAGGATCAGAAAATAGTAATAGGGACTCTAGAAAATATCGAGGACAAAGTTAAAGAGGCCAATATTACAAAGACAGCCCAAATTTTAGTAGGAAACTTCTTAGGGGACAAATATGCCCTATCAAAGCTCTACGATCCAAACTTTACCCATGAGTTTCGGGCTTGATAAAAATGAGGTATTCAATATTTGCCCTGACAATGGGGGCGACGGAATTGGGATTGAGGTTAAAACAGCATTTACCAGAGGCTATTTTATATAGCAAGCCAGCGTTTGCCCAAATTACTAAACAAGCTGGACAAACAACTGGCATAATCCCCATAGAAGTACCCCTCAAGGAATTAGTACAGGATGAATTTAAAGCCTCTGACCTAATGATTTTCATCATGGCAACGGGAATCGTTGTTCGAATGATTGCCCCTCATCTTCAGCACAAAGGAAAAGACCCTGGGATTTTGGTGATGGATGAGGATGGACGAAATATCATTAGTCTGTTGTCGGGGCATTTAGGGGGAGCCAATGAATGGACTCGAAGACTGGCTACTTTACTGGAGGCAAATCCCGTGATCACCACTGCATCCGATGTGAGGGGACTTTTATCGGTGGATTTATTTGCTGAAGAAAATAACTGTGGTTTTGAAGATTGGGAAGGGGCAAAGAAAGTTACTGCCCATTTGATAAATGGAGGGACTGTAGGGGTATTTAGTGAAGTAACATTAAAGACGTTACCACAGGGATATGAACAAGTCAGTCGTCGAAATGAATTGATGGAATACGCCTTTGGTATTGTTGTGGCCCATGAAAGAACGAATAATCAGAAGGACATCAATATTATAGTCCAGCTCTTTCCAAAAAATATTGTAGTGGGGATTGGTTGTCGAAGGGATACCCCAACTGATGTTATTTTGGAAGAAATTCAACATACTTTTCAAGATCAAAATCTTTCCACCAGTAGTATTGTTAAATTCGTTACTGTGGATGTAAAGCAGGATGAAGTGGGGCTACAGGAGGTAGCTCAATCCTTTAAAGTGCCTTTGGAGGTTATACAGCGACAACGAATAAAAGAGGTAGAAGAGCAATTTGAGACTTCGGTGTTTGTTAGAAAAACCATCGGTGTAGGGGCAGTCAGTGGGCCCTGTGCCTATCTAGGCAGCAATAGAGGACGGTTGATATTAGAAAAGAGGAAAAATAGGGGGATCACCCTATCAATAGCAGAGATGGTCATAGAATGCAATAAGGGGTGAAGTAATGGATAAGGTGCATAATGTTAATCATAAAGCTGGAAAAGTAACGGTGGTGGGGTTAGGACCTGGAGATGTAGCCTACATGACTCCAGTGGTAAAGGAAGCCATAGAGGCGGCGGATGTGGTGGTGGGATACAAGACCTACATAGACTTAATCCAGCCAATGTTGGAGAATAAAAAAGTAATCAATAATGGAATGCGTAGGGAAGTAGAACGGTGCCAAAAGGCAGTGGAGATTGCGGAAGAAGGGCATCAGGTGGTTTTGGTCAGCAGTGGAGACCCAGGTATCTATGGAATGGCAGGAATCCTTTTAGAGGTAAAGGAGGAAATGGGTAGCAACATAGATGTCGATATCCTACCGGGGATTACTGCTGTTAATGCAGCTGCGTCGGTGCTTGGAGCACCCCTCATGCATGATTTTGTTGTCATTAGCTTGAGTGATCTTCTAACCGATTGGGAAGTCATTAAGAGGCGGATTCGTTGTGGAGGCGAGGGAGATTTTATAGTAGCTCTGTATAATCCAAAGAGTAAAGGAAGAACAACCCAGATTGAAGAAGCAAGGGAGATTCTTCTACAGCATCGGGGAGAAGACACCCCGGTGGGAATCGTAAGAAATGCCAAGAGGGAAAATCAAGAGATGACAATTACAAGCCTAGGGAATATGCTACAGCACAATATTGATATGACCACAGTCGTGATAATTGGAAATTCCAACACCTATATTAAAAATGGCAAGATGATTACCCCAAGGGGATATAAGATATGATTTTAGCCCTTTGTGGAACCAGTGAGGGCAGGGAGTTATTGGGGGTTTTAGCTGGAGAGTATCCCGCTATATTAGCCACTGTGACTACCCCCTATGGAGTAGAATGTCTTGGGGATTACCCTACGGTGGAGGTATTGCAGACAAAGCTACAGCAGGAGGAATTTGAGAAATTAATAGAAGAGAGACAAATTCAGGTGGTGGTGGATATCAGCCACCCCTATGCAGAAAAAATCTCAACCTTAGCCATAAATGTATGTAGAGAAAAGAAGATACATTATCTGCGATATGAACGAAGGACTACAGAACAACTACAGGAGGACCCGAACATCCTTTGGGTAGAGGATTTTCCCGAGGCTGTCCAATTGGCGAAGGGGTTTGTGGGGAGAATATTTCTAACCATCGGCAGTAATCATCTGACCACCTTTGTTAAAGAAATCCCCAAGGAAAGATTGTTGGCTAGGGTATTGCCTGTATCAAAGGTGCTTTTATCCTGTGAAGAGCTGGGACTGAATCCTGACAATATCATCGCCATGAAGGGGCCTTTTTCTGAGGAAATGAATCGAGCTATGTTTGCCATGCAGGATGTATCTGTAGTGGTGACAAAGGACAGTGGCGGGGCTGGGGGAACCCTAGATAAGCTTAGGGCTGCTAAGGCGGTTGGAATCCCTGTTATTGTCATCAAAAGACCAGCTGTGGACTATGGTGAGGTTTATTACGATTTAAAGGAATTGATGAACACTTTAAAAATATTAAAGGAAGAAAAGGTTTCAATGAAGTTAGATAATGTATAAGTAAATATATATTAAAAATAATGAGATGACACTAAGAGTAAATATAGAAATATAAAGCATCCTTTGATTAAAGATTTTCATTGGTAGCTTTAAATAAGCCACTTAGGATCATATGTTTAATTTAATCTATAAATTTAAGCTATAAAACGCCTTTAAAAGTAAAAACTAACTTAGGAGGTGTTTTACATGAATCAAGAGGTTATTAAGGATTTAGGGAATATGAGTTATGCAAATCTGTCCCAAAGTCAACTAGCTCAGTTACAAGAAATAGAGGGTGAAATCAATGCAAATCGACAAGATAAGGTATTCTTGATGGCATTGGTTAAGTAAAGAAATAACCTAATATACTGTGATCACCAGTTGATAAATCCTCATCTTCTGAATCACTACAAGAGACCAGCAGTCTTGTGTATATCTATACGCTACGACTGCTGGTCTTTCTTATCCTTGAATTTAAGGACCCATGAACTGGCTAGAGGGCGGCGATTTTTAAAAAATTAATAAATAGTCCCCATAACCCATTTATTTCGGCAGGATTTTACAGTAAAATGTAGAATAAGAATAAGATGTGTAGAACCAACGGACAATTTGGAAGATGTTGATAGAAGTTGTTATAATATACCATATACATTTATAGGGGAGTGGGGTATGTCATGCTACAATTCTTAATTGGTTTTGCGTTTTTAATGGTTTTGTTAGTGCCGATTGGCTTTTTTATACTGAGTATAATTTATTCATTAGGTGAAGAATTACGTCACGATGCCAGTAGTAAAGCAAAGAAGAAACCATCGGTGCAGGTGGCAAAAATCCCTGTAAGGGAACGTATACGGGCTGTTAAATAACCCTTCCTATAAAGTGGAATTGGGTTATTTTTATTTTCTTCTTGAAGTATCTACTATTAGGTGATAAGATATGTAGGTAATTTATTTAAGGGAGGGATTTTATGGCTGCTTTAATTAGACAGACAGTCAGTGAACCTCAAAAACCACTATGGAAAAATATCCTTTATGTTTTAGCTGTGGTTTTAGGAATTAACTTAGCTGTGGAACTAACAAATTTCCTTCCAAAGGCTATTGCAGGGATTGTAAGCGTTATTATACTCATTTTTTCCGCAGTGTTTATCTCATACTTGCTTAATAGAAAACTAGCCCAATACACTTATATATTGATTGAAGATGAATTGATTTTTTATAAACAGCTGGGTAAGAGAGAAAATAAGGTTCTAAATGTTAAGATTTATGATCTTGATTGGATTAAGTCCATGGATCAACTAGCCAAAAAAGAAAAGGTGAAAAAAATATACTCTTTAGCCTGTAGATTAAAGGGAGAAGATGTTTTTGTGGGCCAATTCAAGGAAGACGAAAAGGTGTATCGATTTATTTTCCAACCTAATGATGGGCTTTTGAAAGCCATCAACAGGCAGATAAAGCCACACAAAAACTTATAGTAAGATATACAAGAAAATCCAGTGATGCTAAAAAGGATAATGGGGGCATCACTGGATTTTTTTCTTGATTGATACCAGTATAATACCATCCCCATAATTATTTTTAACTTTTTAATAACAATGTACGAGAAGTAGGAATAAAATACTATTATCAGGGAAAACTAATAGGTAATTAATTAAAAAGGCTGGTGACAAACATGACAAATTTATTGGAATGTTATATTTGTAATCGTAAAGATGATATTGGAATTATAATAAAAGAGCAGTACATATGTAGGGAGTGTGAAAAACAAATCACCGATGCCCTACCTGGAGAAGAGCATTATGAAGAATATAAAGAAAAAATAAAAGAGATTTTATTTTAAGTAAGAAAAAAAATTATCGCAACCTTAGGACTTCCAATGAGGTCCTTTTTTATGTTGATTACTTCAATATAAATGAGTAGCCCTGAGGCTACTCATTTTATTATGATAAAACTAAGATGATGGTGGTTTTTTACTTTGCTCTATTAGGAGCAATTTTTTTTCTTTCGTTTTTTACTTGATCCAATGAAATAGCCAACATTTTAGCAATCTCTTGATCTGTTTTTTGATTTCCATAGACCTTAATAAGATCCTTAAGATTATTGATCCTATGGTTTCTCATAAAAAACACCATCCTTTTTATAGTTTGGTACTGTTTTCAAAAACAGACATAACCTATTTATAGTATTGGACGAAGGAAATTATTTTATACGTAATGATTAATAAAGGGTTTAAAAAAAACGTATAGAATTAGAATAATAATGGATTTTAAATCTAGTGAAGGTAAAAATGAAAGGATGAGCTTGTTTGAAGAATACCTTATTATTAGATCAATTAATTAAAATACAACAGCAGCAGATGATCTCCTTTCATATGCCAGGACATAAAAATGGAAGAATATTTGAACGTCTTCCCTATAAAAATTTTAAAAATATACTAACCTACATCGATACTACAGAGATATCCGGTACCGACAATCTCCATCACCCAAAGGGAGCCATCAAAAAAGCTCAAGAAAGGGCAAGTAGATTGATGGGAAGCGAAGAAACCTTTTTTTTAGTGAATGGAAGTACATCAGGAATCTATAGTATGATTATGGCTGTCACCAACCCAGGGGACAAGGTAATTATTGGAAGAAATTGTCATAAGGCAGTGATCAATGGATTGATATTAGGGGATTGTATTCCCTGCTATTTAGCCCCAACAGTAGACCCTGTGCAGGGGATTGCTTTAGAGATTACACCTGCATCAGTAGAGAGAATGCTATTAGAACAGCCTGATGCAAAGGCAGTGGTCATCACCTATCCCACCTATCATGGGGTGGCCAGTGACTTGAAAAAAATCGCTGAAATTGTCCACAAATATGATAAAATACTATTAGTAGATGAAGCCCACGGAGCCCATTTGGGTCTTAGTGAAGCCCTGCCAAAGACAGCGTTGGAATGTGGGGCAGATATTGTCGTACAAAGTACCCACAAGACTTTACCAGCCTTTACCCAAAGCTCTATGTTGCATATTCAGGGAAGTAGAGTGGATCGGGATAAGCTTAAATTTATGCTGAGACTGCACCAAAGCAGTAGCCCCTCCTACCTACTGATGGCATCTTTAGATGTTGCCATGACCATATACGAGAGTCATGGGAAGGAATTAATGGGGGAGCTATTGAATCATGTCAAGGAATTTAAATCCAGTATGAAGGAGTATGAAGGAGTAGTTTTGTTTGATGAAGACGACTTTTCAGAAGCAACAGCTTCCCTCTATACATTAGACCCCACAAAACTCTGGATTAGTCTCCAGCGCAAAGGAATATCTGGAGTTCAGTTGGAGGAGGAACTTAGGAGTACGTTTGGAATTCAAATGGAGTTATCAAACCTATACGGTGTTTTGGGAATTGGCACAATTGGTAATGAAAAAAAAGATTTTATACAATTAGCCAAAGCAATTGAAGGAATCAACAGTCTGTCAAAAACTTATACTTCCTATACGACGATCATCGGTCATAACGTTAAAAGTCCATTGATGATGGAGATTCCCCAATGGGCATTAACTCCTAAGGAAGCCCTCTATAGGGAAAAGAGAACAGTACGATTGCAGGAGGCCATAGGTTTGATTAGTGGGACAACCATTACCCCATACCCTCCAGGGATACCAATCCTGATGCCGGGGGAAGTCATAAATAAAGGGTTGATACAATATATTAAAGCAATCACATCTATGGGGATGGAAGTAATCGGACTAAAGGATGATACTCAACTACTGATAGATGTAATAAAATAGACACATTACGGATTAACATACATGAGGTGATAAAATGATGAAGGGTTTATTCATTAGCATAGAAGGTATGGATGGAGCAGGAAAAACAACACAGGTTGATTTGATGAAAACCTTTTTAGAGAAAAAAGGTTATCAGGTACTGGTCACCAGAGAACCAGGAGGAACAGTGATTGGAGAGAAGATCCGCAAGGTAACCCTGGATCCAGCCCATCAAGAAATGAGCTACATAACAGAAGCACTACTCTATTCAGCCTCAAGGGCCCAATTGGTGAATCAAGTGATCAAGCCTGCTTTAGAAAGAGGGGAAATCGTGATTTGCGATCGATTTGTGGATTCCAGTTTAGTCTATCAAGGAAAGGCACGGGGACTAGGATACAAAGCTGTAAAGGAAATCAATGACTTTGCAACCCAAGGGCTGGAGCCCTGCCTAACAATTATGTTTAATATAGCACCAGAGGTGAGCCTAAAGCGAATTAATGCTAGAGGAAAGGAAGACCGACTCGAACAGGAGAAACTAGCTTTCCATCAACAGGTACATGCAGCTTATCAAGACTTAGTGAAGCTATATCCCCAAAGAATTAAAGAGATTGATGCCGGTCGGCCTATTGAAGTTATTCAACAGGAGATTGAGGGTATATTAATAAAACTAATACAAGAGGGGGAATATAAATGAAATTAGTAATAGCAATTGTTCATGATGAGGATGTACATCCATTATTAGAGGATTTAACGGCTAAAAAGTTTCGAGTGACTAAGCTGGCGACTACGGGGGGGTTTCTAAAGTCAGGTAATACCACTCTGCTGGTGGGGGTCGAGGGTGAGTATGTAGACCAAGTCATTGAAATTATTAAAGAAAACTGTCAATCAAGGGAGCAGATGGCTACTTCACCAACACCTGTATCAGGAGCTACGGGAGTATTTATCCCCTATCCTATTGAAGTAACGGTGGGGGGAGCCACAGTCTTTGTAGTAGATGTAGAAAAGTATGTAAAGCTGTAGGAAAGGGAGTACCATATATATGGCCTTTGAAGAAATCGTAGGACAAGAGAGAATCGTTGAGATACTTAAAAAGACACTATTGAACAATACCTTCTCCCATGCCTATTTATTTGAAGGGCTAGAAGGATTGGGGAAAAAACAGATGGCGTTGGAATTCGCCAAAGGGGTCATCTGTAGTCAAGAGGGGATGAAACCCTGTAATGTCTGTCAAACCTGTAGAAGAATACAGGAGGGGAACTATCCAGAGGTTAACTTAATCCAAGAGGATGGAACCATCAAAATTGAGAAAATCCGTGAGCTACAGAAGGATATTCAAATGAAGCCCTATGAGGGGCGAAAAAAAATATATATTATTAATCATGCAGAAAATATGACGGTACAGGCACAGAATGCCCTCCTAAAAACATTGGAGGAGCCTCCTGCCTATGCCACCATCATTTTACTAACGGTAAACGGCAACAGCTTGTTACCCACCATTATTTCAAGATGTCAGATCCTGAAATTCAGACCTGTGGAGATTGGGAAAATCCAGCAGGTCCTGATGGAGGGACGGGGAGTTTCCCGTGAAGAAAGTAGAATGGTGTCCTCCTTCTCCAATGGAATTATCGGTAGGGCATTAAAACTATTGGAGGATGAGGATTTTAAAAGAATAAGGGAAGAAGTTCTAAAGCTGACGGAAGAAATGCTTCGGAGGGATACAATTAATCTTCTGGAAAGTGTGGATTTTTTCACAAAGGAAAAAAATCAGATTGAAGAAATCTTGGACATGCTGGTGAGTTGGTATAGGGACCTTATGATCTATAAGGAAACACAGGAATTACATTTTTTAATGAATTGTGATAGAATAGAAGAAATTCAAGATCAATCTAATCGTATAGGATTGAAAAAAATAAGAGATATTATTTTTATAATAGATCAGACCAAAGGCAACATTAAAAGTAATGTTAATTTCCAGCTTAACATAGAGGTGATGCTTTTGAACATTCAGGAGGTATTGGTATGGTAAGTGTAGTTGGAGTACGTTTTAAAAAGGCGGGAAAAATATACTACTTCGATCCAGATGAAATAGAGATATTAAAGGGACAAAGCGTCATTGTAGAAACTGCTAGAGGGATTGAGTATGGGGATGTAGTAGTAGGACCTAAAGAAGTGACAGAGGAGGAAATCATCGCGCCTTTAAAAAAGGTCATTCGTGTGGTTACACCCGAGGATGAAATAAAACATCAAGAGAATAAATCAAAAGAGACAGAGGCATTTGATATTTGTCTTGGTAAGATACAAGAGCACCAGTTGGAAATGAAGCTGATTGATGTAGAATATACCTTTGACAATAACAAAGTGATCTTTTACTTTACTGCCGACGGTAGAGTTGATTTTAGGGAATTAGTAAAGGACCTTGCAGCCATTTTCAAAACAAGAATAGAACTACGACAAATTGGTGTAAGGGATGAAGCTAAAATGATTGGTGGAATCGGTCCCTGCGGTAAGTCCCTTTGTTGTGCTTCATGGCTAGGAGATTTTGAACCAGTATCGATTAAAATGGCAAAGGATCAAAGTCTTTCATTAAATCCTGCTAAAATCTCGGGTATATGCGGGAGACTTTTCTGTTGCTTAAAATATGAGCACAATTTATATCAGCAAATATTAGACAAGCTTCCTGGAGTAGGAGCCATCGTTAAAACAGAAGATGGAGAAGGAATTGTAGTGAGCACCAATGTATTGTTGGAGCAGCTGAAGGTTAAAATCAAGCTCCCTGACAATTCTGAAGATGTTAAGACCTACTTCCTAGATGAAGTTACAAAAATAAAAGAAGAGAAAAGACCCCAGAAGGATGAAGATATACCAGCTGATTTAGTAAAGGAGTTAAAGGAATTAGAAAAATAGGTGAATAAAGAAAAAGCAACGCTTAGGAGAGACTACTAAGCGTTTTTTGGTTTTTGTAGTTTTCTCAACTGATTTTATGTTAGCTCTAATATGGTGGGAGACAAACTTGATAACAGGAAAATATTGGACATTCTCCTGGCCCCATAGCAACAAACCAATATATTTGATATACTATAATCAACTCAATACATAGGACCAATAAAAATTAACCAAACAAAAGAGGTGTTTTTATGAGATCAAGGTATAAATTGCTAGCAATCCTACTTATAATTGCAATGATGGCTGGTGTTACCGCTGGATGTAAGAAAAGAGCCAGTGATGATCCTCAGCAACCAACAGCTGGAGGAAATCCAGTAGTAGACCAGCCCCAGCACCAGCCGAAAGAACAGGAGCAATTACCATCAGGAGAAAAAGAAGATGGGGATGAAGGACAAGAAGATAATAAAGTAATCATTACACTAGAAAATGAACTAAGAGAAGAAGTTATCATAGCTGCAAAAGAGGATAAGCTATTGGTAATGACCTTCTGGGTAGATTGGAATCAAGAGGCAAAGGGACAATTAGAGGTCTTAGAAAACTTATATCCACTTTTGAAGGATGATGTAGAATTTGTAGGCATCCATGCTCTAGGCTTTGATAGCATCTCAAAAGAACAAGCACAGGAAAAGATAAAGGCAGAAGGATACCCCTATCCTATGCTAATAGATGAAGAGTCTAAAGCACAACAAAAGTATTTTGTAGGTAGCTTCCCCACAACAGTCATCATTGATCAAGAGGGAAATGTAGTCAAGTCCTTGACATCAAATATTGAAGAAGATGATTTACTAGAAGAAATTGAATGGATATTAGAAAAATTCTTGCCATAGGCAAGAATTTTTCTATATTTGGTATCTGTAAAAATATAAAACTATTCGTAAACTATAGCAGGAGGTGTAGCAGTGAGAAATATCCTAAAGCTCCTCAAGGCAAAGCAGGCACAAACACTAGAAGACCGTATTAATATCATCCAAGAGGGTGATGAAAAGGAGAAAAATAAATTAATTCAAGAATATATTCCCTTTATCCAAAAAAATATTAGCCAACAAGTGGGAAAATATATAGATATAAATAATGATGATCTCTATAGCGTAGGACTAATGGCCTTTAATGAAGCCATTAATAAATACAATCAAGAAAAAGGAAGCTTCCTAAGCTTTGCATCCATGGTAATTAAGAGTAGAGTAATTGATCAATTACGTAAAGAATCTAAACGCTCGAAAGAAGTCTATATAAGCCAATTTTCTTCGGAAGTAGATGGTGCAGACTATCTTATGGCCACCGAGGGTTTTGAAAACAAGTTAGAGATAAAGATGGATATGAAGACGCTATTGCAGCGAATGGAGACCTTTGGAGTAACTTTGGATGACTTAATAAAAGAAGCACCAAAGCATGTGGATACCCGGGTAAATGCCGTAAAGATTGGCAGGTATGTGTATGAAAACAAAGGTTTACGGGCTAAGTTCATGAAGACCAATAATCTTCCAGTGGGTGATCTCATTAAAGACCTAGACGTATCCAAAAAAGTACTCCAGAGAAGTAGAAAATTTATTATAGCAGTTATCTTAATATTAGACAGTAACTTAGATACAATGAAGAGTTATATTTCACAGACAGAAGGGAGGGAGCACTGTGAAGGGTAAAGGAACAATTATGGAAATACGGGACAAAACAATGGTAATCATGACAAATGAATGTTGCTTTGAAGAAATAAAAAAACGTAACAACGTAATGGTTGGAACGGAGATTGAATTTACAACAAAAGATATGCTCAAGGGAAAACCTACCTATTTTAAGCCATTGGCAACAGTGGCAGCGGCTATCATACTAATGATCATAAGTACTTTGTTTATTTTACCAAACTTCATTGCTGAAGCAAAGGCAGTGGCAATGGTGACTATTGACATTAACCCTAGTGTTGGCTTAGAGCTAAATCAAAAGCAAGAAGTCCTAAAACTACTTCATCTTAATGAAGATGCCGAAAAATTGCCTATACCATCTGTAAAAGGGAAAAATGTGAGGGTAGCCATAGAAGAAATTATGGCAATAGTTAAAGGAAAAGGGTATTTACAAGAGGATGACAACTATGTACTACTTACCACAGTGTCTTTGGAAAAACAAAAAGGGGAGGAAGAAGATGAAGAGCTATCAATTCTAGCTGAGGAACTTAAAATCAGTATAGAAAACAATGTCTACCAAAAAGAAGGTAAAAATGTAGTGGTGTTGACCTTAGAATCCAACTATGAGACTTTAGTAAAGGCACAGGCGGAAAAGACTTCTGTAGGAAAAATGGAGTTGTACCAACGTCTAGAGGCAGAAGAAGATAAGGAAGATAGTGAAGATGACGATGTAAAGCTGGATGAAATCAAAAGTAAGAATGTAAAAGAATTAGTTGAAGTGGTAGAGAAAAGGCCCCATCCAGTATTTGATCAACGTTCTGATAAAAAGAATGGCAAAAGTCACCCAATATTTGAAAATCATCCTAATAAGTCAAAAGAAAAAGAGGCTATAGAAGATCAAGAAGAATCAAAAGAAGATAAAAAAGAACTAAAGAAAGATAAAAAAGATAAAGAGCGTAAAAAATATAAGCATAAAAAAGACAAAGACCGTAAAGAAGATAAAGAACATAAAGAACATAAAGAAGATAATGAAGATAGAAAACGTAATGAACACAAAGAAGAAAAAGAAGAAAAAGAAGATACAAAAAAAGATAAAAAAGAGCCGAAAGAAAAATTTAAAGAAGATAAAGGAGAAGATAAGAAGAAATCAGAGAAGAAACATCCAGTTCTTAATCAACAATCTGAAAAAAAACATAATAAAGAACAGTCAACATCCAGAGATGATGAGATACGAAACATTGGAGAAACAAGGATCAAAAGAGAGGGGAAAAAATGGCATTTGGATGAAAATAGTCCCGATGAAGTAAAAAAAGCTCTGATGAGGAACGGCATAAGGAGAAAAATACTGGAAGTAATAAACATAAATTAATTTGTAGTATTAATAAAAAACTGCTAAAATTTTAAATGCAACATAAGAAATAAAAATGAAACTTCTGAATAAAATCAGGAGTTTCTTTTTTTATGATTTTAAAGGAATAATAGACAAGTTATATTGGTTTAAGGCATCAACGCACATTTGGCTAATGTTGATAACTTCGGGGTTAATAAGATTCCCTTTCTGATCAATAGCAATGTGCATCTTCTTTCTTAATCCATTAATTATGATTGGAAGCTCAATAAGGCTTTTTTTATCTTTTTCTTTTGATAGTACACCTTTTATTCGGATATGCTATAATAAAATGATGTTTGATAATGGCTTAAGGAGGACAAGATGGAAGAAGCACTTTTAAAGGATGGAGAAAGAATAGACGATTTGCAAATTAACAACTTAAAAATAATCCAAAATCCAAATGGGTTTTGTTTTGGACTAGATGCTGTACTTTTGGCTAACTTTGTTGAGCTTAGAAAAGGATTCAAAGTTGTAGATTTAGGGACAGGGACTGGCATTATACCAATTCTATTGGCAGGAAAGTCTCAGGACACTCAGATAAAGGCGATTGAAATACAAGAAGATGTATCAGAAATGGCATCCCGAAGTATGAAGCTTAATCAGTTGGAAGATCGGGTGGAAGTACTGAATATAGATCTGAAGGATCACAACAAATATCTACAGCCCAATAGCTTTGATGTAGTCACCACCAATCCACCCTATATGCATTCAGAGGGTTTAATTAACCCAGGGGACAAGAAGGCTATTTCAAGGCATGAAGTTAAGTGCACTTTAGAGGATGTAATTGCAACGGCGGCGAAACTGTTAAAGGACCATGGTAAGCTTTTTATGGTTCATCGTCCCCAAAGATTGGTTGATATTATTATTCAATGTAGAAAATATAAATTAGAACCAAAGAGATTAAGATTTGTTCATTCCACTGCGGGAAAGAAGCCTAATTTACTATTGTTGGAATGTCGAAAGTTTTCACAACCAGAACTTAAGATAGTAGATCCCTTGATTATCTATAAGGATAATGGGCAGTACACAGATGAGATACAGAGTATTTATGAGAGAACAAGCCTACAGGAAGGAGGTGGCAATTATGGAGAAGGGTAAACTGTACATATGCCCTACCCCGATTGGGAATTTAGAGGATATTACCCTTAGGGTTTTGAGGATTTTAAGGGAGGTGGACTACATAGCAGCTGAGGATACTCGCCAGACCATCAAACTCTTAAATCATTTCGAAATTAATAAAAACCTGACTAGTTATCATGAACATAATAAAATGAAAAAAGGACAAGGAATACTAGAGGATTTAATGGAGGGTAAGCAGGTGGCGTTGGTTTCTGATGCCGGTATGCCTGGAATTTCAGACCCTGGAGAAGAATTAATCAAAGATTGCATAGAACATCATATTGAAGTAGAAGTATTACCAGGGGCAACTGCTGCCATCTTAGCACTAGTAGCTTCTGGGCTTAATGCTAGTCAATTTAGTTTTGAAGGGTTCTTAAGTCGGGACAAGAAAAAACGAAGAGAAAGGCTAGAAAGAATTAAAACAGAAGATCGGACTTTGATTTTTTACGAAGCCCCCCATCGCTTAAAGGATACTTTAGAGGATTGTATAAAAATATTGGGAAAACGTCGTGCAGTGGTTGGACGAGAGTTAACCAAGAGATTTGAGGAGTTTATTCGTGGGGAATTGCAGGAAGTATTGGCTCATTTTGAAGAGATACCGCCAAAAGGAGAAATCGTTTTAATGATTGAGGGGATTTCTCAAGAGGAATATGAAGCCTTAGAGAAACAGGAATACCAAGATCTCTCAATAAAAGACCATGTAGTTCAGTTGTTGAATTCGGGAATGGATAAAAAAGAAGCTATAAAAGAGGTATCTAAGATTAGGAAAATACCAAAAAGAGAAGTTTACCAAGAAGCGATTGATTTATAAAAAGCTTTACAAAAAAAGAAGTAAAGAGCGGGGAGGCTCTTTACTTAAGTATGAGGAAGACTATTTCAATTCGTCCTTACAAGAAGAACAGATATTTTTGCCTTTATATGTAATGATATCTTTAGCATTGCTACAGAAGATACAAGCTGGCTCGTATTTCTTTAAAATAATACTTTCGCCATCTACATAGATTTCTAATGCATCCTTCTCTGCGATGGTTAATGTACGACGTAATTCAATAGGTAATACCACTCTTCCTAATTCATCTACTTTCCTTACAATACCTGTTGATTTCAATTGTTTTTCCTCCTTTTATTTTACAACCTTTTTGATTAGTCATTACAATTAATAACATTATATTACACAATAGTCCATAAAACAACAAAATTCGACATATCACTTATTAAAATAGTACCAGACTTTCCATAAAAAGTCAACTATACTTTTCAATAAATATTAATTAAATAATTAACAGGAATCTCGAAGGTGTTTATCTAAATACTTAATGTATTTACTAAGAAGCAAAGCAAAGAAGTTTACTTATAAAATAACCTTTATTTATTAAAAATAATATTATAAACTTGATATAGAGGGTATATCTTTATAGGAGACATGATAAGGGACATGTTATAATAAAGCAATTATATCCAGTGCTAAACTTTCTAGTTGGAGTACAGTATATAAGTAAATATAGACAAATTTGTTATTGTAATTGCGACACATGGATATTAGTTATCACTTTAAGGAGCTGGTATAATGAAAACCTTAATTTCCTCTATACTGCAAATAAATAAAAAATACAAAACCAAGTTTTTTGTAGTAGGTGGTTACATTAGAGATCTGCTGATGGGAAGAACTATACAGGATATGGATTTTGTTTTGGATGTAAATCCAAAGGATTTTGCTAAAGAGGTTGCCGACAATATCAAGGGGAATTTTGTCGAATTAGATAGATTGAACCAAGTTTATCGGGTGTTTACTCCTGAAGGGTTAATAATGGATTTCTCAAAAATGAAGGGCGATACAATAGAAGAAGACCTCTATCATCGAGATTTTAGTATTAATGCCATGGCCTACGACTTAAACAACGGTTGGCCTATAGATGAAAAATTAATTATAGATTGGTTTGATGGAAGAAAAGATATTGAAGCTCAAAAGATTCGTCATTTAAAAAATAGTGTTTTCTCTGAAGACCCCATAAGGATGTTAAGGGCTGTAAGGTTGATGGTTCAGCTAAAGTTTAACATTGATACCCGAACGATCAAGCTCATCCAAGATAACGCCCCTAAAATCAGCTTAACAGCTGGAGAAAGAATTACAGAAGAACTGTTCAAAATTTTAAAAGCAGAGAACAGTTATTTCTATTTAAACTACATGGATGAGACACTACAGCTACTGGATAAAATATTTCCTGATTTAGTAGATATGAAGGAAGTAGGGGAGTGTAAATATCATGTGGTGGATAGCTGGACTCATTCCATCTTTACAGTTAAGGTAGCGGAGGGCTATATCAACTCAGAAGGTTTTTTTGAAGAGCATATTCGACAAGTGTATGAAGACCATACAAGTAAAGTGATTGCCGGAAATAGGACGAGATTAGACCTCATCAAATTAGGGGCCCTATTCCATGATATTGGAAAGCCATCTGCCCGAAAGATAGATGAGACTGGAAGGGTTCGATTCAGAGGCCATGAAATCACAGGAGCAGAGATACTAAAAGGATATGCAGAAAAATTGAAGCTCAGCGTAAAGGAAAGAGACATACTTTATCGATATGTAGCCTACCATATGCTACCGTTAGATTCCTATAAAAAGAATGATGTCAGTGGAAAGGCCCTATACGAAATCTTTACCAAAATGGGGGAAGAGACGCTAGACATACTATTGATTGCACTTTCAGATATTGTAGCCACTAGAAAGCTATTGGTACCTGAGGAAGAAATGGGAATGTTCAAGGTGCATATTGAGTACATTGCCAATAATTACTTGACCCGTTATCGGCCGATAGAAAATATCCAGAAAATTGTTACAGGTAGGGATATCATGGAGCACCTGGAGCTTCCTCAAGGAGTCTTGGTGGGGGAGTTGTTGGAGGAAATCAAAAAAGCCATTTTCTATGGCAAAATCTCGGCAACAAAAGAAGCTGCTTTGAAATATGTTAAGCAGATTTACAAAGAAGATATATAAATGAATAAGGATATTAAAAATATAATTAAATAATAATACAGTGAAACCCCTAAATAGAAGGGATAGACTTACTAGTCTGTCGCCACCTGTTCAGGGGTTTTTTATTTGCTTTTATTTTGAGTTCATTTTTGATATTTTCATTATTTAAAGCTACTCATCCCTCATGGACTTAACCATTTCGTGTTTAAGATCCCAAAGTTTTTGAGATAAATCCACTTTGTAGGTTTGAGGTCTATTGAGTCTTCTGTACTCTGGCCACAGAGAGTGAAGTTCCTTAGTAGCATACGCTTTAATTTGTTGAGTCGTTTTTCTTTCGTATACCAGCTTCCCTCCTTCAAAAAGAGGAACTAGAAGTTCACGGATGTGGTACTTCTTAAAGGTCTTCTTTTTCCAGGTATAAAGGGGATGGAAAACTGTAAGGGGTTGTTCAAGATCTATGGTTTCATCCTCCAACATAATCAGGTCTGCTTGGGCATGTTGATTAGCTTCATCATAGATACGTACCACTTTCTTGTATCCAGGGTTCGTGATTTTTTCTGGATTCTCAGAAATTTTAATTTTTGGAACCAGCTCACCATTTTCTTCTGCTGCTACTAGCTTATAGACCCCACCTAAAGCAGGGCAACTCTTTGAAGTGATTAAATTTGTTCCTACCCCCCAACCTGTCACGGTTGCCTCCTGCATTTTTAAGGAATAGATGGTATCTTCGTCTAAATCACTGGAGGCAATTATTTTTACATCCGTAAAACCAGCTGCGTTCAATAATTTTCGTGCTTCTTTAGATAAATAAGCAATATCTCCAGAGTCGATTCTCACTCCTGTAGGTACATATCCATCAGCCTTTAGTTCTTCAAATACTTTTATAGCGTTAGGAATACCGCTATTTAAAGTATCATAAGTATCTACAAGAAGAAGACAATTGTGGGGATAAATTTTTGCATAAGCACGGAAGGCTTCTAACTCACAGTCAAATTTCTGAACCCAGCTATGGGCCATCGTACCTGTAATTGGGATATTAAACATTTGGCCAGCCAACACGTTGGATGTTCCGGCACAGCCACCAATATAGGCAGCCCGGGCTCCATATATACCAGCATCGGGACCTTGGGCTCTACGGAGACCGAATTCAAATACTGCATCACCTTTAGCTGCTTCACATACCCTAGCAGCCTTTGTGGCGATTAAGGATTGGAAGTTTAGGATATTTAAAATGGCGGTTTCTATTAACTGGGCTTCAAAGCATCTGGCTTTTACCCGCAAAATAGGTTCAGTTGGGAACATGATAGAGCCTTCTTCAACTGCGTAAATATCTCCTGTAAATTTGAAGTTCTTTAAGGCTTCAAAAAAATCTTCGTCAAAAAGCTTTGTATTACGGAGATAAGTAATGTCTTCCTCATCAAAGTGCAGGTTTTCGATGTAGTCAATAACTTGTTCAATACCAGCGATTAAAGTAAAACTGTTATCGCAAGGATTTTTTCTAAAGAAAACATCGAATACTACAAGATCATCGGCAATGTTATTTTTTAAGTATCCATTCATCATGGTTAATTGGTATAAATCCGTAAGTAATGTATGGTTTCTCATGATATTGTCCTTTCTTAGTAAAGCATTTTTGTGTCTAAAATTATTATAACAAAATTTTTATAGTTTAACTATAAAATGAGGACATATATTTATAGAGGCTCGATAAGGGGGGATAAATAACGATGAATAAGATATGGTTTTTTATGATTATATTCGGAATGATCATGGCTGCTATCACGGGTAAAGTAGAAGTGGTTAATGAAGTTCTCTTGACGGATGTGCAGGAGGCTGTTGTATTTGCCATAAGCTTGACGGGGATTATGGCTGTATGGCTGGGGTTAATGAATATTGCCAATAAATCGGGGTTAATGGATAGCTTTTCAAAGTTAATGAGACCCTTCACAAGACTGCTTTTTCCGTCTATTCCAGCAAATCATCCTGCCATTAGCGCAATCGTGATGAATATGGTGGCAAATATGTTAGGTGCGGGAAATTCAGCGACGGCCCTTGGGCTAAAGGCGATAGAGGAACTACAAACATTAAATACAAATAAAAAAACCGCCACCAATGCCATGTGTATGTTTCTAGTGATTAATATGTCGTCTATTCAAATCATTCCCTTGACGGTATTAAAGATTCGAGCTGATGCAGGCTCCATTATGCCCTCTGAGATCATCATCACATCTTTGATTGCATCAACGGTATCGACAATAGTTGGCATTGCAGCTTGTAAAATATTAGAGGGGAGGTAGGTAGGATGGAACTACTTAAAATGATTTCCGTCATGGCAATTCCCTTGATGATGACCATCATTTTACTGCATGGATATATAAAAAAAGTGAATTTGTATGATGCCTTTGTAGAAGGGGCAGGGGAAGGGTTCAAGACAGCTGTGAGGATTATGCCCTATCTTATTGCCATTTTTCTAGCCATCGGACTTTTGAGGAAATCTGGGGGGATGAATCTCGTGGTGGGATTATTGGCTCCTATTACAAAGTTCCTAGGAATACCATCGGAGGTATTGCCTTTAGCATTGATGAGACCCTTTTCGGGTAGTGGGGCATTAGGTATATTGAAGGACATTATCGAGAGCTATGGACCAGATTCCTTCATAGGAAGGGTGGCATCCACTATGATGGGTTCGGCAGAGACCATCTTTTTTACAATGGCAGTTTACTTTGGAGCAATAGGCGTTCAAAAGTCAAAGCATACGGTGCCAGCAGCCCTTATTTCCCACTTTGCAGCGGTGATTGCATCGGTGGTAATCTGTAGTTTTATGTTTAGGTAGAAAATCAATTTACCTATTGACAGATGATGTATATTTTTATATATTGTTGTATAATACTAAGAAATGAAAATGCAAGCAACTAAAAACCTAGAAAACTAGAAATGAGATATTAATCTTGTAACTAAGTATATAATCTTAAGAGTAATGATGGGAAGAGTAAGTAAATGGAGATAGTGAAAAGAGAGCCGGGATAGGTGAAAGCCGGTACTGTTGAAATTTTCTGAAGATGGCCCCTGAACTTTATGGCTGAGGGTGGTTGCCTTAGGTCATAACGGAGTTGCTTCCGTTAATAAAGCAAAGTGAAGGAACTTCACTTACAGAGTTTATTGTTGGAAGACGATGATGAACTAGGGTGGTAACGCGAGCTAATCCTCGTCCCTATATTTAGGGGCGGGGTTTTTTGTTTTGTAAAATTGATATACAGGATAAGGAGGATGAAAAATGAGTAAAGAAAAGTATTATATTACAACCGCCATTGCCTACACATCTGGAAAGCCCCATATTGGGAATACATATGAGGTGATTCTAGCTGATGCAATAGCAAGATTTAAAAGACAACAGGGCTATGATGTGTTCTTTATGACAGGAACCGATGAGCATGGAGAGAAAATCGAAACCAAAGCCAGAGAAGCAGGAAAGACTCCAAAGGAATTCGTTGATGAAGTAGCAGGTGAAATTAAATCCATCTTCGACTTAATGAATACAAAGTACGACAAATTCATTAGAACCACAGATGAAGACCATGAAAAGCAGGTACAAAAGATATTTAAGAAATTATATGACCAAGGAGATATCTACAAGGGACACTATGAAGGAAAATATTGTACTCCATGTGAATCCTTCTGGACAGAATCCCAACTGGTGGATGGTAACTGTCCCGACTGTGGTAGACCAGTGGTGGAGGCTAAGGAAGAGGCATATTTCCTTAAATTAAGCAAATATCAAGATAGATTGATGAAGCATATTGAAGAAAATCCTGAGTTTATTCAGCCGGAGTCTAGAAAAAATGAAATGATTAATAACTTCCTAAAGCCAGGACTTCAAGACCTATGTGTATCCAGAACCTCCTTTAAATGGGGGATTCCAGTAACTTTTGATGAAAAGCATGTTATCTATGTATGGATCGATGCTTTATCCAACTATATTACGGGAATCGGCTATGATGTAGACGGAAACCATGGAGAAAAATATAACCACTATTGGCCAGCAGACCTCCACTTGATCGGTAAAGACATTCTGAGATTCCATACACTATATTGGCCAATCATATTAATGGCACTAGATATACCACTGCCAAAGCAAATTTTTGGTCATCCTTGGATGTTGCCTGGTGGAGATGGAAAAATGAGTAAATCAAAAGGAAATACCATCTATGCCGATGATTTAGCTCGCCACTTTGGAGTTGATGGAGTTAGATACTATTCCCTGCACGAAATGCCATTTGCACAAGATGGAACCATCACATGGGAACTGGTAATTGAGCGGGTTAATTCTGATTTAGTAAATGTATTGGGGAACCTTGTAAACAGAACCATTACAATGGTTAATAAATATTTTGATGGTGTGGTAGAAGCACCTATCCACAAGGATCCTTTAGATGATGAACTAATTAAGCTGGCATTAGAAACCCCTAAAAAGGTAGTGGCTAAAATGGATCAACTAAAGGTATCGGATGCCATTAGCGAAATCTTTACGCTACTGAGGAGAAGCAATAAATACATTGACGAAACAACCCCTTGGATATTGGGGAAAGACCCAGAGCAAAAAGATCGATTAGCTACTGTTTTATACAATCTATTGGAATCCATCAGAGTTTCGGCAGTATTGCTTCATCCATTCCTACCTCAAACGGCGGAGGAAATGTTAAAGCAACTTAATACCTCTGAAAATAGTTGGGAATCCCTTGCGGAGTTCAATGGAACAATAGTTGGAACAAAGCTAGAAAAGCCAGAAATTATTTTCAATCGGATTGATGCAGCTAAGAAATTAGAAGAAATTAAAGAAGAGCTAGAAAAGAACCAACCAAAAGAAGTGGAAGAAAAGAAGGTAAAGCCAGTGGCTCTAATAAAAGAAGAAATTACCATAGATGATTTTAGTAAGCTTGATTTAAGAGCAGTAAAGGTGATCAAGGCAGATAAGCATCCAAAGGCAGATAGGCTACTTGTTCTACAGGTACAATTGGGAGATGAAGTACGACAGGTGGTATCAGGCATCGCAGCCCATTATTCTCCAGATGATATGGTGGGGAAGACAGTAATCTTAGTGGCCAATTTAAAACCTGTTAAATTACGGGGTGTAGAATCGCAAGGGATGATTTTAGCTGCTTCAAATGATGAAAAACTAGTATTGGGAACCCTTGATGGGGACATGGACAGTGGAACCCCAATTAGTTAGGAGGAGTATAGATGTTATTTGATAGCCACGCACATCTAGATGATTCTAGATTTGATGTAGATCGAGAGTCGATTATAAAGTCGGCTAAAGAGGATGGTATCCTATATATTCTAAATGCTGGAGCGGATCTATCAACCTCTGTTAAAGCAGTTAACCTAGCGGAGAAGTATGAAATGATTTATGCAGCCGTTGGAATTCATCCCCATGATGTAAAGGATATTGATGAGGATACAATAGAGGTTTTGAAGGCTCTATCCAATAAAAAGAAGGTGGTTGCCATTGGAGAAATCGGATTAGATTATCATTATAATCATTCTCCAAAGGAAGACCAAAGAAAATGGTTTAAAAGACAGATTGAATTGGCTAGGGAAGTCAAACTACCAATGATTATTCATGATCGTGAAGCTAATCAAGAGTGTTTTGATATACTTAATCATTATAAGGCTGGTGATATTGGTTGTGTGATGCACTGCTATTCCGGCAGTGTAGAGCTGGCAAGGGAGTATATTAAGAGGGGGGTATATATCTCTCTGGCGGGTCCTTTGACTTTTAAAAATGCAAAGAAGACCCACGAAGTAGCTAAAGAAATACCTCTAGAGTGGCTCCTAGTTGAAACTGATAGTCCTTATTTAACACCTACCCCCTATCGTGGGAAAAGAAATGAACCTGCCTATGTACGATACGTAGCTGAGGCAATTGCTGATACAAAGGGAATTTCTTTTGAGGAAGTGGCGAGGAAGACAACTGAAAATGCCAAGAGATTGTTTGGGATTAAATAATTGAAGTTTTAAGTACAAAACAGCACCCTAGCATGTCTAATATACTGTGGGTTGCTGTTTTGTTTTACATTTTTACAAAAAAGATTATTTGACCTTCTTCTTAATATTGACTAAAAATTTAGTCTAATTATGCCGATAAGCATATAAAGACTATGGAGAAGCAAGCCAGAGGGAGTGAATATTAATGGATGACATTCTAAAAAGAGAGTATAAGGAAATTGCCATAGATGCACTGGTTCAGGGGATGAGATTATATGATGATGTTATCAATCAATTTGGAAATGTATTGATTCCTGCCAAGACTGAAATTGCAAATGTAGAAAAGATTAAAAACCTATTAGAGCACCATAATATAGCTAGAGTCAAAGTTGTTGTAAAAGAAGATGAAGTAGTTGAAGAACTAGACTATGACAAGATGGAAGAAAATGGCGACTATACGAAAATAGAAGAGAAACTCATTGAACTAAAAATACAGGAAGAAATAGCTTCCTTTAGGCAAAGATTTAAAGATACTCAAGACAGTGTTCAAAAAGGCTTTGAGATGATTCTAAAGGGTGGCAGTGTTAGCAAGGATGAGATTAAAAGCAATATTAATAAAACCTTAGAGAGTTTTCAAGGAAGTATAAATGTATTTCAGCTGTTGGAGAAAATGAAGGATTTAGATGATATCACCTATGCCCACAGTCAAAATGTTATGGTAATTAGTCATTCAATTGGAAAGTGGTTAGATTTGAAGGATGAATTAATACAGTCACTGGTGCTGAGTGCTATGCTAATTGATGTTGGAAAGATGAAGGTGTCCAGTGATATCCTCAACAAGAAGCAAAGGCTTACTGATGATGAGCTGCTGGAGTGCCATAATCATACGGTATATAGCTATGAAATGATTAAGAGCTATGATTTTATCAATAATGATATCAAACAAGCGGTGCTACTTCATCATGAAAGGATTGACGGTAGTGGTTATCCTTTAAGATTAAAGGGGGACAAAATACCACTATTGGCGAAGATTGTGGCAATTGCTGATGTGTACAACGCCCTTACTTCCCAGAGGCCCTATCGAAATAAAAAATCGCCTTTTGAAGCCATCAAAATTTTGGAGACTGAATACAGGGATAAGCTAGATCTGAAGATTATGTACGTATTCCTAAATAGGATAGGAAACTGCTTCATCGGGCAGAAAATAAAACTAAATGATGGAAGAATTGCTGAAATTGTGTATGTAGCAAAGCAAAACATCTATCGTCCTGTGGTGAAGCTTCAGGGGGAGGGGGAGCTGATTGATTTAAATATTCCTCAAAATGCCCAAATAGAAATTGTTGATTTTATATAAAAAAAGATAGCCCAGTGATGTGATTGCTGGGCTATTTATGTGGGACAGTCTATCTGTTTCTATGAATTAAGCCTGTTGTTAATGATGTTCTAACAATAAGGACAAAGATTAAAAAGCTAATCCTTTACAAAGCTTTAACTTTATTAATATAACTCAAGTAGATACGTAGGGTACTACTACCAGAGGGTTATTTAGAAATTAGATGGGAAAACGTTAATAATTTATAAACAAGGAGACCTAGCAACTAAATAACTAGGTCTGTTTTGATATTAAGGTGTATAAAAATTTTGTGTAAAATAGTTATTGAATCGAGAAGATCCAGTACCAAACCAAACTCCTACCCCAAGTCTACGATAATTACCTACAATGGCTTCCCGATGACCAGTGAAGGAATTCATCCAGCCTTCATGGGCAAAAATAGCATTCTGTTGACCTGCAGCAATATTTTCCCCTGCTGAACGATAGGTGATTCCCTCTTGTTTCATACGATCAAAGGGACTTTCATCTTTTAAACTTACGTGATTAAAGTAATTGCTTTCTGCCATATCTCTGCTATGTTTTTCAGAACTTAAGGAAGCAAGGTCACACCATTCAAAAGGAGACAATCCTTCCCTTACTCGAAGGGCATTGGCAAGGTCAAACACCTGTCTTGAGTAGGCTTTCCTAAGCTCTGCAGAAGTATTTAAAGGACGGTGATATTCCTCTTCCACACTTTTATCAATGATTTGCAGGGCCGACACTTGACTATTTTTGTGAAGATCATAAAAAACAGTTAGATAAGCATTACTTAATTGGTAGACTTGATATTCTTCACCATTTTTAAAAGTGGGATAAAGATAATAGACATTTCCCTTTAAAATACGGTCTAGGGGTTTTCTATTTAACGAAGATATTAAAGTAGACTTGCTGGAGGCTACATTAATATTAGTTTCATTCTCCCATATGGGGTGATTACTATAGATGGCAACAACCTTATTATTCTTTATTCCCAATTGTAGATAATCCTTATAATGATTATGGTATATATGCCATTTAAAGCTATACTCACTGGGGTCTATACGTTTAGGGCTTCCTAAGATTTTCGTGACTGTCTCAAGGCTTGAGCCTAGGGAGATTCCTTTAATGGAGAAGGTGAGACTGGATTTTGATTCCTCTTCAGATATAAAAATAGATTTATTTTTTTGATCCCAGTGGACATTTGCCCCTAAATTCTCTGAAAGGAATCGGATAGGGACAAAGGTACGGCCATCAATAATTTTTGCCGGTACATCCAGTGTAACACTGGTGTTGTTTTTGTAGGCGGTGGAGCTATTAATTGGGATGATGATAATTGAATTATCCTTAATGGCAGTAACTTTTCTAGAAAGACTATCCCAAGAAACCTCAGCTCCCAAACTTCTGAGGACGGATCCGATGGGGACAAGTACGCGATTGCCAATAAGCTGGGGTGGCACATCAAAGGTGAGCTCCTCTTGATTATTAAAAATTTTTATCTCGGGAATCCATCCATTTCCATAGGCAACTGTGATGATTGAGTAGACTAATAATATAGAAAGGGTAATCGATAGTGTTTTTTTTAGCTTCATGACATTCCTCCTATTGTATAGTTGTATTTTATTTGATGATAGCATTTAATAAAGGCTATTCCAACAGTTTTAAAACAATGTAATTAAAAAATAATATATACATTTTATGACAGTAATTATTATATTTCCCGGGAAATTGACAATGGGAAATTATACTTACAATCCAGGGGAATAATGAATATATTTTCTAATATGTGTAAATAATCATAAGGTCAACCGATGAAAATGCCAATTAATACTAAAAAGGTTGACAAATTTTCAAAATAGGATAAAATAATAAAAATGAAGCAAAATTCCAACTAGGCTCAAGCTCAAAAATGTTTATTAGAAAAAATTAGCTCTAATAAATGAAAAGTCTTTTAACGAAATCAGGTTGTTAGATTAGTTATTAGGAGAACAGGAGGAAATAAAATGAAAAGTGACCTCAGCAATAAAAGATTTTTTGATAAAAAAATCTTAGTTGCTACGATTACCCTACTGGCGTTAGTAATAGCAGTAGGAGTAACCTTTATGTCATTACAAAAGACCATCGTAATTGCATATGATGGCCAAGAAATTGAAGTTAAGACGTTTTCAAATACAGTTGAATCTATACTAAGAAAACAAGGAATTGAAATTGCAGCAGAGGATAAAATTATTCCTCAATTACAGGACCCAATCACTGATGGTGAACGAATCACGATCCATAGAGCCTTTGAAATACAACTGGTGGATGGTGGAGAAGAAAAGGTGATTAAAACGGCAGAGGCTACTGTTGGAGAGCTTCTGAAATCACTAAACATCGAAGTGAAGAGTTTAGATCAAGTTGAGCCTGCTCTAGACACTCCTTTAAAAAAGGGTGAATTGGTATTAATCACAAGGGTAGAGGAGGAGTTCCTAGTAGAGGAACAAGAGATTCCTTATCAATCCATTACCAAGTACAATGATGATCTTGAACAAGGTAAAACTAAGGTAGTTCAAGAGGGGAAAAGAGGCTTGAAGGAGGTTAAGCTAAGGTTAACCTATGAAGATGGTATTGAGGTATCTAGGGAAGTAGTTGAAGAGAAGGTACATGAACAAGCTGTGGATGAAGTGATTGAAAAAGGAACAATGAAATACTTAGTTACCTCCAGAGGGGAAGTAGCCCGTTACAAGAAAGTAATTACAATGCAGGCATCTGCATATGATGCTGGATTTGAAAGTACTGGTAAAAGACCTGGAGATCCTTACTATGGAATCACTAGAAGTGGGACTAAGGTAAGACCGGGGGTAGTGGCGGTAGACCCGAAGGTTATTCCTTTAGGCACAAAGCTGTATGTGGAGTCTTTAGATGGTACTAAAAGCTATGGATATGCCAGCGCTGAGGATACCGGGGGCGCAATTAAGGGAAATCGAATTGACCTATATTTTGAAAGTCGTAGCGATGCCCTACGCTATGGAAGAAGGAACGTAAGAGTATATGTACTAGACAATTAATAAATATTTGGTCCAGCAGCCTAACGTATCTTTATATACGTTGTGTTGGCTGGACTTTTTCATGTCCATAATCAATCAGTGGTATTTGTTGTTATTAATAAAGGTAAAACATGGTATACTATAAAGGAACTAGTCAATCCACTTATGGCTTAATAGGAGTTCCTTCCGATATACCTTATACTCAAATAATAACTATAGAATGATTTATAAAGCAAGATACATAAGGAGGTCCAATGATTAAGGAAATAATAGTAGTTGAAGGAAAAGACGATGTAGCGGCCATTAGAAAGGCTGTCGATGCAGAAATGATTACTACAGGAGGATTTGCTTTACCTCCATCAGTTATAAAAAGGATCGAAACGGCAGCTAAAAAAAGAGGGGTTATTATCTTTACGGACCCAGACTTTGCAGGAGATAAAATAAGAAAGACCATTGCAGCTCAAGTTGCTGGTTGTAAACATGCCTTCCTACCAAAGGAACAGGCCACAAAAAACGGAGATATCGGTATTGAGAATGCTTCTCCCGAGAGTATACGGGCTGCATTAGAAAAAGTTAGATGTGAATCGGTAGACAGAAGAACAGAGTTTACCCAAAGGGATTTAGTGATTAACGGATTAATAGGAGATGCGGGGGCTTCAGAGGCTAGAGACCAACTGGGAAAAATCCTTGGAATTGGTTATGGCAATGCAAAGCAACTACTAAATCGTCTAAATAATTATGGAGTAACAAGGGAAGAATTCGAAGAAGCGATAAAAACTTTAAAAAGTAGGGATGTTGAATGAATAAAATAGCTACACCAAAAAACACGAAAGAAATGGTATCAAAATATGGTTTTCATTTTTCAAAGAGTTTAGGACAAAACTTTTTAGTTGACTACAATATAATTGAGAAGATTATAAGAGGTGCAGGGATTACTAAAGATACTAATGTGATTGAAGTAGGCCCTGGAGCAGGGAGTTTGACTCAAGGATTGTCGGAGGCTGCAAAAAAAGTAGTGGCGGTTGAAATTGATAAAAAGCTGATTCCTATATTAGAGGATACACTTCAGGGTTATGAAAATATTAAGGTTATTAATGAAGATATCTTAAAATTGGATTTGCATCAGTTATTAAAAGATGAATTCGACGGAGGAGATATCAAGGTAATAGGTAATTTACCCTATTACATTACAACCCCCATCATTATGAAGTTTTTAGAGGAAAAGGTGCCAGTAGAATCAATAATTATAATGATTCAAAAGGAAGTGGCAGATCGTATGAATGCCAAGCCAGGAAATAAAGACTACGGAGCCTTGTCGGTGGCAGTTCAATATTACTGTACAACTGAGATCATTACGATAGTACCTCCAACGGTATTTATACCTCAACCTAAGGTGGATTCCAGCGTTATTAAATTAAATGTTTTAAAGGAACCAAAGGTAAAAGTAGAACGGGAAGATATCTTCTTTAAGGTGGTCAAGGATGCCTTTGGGAAGCGTAGAAAAACCCTGCTAAATGCCTTAAGCAGTGGGGATCTACAGTTCAACAAGGATATGGTGAGGGAAGTGCTTAAAGAAAGCAATGTTGATGAAAAGAGAAGAGGAGAAACTCTTTCTCTCGATGAATTTGCCAGTATAGCAAATGGTTTTGTAAGACGAATATAGTACTATTTAACAGGGTCTTTCTCCTTATGGGGAGGCCCTTTTTTTGTAGGAAAGTTCTACATTAAATAAATGTAAAAGAGAACTTTTTCGTAAATGAGTTTCAACATAAGTCATCATTTAAACCTCCTAAAGGAAGACTTTGTTCTAGAAGTTTAACAATTATTTTATAGGTTACTCCAAGCAATGGAAAACAATCTGTAAACAATTTGAGACTTAATACATATAATTATACAGAAGCATTTTTTCTGGAGATAGATCATGATTAAGTTAGGGGGGAAAACATGAAAAGACGATACAGGAGATATTTTATTATAATGGAAAATGAAGACAACGGATTTGAAGTATCCAATAATCAGAAACCAAAGGGTCATGCGAAGGTGGAAGTAAGTAATGACAAAGGGAAAATGGTATTACATTGTCAAAATCTAAAGGATTTATCTGAAAAGCGCATGAGATATCGTTGGTATTTAGTAAATACCAATAAAGAAGAACCTACTGTCATAGATATCGGCCCTATGGAGGTGGATGAGAACGGTAAAGGAGAAATTACATGGGAGTTTAATGGTGAAAATGTCAAAGCCACCAAGGAGGCTATTGATGATTTTAACCTATTAACTATGTTGGTAGAATCCATAGGCGATAATAAAACAATCGTAGCACCATTAGTGGGTTACATAGACAAAGAGAAGTTTGATTGGAGAGAGATTCTAGCACAAAGATTCTTTGGTGACACAACCTCCAATAGCTTTTCCAAAAAGCCTAAGCTAGAAAAGAGTCAGCCGATACCAAAGCCAATACCTGACATAATTCCTAAAAAGGAACAAAATCCTCCATCAAACCTACAGCCAAAGGTGGAAAAACCAGTTAGAGAAGAAAATAAGCCAAAAGAAGAAAATAAAATAGTAGAAAAACCAATGATTAAAGAAGAAACAATTGTAAAAGAAAAAACAACTGTTAAAGAAACACCAATTGTTAAAGAAACACAACAAGTAAGAGACCCTCAAACAGTAAATGAGACATCTAAACCAGTACAAGAAAATCAACCTTTTATAAGACCACAAGCAGCTAAAGAGCCAAAGCACCAAAGGGCTATGGAAAATCCCTATGGCGCCCAAAGTGTATTGAAGTCTCTACAAGGATATATTGAAACTACTGTAAAGATGTTCCCAAAGGTTAATCCTTTTGAGGAGCCTATTGAGAACTATCAATGGTGGCATATTTATTACAATCAGCAGACAATGTATCGAGCCCACATGCCATTCATAGGTTATATTGATGGAGCTAAATACCCAACCCAGTATTATCCCTATCAATATCCGACAGACTGTCAACGACAAGTCTATCAATATCAACATTACTTATTTGGTATTGTATATGATGCAAATAAGGAAGTTAAATATTATGTTTATGGTATACCAGGTAGAAAAACTAAGTCTGAACAGCCTTATGGCGGTAAAACGGGCTTCGATTATTGGAAATCCTGTAGAAGAGGTCATGTAGATGATAGAACTCAAGGGTACTGGCTACTGCACATTGATCCAACAACAGGCGGGGTCGCGAAACCCTTTAAATCAACAACAATCTAGTGACTATATATAGGATAAGGGAGGGCCTTTTAAAAAAGGCTCTCTTTCTATGAAAAGATGATTACACAACTCAAAAGAAATTAAAGTCCTAAGCTATAAATATCACCATGTTAGCAAAAGATAATAGGTGAAAAAACATAAAGGGGATGATCTAATGATTGAAACTTATCTATTGTTTTTATTGAGTGCATTTGTTGTAATCATGGCTGGGACGAAGTTGTCTAAGTATGGGGACATCATTGCTGAGGCAACTCCTTTGGGTCATTCAATAGTAGGAGGTATATTGATAGCAGCTGCTACATCTCTTCCTGAGCTTGTAACCAGTGTATCATCAGCTTTGATGGATGCACCTGATATTGCTATTGGAAACGTTTATGGGAGCAATATATTTAATTTAATGATATTAGCTTTAGTAGACATATTTCATCAACAGGGGAGATTTTTAGTACATGTAAAATCAAATCATATATTGGCAGCCATGTTTGGTATTTTGTTATCTGCAGTCGGTGCCATCGGGCTTTTAGTAGCCCAAGTCTCGGGAATAGACAAAGTAATCGGATGGATTAGTGTCACAAGTATTATTATTTTTACAATATATGTTTTTGCCTCCATCATCATTGTAAGATATGAAAATAAAAGCCAAAGGGAGTTAAAAGAAGAAGTAAAGGAGGAGTTGTATATAAAGGGAATGATATCAGAAAAACAGGTTAAAAAAGGGAACGTTAGTCTAAGAAGAGCCATTGTGGGTTTTATACTAGCCTCTTTAGTTATTATTTGGGCAGGAATAAATTTGACTAAAACAGGTGACCAGATTGCTATAGACACAGGACTGGGCCAAACCTTTGTTGGGACCTTACTAATTGCTGCCACTACATCATTGCCAGAATTAGTAGCTTCTATGTTTGCCATAAAAATAGGAGCCTATGATATGGCAGTAGGCAGTGTGTTGGGTAGCAACATATTCAATATGTTAATCATTACCGCAACTGATGCAGTCTACTTCAAAGGCTCCATTTTCAGTGTTATTGAAATAAATCATGCCATTACTGCTATGGCAGGAATCCTACTGAGCTCTATGGCTGTTATTGGACTCTTCTATCGCTCGAAACGTACAATCTTATCAATAGGCTGGGATTCGGTATTTATCTTAACCTTTTACTTAGGAACGGTTTATTTGCTATACATTTCTTAAAGGCTTAATGATTATTTAATGAACTTTTTTAATTTCATAGGGCCATTTTTGGTAACCACCGATAAGGGCAAAGACCCTTGGAAATCCAGACTCTGCCATGAGTTTAGATGCTTTTAAACTCTCTTTACCATTATCACAGTAGATTAAGTAAGTATCATCAGGACTAAGGGTTGCCATTTGAGCCTTTAAATCCTTGTAAGGAACAAACTGTGCGTTACTTATGTGTCCTTGGTTGTAATCCTGCTGAGATCGAACATCAAGAATGACAATTTGGGGGTTATTTTGTATAAATATATTGGCCTCTTCAGGGAGAAGTTTTTGATAGTTATACTTGAGCTGACTATTACTGCTGACGGGACGTTCCTCAGATAATTGACCTAAAATAATTAAACCAATAATTAGAGCAATCACTACGCCAATGGTTATATACAAATCCCTTTTTCTAAAAACAAAGATACGCATTATTTCACCCCTCTATACTTTTTTATTAGCTTGATATAATATATGGGTTAAAAATAAGCTTTATTACGGTATTGATGAATTACTCCAATAATTTGGCTGAGACTGATACTGAAATTTTTTGACTGATAATAATATAATCCACCAACAACTTAAAATGCTTATCTTCTATACCTATGATTCGTTGTTGAAGTATTTTGTGAATCATGACACCATCGATTGAGTCTAAATCACGACCAACTAAATCGGACAAGTAAAATTGTATGTTTTTTTTAATTTCATCTTTTACCAGCGGATTACCATTATAATTTACAAGGATATCTAAGTCTTTTACGATAATTAGACTTTGCTTCTTAATATTTTCATTCAATCTTTCTAGTTTAATTTCCTTATCCAAAAGTTCGGTGGTCAATTGACTCTGGATACCATAGAGACGGTCAAGGGTTTGCATTTGATAGAGGGCCATGATTGCCAAGCCAAGGAATAATCCTAGAGTAAAGACTGATAATAATTGGGGCCATTTTTTCATAGCTTATTGACGCCTCCTAAATAGTAGATAATGCGATAGCCCATCTGGGCCCCTGATAAAGCACTTAAAATATAAAATACTTGTTTTAAAAGCCCCCTAATATCACCGTTAAAGACCCCCACCTCTAATATTTTAAAAGAAGGAAGGGTTCCCCCCAGTGCCACTATTACTGCCCAGAGTTTAATCTTATCACACAAATCCAGCATTGATTTTAGAGGTGGATGGCCACTAAAGGTTGCTGCGATTCCTCCAAAAACACATCCCCCAAGAATAACCCCCAAAGATATGAAGAAGTTATATAGTAGATTTTGCAAAAAAGTGATCATATTCCCCCACCTTCCTTTTGATAATAGTAATGAAGATTTCCATTATAGAATAATATGGCAAAAATTTAAAATAAATGAATAAAAGATAGTTGCATAAATTCATTTAAAACATAGGATATAAGAAAATGAAGGGAGGAGGGAAAATAATGAAACATTATCCATATTATAACCCAAGTCACTATCCATGTCCTTATCCGTATCAAGGGGGCCAAGGAATGTATGGAGTGCCAAACATGTATCTAGATATGTACGAAGATCGTCGAAGATTGATGGATATGTATCCAGCCTGCTATAGAAGAATATATCCTCAAGTACAAGAGATGTGTAGACATATGGACGTACCTACCAATCCAAGAATGTATCCTTATGTTGACCCTACAATGTTAGAAGAAATGATCAATCAAGTTTATGCAATGGAGATGGGGGAAGCAACTAGTCAGCAAAGAGGATTTTTGAGGGATATTATTACAATTCTATTCATAAGAGAGCTATTAGGCCGTAGAAGAAGATATTATAATGACTATCAATATCCTGGTGTTGGATATCCTGATACTCCAGGATTTCCAGGAGGAGGCTTTCCAGGAGGAGGCTTTCCAGGAGTAGGTAACCCAGGAATAGGTAACCCTGGAATAGGCCCCTTTATTTAAAATTTTAACCACAAAAAAGCTAGACCATTTGGTCTAGCTTTACTTTTTCTTCGAAAATATTTTAGCTGTACTAACAATTTTATGGAATTTATCTTTTTCCTTCATGATTCCCTTAAATAATAAATAGATAGCTGTAGAAGGTAGGAGATTATATTTGTACAGGAACATACCTAGATATATAGATATATTATCTACGGAGGTGGTATCGGCTAAGTAAAGCTTTTGGTTGGGTACTTGAAGAATATCAAAGACTGATTGTAGGGCTGGCAATAGAATTGTTTCAGAATTTGCAACGTTTAATACAAAAACTTTATTGTCCTCTTGATCATTACCAACATATAAAAGTCTTCCCAATGCCTCTTGGTTTTTACTAAAAAATTGGTGAAGGTTTTTTGAGTACTCCTTCTGTGGAGCTTCCACTGAAAAATTGGCTAAATGAATAGCAGCAGCCACAGAAACCACTATGGAGTTATTGACACCATAATAGACAATATACATAAGACTCCTCCTAAAGTCATTCTAAGATGTATCTTGTGTATTTTACTAAAAAAATATGTGTATCTTTCAAATATAAGCCTTAAACGTATAAAATATTTATTATATAATAAATATATTTAAAAGTAAATATATTTAAAATTTACAAATATTCAATGTGTCAATCTGTTAATAAATCAAAATCGACAATTTTCGGCATTTTACAATCTTGGAATGTCAATAAAGATTGGAAAACACACAAAATTCTGTTAATTTACACTTTTGAATATATTGCAAGCTAGTAAAAAATATTACGAAAATTTAACATATTACATAAGCTTATTTTATTGATTTTGGTGACAATTCGTAATATACTTGTTCAAGACTAATAATTTTTTTCAAAACGTTTTCATAAAATTTTAAGGAGGGTGAAACAATGGGTGTAAACACATCTACGAAGAAAAAAGGACTTTTTAATAAGTTCCTTGACGTGATTGAAGTAGTTGGTAATAAACTACCAGATCCCGTAACGCTATTTGCAATTTTTGGTTTATTAGTAATCGTTATTTCTCATTTTGCTGCAAAAGCTGGAGTTATGGTTGAGTTCGAGTCAATCAACCGTGCTACTGGTGCTTTAGAACCACAAAGAGTTGAGGCTGTAAGCTTACTTACAAAAGCCGGTATTCGAAGAATTTTCTCAGAAGCAGTAACTAACTTCACAGGCTTCCCGCCATTAGGAACAGTATTAGTTGCTATGCTTGGAGTAGGGGTTGCTGAAGGAACAGGATTAATCGGAGCAGCACTTAGAAAGTTAGTTTTAAGTACACCAAAAAGATTAATTACAGCTGTAGTTGTATTTGCAGGTATTATGTCTAATATAGCTTCTGACGCTGGCTATGTAGTTTTAGTTCCATTAGGAGCATTAGTATTCATAAGCTTTAAGCGTCATCCATTAGCAGGTCTTGCAGCAGCATTTGCTGGGGTATCTGGTGGATTCAGTGCAAACTTATTATTTGGTACAATCGATACATTATTAGGTGGTATCAGTGGAGCGGCAGCATCAATGATTCAACCAGGATACGAAGTTGGTATCACTGCTAACTGGTACTTCATGCTTGTATCAACTTTCGTAATCACTGCTGTAGGTACTTTTGTTACTGAAAGAATTGTAGAGCCAAGACTTGGCGAATACAAAGGTGAATCTAATGTGGAAATCGAAGAAATCAGTGCTAAAGAATCTAAAGGTTTAATGTGGGCTGGTATTTCTTTATTAGCATACATTGGAATCTTATTAGCTTTAACTTTACCAGAAAATGCAATTCTTAGAAGTGATGCAGGCAAATTATTATCTGGATCTGCTTTCATGGCTGGAATGGTGCCAATTATTGCTGCATTCTTCTTAATTCCAGGAATCGCTTATGGTATCGCTGCAGGAACTGTAAAAAGTGACAAGGATATTGCAAAGCATATGGGTAAAGCTATGTCATCTATGGGTGGATACCTTGTATTAGCATTTGTGGCATCTCAGTTTATTGCTTACTTCTCTTGGACTAACTTAGGTACAATCTTAGCTGTTAACGGTGCGGACTTCCTTAAGGCAATCAACTTAACGGGTGCTCCATTACTGATTGGATTTATCTTAGTTTCTGGATTCATTAACCTATTCATTGGTAGTGCTTCTGCGAAATGGGCAATCATGGCTCCGGTTTTCGTACCAATGTTCATGCAACTTGGATACTCACCAGAGTTTACGCAATTAGCCTACAGAATTGGTGATTCAACTACAAATATTATTTCACCATTAATGTCTTACTTTGCAATCGTTATTGCATTTGCTCAAAAATATGATAAGAAGACAGGTATCGGTACACTAATTGCTACGATGCTACCATACTCAATGTTGTTCTTACTTTTCTGGACATTATTATTCTTAGTATGGTTCACATTCAGAATACCACTAGGACCAGATGCATTTATCAGATTATAAAATCACTATTTAATTTTAATACAACGAAGGTACCGTATACCGGTACCTTTTTTTTCAAGAAATATATAAAATATACAGGAAAGTGTTTTGACTTTATGGTTATAATAATTTAGAATATGGGTAAACAATAAAACATAGGTTTTACAGAAAGCTTTGATACATAAGGAGGAATAGTAAATGGTTAATCGCGACAGAGTTGTTAATGAATTTTTAGAATTAATCCAAATTGATAGTTATTCAGGTAAGGAAGCTGAAGTAGCAAGTGTTCTTGTTAAAAAGCTAGAAGAATTAGGATTAGAAGTAAAAAGAGACCAGGCTGGTGAAAAAGCTGGTGGAGAAACCGGTAATATCATTGCTAAATTAAAGGGTACAAAAAATGGCCCAACAATTCTTTTCAGTAGCCATATGGATACTGTTAAGCCAGGACTTGGAATCAAGCCCGTTATTAAAGACGAGGTAATCTATAGTGATGGAACAACTATTCTAGGCAGTGATGATAAAGCTGGTATTGCAGCTATATTAGAAGGAATTAAATTAATAAAAGAAAATAATATAGAGCATTCAGATGTTGAGATTGCCTTCAGTATATGGGAAGAAGGAGGTCTTTTCGGTTCTAAATATATGGATTATAGCTTAATTAATGCGAAAATGGCATTTGTTTTAGACAGTGGTGGATCCCCAGGAGAAATCATTGTACAAGGACCAGCTCAAGATAAGGTTAATGCTAAAATTATTGGTAGACCTGCCCATGCAGGAGTTGCACCAGAAGAAGGCATCAGTGCCATTCAAATAGCTGCAAGAGCCATTGACCAAATGAACTTATTGAGAATCGACTCAGAAACAACTGCCAATGTAGGTGTAATTACTGGTGGAGAAGCAACAAATATTGTTACGCCAGAAGTATTCATAAAAGCAGAAGCTAGAAGTACAAATGAAGAAAAATTAGATAAGCAAACAGCCCACATGGTGGAGACTTTAAAGAAGGCTACGGCTGACTTTGGAGGACAAATCGAATTAGATGTCGAAAGAATGTATCCTCCCTTCAATATTGATGTAAATGAACCAATTGTGCAAAAGACTCAAGAGATTTTTAGTAGAATGGGTATTGAAGCATATACAAAATCCACAGGTGGCGGTAGTGATACAAATATCTTCAACGGTAATGGCATTAAAGCCATCAATTTAGGTATAGGAATGAAGAAACCCCATACATTAGAAGAGCATATTTCAGTTAAAGATCTAGTAAATAGTGCTCAGATGGTATTTGAGTTAGTTAAAATATTTGGTGAATAAGAATTAGTAGGTAGTCCATATAAATATACAAGCTAAAACAGCATTCGAAATAGGGTGCTGTTTTTTTATTAAAGGTAAAAAGTAAACTTTTTAAGAAAACTATTGCATTTTTATACAAAATGTTTTTTAATAGATTAGATGTATTTTTTTTAATCATATTGCGATAAACAGTAGATAATAAGGGTAGCAATAGGACTAATAATCACTTAAAGTCTTGTTAATACTTATAATAAATGAAAGGGGTGGATATTTGTGTCCTATCTAAATCAAAATCAAACACCTTTATTTTCGGCGCTAAAGGATTATCACCAAAGAAATGTCATACCATTTGATGTGCCAGGTCATAAACATGGAAAGGGACTGATGGAATTTACAGAGTATGTTGGTAGTACAATTATGGAGCTGGATGTAAACTCAATGAAATGTTTAGACAATATTTGCAACCCAATAGGGGTTATTAAAGAAGCTGAGGAACTAGCAGCTTATGCTTTTGGGGCTGACCATGGATATTTCCTTGTAAATGGAACTACTTCTGGTGTACAAGCCATGATTATGAGTGCTTGCCAACCCGGAGATAAGATTATACTACCTAGAAATGCCCATAAGTCTGCTATAGCAGGTATTATATTAAGTGGCGCAGTGCCAATCTATATTCAACCTGAAGTTAATGAGGAATTAGGAATTGCTATGGGGGTTACACTGGAAAGTGTAGAATCCACCATAGGAAGGCACCCTGATGCAAAGGCGGTATTCTTAATCAATCCTACCTATTATGGAGCTGTATCCAACATTAAGGATATTGTAAAGGTAGCCCATAGAAATGCCATGGCTGTGTTGGTGGATGAAGCCCATGGAGCCCATATGGGATTCCATGATGAATTCCCCATGAGTGCAATGGAGCTGGGGGCAGATATGAGTGCAGTCAGTCTACATAAAACAGGTGGTTCATTAAGTCAAAGTTCATTGCTTTTATTACGAGAAGGAATTATTGACCCCTTTACAGTTAAGAAAAACTTAAATCTTATGCAGACCACAAGTGGTTCATATTTATTGATGGCTAGTTTGGATGTGGCTAGAAAACAATTAGTAATAGATGGAAAAGAAATGTTGGATAGGGTGCTTAGACTCTCTAGAGGTGCTAGGGATCGTATTAATGAAATCGATGGTCTTTACTCCTTTGGTACAGAGCTGATTGGTGCACCAGGGGTATATCACTTTGATGAATCGAAGCTAGGAGTACATGTTCGTAAGCTAGGACTTACAGGGTTTGAAGTCTATGACCTATTGAGGGACGAGTATAATATTCAGGTGGAAATGTCTGATTACTATAACATTATGGCCATCATCAGCTTAGGAGACACAGAGGAGTCTCTAAATGCCCTGGTGGATGCTTTAGCTGATATAGCTATGAAGCATAGACGAGAAGAAGAAATTAAAGTTATTAATAATGTTCTAAAAAATCCTGATGTAATCATTTCCCCTAGGGATGCCTACTATAGCAATAAAAGGGTTATTAAATTAGAGGATGCAGAAGGTGAAATCAGCGGAGAGTCAATCATGGCATATCCCCCAGGTATTCCAGTTGTTTCACCAGGGGAAAGAATTACAAAGGAAATGATCGAACATATTCAAATGCTTAAAGAAGAAGAAACCCTTGTCCAGGGAACTGAAGACCCTTATATTAATTACGTTAGGGTGCTGGGGCTAGGAATGAAAAGATAACTAAAATATATCTAAAAGAAGATAAATAACTAACAGAAGCTCTCCATAGGGGGGGCTTTTGTTATGTTCCAACAGCTCTACTTGCCAATGCAGAGATGTTTAGGTTAAATGCAAATGCACTGATTAAAAATATTAAATATTTTAAATATTTACTCATTTGCACCATAATTGTGGTAAGATGTAAATAATTAGAACCATTAAAAACTATGTATGGGGTGAAAAAATGCAAAATAGAGATAAAGCATTAGAAATAATGGAAAACATGAAAAAGGTCATTATTGGTAAAGATGAAGTATTAGAAAAAGTATTAATATGCTTGCTTGCTCAAGGACACCTATTAATCGAGGATGTACCAGGAGTAGGAAAGACAACTATGGTGAAGGCACTAGCAAAAAGCATCAATTTAAGCTATAGTAGAATTCAGTTTACAACGGATTTAATGCCGTCTGATATTACTGGACTATCAATCTATAATAGAGAGGAAGGGAACTTTGTTTTAAAGAAGGGACCGATATTCAATCAAATTATTTTAGCGGATGAAATTAACCGTACCTCCCCAAAGACCCAATCAAGTCTACTTCAAGCTATGGAGGAGGGAGAGGTATCCATAGAGGATCATACCCATGAATTAAAGAAACCCTTTATGGTTTTAGCCACACAGAATCCACTAGAATATCAGGGAACTTTTCCTCTACCAGAAGCACAATTAGACCGATTTTTAATGAGGATTTCACTGGGATATCCAACTGCCACCGATGAAAAAAATATTATCCGAAATCATTATAAGGGTAAAAAACTAGATGGAGTAAGTCCAATAGCAAATGAGGAGGATATTTTAAAAATTCAAGCAGAAGTAGAGGAGATTCATGTAGACGATGCTATTCTCCAATACATTGTCGGAATTGTAAATACCAGTAGAAGTCATAGGGATATTCACTTGGGTGCCAGCCCAAGGGCCTCCATTGACCTATATAGAAGTGCTAAAGCCTTAGCCTATCTCAAAGGTCGAGATTATGTTATACCTGATGATGTAAAAATGATGGCTCCCAATGTGTTGGCCCATAGATTAATTTTATCGCCAGAAGCGAGGATAGAAGGAAGAAAAGTCCAAGAGGTTACTCAGGACATCATAAAAAAAACCTACATACCGGTGGTGAAGGCTGTTGAAAACTAAAATACTACTAATCATTTCTGGTTTAGTGACGATTCCCTTCAGCCTTTTGGTGGGTGGAAGGATACCCTATTTCCTTTTGTATACATACTTACTGACTCTTGCCATACCTTGTTTGCATGGACTACTGGGAAAGATCTATATAAAGGGAGCAATTATTATTCCAGAGAAGGATCTCGTTCCAGGGGAAGAGATTAAAATCAATTATAGTCTATATAATCCTCTGCGCATTACCTTTGCTAGGATAGAAGTAGAAAACAGTATAGCCCAAAAGCTGGCTGGTGGAATTGAAGAGATGAAAGTGTTTTCGCTAGAAGCTGACGAGGAGGTTAGGCAGGATACAATAGTTGTCTGTCGTCGCAGAGGGATTTATGAGTTGGGGGAAATTAGAGTTTATATAAGGGATATTTTTAATATGTACACATTTAAAAAAATTATTAAAACGCCAATTGCTTTAAAGGTATACCCTGTAGTTGTGCCTTTGTCAAGTATTTCTGTAGATAGCAGTGAGGATTTTCACTCATTATCAGAGCTAAGAGACTATAGGGAGGGTGACCCCATCAGAAAAATCCACTGGAGGGCATCGGCTAAGAAAGATGCATTAATGGTGAAGAATTATGATGAGGAAGCAAATCGTGAGGTAGTAATCCTCCTTGATAATTATATGGATAGCTATAAAAAGGACTTAGAACACTGGATTGAAGATAAGGCTATTGAAGTTACTTTATCTATTGCGCAACATTTCCTATTGAAGAACATAAAAGTAACACTATTTTATCAGCAACATAATAAAACTGTGGAAATAAAAGGGACGAATCATGGTTATTTGAAGTTATTTATGGAGCAAATGGTTTCATTGCAACCCAACGGCAAAGACCCCTATAGCTTTAATATAGGTGAAGTATCATCTAGAATCAATCAAGGTTGTACCTTGTTTCTTGTAACTCCAAGGCTAAACAGAGACTTAGGGGCTCAAGGGATTCGGTTGAAGATGAAAAATCTAAACCCGAGATATATCGTAGTAGGAGATGAAGAAATTGACCCTAAGACGTGGAATGATAATAAAAAAATTGTAAAAGTCTTAAATCAAGAAGGAATAGCCACCTATGTGATCGATCGGAAGCACGATGTCAGGCGGGTCTTGGAGGTGAAATATGAAACTTACTGATGAGAGAAAACCTATTGCTGAAAAACTAATAATGTTAATTTTAATTGTGTTCACCCTTTCAAACATTTGGGGGCTTTTATTGGGGATAGAATTAAATTCCTTTAGTAGATTAATCATTACAGCCTTGTTGGCAGTAGGAGTTCATCTCCTTCTAAGTTATCCTTTCATCACAATAATTACCCTAACTTTCACCACCATTCCAATGTTGATTTTAAGTAATTACAAAATTTTAGGAGTTACTAAAGTACTTCTTTGGTTAGAGCAATTCATCAGAAATGTAGTAGATTATTTTAATGGAACCGAACAAATTTTAAGTAGGAACTTAATTATGTTTTGGGTATTGATAACGTTTAGTTTATGTGTAATCACGTGGTTTGTTCTAATGAAAACTAAGCAGGCTTGGATTTTGCCAGTCTTGTATATTCCGGTATTTATTTACTATTGGTATATTTATGTTGATGTAGCTTACCAAATGATGATTATGTTCTTTATTTTATATTTTATACTAATAGGAAGTCAACAATATGTAAGAATAGAGAAAAGTTCCCTGAATCAAAAAATCCACCTTAAGGCTGGTATATACCCCAATTGGATCAAGACTGCCCTAGCATATGGGTTAATTATTGTATTATTAGCTGCTATTCTTCCAAAAGGGAGGAATGTGGTGGACTGGTACTGGTTAAGGGATCAAGTGATTTCTAGGTATCCAGCTATTACTGATTTAAGAGATGATTTAGTATATGGGAGGAGCTATGGGCAAGCAGAAATATTTTCCTTCTCAAATACCGGGTTTCAAGAGAGCTTAGAGCTTGGGGGGCCTGTTGTTCTTAGTGATCGGCTAATTATGGAAATACAATCCTCGTACCCTTTTTATCTCAGGGGAAGTGTCAAAAGCACTTACAAAAACAATCGCTGGGAAAAGGAACCAACTAAAGTATTCAATAAAGGTCTTAATGAGGAGATCCCCAGGGAGGTGGAGAATGGTACAATAGTAGAACTGGATATCAGCTATGTCAATATGGCTTCCTTTTCTATTTTTACCCCTTATCAGCCAACTAGGGTTTATTCCGAAAGAGATGGTAGATTCAAATATAATAAGAATTATGAATTAACGAAGATTAGCGGGATTTATAAGAACGAAAAATATACAGTACAGGCGATCATTCCTAATCAAATAAAACATACTGATTACAATGTACAAGTAAACTATTCTGATGGAGGGGACCTAGTTAGTTACCTACAGTTACCGGAAGAATTATCCCCTAAAATAACCCAATTAGCTGATGAGGTCACTGAGGGAAAATATACTCCCTATGAGAAGGCAGAAGCAATTAGGGATTACTTAAGAAGCAATTATAGTTATACACTGGAGCCGTCAGCTACGCCAGCAGGAAAAGAGTTTGTGGAATATTTCTTGTTTGAAGAAAAACAGGGATATTGTACTTATTTCGCCACCACCATGGCTGTAATGCTTAGAACTCAAGGGATTCCCTCTCGATATATAGAAGGATTTCGAATGCCAGATGAGAGAAAAAATGGCCTCTATGAGGTTCGGTTAGACAATGCCCATGCATGGGTAGAGGCATACCTAGAGCCAATGGGTTGGATTACCTTCGAGCCTACACCAGCCTTTGCAGGTCCAGCTGTTGTAAGCGGTAGTATAGAAACTGGAGGGGCCCAAGAAGAAGAACAGGTGAGAAGTCCCAGTAGTGATGCCCCGACAGAAGGTGCTATGACTGGAGCTGAAGACATGATGGAGGGTATGGAGGGCTTTGGAGGAACCAATTATAAAGCATCCGAAGTAGACCCGCTGGCTCAGTTTGTTGATAAAATGTTAGCATTAGCTCCTAAGATAACTTATATATTACTACTGATAGGAATTCTGTTGAGGGCAACTTACATTCATTTTAGAAACAAGTCATACTACAGTAAACTGATGAAAGACAGAAGTAAAAGCAGTATTCCAAGCATCTATAAGAATATACTAGATGTATTAGAGGCAATGGGAAAACCAATAAAAATGGGAGAAACTCCGTACGAATATACGGAAAGGATCATTTCGAAGGTGTATGGGAATGAACATAACCTTAGGGAAATAACAAATATATATATTAGAATGCAATATAGCAGAGAAGAGGGGCAAAAAGAAGAGGTAGAACAAATGTTAAACTGCTTATGGTTCTTGGAGAGGAAATTAAGGGTCTATTGGGGCTTCTGGAAATTTTCGTTTAAAAAATATATAAAAGGTGAGATCATTAGACCATATAATATCTAAATCTTCAAAACATATCACATTCCCAAGATTGCAGAAAATTACCATTTTATTACTATTTGCTTACTTCGGTGGATTTTATTTAGAATATTTGATAAAATAGAATAAGTATTTTCTAATACTGCCTGTTATATAGGCAACAATGATAGTCAATGCTTATAATTTTAAAAAAATGGCAATAAATTTAGTTGAACTCGGAGTAAACCAATCAAGGGAAGTGAAAATATGAAAACTTTTTTTAAGATTTTTTCCATTGCATTCTTATGCTTTCTAATACTATTTTCTGGGATTGTATGGAGTTTTAATCGTTTTATGAGGGATGACCATGCCGGTACCGGTTTAATCGCAAAGGCCATTGAATGGGAAGAAGAACAGGAGCAAGAAGAAAATCTAGAACCCGAGGAAACAGATTTATTAAAAAGCCTAGTAAATGATAGTTCAAGGGTAAATATATTGGTATTGGGACTTGAAGGAGCAAGAAGTGATACAATGATGTTCTTCTCCTTTAATCCTGTGTCTAAGAAGGTAGATGGAATATCTATTCCAAGAGATACCTACTATCACAGAGAGGGATATGATAGGCTGGATGCAAGAAAAATTAATGCAGCCTATGGTTCCCATGGGGCAAATGGAGCAAAGGCAGTTGTGAGTGATCTTCTGTTAGATATTCCTGTAGATTATTACGTGACAGTAACCTACAAAGGTGTAGTCTCTATTATTGACTCTCTTGGAGGTGTACCAATCAATATTCCCCAACCAATGAAGTATACGGATTATGCTGATGACCCACCCCTCATCATTGATTTTGAAAAGGGACATCACCTATTGGATGGAGAGGATGCTGTTAGGTTTCTTCGATTTAGAAAGGGGTATGTAGATGGAGACTTAGGTAGAATTCGTGCGCAACAGGACTTTGTAAAGGCGGCTATTAAAAAGGCCTTAGGCTTTAGATTGCCTGCAGTAGCCACCACTGCCTTAAGATATGTGCGAACAGATATGGGTCTACAAGATGTAACACGATATGCTACATCTGCAATTGGCTTAAACTTGGCAGATGTAAATATGACTGTTTTACCAGGACAAGACAAGTATAGAAATGGTGCTTCATTCTATTTTCAAGACATTCAAGCTACTAAGGATTTGCTCATAGAAATATACTCCGAAGGAAAATCATTAGAAGCATTAATCGTTGGTGAAGAAGAAAAAAATCAAAATAATGATTAGAAATAAAAAGAGCAGTGCCTGGGGAAGGCCTGCTCTTTTTATTTCTATATACGGTTTGGGGAGTGGGGGGTTACATTTATTTATTACCCTGAGTTAGATTGATTAAACTTACTCATCTTAAAAAAGTCATGGGTCTATTTTCTATTAATTAACAGATCTCCTATCCTATTGACGTCTCCAGCCCCCATTGTAAGGACTAAATCTTGAGGTTGGATATTGTCATAAAGAAAATCAGCAATCTCTTCAAAATCCCTCATATAACGGACATCTTTATGATTCTTTATTAGCTCTGCCAGCTGACTACTGTGAATCTTTCCTTCATCAACCTCTCGGGCAGCATAAATATCAGTAATAATGACATGGTCAGCCTGTTGAAAAGACTGGGCAAAATCATGTAACAAAGCAAAGGTGCGGGTATAGGTGTGGGGTTGGAAAACACACCATATTTCTCGATGGGGATATTTTTGAACTGCCTCTAAAGTAGCCCGTATTTCCACTGGATGGTGGGCATAGTCATCTACTATTTTAGCTCCCTTCACTTCTCCTAAGAGCTCAAATCGACGATGAATACCTTTGTAAACTTTTATATGCTGAGCTATTTCTGTAGGAGAAATCCCTAAAATATGGGCAGTTGCAATAGAAGCTAAGGAATTATTAACGTTATGTAATCCAGGAATACTAAGCTGGAAGTGTCCGATATTTTCTCCTTTAAATTGTACTTCAAAGGATGGAAAACCGTTGGTATTAAACTCGATATTCTTTGCTATAACATCAGCATCTTCTTTGATGCCATAGGTGATTACTTGACAGTTTAAGTCGTGATAGATATCTCTTACATTAGCATCATCCTTGCAGGCTACAAGAAACCCTTCTTGAGGAATTAATTCAGCAAAGCGTCGGAAGGCAGCTTTGATATGGTGGATATCCTTGTAATAGTCAAGATGATCCTCATCGATATTCAAAATGATTCCAATAAAAGGGTTGAATTTTAAGAAGCTTTCTACATATTCACAGGCTTCTGTAATAAAGTGTTGGCTCTCTCCTATCTTAATATTACCGCCAATCTCTTCCAACTCTCCCCCCACAAGAATCGTAGGATCTAATCTAGCATATTCTAAAATGAGGGATAACAAAGATGTAGTGGTAGTCTTACCATGGCTACCAGCTACTGCAATAGCTTTATCATACTTCTTCATGATCAGCCCCAGCATCTCAGCTCGATCAATCTGAGGAATTCCTTGTTTCTTTGCTTCTTGTCTTTCACTATTATTTTCCTTAATAGCAGCACTATAGACCACTAAGTCAGGATTCTTAACATTTTCCTCATGGTGACCAATGAAAACCTCTGCTCCATGCTGCCTTAGTTTATCAAGAATTCTAGAATCCTTCATATCTGAACCTGAAATACGATAACCGTGTTTTAGTAAGACTTCTGCAATGGCACTCATGCTGATGCCACCGATTCCTATTAGATGAATATGTCTTAAATGATGGTCAAGCTCAAAAGAAATCACATTTTTCACTCCTCTAGCATAAATTAGAATAAAATTATTCCCTTTTTAAAGCATATAGTATATTACTTATGATGGTCATACTGAAAAGAAATTAATCACTCATTAATAATATGTAATTCTATAATGTATGATAACATAAAAAAACTTTATTCACACTACTAAATCCGTTAGAAATCAATATTTTTGCATAAACTATAAAAAAGATAGTGAATCAATATAAATTTCAAGAATATTAAGACGTATATAGGTAAATAGAAAATTTTATAGTTTTATATGAAGGGGCAAACTACTTGAAAGGTTAGGACCCAAAGCTAGGAATCTAAGGTATGATGATATGATGGTCCAGCTACCACGTTGAATTGTGGTGGTCTTTTTTAATTACAAAAGCATATGAATATAAATGATGTAAAAAAATGAAAGGAGTGAAGGATTTGAACTTTAAAAAAACTACAGCCCTAGTCCTTATCATGATTTTAACAATCGGAGCAGGTTGGGTCAACTTCGTAAATGCCGAAGCACCTCAAGTCTATAATGGGAATGATCCAACCATACTAGAGTTACTTACACCTCAAGAGCCAGAACAGCCAGAGGAACCACCAGAAGAACCACCAGAAGAACCACCAGAACCAGAGGAACCAGAGGAACCAGAAGAACCAGAAGAGCCTGAAGCTCCAGCAAGGAATCTATTTAACTTGACCTCAATGTGTTGGGAAAGTGAGACGGAGCACAAATATAGAGTGACAAATAATAGTGGAGAAGAAATCTACTATACATGGAAAACAGCAGGTGGAGGACCAAGTGGAAGTGGAACAGTAGCCGCCAATACAGTGGAATATTTCTACGGGGCAGGGGGAACAGTGAAGCTATACATCCATTGGAATGAAGAAATTCTCCATGAGTATGTAAAGGCAACAAATAATAAAAAATGCTATGTACCGGAACCACCAGAGGAACCAGAAGAACCAGAGGAACCAGAGGAACCAGAAGAGCCAGAGGAACCAGAGGAGCCAGAAGAGCCAGAAGAACCAGAGGAACCAGAAACTCCTGAGGAACCAGAAGCTCCAGAGGAACCGACACCACAACCTGAACCTCCAATAATCGTAATAGAGGATGACCCATTACCCCAAGGTCTAGCTGTGGAGAATCCAGAACCATCTACGCCTCATCCTTCAATTGTGCCATTGAAATTAGAGGATATAAAAGAAGATCCAACGGAGGAGGAGCAGGATAGTGGGGATGCTTGTATAGTAGAAGAGGTTGATGAAATTATCTTGGAGGAAGAAGCACCTCAAGGACCAGTAAAGTTACCTAAAACCGGTGAGCTCCCTCCATATATCTTCTATGGGGTGGGAGGAATGATTTCAGCAATTGGAATTAAACTCAGAAAAAAATCATAGAAATGAAAAGGGGCTGAGGGATAGAAAACTCAGCTCTATTTTTATAACGTATAAGAAGGAAGACTTTGCTATAACGAATAGGAAGGTTCTACATTAAATAAATATAAACCAGCGGGGGAAAGAATGAGAAAATGGAGTCAAGAATATGATGAAGAGGTAGGTGATGGGGTTGAAAAAAATTTCTTTTGTACTGATTTTATTGGGTGTCGTTATTGCCATGTATCCTTTTTTAGAATCAGGATATACATGGTATTGGCAACAGAAAATAATGAGGGAGTACGAAAGTCAACAGGAGATAAGAAGAGTTCAAGATAAGATGAAGGATAGAATAGAAGAAAATCTACAGGAAAATACTATAGAATTCCAAGAATACCATGACCTACAAGAAATATTTCAGGAAGAAACAAGCCAAGGATTACAAGAATTATATGTATCGCGGGAGGCTAATAGTCAGGAATCCAGTACTAGCGTAGAAAAGAATCGTCAGACAGAAATTGAACAAGAAACAGGGCCTTCCCCACAGACTGAAAAAAAATCTAATAATAACAAAACACATGTGATAGGAATACTAAAAATTAGTAAAATAAATCTTAACTTACCAATATTGCAGGGAGCCACTGAGAAGAATCTGAAAATAGGTGCTGCAGTAGTCAGGGGGACAACACCCTTGGGAGACATAGGAAATACAGCCCTTGCAGGCCATCGCAGCCATACTTATGGTCGATTTTTTAATCGACTAGACGAATTGGAGGTTGGAGACCAGATCTTAATAGAAAAAGAGGGTGAAATCTATCAATATAAGATTTATAAAAAACACATTGTAATTCCAGAAGATGTAACGGTGTTAAATCGAAATAATAAAGACCAAATCCTTACATTGGTTACCTGCCACCCGTTGTATACATCAACCCACAGACTGATTATTCATGCAGTTTATAAGAAAAAGGACAAGTATTAGTAATATATAGAAGTATGATATAATAGAATAAAAAATTATGAAAACTCAGCATACTTGTATGATGAGTTAGCACACAACAGTGTTTTTCTTGAAATTGGTAATGAAAAAGAATAAAATGAGTTATAGGATAAAGCATAAAGAGAAGATACTAAACTTTAAAAATAAAGGTACGGAGGAAGTATATGAGCAAACTAAAGAGGAATGAAAGAATTGCAGCTATGGTGAAGATACTCAGTGACCAGCCTAATAGGATATTCACTCTCAATTTTTTCACAGAAAAATTCAATTCAGCTAAATCAACTATTAGTGAGGATATAGTAATTGTTAAACAGACAATGGAGAAAATGGAACTGGGAAAAATCGAGACCTTTTCTGGAGCCGCAGGGGGGGTGAAGTTTATTCCCAAAACATCCAAGGAGCAAAATAAAGAGATATTAGAAATGATTGCAGCAAAACTAAGTGAAGGGGATCGGATTTTACCTGGGGGCTTTTTATATATGACAGATATCATTTACTCCCCCCATATCATTCATCGAATAGGTGAAGTATTTGCCAGTCAGTTTGATTACAAAAACGTAGATTACGTCATCACTGTAGAGACGAAGGGGATTCCCTTAGCCTTAATGGTGGCCAAGGCCATGAATTTACCCTTGGTGATTCTAAGAAGGGATAACAAGGTAACTGAGGGTTCAACCGTGAGTATTAACTACGTATCGGGCTCCAGTGGCAAAATTCAACGAATGTCCTTATCGAGAAGGGCTATTAAACCAGGCTCAAGGGTAATCATCGTAGATGACTTCATGAAGGCTGGAGGAACTGCTAGGGGAATGATGGACATGATGAAGGAATTTGATGCCCATGTAGAGGGGGTAGCAGTACTCATCGCCACAAAAGAACCCGATAAAAAATTAATTAGTGATTATACATCACTGTTAATACTTGAGGACGTAAAGGAAACAGACCAAGTGGTAAAAATTTATCCCGATCCAAATTTAACCTAAGTAAATTCCATCAATACTACAAAATTGTCATGAAAACAAAAAAATTCTGAAAACTTAAAAAAACAAGAAGGAAATCTTTAATTTTTGGAGAATATTGACCATTATAATCATATTTGCATTTTTGTAGTATGACAGATGGAAGGTGGTGAAGGACAAAATGCAAGTGACAGATGTTAGAATTAGAAAAGTAGCCGCAGAAGGCAAAATGAAGGCAATTGTTTCTGTTACATTCGACGAGGAATTTGTTGTACATGATATTAAAATCATTGAAGGACAAAATGGATTATTCATTGCCATGCCAAGTCGTAAAATGGGTGAAGGTGACTTCAGAGATATCGCTCATCCAATTAATTCAGTAACAAGAACAAAGATTCAAGATGCGATCTTTAGCGAGTACGAAAGAATGAGTGATGAGCTAGAGGAAGCTATAGGGGAATAGTAAACAAAAAGGGGGGGGCCAAAAAGGTCCTCTTTTTGTTTTAAAATAGGGTTTTCTAATGGGCAAAAATATAATAAACTATTAAAGGGATTAAAAGTACAACAATGAAATAAAATAGAGTATAGCGTTTTGTCGAAAATATAGAAATTGAGGTGAAGGGATGAAACTTAAAGCAATTATATTAGCAGCAGGAGAAGGTAAGCGGATGAAATCTAGTTTACCAAAGGTTCTACATAAAGTATGCGGACAATCAATGCTGGAGCACGTAGTTGAGTCAGCAGAAGCATCGAAGGTAGAAGAATGTATTGTTGTTGTGGGACATGGAGCAGAGGAGGTTAAAAAAAGCCTTCCAGAGCATGTTAAAACAGTACTACAGGCAGAACAACTGGGGACAGGGCATGCGGTAATGATGGCTTATGACCATATAGATGAAGATGGTCTTGTGTTAGTTTTATGTGGAGATGGTCCATTAATTACGGATGAGACCCTAAATCAGCTTATGGAGTACCATACCTCAGGAAATTTTAGTGCTACTGTACTGACAACAGATTTGACAAATCCCTTTGGTTATGGAAGAATAGTTCGTGATGGAGATTTTCAGCTAGATAAAATTGTTGAAGAAAAAGACGCTTCGACAGAAGAAAAAGCCCTTCAAGAAGTTAATTCCGGTATTTATTGTTTTGGGGCGGGGGCATTAAGAAAAGCTTTACCCCTATTAAAAAACGAAAATGCCCAGAAGGAATATTATTTAACGGATGTTTTATCCTTAATTAAAAAAGATGGTGAAAAAGTAGGGGTATACAAGACAACTGACTATAGAGAAATTATGGCAGTAAATGATCGCATTCAATTGGCAGAAGTAGAAGAGCTAATGAGAAAGAGAGTTAACCGTAAGCATATGGTGGAGGGAGTAACGATTATTGCTCCTAACAATAGCTATATTGGGAAAAAGGTTAAAATCGGTAAAGATACGATTATCGAGCCAGGAGCAATGATTAAAGGGAACACGATAATAGGTGAAGGATGTACCATTGGAGCGAATAGCAATATTGATAACTGTATTATTGGTAATAACGTAGTGATTCAAAGCTCTACCCTTGTAGATAGTAGTGTAGATGATTATACGACAGTTGGTCCATATGCTTATCTACGTCTAAAAAGTGAAGTAGGTAAGCACTGTAAGATTGGGGATTTCGTGGAGTTAAAGAATACCCAATTTGGCGACTACTCCAAGGCATCTCACCTAGCTTATATAGGGGATGCAGAGGTTGGCAAGCATGTAAATATAGGTTGTGGTGTCGTGTTTGTAAATTATGATGGCAAGAAAAAGCATAAAAGTATTGTTGAGGATTTTGCCTTTGTGGGTAGCAATGCAAACTTAATCGCTCCAGTAATTGTTAGAAAAAATGGATATGTGGCCAGTGGCTCTACCATTACAAAGGAAGTTCCAGAGGGTGCATTAGCTGTAAGCAGAAGTAAGCAAGAAAACAAAGAAGGTTGGGTAGCCCGAAAAGGGATGCTAAAAGAATAAGCCAAAGAAAATTTGTAAAAAAACGAGGAGGATAATGATGAATACCAGTGGAAGTGAGATAAAAATATTTTCTGGGAATGCCAACAAAACTTTAGCAAAGGAAATTGCTAAAGCGATTGGAGTACCATTAGGAAATGCTGAGGTAGCAACCTTTAGTGATGGAGAAATAGCCGTAAACATTAGTGAAACAGTAAGAGGTACGGACGTTTTCGTTGTACAACCAACTTGTCCTCCAGTAAATGACCATCTAATGGAGCTATTAATCTTAATTGATGCCTTCAAAAGAGCTTCGGCAGGAAGAATCACTGCTGTACTTCCTTACTATGGCTATGCAAGACAAGATCGTAAGGCAAAGGCAAGAGACCCAATCACAGCTAAATTAGTTGCAGACTTATTAACTACTGCAGGAGCTGATAGAATTTTAACTATGGATTTACATGCTTCTCAGATTCAAGGATATTTTAATATTCCAGTGGATCATTTATTAGGAGTACCTATTTTAGCCCAGTACTTTCTACAAAAAAATGTACAAGACCTAGTAGTTGTTTCGCCTGACCTGGGAAGTGTTACTAGAGCTAGAAATTTTGCAAATCATTTAGATGCGCCTATCGCCATCATTGATAAGAGAAGACCAAAGGCAAACGTTTCTGAAATTATGAATATCATTGGAGAAGTTGATGGTAAAAATGTAATTCTAATTGATGATATGATTGATACTGCAGGTACCATTGCTCAAGCAGCCAATGCTCTAAAAGAGTTTGGTGCAAAGGATGTATATGCATGTTGTACCCATCCAGTACTATCTGGGCCAGCGGTGGAACGAATTCAAAATTCTGCAATTAAGGAATTAATTATCACAAACACAATTCCACTTCCAGAGGAAAAGCAAATAGATAAGATTAAAACCATGTCTGTTGCACCAGTATTTGGTGAAGCAATCTTAAGAATCTATAAAAATATTTCTGTTAGCAAAATTTTTGATTAAGAAGTAACCAAAGCTATTGACTTAAAGCCCTCACATTCAGCCTTCAGGACAACAATCGTTTTGAAGCTAGAAAGAATATGGGGGTTTTTCGTCACCACATTTTAGGATATTTTACCAAAGAAGAGGTGAAGAGGATGTACATAATCGTTGGTCTGGGGAATCCAGGAAAAAAATACGAAAACACTAGACATAATGTTGGTTTCCATGCCGTAGACCGGTTAGCCATAAATCATGGAATACAGGTGACTAAGTTAAAACATAAGGCTCTCATCGGTGAAGGTAGAATTGGGAATGAAAAGGTTGTGTTGGTAAAACCCCAGACATTTATGAACCTAAGTGGACAAAGTGTTATGGAAATCCTTAAATTTTACAAGGCAGACCTAGAGAAAATGGTTGTCCTTTATGATGATATTGATGTAAAGGTAGGGGCCTTAAGAATACGGGAAAAAGGCAGTTCTGGCAGTCATAATGGTATGAAAAATATCATTTACCTTCTACAAAAAGATAACTTCCCAAGGATTAGAATTGGGGTGGGTAAACCTCAGTTTGGAGATTTAGCAGACTATGTATTAGGACGTTTTTCATCGGAAGAAATTCCGTTAATCAATGAAGCCATCGAAAGGTCAGTTCTTGCGGTGGAGGCAATTCTAAAGGATGATATTCAACTAGCAATGAATAAGTATAACGGATAAGGTTAATTATATAGAGAAAAAAGGAGTTACTAAATGTTTATATTCTCTGGTATAATTGCTGCTGCTTTTGCTTATTTATGTAATAAAGTGATTTTAAAAAGATTTGGGAGCAATAGCTTGGTTGCCTTTGTTCCCTTTATAGAAGAATTTTCCAAGTCTATTGCAGCCGTTTTGATGTCCACCCATATAGTAGGTACCCACTTTGTTTTTGGGTGTATAGAAGGGATTTATGATATAGTTACCTCATCTAAAAAGATTGGAAATCTGGCTGCTTTAGCCAGTGTTGTGAGTCATAGTTTCTTTGGGCTCATTACCTACATTACCTTTGGGAAAAGTGACTCCATCTTGATTGCTGTATTGGTGGCATGGGTATTTCATAGTGCTTGGAATTGGTACATTACCAAATATCTTTAGGATAAAACAGAATAGATTAAAACCAGCCCGGAGGAAAAAACCGGGCTAAAGACGTTGCTTAAAGGGAAGCTCATAAATGATAAAATAACGCAAGAGGGTGGTGATCAAATGAAAAACCTACTTCTGGCTCCATTAAAGAATTCAATACAATACAATCAAGTAATTGGAGCAATTAAGTCAAAGAAGACTCCGGTGTTTCTTCACGGGCTAAGCGATTCTCAAAAATCAAACATGGCCTATGCCCTTCAACAGGGGATGGAAAAGCCTATTTGTATTCTCACCTATAGTGAAATGGAGGCTCAAGAAATCTATCAAGACTTGAAATTCTATGTGGATGAGGTATTATATTTCCCTACAAAGGATGTTGTGTTTTACGACCTGGAGGTCGTAGGGGAAGAAATGGAAAATTTGAGGATGAAGACGATAGAATTGCTTTCAAGAGGTGGAAACCAGATCATAGTCTCCTCTATAGAAGCCCTACTATTGAAAATGACTCCTCGAAGCACCTATGAAAAATATAAACAGGAGTTCGAGGTTGGTAAAACAATTGACTTAAATCATGTGCTGGAAACCTTTATTATTCAGGGATACAATAGGGTAGATAGAGTGGAAGCTAGAGGGGAATTTAGCCAAAGGGGAGGGATTATTGATATATTTCCTCCATCGGCAGAGGTACCTTACCGTATTGAACTTTTTGATGATGAGGTGGACTCCATTAGAACCTTCCACGTGGAGACACAAAAATCCATAGATAAGAAGAAAAAAGTACAGATAAATCCCGTAACGGAAGCCATCATAGACCCCGACAGAGTAGCTGATGGGATAAAGCTCATTAGACAAGAGCTGGAAAAGAACATTGTTAAACTTCAAGGGGAAGCGAGGGATCGCCTGCAGGAAAAAATGGCTGAAGTCCTAGAAAAGTTTGAGACCCATAATTTCTTCAAAGGTTCTGATCGTTTCTTACCCTATATCTACAAGGATGGGGCAACCCTGTTAGACTACTTAAAACCAGATACTCTATTTATCATAGATGAGCCACGACGGATTAAAGAAAAGGTTGAGGGATATACAGAGGAATTTAGAGAAAACTTTAAAACTCTGTTGGAGCGGGGAGAAGTCCTACCGACTCAAGGAAAGACGTTGGTTCTATATGATGAGTTATTGAAGAAGATTCAGAGTAAGCCATCGGTGGTTCTAAATTTACTTCCAAAATATACTCCTGACTTTCAACCAAGGGAGACGGTAAGCTTCACCTCTAGGGGGGTTCAATCCTTCCAAGGCAAGTTTGATCTGTTGGTGGAGGAGCTTAAAAATCTTCAATATAAGGGATACAAAGTGGTGCTTGTGCCAGGGACAAAAGAAAGAGCATTGAGGCTGCTGGAGCTTATGAAGGAGCGGGGGATAAAGGCGAATTTCATTGTTGATATGCAGCAGGAGTTGGTTTCAGGGCAGGTGGCAATTTTACAAGGTAGTGTCCATAAGGGCTTTGAGTATGTAGATATGAAATACATGATGATCACCGACAATGAAATCTACGGGGTGCATAAAAAGAAGAAGCAAAAGACCAAGAGGAAGGACGCAGCCCCTATCAAATCCTTTATTGAGTTAAAGGAGGGGGATTATGTCGTTCATGAAGGTCATGGGATAGGTAAATACATTGGAATAGAGGAGCTAAAGGTTGATGGTATCAAGAAGGATTATTTAAAAATCCGCTACTCTGGAGAGGACAATCTCTACGTACCTACTGATCAAATGGACTTGATCCAGAAATATATAGGAAATGATGAAAAACAACCTAAGCTCAGCAAGCTGGGGGGAACCGAATGGACTAAAACCAAAGCCAAGGTTAAAAAGGCCATTGAAGATATGGCTGAAGATCTGCTAAAACTCTATGCCGAGCGGGAAAAGCTAAAGGGCCATACCTTCCCTTCTGATACCGAATGGCAGAAGCAATTTGAGGATTTATTTCCCTTTGAAGAGACTCCAGATCAGTTGCGATGTATAGAAGAGATCAAGGGTGACATGGAAAGGGAAAGGCCAATGGATCGACTGCTTTGTGGGGATGTTGGTTACGGAAAGACTGAGGTGGCTATTCGGTCTGCATTTAAGGCTGTGATGGATAACAAGCAGGTGGCGGTGTTGGTCCCCACCACAATATTGGCGCAACAGCACTTTAACACCTTTAAGCAGCGTTTTTCAGGCTTTCCAATTAAGGTAGAAATGTTAAGTCGCTTCAAGAGTCCTGCTCAGCAGAAAAAAATACTTGAAGATGCCCGTACCGGCAATATAGATGTGGTAATTGGAACCCACAGAATTTTATCAAAGGATTTGGCATTTAAGGACTTAGGGTTACTGATTGTGGATGAAGAGCAACGATTTGGGGTAAAGCACAAGGAGAGCCTAAAACAGCTTAAGAAGTCTATAGATGTACTAACCCTAACAGCCACACCGATCCCAAGAACCCTTCATATGTCCATGATTGGGGTTAGGGATATGAGTGTCATAGAAGACCCACCTGAGGAGAGGTATCCTATCCAAACCTATGTAATGGCCTATAACGAAGCATTATTAGCCGATGCCATTACAAAGGAAATATCTAGGGGCGGACAAATCTACTATGTGTATAATCGTGTACAAGGAATTCATCAAATGGCAGCAAGGATACAGGAAATGGTGCCGGAAGCCAGAATAGCTGTCGGACATGGACAAATGAGTGAACGGGAATTAGAGAATTTGATGTTGGCCTATTATGAAGGGGAATACGATCTGCTGGTTTGTACCACCATCATTGAAACAGGGCTAGATATCCCAAATGTAAACACCATTGTTATTCATGACGCCGATAAACTAGGACTTTCTCAGCTTTATCAGTTAAGGGGCCGGGTAGGACGTTCAAATCGTCAAGCCTATGCTTATCTAATGTATGAAAAGAATAAATCCCTGACAGAGGTGGCGGAGAAGCGACTAAAGGCCATTAAAGAGTTCACTGAGTTTGGCTCTGGTTTTAAGATTGCCATGAGGGACTTAGAAATCAGGGGAGCTGGAAATTTATTAGGAGGAGAACAGAGTGGACATATGGCCTCCATTGGTTATGACCTATATGTAAAACTATTAGAAGAGACAATAGGGGAAATGAAGGGGGAAGTTGTAGAAAAATATCAAGATACAACGATAGAATTAAATGTAAATGCCTATATTCCAGAATCCTATATTTCCAACCAAAGTCAGAAAATAGAAATCTATAAAAAAATTGCCTCTATACGCAACCAAAAGGACCTCTTCAACGTAGAGGAAGAGGTGGAGGATCGTTTTGGAAATATCCCTGCCAGTGTGGCTAATTTACTGATGATATCCTATGTCAAGGCACTGGCTAAAGGACTAATGATTCAATCCATTTCCCAAAAGGAAAAGGAAATTCGAATTACATTCCAAAATAGCAGCAGGCTAAAACCAGAGGGAATCGGGGACGTACTACATACCTTTGGAAGAAAAATAACTTTCCACGCCAGTAATGAACCTTATTTTGTCTACAAAATTACCACAATGGACCAATACAAGATATTAACAGACTTAAAAGACATTGTGGAGAAAATTAGTGGTTTGCAAAATCCTAGAAATTAGATATAATGGTTACATAACAAATGAAAAGGAATAGGGGTTGATTGTGGTGAAAATGCTAAGATATGGCAAAGCAATAAAGGTTTTAGCCGCTTGCCTAGTACTGATTGTATTGGCTGTGGGGTGCACTACTAAGTCTGACACATCAAAGCTGGAGGGTGATGTTGTGGCAGTTGTAAATGGGGCTGAGATTTCAAAAGACCAATTCAATAAAAATTTAGCACTATTCAAAATGGATTATGTTAATCAATTTGGTGAAGAAATGCTAAATGAAGATATGGGCTCTGGCATGACCTTATTAGAAACAATTAAAGAACAGGTTATGGAAAAGCTAGTAATGGAAGAGCTTCTAATGCAACTGGCTAAAGAAAATAAAATAGAAGTTAGTGACGAAGAAATTCAAAAAAGTTATGATGAATATTTAGTATATGTTAAAGGCAATGAAGATTTTAAGACCTTTGCCGATGAAAATGGGATAGATGAAGATTTTATTAAAGGGGAAATTAAGAAAGATAGAAGCATCACTGCATATCAAGAGCACTATATTAAAGAACTGGGAATGGATGAGGCTCAAGCGAAAAAATACTACGATGAAAATCCAGATTTTTTCATAAATGATGAAGTTAAAGCCAGACATATTCTTGTCAGTGATGAAGAATTAGCAAAGCAATTGGTAAACAGAATCAAGGCTGGAGAATCCTTTGAAGAGTTAGCCAAAGAATATTCGGAAGACCCAGGCTCTAAAGATAAGGGTGGAGATTTAGATTATTTCCCTAAAGGGGTAATGATTGCTGAGTTTGAAGAAGCTGCTTTTTCGATGGAGATTGGAGCAGTAAGTGAACCAGTAGCCACAATGTTTGGATTCCACATCATTAAAGTAGAAGACAAGAGAAGTGAAAAGAAAGACTTCGAAGAAATCAAAGCTGCTCTTGTTCAAGAATTAGAAATTAAAGACTTCCAAAAGTATGTAGAAGAAAGATTAGAAGAATCAAAAGTAACTAAGAACATGCCTCAAGAGGAAGAAGAAAAAAAAGAAGAATAAGAACGATAAAATAATACAAAAATGAGAATCCTTATATTAGGGTTCTTTTTTTCTGTAAATTTCATGAAGGGAAATTAATAAATTCCTTAAATGAATAAAATAGTGGGATTGGTAAAATAATAGATATACAATAAATTCTACTAAAATTAGGAGGTAATAGGAGTGAAGGCGACAGGAATAGTTAGACGTATAGATGATTTGGGTAGAGTTGTTATTCCAAAAGAGATTAGAAGAACATTAAGGATTAGGGAAGGGGATCCTCTAGAGATATTTACTGATAGAGAAGGGGAGGTAATACTTAAAAAGTATTCTCCTATTGGAGAACTTAATGAATTTGCGACAGAATATGCAGAATCTTTACAAGAAGCATTAGGGCATACAGCAATTATTACTGATAGAGATTCTATTATCGCTATGGCAGGGGCACCTAAAAAAGAGTACATGGACAAAAGAGTCAGCAAGTCTCTGGAAAAGCTCATGGATGAACGAGAAGTAGTATTAATGAATCAAGGGGACCAACACGTACCAATAGCTTCAGATGAGGGAGATAACGGAGCTTATGTAGCTCAGGTAATTGCACCAATCGTAACTCAAGGTGATCCAATCGGTACAGTAATCCTTTGCTCAAAGGAAAAAGGAACCACAATGGGAGAAACAGAGAAAAAAATAGCTGCTACTGCTGCTGCATTCCTATCAAAGCAAATGGAACAATAGTAAGATCCAATCCCCGGTGTAGAAGCCGGGTTTTTTTATTGGTGGTCAATGATATCGTTTTAAACTATACTTAGAAAAAGAAGTCTGCTATAATAAAGTTTGATTGAATGAGAAGTAGGAGGAGTAACCATGAAAAAAGATTCCTTTTTAAAGGGAGCTGCTATACTGGCCATAGCAGGTGTTATAACAAAAATTTTAGGTGCATTCTTTAGATTGCCATTAGGAAATGTTATTGGGTCAGAGGGGCTAGGATATTTCCAAGCTGGCTATCCTATTTATGTTTTGATTTTAGCCTTTGCATCACAAGGGTTTCCCACTGCAATATCAAAGCTTGTGTCAGAAAAAAGAGCCCAAGGAAACGCAGGAGGAGCCCATAAGGTATTTCGAACATCCTTCTATATCCTTATTTCCTTTGGACTAATTAGTTCATTATCCTTATTTTTGGGTGCTAGGTTTCTTGTTGATAAAGTGATTGCCAGCCCAAATGCTTATTATGTCATGCTGGCTTTAGCACCAGCCCTATTCTTTGTACCAATCTTGGCTGCTTTTAGAGGGTACTTCCAAGGAATGAAGAATATGACTCCGACGGCAGTATCACAAGTAGTGGAGCAGATTGGTAGGGTTGTTATAGGACTAGCCTTAGCGTTCTTTTTAGTAGATCGGGGAATCGAATTTGCTGCGGCTGGTGCGGCCTTTGGTCCATTGGTTGGAGCTGTCACAGGTTTAATCATTATTTATTTGATTTACCGTGGAAAAAGAGGCGAAATATTATCTCAGTTTGAACGATTACCAGATGAAAGTATAGAACCTACAAAGGGGATTATCAGGGACTTATTAAAGATTGCCATCCCCATTACATTAGGTAGTTCTGTACTACCTTTACTTAATATGGTGGATACCATGATTGTATTAAGAAGGCTTCAAGCCATCGGTTTTACCTATGAAGAAGCCAATAGCCTTTTTGGGCAATTGACGGGAATGGCAGCTACTTTAATTAACCTACCACAGGTATTTACAGTGGGGCTTGCCATGAGTTTAGTTCCAGTTATATCGGAGGCATCAGCTAAAGGAGATCTAGAATCTGTTCAATCAGATGCTAAATCGGCATTTAGGGTTGCATCACTAATCGGTTTTCCAGCGGCAGTAGGCTTAGGTGTATTATCAGGCCCAATCATGCAGATGCTATTCCCAAAGGAACCTGCATCCTTAGGGGAAATTATGTTGGTGCTATCTGCGGCAGTACTATTCCTCACTCAGCTACAGACCATGACAGGGATTTTACAAGGCTTAGGAAAGCCCTTTGTACCTGTTAGAAACCTTATGATTGGGGCAGTAGTCAAATTTGTTGTTACCTACACACTAACGGGCATCCCTGTTCTTAATGTAAAAGGGGCAGCCATAGGGACGATTGCAGCCTACTTTGTTGCGGCGGCATTAAACTTTATAGAGGTAAAGCGAGCCACTGGAACCCAGTTTGATATAGTTCAATTTGGTATTAAATTGCTAGCATCTGTCACGGCGATGGGATTAGTGGTCTTACTATCCTATAGACTACTTTATCCGGTTCTTGGGAATAGTATATCTACATTGACATCAATAGGTGTAGGAGCAGCAATCTATGGTATATTATTACTAATGACTGGCGCCTTAACCCAAGAGGATTTGGATCTATTGCCAGGGGGCAATAAATTATCAAAAATCCTTAAAAAAGTGAGGCTAATGAGATAAAAAAAGGAGGGGTATGGATGGGTAAAATTACAGTAGTGGGCCTAGGGCCTGGGTCAGAGGAGCATGTAACCCTAGCGGCACTGGAGGCCATGAAGCATTACCCTATGGTATACTTAAGAACCCAGCAGCACCCAACGGTATCTCTTTTAGATCGTAAAGGTATTCCCTATTCAAGCTTTGATTTTGTCTATGAAGAAATGGCGGATTTTGATGCAGTTTATGATGAAATTGTAAATCTTCTAGTGGAAAAATCGGAGAAGGAAGAGGTACTGTATGCCGTACCTGGGCATCCAAATGTAGCTGAGGTGACAGTTCAAAGATTAAAAAAGGTTTGTGATGATCGGGGAATCCATATGGAAATCCAACCCGCCATGAGTTTTCTGGATGTGATGTTACCGGTGTTAGGAGTAGACCCTGTAGATGGATTCAAGCTCATAGATGGGCTACAACTGGATCAACAGGAGCCAGACCCATCTGTTGCAAACATCATTACACAGGTATATGATCCCTTTATGGCATCACAAATAAAATTAAGACTTATGGACTATTACCATGACGAACAAGAAATTTTTGTAGTGCGGGGTGCTGGAATTCCAACGATTCAGAGGATTGAAAAGATTCTGTTATATGAGCTAGATAGACTAGATTGGATTGATTACCTCACAAGTGTGTATATACCTAAGATTGACAGTATGCAAAAAAAATACTATAATATGAATAATTTAGTGGATATCATGGAAAGATTAAGGAATAAAGATGGCTGTCCTTGGGATATTCAACAGACCCACAAGAGTTTAAAGCCCTATTTGATAGAAGAGAGCTATGAGGTGTTAGAGGCCATTGACCTAGAGGATGACTTTCTTTTAGAGGAAGAATTGGGAGATCTACTTTTGCAGGTGGTATTCCATAGTCAAATTGCCAAGGAGCGACAAGCATTTTCCATCAATGACGTTATAGGAGGCATCTCGGAAAAATTAATTTTTAGACATCCCCATGTATTTAAGGATGTAAAAGCCGATAACCTAGGTGATGCCCTTGAGACTTGGGAGGAAAGAAAAAGGCAAGAAAAGAAGATTGAAAGCTATACTGAGTCAATGGAATCAATACCCCAACACTTGCCTGCATTAATGAAGGCCTTCAAAATACAAAAGAAGGCAGCCGGTGTTGGTTTTGATTGGGACAAGTCGGAGGAAGTTATCAATAAAATCCATGAAGAACTATCCGAGCTAAAGGATGCCACTGAGGAAGGGCATAGAGAAAAGATGTTGGAAGAGGGTGGAGATCTTCTTTTTGCAGTAGTTAATTTATTAAGATTTCTTGATTTAGATCCAGAGGAAGCATTGAATAGCACCAGTAGAAAATTTATTAGCCGCTTTTCATATATTGAGAAGGCTGCAAGGGAGTCTGGTGGGGATTTAAAGGACATGACTTTGGAGGAAATGGAGGAATTATGGCAACTTGCAAAGACGGAAGGTATACATAATTTTCAAGAATGACTAAAATTAAACTTTTAAACATTAAAATTCTTCTAAAAAGAAGGAATTTCAAAAATTAAAGAGAATATGACTATACGTATTCTAATTTATTAAGGAGGTTTTTTATCGTGAATAAAGCAGAATTAGTTGCTAAAATGTCAGAAAAAAGCGCATTAACTAAAAAGGACGCTGAACTTGCATTAAATGCATTCATGGAAAGTGTTGAAGAAGCATTAGAGACAGGAGACAAAGTACAATTAGTAGGTTTCGGTACTTTTGACGTTAGAGAAAGAAAGCCAAGACAAGGAAGAAACCCAAGAAACCCAGAGCAAGTTATTGATATCCCAGCTTCTAAAGCACCAGTTTTCAAAGCTGGAAAGACATTAAAAGAAAAGATCAACGGATAATAAAACACAACTTTAAAGTGTGAAAAAGATATTTCTTTAAGAGATTAAAGGGGTATCTTTTTTGTTTATTCTAAAAAAATTAATCTGACAATGAAGGGCTTTATGGATATGATATAGAATAGATTAAATGAGAGAGTCAGGAATTGATAATAGGGGGGATTTAAATGCGTTTAGATAAATATTTGAAGGTATCTAGGATTATTAAAAGAAGAACAATTGCTAAAGAAGCCAGTGAGAATGGTCGAGTGTCCATCAATGGTAAGGTGGCAAAGCCAGGAACAGATGTAGCTGTGGGGGATATCATTGAAATTCGATTTGGAGATAAGCTTTTTAAAGCAGAAATTACTTATGTTGCAGAACATATGTCTAAGGATGGGGCAAAAGAAATGTACCGAATGATAGAAGAATAGAAAACACCTGCATACTAAAGCCTTTTTTTCAAATAATAATATCATCCAATGGATTTGATATTAAAGAGAGAACAAGGAGGTATAGTATGCAAAGCTATAGAAAGATTAGTATTTTTTTAATTGTTTTAATGTTGGTTTTTTCGGTGATTGGTTGCCAACCTGCTGAGCGACCAGAAGATAAATCAGGGGAACAAGCTGAGGGAGGCAAACAGCAGGGAGAAGTAAAAGCTCCCCCGATCCCAAAGGAAATTAATCAAGGCGACAGGGTAGAGCCTACAGTTAAAGTGTATATGACCGACACTGGCACAATTAAAGAGATTAAGTTTGAAGAGTACTTAGAGGGTGTTTTAGCTGGAGAGATGCATAATGACTGGCCTGAGGAGGCCCTTCAAGCTCAAGCCATCATTGCCCGAACCTTTGTAATGGAATTTATTACTGATAAGGGTGGTTCTAAGTATGAAGGGGCAGATGTTTCTACAGATATTGAAGAGGCTCAAGCCTGGGATGCAGAGCAAATAAATGATCGAATTAAAGCAGCAGTAAAGAATACTAGAGGTAAAGTGATTGTGTATGATGATAAATTTGTAAAGGCTTGGTTTCATGCCCATGCTGGTGGTAAGACAGCTACAGCCAAGGAAGGATTAGGCTTTGAAGATGCCGAACCTCCTTACATTCAAGTAGTGGAGTCGCCAGATTCTGAAGAAGCACCGCCAGAGGATGCTCAATGGAAGGAAACCTTTACTAAAGCAGAAATTATTGCTGCTGCTAAGGAACAAGGCCATGAGATTGGAAATTTTAACGCAATTGAAATTGCTGAAAAAGGACCCTCTGGGCGAGCTACAAAGCTTAAAATTGGGGACAAAGTTGTAGCAGCACCAGCCTTTAGGGTAGCCTTAGATAGTACTAGAATGAAATCCACCCTTTTAACTAATGTCGTTGTGGCTGGCGACAAAGTAACGATGGAGGGTGCGGGTTATGGTCATGGAGTAGGAATGAGCCAATGGGGCGCATATCAGATGGCCAAAGACGGAAAAAGCCCTGAAGAAATCATTAAGCATTACTTCAAGGATGTAGAAGTAGTAAAGCTATTCGATTAATTTTGTAGGATAGTTCTAACAGCCCCCATCCCATCATAAAAATATGATGAAGCAAAAATTATGGGGGAAGGTGATGGCTATGGAAGAACGCAAAGCAAATCGTAGCAGAAGCCATAACGTAATACTAGAAAACAGAGAGAAACTGTCTATTTCAGGAGTGGAGCATGTCAATAATTTCAATAGTGAGTTAATCATATTGGAAACTGTGACAGGAGTGATGACCATCAAAGGTTGTGATTTAGATGTGAATAAATTAAACCTAGAGGATGGAAATGTCATCATACATGGTACTGTTTACTCGTTGGTTTATAGTGATAAAGATGCCTTTGGATCAAAGGGCTCGGGTTTCTTAGGAAAATTATTTAAATAATCGTCGAAAAAATTCGACGATTATTTTTTTATGGACATTCACCTATTAGCCTGAACCAACATAGGATAATAAAGATATCATTAAAACCTTTTGAGGTGATTAAATATGGATATGTATTCAGTTTATCATGAGACTTACGTTTTACTAGGAACTATTTATGGAGGCATATTAATTGGATTCATTTATGACCTTTATAAGGTTTTTAGAGGGGTTTTTAGCCCAAAAAAACTAGCAACAAACCTTCAAGACATCCTGTTTTGGAGCATTATCACTATGGTGGCCTTTTATGTCCTTATATTTACTAACCAAGGGCAATTGAGATTTTACAATTTCTTGGGTTTTATCATTGGGGTTTTGGTGTACTATTATTTATTGAGTAAGACCATCATCCGCACGTTGGTTTTTGTCATTAGGGTAATGAAAGAATTTATGATTAACCTCTGGAATCTTTTAGTATACCCAGTAAAAGTCGGGATTTGTCTAATTTCCGTACCATGTTCCTATTGTAAGAAAAAGACAAAACCAGTATACTATAAAGCAAGGAGAGTTTTTAAGCTACCAAGGCGGATTGCTTCTGATTGCAAAAGAACTGTACTGCATTATTTTAAGAAAAAATAACTGCAAAAACAAAAGAGGAGGGCTGGACAGTGGCCAAGAAGAAGAAACGAAAATATAATAAGCTGATTTTTATGAGCATCCTGCTGTTGATGGGGGGATATGTCCTGTTCACTCTTTACGAGCAATCTAAAGAAATGGCTTACTTAGAGAATGTGAAAAAGGAATATGAAATACAGGTAACCCAGACCCAAAAAGAGATTAACCAAATTAAAAAGGATATCGAAAATGCCCACAGAGATGAGTACATAGAGAAGGTGGCAAGGGAGCAATTGAAGATGATTGGTAAAAAGGAGATTATCTTTGTAGATCTGGGAAAAAGAGAAAGGTAAAAAAGGGTATACCTTTTACATGCATTGTGTTATAATACATATTGTATGACAAAACTAGTATATAATGTTGATACTTTAGAAGGAGGAATAGTAAGTCTATGCCGGTAGAGGTAGGAAAAATTCTAGAGGGTACAGTTTCTGGAATTACAAACTTTGGAGCCTTCATTGATTTAGGAGAAGGAAAAACAGGACTTGTGCATATTTCGGAAGTTGCAAATGATTACGTCAAGAACATTCATGAATACCTGAAGGAAAAACAAACTGTGAAGGTTAAGGTATTATCTGTTGAGAAGGACGGGAAGATTAGTTTATCCATTAAACAAGCAGCTCCACCAAAGAAGAAAAGCGTAAAACCTGCTGAATTTGATTGGGCAAAGCCAAATGAAACGGAAACTTTATCTTTTGAAGATAAGATTAATCGATTCTTAAAGGATAGCGATGAAAAAATGCAGACATTAAAGAGCAAAAGCAAGAGTAACCGTAGAGGTAATGGTCATTCAAAGAAAGCATTTAAAGAATAAATTCAAGCCGGTCTTCCGGCTTTTTTTATTACCAATAAATAGATAAGTAGAGTTACATACTAATTAAAACAACCTATGGGGGGATGATCAAAATGAAGAGGTACGCAACCATTGATATAGGTACCAACTCTATGAGATTATTATTGGCGGAGGTAGATGGACAACAAATCCTTCACCGACAAAAACATTTAAATACCACTAGAATCGGAAAATCAGTAGATCAAGATGGGCGAATTACTTCAGAAGGATTACAGACAAACCTAAAGGCGTATGTTGATTTTGTAAATCAAGCTAAACAGTGGGGAGCAGAGGACATATGGGCAATCGCCACCAGTGCTGTCAGGGATGCTGAAAATGGTCAAGAATTTGCAGATGAAGCCCATCATGCCACTGGAGTGAAGATTGAGATTATAGATGGAAAACAAGAAGCCATATTAGGTTACCAAGGAGTACTAATGGGATTAAAGGAGCCTTTGCCACAGGTTTTTTTAATAGATATTGGTGGAGGCAGTACAGAGCTAATTATTGGAGACGATAAGCGCATCATAGAAGCCAATAGTTATAATATAGGTGCTGTAAGGATGACGGAAAGATGGATCACCACTGATCCGCCAGTAGATAATGAAATTAACGACCTTGTAGAGGAAATCACCCGCATCCTAGAGGAACCCCTAAAGAGCTATCCCAGTAATCTAGAGCATATTATAGGGATAGGAGGTACAGCTACAACCATAGCTGCCCTACATCAAGCATTAGTCCCCTATGACCCTGACAAGGTCCATGGATATAAACTGGGGTTACAGGAGATTGCTGATTTGAGGGGCAAAATAAAGCTTCTATCAAATGCTGAAAGAAGGCAACTGAAGGGATTGGAGCCAAAACGGGCTGATATCATAGTGGCAGGAATCACCATTATGATTACTGCCATGGAGCTATTGAAGATTCCTGAGCTAATGATTAGTGAATATGACAATCTAGAAGGGCTTCTATGGAGCAAAGTAAATGGAAGAAAAGTTTAAATAGTTAAAAAAATAATCCTGTAGTATATGCAGGATTATTTTTTTTATTCTGAAAAAATAAAAAACTGTTCTCCAACACCCCCCAGTAGTCGTCAAAAATTAAAAAGGAATCTTCAATTTAGCTGTCTGACCATCCATGTATATGATAGTTTTTGTCTAACCATCATAAGGATTGTCTAAAAATTCTGTGGGGTTGTCCACGATTCTTGACAAATCTCTCAAGGGATTTCTGATAAACTCGTCCTAAGAAATTAAATAAGGATGGTGTCAATATGGCAGAAAGATCAACTACTTATCTACAAGAGAGAAAAATGCTAGCAATATTCAACCAAAAGAGTATTCTACTATTACATATGGTGGCCTTTCTATTGGGGAGAGCAGGGATATTGGGGACGCTAACCCCCTTTGGAATAGGATTTTATACAGCCCTTTGCCTTAAAAATAAAAAATACATAACGGTTGCAGTTGTCACCCTAATGGGGATTATGACAGTGCAGGGGGTTAATGGCAGTATCCCCTATGGAATAACATTAGGGGCAATCGTTTTAGCCTTCAATTATTTCCTGAGCACTAGAAAGTATCGAGTCATATCAGTTGCCTTTATTAGTGGGTCAATTTATTTAGTAGTCGCAACGACCTTTATATTGATAAACAATTTTTATCTTTATGATTTGATGATGGCTGTATTTGAAGCCTTGGTTATTTTTGTTGTGGTATACATATCCTCATTTGCAATTCCCATTGCCCTACAAAAAAATCATCGAAAAATATTGGCAACGGAAGAAATTATCTGTGTTGCCATATTAATGGCCCTAACCCTATCAGGGGTAAATGATGTGGAAGTACTAGGTGTGTCCTTAAAAAATATACTAGGAATTCTCATCACAATTATATTTGCCTACAATGGTGGTGCCAGTGTGGGGGCATCGGTGGGGGTAACTTTAGGACTGATCACCAGTATGTCCACCAATGGTATGCCTCCGATCATCATTGGAATATTTGCTTTTTCAGGTCTGCTGGCGGGAATTTTCAAAGATCTTGGTAAATTTGGAAGTGCTTTTGGATTCCTTTTAGGAAATACGATTTTGACTTTTTATATCAATGGTTACTATGAGGTGTTTATACAGCTGAAGGAAGTGTTGGGTGCCTTTGTATTGTTCCTAATCATACCAGGGTCCTGGATTTTACAGCTTCAAAAATATAGTAGCCCTGCTTTGGGGATCATTCATTCCAGTAGAAGCTATGGAGATGAAATGAAAAAGCGGATTTATGAAAAATTATCGGATTTTTCTCAAACCTTCTCAGATTTATCAGTTACTTTTGAAAATATGGCAGAGCGGGTAGAGGCCTTTGGACAGGATGATCTGTCAAAATTGATTGAAAAGATGGCAGAAGGTGTATGTAGGGACTGTGGTATGAGGAGAAATTGTTGGGAAAGCAATTTTTATAATACATATCAGGGGATGTCGGATTTATTAGTATTGATTGATACGAGGGAGCAGTTGGATAGCAAAAGTCTTCCTGATCAAATAAAGAAAAGATGTGTACGCCCAAAAGCAGTAATTGAAAAAATGATTACCCTATACGATTTAAGCCGAGTGAATATGATCTGGAGAAAAAGGCTATTGGAGGGGAAAGAGTTAGTAGGAGAGCAGCTAAAGGGAATGGCAAATGGTATTCAGTCCTTAGCAGAGGAGCTCAATAGTGAAATCGTCTTTGATACAGAGCTGGAGGACAGTATCTATGTAGAATTGGATAAAGCGGGACTATCGGTAAATAGATTGTTGGTATCCACCAATGAAAAGGGAAAACTGGAAGTTACAATAGAAAGAAGGCCCTGCTACGGAAGAGAGGACTGTGTAGAGAACTATATACCGGTGATTTCCCGTGCAGTAGGTTATCAGCTAAGTAAAAAGAATCATAAGTGCAACAATCCCCATAGCCATGGAAGCTGTAGCTTTACTTTAGTAGAGGCAAACAAATATGCTGCCTTAACAAAGGTGGCCAGGGCAACCAATGAAGGAAACTTATTATCTGGAGACTCCTATACATTTATGGAAATTAAAAATAATGAGTTCTTAGTTGCCCTCAGTGATGGAATGGGAACTGGTGAAAAGGCTCATCTTCAATCCAGTGCTACGATTGCTATGCTAGAAAAGATGATGGAAGCGGGCTTTAGGCAGGAAATGACCATTAAGACCATCAACTCCATGTTGATGCTAAAGTCCTCGGAAGAGATCTTCTCTACAATAGACATGACCACCATCGACCTCCATGAAGGACGGGCAGAGTTTGCAAAGATAGGCAGTGCACCTGGATATATTAAAAGAAGCGATGGAAAGGTTGAAGTAATTAATCCTGCCAGTCTACCAATTGGTATTTTATCTGATATAGATGTTGAGCAGAATTACAAAAACCTGCAGGATGGCGACTTTATCATTATGATTTCAGATGGAATTATTGAAGTAAATAAAGAAGAAGGGGAGGATTGGGTAGTAAAATACTTAAAGGAGTCTGTGACAAGAAATCCACAGGAGTTGGCAGATAAAATACTCCATCAAGCCCTACAATACACAGGAAACAAGCCAGAGGATGATATGACAGTATTGGTCACAAAAGTCTGGAAAACAAGAGTACAGTAGTCGCATTCAATTCACAAAATAGCCTTATAATGGGAGATTTATTAATCCTGTTATAGGGCTTTGTTAACTTTAATGAATAAATATGCATAATTATAGAAAAATAGGCCATGGTCGTTTCGGTTAAAATTTATAAATTATAATTAAACCATTGAAATTGGGCGAAATATTTAGTATATTTAAGTATGAGTAGAATTGCTAAATAATTTTTTATGAGTTATTATTAGACCTAGACCCAGTATATTGTTATAGTGTAAACTGGGTTACTTAGAAAGGAGTATAGTATTAAACATGGAAATATTAAGTGCAGGTGAGAAAATAAAAAAACTCCGATGTGATCTTGGGTTAAAACAAGATGACGTTACAAATGAAGAAGTTACAAAGAGTTTGATTAGCATGATTGAAAATAACAAGCGTAGTTTAAGTTGGAATACTGCACAAATAATTGCAGGTTGCTTAAACCGATACTATTCCGCTCTAGGTAAGGAAATAACTCCTGAATTTTTAATGGAAACGGAAATGGAACAAGCTCGGAAAATAATCGAAGGGGAAATCCTTCATTTACAGCCGATCATCAAGACTGAAAATGTTGATGAAACCCTTATCAATCGTTCATTTGAGAAGATGGTGGATTTAGCTAATCAATGGGGTCTACAAAAGGAAATTGCGGATCTTTATATACTAAAGGGCCAGTACTATTACTACAGTTTTCAATACAATAAAGCCCTGAAGGACTATTCAGATGGGCTAGAGTACTATATGGCCGCAAAGGACTACGGACAAGTAGCCCATATTTACAACTTAATAGGAGCCACTTATCATAAGATGATGTTGATGAACCAAGCCCTACTATATTATTCCAAAGCCTATGATATGGCAGTGGCCAATAAAGTTGAAAATATAGATGTGATAAAGGTAGAATCTATATTTAATCAAATTCTCTGCTATAGAAAAATTCATAAATATGATATGGCCCTTCAACAAATCTATATATTTAAAGAGTTAAAGTCAGATGAGGAGAATTTCAACACTAGAATGGACAATGTCATTCTTATGGAGGCCAATATCCATAGGGATTTAAAGAACTACGAGCGGGCAGAGAGGATGTACAATAGGCTTTTAGCAAAGGGAGATCGACTAGAGCCATATACATTATTCTTGGTATATGAAAATTTAACAACCCTATTTAGGGAATTAGGGCAAATAGAAAAAGCACTGAAATACATTGAAGGTGCATTAGAACTAAAAGAACGGGTATCAATGAATTACTTACCAAATCTGTATTTGCAACAAGCTAAATGTTTTATGCAATTAGGAGAAGACCAGAGGGTGATATCGATTCTAGAAAATGGGATTCTACTCGCTGAAACCCTCCCGAAAAAAGACATGGTTATTGATCTTCATTTTGCCGCTGTCCAAGCCTACGGAAAACTTAAGGATTACCAAAATGCCCTAAGACATTTGCGAAAATCTGAAAGAATTATTGTGGATAAAGACCTTCAACACCATATGAGTGAATTGAATAGCTTCTATATTGAAGTATATCTTGCCATGGATGAAAAACATAAGTGCATGGAATACATTACACGAATGAGGAATGACTATCTAAACTAAACGATCATAAATTAGGCTATATAATCAAAAAAACTCCTTTCTTTTGAAGGGAGTTTTTGGTATTCTAATGGAATTATTTAATTGGGACAAATAGAGCCTCCCGTAGTAATATGGCCACTTCACCACGATTCAGTACACGTTTTGGTTCGGCAGACAAGTGCTTAGTAATACCTAATTTGTTGGCTACATCAATGTGACCAGTAGGCCACTGACCAATAGCTTCGGCATCATAACCCAATACCCTCACTAGGATAGTAATCACCTCTCCATAGGTGATGTTACCAGAAGGGCGATAAGTGTTGTCTACTTCGTACCCTTTAACCCAATTGCTTGCTGCAGCGATACTGATATCGTAGTAGGCCCAATGGGAGGATTTAACATCGGTGAATTTGATGGCTTGAAGGGCTTCCTTAGAAATATTTTGAGGTCCAACAATTCTTACCATTGTGGCTGCGAACTCTGCGCGGGTAATAGGACGTTCTAGACCCAAAGAGCCATCGGCATATCCCCTGTATACATTAATATCCTTTAGGAATTCCCCAGCTTCCAATTGCAGAGAAGTATTATCACTGGCGGCACTTACTAAGCTTAAAAGGAAAACAAAGCATAGGGTTAAAGCAATCATTTTTTTTGTCAATTCAACACCCCTTTTCTTCAGTTACTAGTAAAATTATATCAAAAAAACCAAGTTTCCAATATTAAACTTTCATGACAATTATGCATCATTAATTAATAATTATAAACAGTCATTAAATTCTGTTTACTTTGCATGATAAAAATAAACAGGACAGAAAAAAAGCCCCCCATGGGATCCATGGGGGGAGTCTTGTGTCAGATTAAGGGTGTTATAAACTTACATACTAATTTTATTAAGAAAAGAGATGTTTGATATTAGTATATAAGTTTCTAACAAAGCGACCACCACGAAATCAAAGATTTCGGGTGTCTGCTTTTATTCAAAGATAATTGGTTGTAGTGTTCTAGGGCTGTAGATGTCAGTTCTAAAGAATTCTAAGCTGGTAACGGGTACAAGATTTTTATCAACGACTGTACCAAAGATATCCACGTCCCAATTGGTGTTAATATGATACAACGGCCCTTGTACAAAGGATCTAAAGCTAAATTCTCCATTGTTTACGACATTCCTCCAAGCTGCAGAATCAATAGAGAAGTCACTTTCCATAATGATTTCAAAGGAACCGCTATGGCCCTCGTTTACCGTATAAGTGAAGCTGAAGGTATTTCCCCCATAATAGAATTTACCAAAACGATGATTTAGCTCATCCTCCAGCTCATCCAGTAAATCCACCGAGTGCAATTGATTTTCCTCGAAGCTAAAGCGAAGTTTTGTTTCCTTCTTGGTACCGGTAACTATCCTACCATTGATATTCACATGGTCATAGAGCTTATCTACTTCAGATTTCAGACGATTCAAGTACTGGATTTTCAAAGAAGGACTCCAACTATCAAAGCTTTCCTTATAGGAAGCGATGATATCAATATCATTTTGGCTAACAAACACTTCATAAGTAAAAGTAGAGCTATTGTAATATTTAAGCTTACTGTTGAGGGCATTTTCAATAGCAACTCCATCCACCATTGAATTCTTTTTATGATCCGCCAGCCTGAAATCAAAGAATAAATGATTACCTCTAGTCCAATAGCTAGCATATTCAGTTCCATAATTAAAGTTAGATTGACGAATATCCCCATCTATTTCAGCGTGGGGATTAAGCAATTCTCTAGTGACATAGAAAATATCATCCACCCAATTTTCAATATCCCTACGGTTCAAGCTACTCCATTTCGTTGTTTGGGAGCTGTCAAAAACAGCAGAAAAAATATATTTACTGCCCCCTACGTATCTAAAACGGATACTCATGGGGATGTTCTGTAGCGTCCTAAAATGTTCTTTTAAATAAGCTTCCATTTCTGGGGCAGTTTTAATTTTCTGGTAGGGGAATTCTGACTCCTTTAGTATTTGAATTTTCCTTTCAAGCTCTGTTATTTGGTTTCTCAAGCTGTAGACCTCAAAGTTATGCTGATACTGGTCATGATGAGCTTCAATATTTTGGGGCTTGGAGGATAAGGATTGAAGGTTCTTACGTAATCCTTTAATCTCACTAATAAAGGTCTTATTCTTTAAGATCGTATCACTACCCTCAAGAAAAGGATTGTGGTTGGTCTTAAGGCTAATGGTATTTGTGGCCTGATTTAACTCATAATTAAGATATAGATAATCAGATACTTCCCGTATCGGGACATATACCTCGTTATTATAAATAAACACATCGTTATTTAAGTGTACCTCAGAATCATTTACCTGCAATTTAAAATGATCAAACCAAGCCGTAATGGAACGACTGTAGGATTCAGTAAAGGCAGGAGTAGTCAGTAAAGAAAACAGCAATAAGATTGTGACTGCCATGGTGATTGATTTTTTCCCCATTAAAATAATACCTCCTTCGTTGTTAGTATTTATATAAATTATATCGGATAAAAAGGGAAAAACTGTAGACCATTGTTCCTAAAATGTTTCAATTTAATGACAAAAGTCGAAGGAGGAAAGAAATTGGAGATTGCCTATGGTATAATATAAAAAATAACTATGCTACCAGAATATACTACTATAAATTAATGGTAATTTTACCGATAAAATAGATACAAGGAAGAAATAACTTTTACATAGATGAATTTACTACAAATGAGTTAAATGAAAAATAATCAACAGAGGAGAAATAGGAGGCCAGCTTATGAGAAAGAAAATAGCACTAATAATTTTTATTACAATGATTTTTAATCTCTTTTACAATCATATACCCATCAATCCGGTATATGCAGCAGGAGAGCCTGTGGTAATTAATAAGATTACCATTAAGGAGGAGGCTGAAGTCGTCAATGGACAACTAAAGACCAACTATCAAGTAATTTTCAATGGTTTTCCTATGACGGATATAGATGCAATTCATGTCGTTCAAGGGGGCGTTATCAAGAAAACCCTACCAAAGGAAGAATTGCTGCTCATCAATAGTGGTAATCTTGCTTATGTACCCGATGGGGGAGGACAAAGTATAGAGAGTATTTTTGGTGCCACGGGTACAGTGTACTTTAGGGTAGTGAGACAAGGGGTTACCTATCCTGAGGATCCCTTAAAGCCCTTTGAGCTTCCAAACAACACCTTTAACTTCATGAAAGTTGATACCATTAACAACATGAGTCCCGCGTCTTGGCCGATTACAGTTATTAAGGGTACAGATTTTTCGATTGAAGGAACCCATTTTGATACAGCATACAAGCTGGGAATTACAACAGGCTTAACAGTTACCAACATAGTAGATTACGATGTATCGGCGGATCAAAGACAGATTGTTATTAGCACTGATACTGTAAACATAGATGCCGGGAATAATCAAAACCTAGTATTTGAAAAAAATAGTGGGAGCAATGTCGAGCTTAGATATGTTGTGAAAAAAGGGATTAATGTAGCGAATCCGCTGGATTTAAACAACGTGTCCATCACTCCTCTAGAGGGGACTCAAGGAAGTATTTTAAGAATTAAAGCAGACAATACAACTGCCCTACTGGATAGTGGGACAAAGGTATACATAGGAGAGAAAGAAGCCGTCAGAAACACAGGGGGCTTTAGTAATGGAACCTTTACCTACAACGAAGGAGGAATCTTAAAAACAGGATTGGAGGTAGTGGTACCAAAGCTAGATTCAGGAGGGCCCAAACCCATCGTGATTAAAAACTACTTTGGAGACACTTATACCCACAATCAAGATTTTACTTATGTAGTGGCTGAGGGGTCTGTATTGGAGGTTATTGATATTGACCCAGCAAAGGCCTTTACAAATGAAGAAAAGGTTGTAGAGCATTTAAGGGTTAGAAACATTGTCCCCCTCAATAATATCAAGGGGATTAAACACTCTGCAGATGTTGCCGCCCTAGAAGAAGGGACTGCTAACCTAAGATATTTTACAGAGATTGATCCAAAGGCCAAGTATATACGATATACCTTATCCAACGGAGATTATGTGGAAAGAAAAATCAGTGTGATGATTGGTTTGCCGGCTAATATTACAAGCCTACCCCTGACTTCCCTACAGGATATAACAACCTTGAGCTTAAAGACCGATAAGGTAAGCCAGGCGGGGAAATATGTGGTCTCTGTAAGAACTGAAACCGTCCACTATAAACTAACTGGACCAGACATCACAGAGCTTTATTATGTTGTCGAAGAAGCCCCCTACGCTTCCCAGTCAAAGGTGTGGTTTGAGTTCCAACCGGATATCTCAACCCCCGACATCGTAAAACTCATTCCAAACAAGGGGCCCTTTACAGAAGATATTACTGCAACCCTTGAGGGAACTAACTTTAGAGTAGAAAGTATTGACGGAGAGCGTTATTATCCCATGATTATCATTGGTAGTGATAACGTAGGGGTTGCCGGTGAGCGATATAAAATCATCACAAAGAACCAACAAGGTAAAACAATTTACTATTTCAGTGATCGATCAGATGGAACAAATTTAGGGGTAGCCACGGAAGCACCCTTTGACTTTCAGGTATTAACCTCCAACAACATCCCTGTAGATGGACAGGCCATCAAGTCGGGTACAAAGATTAAGTTCACTATTCCTAAAGGATTTACCCTATACAATGGCTATGCCAACGTAATTGTATATAACCCAAGCCCCTTAGGTGTATTGGGTGGGCGAGATCGAGAGGACAATGCATTTGAGTACGTTAGTCCCGATGCAGGAACAATCTTGACACCCACCATTACCTCTGTTACCCCCGATAAAGTAGCAGTGGGGAAACCTCAAGAGGTGGTGGTGAAGGGAACCAATTTCCAACCAGGGGCTGTTGTCACCATTGATGGAGAGGTAATCCAAAATAGAGCCATTGACGTAGCTAAGGGGACCATTACCTTTAATTCTCCAAATGGAAGGGTTGGCAGGACCTATCTACAGGTTATTAATCCCGATGGAGGATTTGTATCTGCACCCTTTGAGTTTATCCAAACCTTCAGTCAACCAATCATTCAGAAGGTTATCCCAAATGTAGGGGGTAAAGGAAGCTTAGTGATCATTAAAGGAACAGGTTTCTTTACACCCAACCCCAGCGCCCAGACGGAGGCCTACCAAATTGGTACAACCGTAAGGATTGACGGAAAGGACGTCAACAGACAGTATTTTAGAGTCGGAGACCTACCAACTGGAGATCTTGAGTTTAGGGATTTTATCAATGATTATTTTGTAGGGGAAGAACAGGCCATCTATGGACCAAATGGTGAAATACTAAAAACCTATGGCAGTAACGTGGCTGTAGTGGACAATGAAACCATCTATATGATTGTTCCAGATCCAAAGCTACCAGAAAAATCCTTCTTTATGAATGCCCCATTAGATATTAAGGTTGTCAACCCAGACTTAGGGAGCCATGAAATTAAAAAAGGTTTTAAATTTATTGACGTAGTAACACGTCCTAAAATTAATGAGCTTGACCCTGCGATAGGAGACTATAGGGGGGGGAATATTGTAGAGATTCGAGGAGAGAACTTCTACGAAAATGTAAAGGTATTCTTTGGTACCCAGCAGGCTCAAGTATATAGAAGAAGTAATAATGCTAAATTAATATGGGTATACGTTCCTGCCTATGGGGAGGATATGGAAAGTAGAAATGAAGTGACGGTACCTGTAACCGTACAAAACAGTGATGGGGGCTCCTTTACCCTCTACAACGGATATAAATATGTCAACCCAGGATATGATGCAACCATTACAAAGCTTACCCCAAAGGTAGGGAATACAGCAGGGGGAGATCGGGTTCTCATTTCTGGAATCAGCTTTAGAGCAAAGGATTTTGGAACAGGTACACAGGAGTTGCCTTCCGTTTACTTTGGAGGGATTAAAGTACCAAAGGAAAATATCACTTTTGTATTACCTCCAAAGGCAACCTATGAAGAAATAGAAACCTCCGACATGATCATTGTGGAAAGCACCCCACCACACCCTGCTGGGAAGGCGGACGTCACAGTGATTAACTTTGACGGAGCAACAGCCACAATGAAAAATGCTTTTGAATATAAATCAAAGCAGCCCGTTATTGATCAAGTATTACCAAACCAAGGAAGTCGTCTTGGGGGAAGCGAGATTACAATAGTGGGAAAAGACTTTGTTTCAAATGGCCTCCATGTAGCCTTCGGGGATGAAATGGGTAAAGCTGATATTTTATCGGGACAGGCTACTGTCAAGGTGGGGGACGTTATTGTCAGATACAATGCCTATGTGGAGGATTACAACATCACCCTTTACTACAAAGAGGCAGTAGATGGAAACCAATTGATGGTTAAGAAAGAGGGGTTACCGGACCCCACAAATCAATTTAAGATTATAGAAGAAGAAGAATTCATCATTGTCACGGTACCATGGAAGGATGTAGACCCTATTACTGGAGACATGGCGGATGAAAACATTAAAATAGAAGTTAAGGATAGTGACTTAGTTGTGACTAGAAGACTAGGGATTATCAAAAAAGTAGAGGGGGAAGAGCGGATCACCCTATCCACGCCACCAGCTGCAGAGGTAGGAAAGAAGGAACTGAAGGTATTTAACTATGATGGAAAGTTTGCTAAATCTGACTTTACCTTTACAAATCCCTTTAGACCACCGGTGATTACAAATATGATTCCAGTCTCTACTCAATCAGTAGATGAAATTAATGGAGTGACCTATAATCCAGCTATCAACATTGATGTGGCATCGGCGTCACCTGTGGGGGGCTCACCTTTAATCATAGAGGGTGAAAACTTCCGTTCAGGAGTTAAAGTCTTTATTGGAGACAAAGAAGCCACCATCAAATCAAAGAGCGCCAATGATGATGAGATCATTGTGATTGTCCCAGAGGCTGACGACAACACAGTAGGGACATTCCTTCGAATACTAGTGGTGAATCAAGATGGGGGAGCGGCCTACGGAGACTTTGTTCCGCCGGACCAAACTAGAAACCCCTTCTACTTCAAATATGTACCGGAGGGAAGTAGTCCAAAGGTTACGGCTGTTACCCCAGGGGCAGGACCTGTTACGGGGGGGACCAAGGTAACCATCAAGGGCTCAGAGTTTAAAGACCAAGATACCTTTGGTAATCCAAAGGAGGTAATGGTGTTAATAGGAGGTATTCCAGTACCTCAAACTGATATATCTTATGTTAATCCCCAAACCCTTGAGATAATCATGCCAGAGGGGAAGGTTGGAAAGCAAACTATCGAGGTGATAAACTATGACCACGGTAGGGGTATTGCACCTGATATCTTTACTTATATTAGCCAACCTCAAATAGTAACAGTAGCACCCAATAAGATTTTTACTAATGATACGGAATCTGTAGTTACCCTAAGCGGTTCAATGTTCCAACAGGGGGCAAAGATCTTCATCGGAGGGACTTTAGTACCAGAGAATGAGGTAAAGCAGGGACAGGAAATCAAAGCAACAGGAATCCGTGGAGTAGATGCCAACGGGAACAATAGAAAGATGGTGATTGTTGGGGGGACAGAAGCCGCCAGCGTTGTCGTAGAGGATGAAAATACCATTAAGGTTACCTTCAACGAAGCCACAAATCTTCACAATAGTCATTTGATTATCCTCAATCCAGACGGAGGACTTTCATCAGAGTACAAGGACTTTAATTATATGATTCCAGTTCCCACAAGACCATTGGTGTTGGAGGGAATACCAGGGGCAGAGTCTTCTGTAAAGCTAGTCTGGAGTGCTTCAAATCCAGACCTATTAAACAAAGCTGAGCGTTACGAGATCTATGGTAAGAAATTTGGAGCAGGTAAATATACCCTGATTGGGGACACCCGTAATGCAGAGTTTTTAGTAAAGGGGCTTCAACCCAACACCAGCTATAGCTTTATGGTAAGGGCCCTCAATAAATATGGTAGTGCATTGGAATTTGCAGAAGTGACAGTCAGAACCTTCAACGAGAGGGAAGACCAGCAGCTGAAGGATAAAAATGAAGCGATTAAGGAAGAAAACAATCATCAAGCTAAAAATGGAAAAGTAGAAATCTTTGATGGTAACGTAATACGGACCATAGGAAAGGATGAAATTAAGTCCGGTAGTAGTCCCTATGTCATTGATTTCTCCCTAGCCCAATACAAGCAGCAGACCAAGTATACGGTTTCAATTCCAGTGGAGACAATGCAAATACTGTTTAGGGAAATTACCATTACCGATGGACAAATGAGCTTCACCCTTTATCCAAGGGATCTATATACGAGGGAGGTTAGCCAAATCTCCAATAAAGACCTCAAGGATGCCCATGTGAAGATTAACGTGGAACGACTAACAGGCCAAAGAGCTACATCCCTTTTTACAGCAATTAATCGAAGTAAAAAGAGGGCATCTGAAGCCTATGAGGTCACCTTTCAGCTACAGGTGGGAAGAAATGCCTCAGAGATTGGAAGTATGATGAAGCCAGGGGAATTCAGTATGAAATTTGACCCTATGGCCTATTCTTCAGCCAATAAAAATAAATTATTCATTGGACAGTATCAATCCTCCAGCCACAGCTTTACAAAAGTGGCGGCAGGACAAAAATCCAGCCTACAACAGAGGGGGATATACGTACTTTTATCAGAACGTTAATCCAGTTGAAAAACCATGATCTTCTTCGACGCGGCAGGAACACAGCACCCTTACGTATTTTTAGATACGCTGCCTTCGCTGTGTACCCTTGCTCCTTGAGTCTAAAGGCTTTTGAACAGGATGACAGGATAACAGAATAACCTAATGTATTTTTTAATAAACTAGGGGGAGAATATATCTCTCCTTACACTTTAAAGATTGGAGAGAAAACCAATGGAGAACAAGCTTAAAAAAACCTACAGCTTAATATTGGCGATCCTATTACTCCTTCAACTAATTCCTCCAATTTCCTATGGAATAGAAGGATATACATCCCACCCTGTATATAATGGAGTGGAAAATCCTCAAGATCAATTAAAGAACTTCCACTATAGTGATATTTCAGGCCATTGGGGAACAGTACCAATACTGGAAATGGCGGGGCTTTCTTTAATGAGGGGGGTAGCTCCAAGCCGCTTTAGACCAAATAGTTCCTTGACCTATGTAGAAGCCTTGACGGTGTTGGTAAGGGCCATAGGTAAGGAAGCTGAGGCTCAGCAATTAGGGGAGTTGCAGGCACCTGCAAATGTACGAAGCCTACTGTTATTGAGTGCCGTCCACAACTGGGGGAAGGGTGCAGTACAGGTGGCAGTAAATGAAGGGATTATCACCAACGAAGAAATTAATCAAATCATTAATTTAACGCCACAGGAACAAGAAAATTTAGAAAATCAATTGGAAAGGCAATTGGCCCGTTTTCAAAATGGTGGATATTCAGGGGAAGAGATTGCTGAGATTGAAAGACAAGTAAAGGAAAAGTTAGAAAATGCAGTATGGAATCGTCCAGTTCCCCGTCAGCAGGTGGCTGTATGGGTGGCGAGGGCATTAAAGCTTCAAGGAATCTATGGAGATAAAATTGTCAAAACCTATGGTTTCGATGATTGGGAGCAAATAGACACCGAAAAAATTCCTTTAATAGAAGCAGTTTTAAATCAAAATATTATGACGGGGATTACTCCCAATACCTTCGCACCAAGGGACGAGTTTACTAGAGTACAGATGGCGCAAGTAATGTTTAATGTGGGAGAAGCATTCCTAGTACAAAGGGGAATCACCCAGAAGATTGGTCGAGTCATGGAAATCGAAGAGATAATACAGCAGCAACAGGCAAATGAAATCAAAAAGAGGGTCTACACCATCTTAAACCAAGACAATAGTCAAAACTACCTCACATCTGATGCAGGAAGGGATTTCTTAGTTCAGAAGGAAGGGGGGCTATCCTTATCCTCCCTACTGGAACAGGGGGATGTCATCTATTACTTTATTAATCCCCAGCAGGAAATCATTTATGCTAGGGTCGTTCCTACAAAAATTACAAAAATAGAGGGCTTTATAGATTTGGTGGATGTAGACAACAATCGCTTTGCCATGACGGATTTTGATGGCAAAAAGCACTTGATGGAGCTACCGGCCTTCACTGAAGTGATGGTTAATGGCGTACCAGCAAGCTTAGAGGATTTAATCTATGGGCAAGAGGTAAAAGCAACCCTCAGACAGGGGATGGTGGTATCCATCGAAGCCTATTTGGAGGAAGACCCATACCTCCACGGATATATTCCTCCTGGAAGCAAAACAAAAGTAGGGGATGTATTATTGATTAGTTCCACTGAAATAGAACTACAGGTAGAAGGGGAACGGGAAAAGTACAGAATCCTACCTACCACTATCGTTACTAGAAATGATCAGCATGCTAAACTCTTTGAAGTAAAGGAAGGGGACAGGGTCATTTTATCCTTCGATGATATATACAGTGCCGACATTGCCAGCATCAAAGTGGAGGATGACGAAAGACACATCACCAATATATATCGAGGTAAGCTGGAATACGTAAGTGAACGAAATAAGGAAATGATTATTAATTCTATTTCAGAGTATCAAGGGGCTACGTGGAATCCCCACCCACAGCAGAAGATTTCAATAAAGGTGGAAGGGGATATTTACCTAGGTGGAAACCAGATTACCTTAAAGGAACTGTCTGGACAAACGGGTAAGGAACTTTATGTAGCAGTAGAAAACAGCTATGGCACCCAAAGGGCAGCTAAGGTATTGGTAAAGGAGGGGTCAACCATCCTTTATGAAAACAAGGTGACGGGGCTTCAATTTGGAAACAGTCGAATGGTGGTGGAGAACAACACCATATCCTTTAATGAAGGAACCATAGTAGTCCAAAATAACCGACTGGTGGATATCCTCAACCTAGAAAATCAGCAAAGTATTTATTTAGCCGCAGACCTCAACCAAGGCAGAAGAAATGCAACATTTATTTCTATAGAATATGATGGAATGATGGATGACCGTATCGACGGAACCCGTCTTGTGGTATATAGGGGTAGAATTGAAGATTTAGGAGACTATAGCCTAACCCTTGGACGACTGGCATATCAGTTGGATTACTTAAAGCTAGAAAATCACCAGTGGGGGGAAATTGCTAGACCACAAAAACTCACCATGACAGAAGACACCTATGTTTTTGATAGTGAAATTCAAAAGGAAGTACCTACTGGGTATTTCTTAAATTCAAGGTTCATTGACCCAAATCAGATACAAGATTTAGATTTAAGAACCCGTATTAAAAACAATCATTACATAGGAAAAAGTGCCTTTATCATTGCTAGAGAAACCACCCTTCAAGGGGAAACAACAGCTGAAATATTGGGAATCAATTTAACACCAAATCACTTCAACTATTATCACATATTAAATACCGACCATAGTGCAATAGGAGAAATCGCAGAGGTGGATTTAGACGCCAATGAAATGACCATCACAAACCTTCGTCACTGGAACACCCTATCAAGCCGTTGGGAATCAGTACGAACACAAGAGGTTGTTTCCATGGAGAAGGCAACAATCCTTGTCAATGACAAGCCCATTAGTCGAGAAGAATTTTATCAGTTGAAGCAACGGGCAAAGGTCTATATCATCAAGAGCAAAGCCTCAGCCACCCATGATGATGCCTATATTGTCGTTGTAGAACAATAGAAGGGAGAGGAAATACATGAATAAAAAATTAATCATCATTATGTCCCTCTTCCTCGCTTTAACCTTTAGCCTCAGCAGCTTTGCTTTGGAAATTCCGGGTTATGAGGGGGGCATCAAAAATGAAATGATCTATCAAGAGGTCATCTTCATTACAGGAGAGCCCATTCTTTTAACAGGGACAATCGATATAAGAAAGACAGAAAGATCCAATAGAGTAACAGAGAGGTATACCTACAAGCTGGCAAATCCCCAGCATGAAGCAGAGCTTAGTCGGACTGTTAGTATCGACAACGATATGACCATCAATGGCGGACAAAAGCAGGAGGTACTTTCCCTTAATAGCTACAAGGAAACCATTGAGGTGAAGGGACAGAAATTTGAAGTTGATAATAACAACATTCAATGGAGTAAGTCCAACATCCAAGATACAAAGCCGGGAGTGATTTACTTTGCCGGCAACTGGGATGCAAGAAAGAACTACACCATCAATAAGGATGAAGGAAATGTCATCGTCGAAACAAAAGGTACAGTAGTGGGCTATGATCAATATTGGGGAGAAACCGAGACCCAAACCCTACAGCATTTTATCCAATACAATAAAGAGGGGGAAACTCCCCTACGATGGCAGGGGACAGCAACGGTGGAGGCGGTTCATAATCGGACCAAAGACTATACCTACGAAGCCAATGCCCCTTCCCAGATCAGCTTTAGGGGAGGATACCTGCTGACGGAGCAACAGGAAAATATACTAAAATACAGCTATGACCTTCCACGATTTACAGATGACGGTACCCTAAAGAGTCAAAGAAATACTGGGGTAAAAAGCTTGAGTCTAGATACCAATCCCTTAAATAAGCGTCTCAATATACCGCAAATGAAGGATATTGGAGGTCACTGGGCAGAGGGAAACATTCTCCTGATGGCAAGCCTAGAGGCTGTGTATCCCAACAGCAATTACTTTGGACCATCCCTACCGATGTCTAGGGGGGATTTTGCCAGAGCAGTGGCGATGGTGATGGGGATCGTGCCAGAAGAAGAAACACCCCAACGGACCCGAAGCATTCAGACACAAAAAGAAGAGGATAAAATCTTCCTTGATGTCAGCAGTCAAGACCCAAACCAAAAGTATATAAAAGAAGTGAAGGATAAGGGGATTATGGTGGGGCCTGGAGAGGGTAAATTTCTACCAAATCAAACCCTAACAAAGGCTGAGGCAACAGCAATTATTGTCAGATTGTTGGGATTTGAAAACATGGCTCCTTTACAAAATTACAACACGGGATTTAGAGATGATGCAAATATTCCGAAATGGGCCAAATCTTCAATCTACGTGGCAAAGGAATTATCACTAGTAGGTGGAACAACAGATGGCTACTTTCAAGCCACAAAGCCCATGACAAAGGCTGAGGCAGTGACGATGCTAACTAATCTCATCCGCTATTTACAGAAGGAGCTCCGCTATGATTATCGGGAGAGAATTATAAATTATTAGGAATAGAATAGAAGATGCAAGGCTAACACCTAAAAAGAGGAGGAATAGAGATGAAAAATCGGGGTTTTTTAGTAATGATGATGGTCCTTTTAATGGCCATCACACCATTTACAGCTGAGGCCTACACATCAACAATGTCACCGGAAATGATGCAAAGTCTCAAACAGTTTATTGCAGACAACTATGTGGATGATATTACTGTAGAGGAACTGACAGGGGATACACCAGAAGAAATATTTGAACACTTAGATGAACACAGTCAATATTTTGATCCTGAGACCTTTGGATTATTTATGGAGAGATTAACAGGGGAATATGTCGGTATCGGAGCTTACATTGATGAAGTGGATGGAGGATTTATTCTTGACCCAATGGAGGACTCCCCCAGCTGGAGGGCAGGAATAAAGTCAGGGGATGAAATCATCAGTATAGATGGCGAAAATGTTGAAGGTATGGATTTTGAAGAGCTTGTTGGCAAAATCAGGGGAGATGTCGGGACAAAGATTACCCTTGGAATAAAAAGAGATGGTCATGAGGGGGTTATGAAAATCACCTTCGAGAGGGACTATATTACCTACAAAGTTGTTTTTTCTGAAATCATTGATGACATTGGCTACCTTACTATTTTAGAGTTTAATCAGCACACCTATGATGATACCGTCAAGGCTTTGAAGGAGTTTCAAAAGAATGGGATTGATAAAATCATTATCGATTTAAGAAACAACCCAGGAGGATCCTTGGATCAGGTGGTAGCGATAGCAAGACTATTAGTAAAAAAAGGCCCAATTCTCCACGTGAACCAGCAGGACACAACAGTTACCTATATGTCTTCTTTATCAAAGCCCTTCTTCAATAACATTGTTGTATTGGTTAATGAATACAGTGCCAGTGCTTCTGAGGTATTGGCGGCTGCAATACAAGACTCCAAATCAGGTATCATTGTTGGACAAAACACCTATGGCAAGGGCTCTGTTCAAACGATTTACTACCTACCCGATGGTGACGGCATGAAGATAACAGAAGCCCGTTATCTATCTCCAAATAAGCGGGTGATTGATGGCATTGGTGTAAAACCAGACTATAAGGTGATAGAAAGGCTGCAGTTGGATTTTGCATTTGCTTACCTTGGAAAAATAGATAATAATAAGGAAGTAAAATAAAAGTGATATTTAACGTAATGTTTGTTGACATGCTATTTTTAAATAGGATACAATAATATGGTTGTTTGCACCCGAAAAGGGTGCCTTTAAGAGAGGTCACCCTTTTCAGGGGACCTCTCACTTTTTTTGGAAATTTTTATAATTATTAATCAAGGAAAATGTAAAGACTTATAAATAGAGTCTATATTTATTTTAATTATTCATTCTTAATTACTCACCATTAATTATTAATTCTTAATTATTCATTATTAACTATTTTATTATGAAAGGATGGTTTTTGTATGCCAACAAAGTATATTTTCGTAACGGGCGGGGTTGTCTCATCCCTAGGGAAGGGGATTACCGCTGCATCATTGGGACAACTATTAAAAAGTAGAGGACTAAAGGTTTCTATTCAAAAGTTTGACCCCTACATAAACATTGACCCAGGTACCATGAGCCCCTATCAGCATGGGGAGGTATTCGTAACCGAAGACGGAGCTGAGACTGATTTAGATTTAGGTCACTATGAGCGATTTATTGACATCAATCTCAACAAAAACAGTAATGTTACCTCTGGTAAGGTATATTGGTCTGTCATCTCTAAGGAAAGAAAGGGGGATTATTTAGGTGGAACCGTACAGGTGATTCCCCATATTACCAATGAGATAAAGGAAAGACTATGCCGAGGGGCAAGGGAAGGCAATTTTGATGTGGTCATTACAGAGATCGGTGGAACTGTAGGGGATATAGAAAGTCTCCCCTTTCTAGAGGCAATCCGTCAAATGAAATATGATGTGGGGACAGAAAACGTTATGTACGTTCATGTTACATTGGTCCCCTACTTAGGAAAAGCGAGGGAGCTAAAGACGAAGCCCACCCAGCACAGTGTAAAGGAGCTTAGGAGCATCGGGATTCAGCCAGATGTCATCGTTTGCCGTACCGAAGAACCCCTTTCTCAAGAAATGAAGGACAAGATTGGTCTATTTTGCAATCTAGATGCCAATAGGGTAGTCCAAAATCTCGATGCAGAAAGTCTTTATGAAGTACCCCTAATGCTACAGCAGGAAGGACTGGATCAAATGGCGGTGGAACGTCTAGACCTACAGGCAGGAGAGGCCAAGCTGGATATATGGAAGGAAATCGTGAAGAAGCATAAGAATCCTACTAGAACAGTGAAAATTGCTTTAGTGGGTAAATATGTGGAGTTGAGGGATGCCTACCTTTCAGTATCGGAGGCCTTGACCCATGGGGGAATTCATAACGATGCAAATGTAGATATAGACTGGATACATTCTGCAGATGTAACAGAAGAAAATGTAAATAGCCTATTAAAAGAAGCTGATGGTATATTAATCCCGGGAGGATTCGGTGATCGTGGTGTAGAAGGAAAGATATCTGCCATCAAATACGCTAGGGAGAATAAAGTCCCCCTATTTGGCATTTGCCTTGGAATGCAGCTGGCGGTGGTGGAGTTTGCCCGAAATGTATTGGGGCTAAAGGATGCCCATAGTGCTGAATTAAATCCCCAGACTACAAATCCAGTGATTGCATTAATGGCAGAACAGCAGGATGTAGCGGATATGGGGGGCACCATGAGATTGGGACTTTATCCCTGTAAGCTAGACCCAAGCTCAAAGGCTAGAGAATCCTATGGAGAGGATTTAGTCTATGAAAGACATAGACATCGTTATGAGTTTAATAATTATTTTAGGGATAAGGTGACAGAAGCAGGAATGATCATCAGTGGTGTATCTCCTGACGAAAGATTAGTAGAAATCGTAGAGATAAAGGATCATCCGTGGTTTGTCTGTGGACAATTCCACCCAGAATTTAAGTCAAGACCCACTAGACCCCATCCTTTGTTTAGGGACTTTATAAAAGCAGCGATTAAAAATAAAGAAAGTTAGAATAAAAAAACTGAAAAAATAGAAAAAATGAAGCCTGCTATTGACAAGATAGCAGGTTTTTGAATATTATTATAAAGCAACCTTTAAAAAACGGAAAAATATTCTAATATTTGATTAACATGTGTTTGATATGGACAAGATTAGGCTATACAGTAAATATGGACTAATTTAAAAAAAACACATAAAATATCAAACAAAAAAAAGGAATTTTTTCCTAAGCACCGAATACTTATTAAGGGGACATGAAAGACGGATTCCTTTTCCGTCTGTCATATAGGTGCAAACAATTTGTAATATTACTGTAATGGTAATTGACCTTCTCACAGTGTATAATGTTTTAAGTAGGGATTGCAATTATAGCTTTGAGGGGAAACGATGTTACAGTTATATTACAATCTCACCCCACGCATTGACCAAGCAACTGGGTCAGTGTATAATTTCAAATATAGAGGGCGGATACAATATGAAAAATCCGCATCTATAAAATTTTAAGGTATGGTTGGTTCTACAGAAGAGGGTTACAACCATCGCCTCATCTTAACTCACTTCAGAAAAATAAACAGAAAAAAAAGGAGGAAGACATACTGAAAAAGGTTCTTTCATTAGTACTTGTATTATCAATGGTACTAGGAAGCTTTGGATTTGCTTTCGCTAATGAGACAGAAATGTCAGCTGGTGAAAGATTAGAAGTAATGGGTTTACTTAAGGGCGACAATGGTGACTTAATGTTAACTCAAAACTTAAAGAGACAAGAAATGATCGTAATGTTAGCTAGATTATTAGGCCAAGAGGAAGAAGCTGAGAACTATCCTCTAGCTACTAACTTCACAGACGTAAGAGGAGACTACTACGGAGCTGTGATCGGTTGGGCACAAGCTGAAGGTTACACAACTGGTTTAGGTGATGGAACTTTCGGATTTGACCAAGAGTTAACAGTAGCTCAAACAATCACTTTCCTTCTAAGAGCATTAGGTTATGAAACTACTTATGCTTGGGATAACCGCGCTACACTAGCTGTAGAATTAGGTTTCGTAGCAGAAGGAGCTGACTTAACAGCTAAGGCTGCAAGAGGATTCATGGCTGAATTAACAGTTGCAGCTCTTTATATGACTCCAGTAGATGGAGAAACTGCACTTGGAACTGTATTAGGATATGATGGTTTCGAGCCTGTAGTTGAAGAACCAGTAGTGTTAGCAGTTAAATCTGTTAACTCTATAAGCCAAACAACAGTTCATGTTGGATTAGAAGAAGCTATTACAGTTGCTCCTGCTTCAACAGAATTCGTAGTTAAAGATGCTGCTGGTACAGAAGTAGCAGTAACTTCTACAGGACTTAAGACTGCTGGAGAAGTTGTTGTTTTAACAACTGACGAAATGAGTGCAAATGCTGTGTATACTTTAACGTATAACGGTGTGGACTACAAGTTCGTAACAATCGCTAATGAAACTACAAAACCACAATTAACAAGTGCAGTAGCTTTAACAAACACAACTGTTAAAGTAACATTCACTGAAAATGTAGATGAAAATGCTCTGAATATTGCAAACTATGCAATTGAAGGATTACAAATTCTTGCTGCAGAGTATGATGTAGATGTAAATAATAGTCCTATTAAGACATCTATCGTTTTAACAACTGCAACTCAAACTCAAGGAACAATCTACAAACTTGTTGTTACAAATGTAACTGACATGGTAGGTAATGTAATTAATGCTGACAATGATGAAGCCCAATTCGGTGGTTTAGCTGCAGATACAACTAAGCCTCAATTAACATCAGCTGTAGCATTAACTAACACAACTATCCAATTAACTTTCAACGAAAATATGGATGAATTAACTGCTGAAAACATTGCAAACTATGCAATTGAAGGATTACAAATTCTTTCAGCTGAAAGACAAACTAATAAGGCAGTAGTTGTTCTTACAACTGTTGAACAAACTCAAGGTACTATCTACAAAGTAGTAGTAACTAACGTAACTGATGCTTCTGGTAACATAATCAACGCTGATAATGATGAAGCTCAATTCGGTGGTTTAGCTGCAGATACAACTAAGCCTCAATTAGCATCTGCAGTAGGTTTAACTAACACAAGTGTTAGATTAACTTTCAATGAAAACATGAATAAAGAAACTATTGAAAATATTGCAAACTACGCTATTGAAGGATTAACAGTAGTGGCAGCTAAGCAAGATTCTACTAACAAAGCAATTGTTGAATTAACAACTTCTGCTCAAGTTCAAGGAACTATCTATAAAGTAGTAGTTACAAACGTAACAGATGTATCTGGAAACGTAATTAACACTGACAATGATGAGTTCTCATTTGGTGGTTTAGCAACAGATACTACTAAGCCTACAGTTGTTTCTGCTGTTGCAGGTTCTGCTACAACTGTAAAAGTAACATTCTCTGAAATTATGGATGACGTAACAGCTAAGCAAGCGTACAACTACTATTTAGGAACTGAACTTGGTTACCCATCAGCTGTTGCTAAAGACACAGTAGTAACTAATGGAACAGTTTGGGTATTAACTACTAAGACACAAGAATCTAAAGTATACACTGTTGATGTAACTGGTATTAAAGATAAGAGTGGTAACGTAGTTGACGAAGATAATGATACAGCAACATTTGGTGGTTTAGGAACTGCTGATACAACAGCACCTAAAGTATCTTCAGCTGTAGCATTAAACAAGCAAGAAATTAAGATTACATTCAACGAAAAGATTGATGCTGCAACTGTAGCTAATACAGACTTTGCTTTCGCAGTATTATCAGGAACAGAAACAGCTACTACAAGAGTAGGGGTTGTTGGTACTCCTGACGCAGTAGTTGTTGCTAGCGACAAAATGTCTGCAACTGTAGCTTTCCAAACAGCTGAATTAACTTCAGGTGTAATCTACAGAGTAACAGTAGCTACTATTAATGATGCAAATGGTGTTGCGATTGCAGCAGCTAACCATACTGCTGACTTTGCTGGAATTAATGCAGCTAACGAAGCACCAAAAGTAACATCAATTATCGCTATTGATAATAGAACACTTAAGGTAACTTTCAGTGAGAAAGTAACTGGAGCTCAAAACTTAGTATTTGCTGACTTTAACTTCTCACCTGCTTATGCTGGAGCATTAAATGATGCAGTATTAGCAACTGATGGAATGTCTGCAACTTACTACTTCGATAACTCAGCTACATTTACTGCTGGTACAGTATATACAGTTCAAATCTTAAATACTGGTGTAGCTAAGATTACTGATCAATTCGCATTAGATACACTTGCTACTAAGACAGGTCAAACTTATGCAGAAGCTAACTTTGCTGGTGTATCTTCAGCTCCTGCAGCAGTAAAAATTGCAGCTGTAACTGCAGTTGATACAAACACTATTGATATTACATTCAATAAAGAAATCGGACTTAACTCAACTATCAATACAGGATTAATCGAAGCAATTAACTTATCAAATGGTTCTGTATTCAATAACTCTACTATTCAATTAGTAAGATTAGAAGGAACAGACAATAACAAAGTAAGAGTATTCTTCGATGTAGATAATACATTATTTACAGCAGGAAACTTATACCAAGTTAAACTTGTAGAAGCGCAAATCGTAGATAACAACGGAACTGCAATGTTAGCAGCTAACGATAGTGCAGTATTTGCTGCAGTATCAACTGCTAATCCAGCACCTAAGATGGTTAATGCTTCGCATGCTACTGCTACAACAGTAAAAGTAACATTCAGTGAAGCAATCGTGTTAAATGATAGTTTCAACCACTTCACATTAAGCGCAGGAAATGTTACTGCTGCATCTGTAAGTGCAGATGGTAAGACTGTAACATTAACAGTAGATAGTTTACCTGCACAAGGTACTCTAGTAACTGTAACAGCTGCTGCTACAGCAGGACCAGCAGACATTACTGATGAAGCTGGTGTTGCAAACACTGACTACACTAAGACTGTTCAATTTGTTGTTCAGTAATAACTAAAATACTAACCACTAAAACCCTTTTGAGAGTTCTCTCAAAAGGGTTTTTTTAGGGTGCGCCCAGCATGGGCGTGAACTTGCTGGTGAAAGTCCAGCACGGGGGCTGGTAGTGCCAACCGTTAGCCAAGAGCAAGGGTGTCCATCGCGAGGTGGAATCTGAAGGAAGCTGGAGGCAAAGCACCGAACCGAGG
>NZ_JAFBEE010000007.1 GCF_016908555.1 Alkaliphilus hydrothermalis
ACAATCCAGTAGAGCAGGCAACAACTAACCTCTACTGGATTTATTGTATCAACTATTGGATTTAGTTTCTATACGTCGATTCTTTGGCGGTTACATTATTGTACGCTTACGAACATTTGGGTGGTTGACAATTCAAATGAATAAATGAAAAAAGTGGAGTCTAATGGTATTCGACTCCACTTTTTTTATTTATTTCCTATTTTCTAATCTGTCACCCTAATATTACCTTGAAAAACCTTCTTTGAATCTATCAAATACACCTTTTTTTCCTCTTTCTTCTACAGCTCTGTTTACTTGAAGAGCTATCTGTTCTATCTTAGCAATATCTCCAACTCTACTTAGAAATTCTGGAACTATAATACTCATCTCATAATCATCTAGTTCAAACTCTTCTTGTATCCATTCTAATCCCACCAATGTTACAGCATTTGCATCTATTTCTATCCCCAACAACGCCATTTCATTAATTCTTTCATTGTATAATCTTATCTTAGACCTAAACTCCCCATCTAATTCTGATGCTAAAAAAGCAACAGCCTCATTTGATTTATCCTTAGATAATTCATATGAAGTCTTTATTACAATACTTTTCAAACTTTGTTCCATTAAATCTCTTCTTAAAGAAGGATTATCTAAAATTGACCAGACTCCAGTTGCAAATGCCCAATTAAGAAATGAAAAAATTTCGAAACATACGTTCCTCTGTTCATAGGATAATGTTCTGTCTGTAGTGTCATTAATAATCTCTAAAAGAAGCTCATTGTGATGGAGTGCATATCTAGCTCCTTCATTTGCAACTAGGTTACATAAATCATTCATGGCCAAATTCATCTAATTTCCCCCTGTGTAATTAATAATTTTAATTTGTAAAATATGTATTTTAATAAATTATCTAAAGACTATACATCATTATTCTATCTAAGTGATTTTAATACCTGTAAGTTTAAATAGGAAAGGTTGAATAGAGTAGAAAGTTACAATCTAAAGAACCACTATTTATTATTGTTCTTCCATATTACAAATCCATCCTAACCCCATAATTCTTTAGCCAGCCTTTCCTTACTTCATAGTCTGGCAATACTGAAGCCAGGAGCTCCCAAAACTCCTTTGAATGATCTTTATGGTACATATGACACATCTCATGAACTACAATATAATCTAATGCACTGGATTTAGCCATAGCACATCTCCAATTAAATAGCAGTTCATTTTTTGATGTACAGCTACCCCATCTCTTTTTTTGTTCTTTAATTTTAATTGCCGCAGGCCTTATGTTAAAGAATCTTTGGTAGTAGTTGACTCTTTCTTCTATTAGTGTCTTAGCCCTATCCCTAAACCATTGCTCCATAGCTTTTCGTATGGATTCTTCAGCCTTATCCTTCACAGTAACAATAAACTTACCCCTATATAGCTTCACTTCAGGTATCTTTATATTTGGATCTATTTCTATCATCATGGAGTAATTTCTCCCTAGATACATAAAGGATTCACCACATACAAATTCCCTGGGGATAGGCTGGTAATGCATATGTTTAAAGGAGTATATCTTTTGAATAATCCAACTTCCTTTACTTTTTACTTTATCTATTATTTGTTCTTCACTTGTACCAACTGGAGCAACAATGGTGATAACATCAGGGGATTCTACTGAAATTTCCATCGTTTTTCTGTTTTTAAAAACTACATTGAATTCTATATTTGTTGTACCATATTTAAATTCTAATTTCATTTAACTCCCTCTAATCTTCAATTATCTTTCTAGTATTGAGAAATGTCTCTTAGCTAAATTTAATAGTGGGTTAACCATACTCTTTCTTATATTTAACTTAATCTGCTTGTGGTAGTTCTTAATTAACATCATAAAAATGGCTCTTTCTATATCAGAGGTTTTTGTTTGATTATTGACCCAGTCTACAACATAGTTTTCTTCTACAACCCTACGAATATCTATTGCAATATTTTTTGATAGATCTATTATGTCATTTCCTAAATAACTTTCAGTTTCTTCCTTAACGACACCATCATCAGTCGCTTCATCTACTATATATTTCTTAACAACCTCGAAGAAAGCAAACTCCTTCTCACTTAAACCTAATACTCTAGATTGGGATTTTGTGCCTACTTCTACTTCTCTTTCAATAAACTCCTGAAGTTTCTTTTTTCTTTCTATAAAGTCGGTTGTAGTATCATCTAATATCTTTTGAAGCTTTTCTAATAGACTTTGATAGAAGACAGGGTTATCATCCATCTTTACATTTATGGCGTGTTTTACAGCATGTTCCATGGCTGAAGCTTGGGCTTCATCAGACTTTAAGGTGTTGATTTTAGTCTTAAAATCATCCTCAAATAGGGTTATTGGTTCTATCCATTGGATGACACCAAGAGATTCTAGATATTCTTCTATAATTTCTCTTACCTTCTCTCCACAATCGCTAATATCCAGCTCTTCATGGGGGCTATATTTCGCCTTTGCACCAGCTCTGATATAACCAAGCCACTTCAGATCATTTAATATATCTGTCCCCACATGGGATGGAAGCAGCATATCTACTGCACCTGAGAATCGCTTATAGCCTATTTCAAATTCTGCCCTCTGATCCTGTGGTTCTAATACCTTTATTAATTCATCGAGGTTATTCTTATCTTTTCCTATGAATAGTCCCATGACGTCTTCTCTATAGGAGAGCATTTCTTTATATAAGTCATTCATTGGCTGCATTGGTTCTCCTAAGTCTTCCTTGTCAAATATCGCTAAAGCTTCTTCTAGGTTATCGGAAACGCCATAATAATCAACAACATAACCACATTGTTTTATAATGTTACTTTTCTTTATCTTTTCTTCTTCAACCTTCCGTACAACCTCCATAGTATGGGTTCTATTTACTCTGGCAATTGCCTGTAATAAGTTATGTTCCTTCAGAGACCTGTCAAGATACATGACCTGTTCTATAGGAGCATCAAAACCTGTCAAAAGCATATCCTTTACAAGAATAAAGCATAGTTTATCCTTTTCAATTGGCTTCTTAAACCTTTCAATTATCCCTTCCTGCTCTGCCTTTGTAGAGAAATGTTTCTTTAGATGAGGAGGATCATTTAAATCCCCAGAAAAGATAACCTTACACTCTAGCTCTTCACCTACAATATCCTTCATATACTTAGTTAAAGCATTGTAGTATTTTACACAGGCTTCTCTACTAACACATACAACTTGGGCTTTAAAACCATTTGGGAGTATATTATCCCTATAATGCTCTAACATATCTATGGCGATATCTTTAATCCGATCTTCAGATTCAACAATAATCTTCTTATTGGCATACTTTTTCTTTATTGCTTCCTTTTCATCCTCTGTTTTATCTTCAAAGGCTTCATTAAATAGATCATCTAATGTTGTATCTTTAATATGAAGACGAGGCATTCTTCCCTCATATACAATCTTTACTGTTGCCCCATCATCTACTGCTTCTTTGATACCATATTTATCAATATATCCCCCAAAGGTTCTTGGGGTAGATTTGTCCTCTTTATCTATTGGTGTACCCGTAAATCCTATAAAAGTCGCATTAGGTAAAGCTGTTCTCATATTAGCAGCTGTGTCCTTATATTGACTTCTATGGGCCTCGTCTGATAGTACAATCACATTAGATTTTGTTGTTAGCACTTCATAGGGAAGACTAAACTTCAGCTTCACCTTCTTACCATCCTCAATGACTTCTCTTTCTTCTGTTTCACTTTCAAACTTCTGAATGGTAGTCATAATTATCTTTGGTTGAGCTTCAGATAAAAGTTCCTTCATAACAGCTATTTTATCTGCTCTTATAGGAGTAGTAATTTTAGATAGGGTTCTTATGAAAGTCCCAAAGATTTGTTTATCCAAGTCTATTCTGTCGGTTACAACCACAATCGTTGCATCTGAGAGCTCCTTAGTTCGTTTTATTTTCCTAGCCAACATTACCATCGTCAAAGACTTACCGGATCCCTGGGTATGCCATACAACACCACCCCTTGATAAGGAGTCTCTTCCCTCAACTAATCTTTTAATAGCTTTGTTCACCGCTCTAAATTGTTGGTATCTACAGATTTTCTTAATTGTAATACCATTATCTGTTTCAAACAATATAAAGTTTCTCATTATATCTATTAAATTCTTCTTTTCTAGTAGTCCCTGTAAGAATAAGTTCTGTCCAAATTCATCTACCCCTTGTACCTTATCCTTTCCAACTGGGTAGGGATCTTTCCATTCTAGATAATGGTTATACTTAGAGCTAATGGTACCTACATAGGCATGATACTTATTCATTATCCCTGTAAAGAAATTCGTATAGAAAAGCCTTGCATTTCCTTCTAATATATTAGGGTCCCGCTCATTCATATATCTTCTAAGCTGTTCAAAAGCTTGCTTTTTACCTATGTTTTCATTCTTAGTCCTTTCTAGAAAGGGTGATTTACACTCTATCACAACTACTGGTATCCCATTAACAAAGACAACTAAATCAGGAAAAATAGATTTTCCTGAAAGAGTTTTCACTTCAAACTGTCTAGTGATTAAAAAGTCATTATTATCTACATTTTCCCAGTCTATAAAATGGACTGTTTGGGGTTTCTTTTGTCCATTACCATAGATATCTTGATCCACCGTATATTTTAAATCTACTATGGCTTCATATAACTTTTCATTAATCTCTAAAAGACTTGCCCCAAGGTTCTCTAGTCTACTTAAATATCGAATGCATTTGTTAATATTTCCTTCATCCATCCATGGATTCAATCTCTTTAATGCAGCATGCAGCCTTTTAATTAATATGACTTCAGTTAGGGTATCCCGTTCATCCTTTTCTGGTACTAATTGAGTACCATGTATGAAGTCATACCCTAAAATATTCTGCATGTAGTCTATCGCTGGAAGCTCTACGAGAGTTTCCTCATTTCCCAAATAGGTCATTCCCCCACCCCCTATTTCCTAACCTATTATTTTAAAATATCTAAATGCACTTTCAATATACTGTTGTTTATCTTCTGGACATGGATACTTTCTTATACTATCATCCATTCTATTATATGCTTTTCTGCTCTCTATCCCCTTAATTTCTTTCATATGAGCAATCCAACAGGACTTAGGGACAAAGCCATAAGTCTCTTTAACATATGTTTGTATTTGTTTATACGTTGCCATATCAAATCCCCCCCCTTATATCTATACTTTTACTCTGATTTTTCCTGTTAGGAGTTTTTGCATTAGTCCTTTTTTAAGAGTTTGGAGACTTTCTCGTTTTGATTCATATTTTTCTATTTGATTGTCTACTGATAGTAATATTGCTGAAATTTTTTGTTGTTCGATATAATCTGGAAGGGGTACTTTCAGCTGATAAATTTTTTGCCCCGAAATAACAGGTTGGGCATTTTGATTAGCAAATTGATTTAAATTCAGATACCCTAATAAATAAAACATAAAAGTAATTTCAAATTTAGTAATTTCGTCTGATATAAATAATGCATTATCAGTGATCCATGATTTTGGTTCCGATATACATACACACCCACACTTTGCACCAACTCTACCTATTACAATTTTAGATTCCTCAATTAAGTATTGATTATGATAACCTGTAATCCCATTACCACCATAAACCGGATATTCTCCCAAAACTATATTCTTTTGAGATAAAAAGTTACCACTTGAAAGCTTAAATACTTCTCCTAAATCTTTTACCTCCCACTCCTCAGGTATCCTCCCAATCTCCGTATCCTTAAACTTTGTATGTCCAATTCCTTTTGTAAGAAGCTTCTGCATAAGCCCTTTTTTCAGTTCCTTTGTTTTTTCTATAAGATTATCGGTGATTTCTATTTGTTGGTCTACTGATGATAGCATGGAGGCTATTTTTTGTTGTTCATTTAGTGGAGGAACTGGTATTAATGTTTCTTGTATATCAGTTGAGTTTACTGCTGGATAATTTGAACCAACCATTTTGTTTGATAATTGATTTAAAAAGCCATCACTTAATGTACATTGATATATATATTGAAATTCTATGTTCTCTTTCGCTCTTAAAACAGCGAAACCAGTTGAACACACTAAATTTTCTAAGTCATCTTTTACTATTGCAAAAGCTTTTAAATATGGTCTTACAGTTGAGATAATAACATCATTTTTCCTAACTTTCCTTCTTGCCCTACTTGGTGCTTCATCAAAAGAATATACTTTTGTATTATTAATAACTCCTGTGCTAACACTTTCTATATCGATATAATTAAGTATAAAGTCTTTATTGGTTTTATTTCCTAGGCTTTCTGGATTTATATTAACAACTTCTCTTATCATCCTCAAGTTCCAACTCTCTGGTATCTCACCTAAATCTGTCATCTTATATCCTTCTCTAACCTTTTTCATTCTTCTCACCTACCTCTATATTGTATCAAATCCCAATTCTTGAAGATACTGGTTTAGTTCCTCTTCAGAATGTGCCATCTTTAATTTTAGCTCTCTTATATCATCTAATACTACCTCAATGTTTACTTCTTCCTCTTCTTCTGTCGTATCTACATATCTACTGATATTAAGGTTATAGTCATTTTCTTTAATCTTATCAAGCTCCACTACATTGGCATACTTTTCTATATCTACATATTCATCAAAGCCTTCTACAATTTTATTTATATCTTTTTCCCTTAATTTATTCTTATTTCCGTCTTTAACAAATCCTTCACTTGCATCTATAAATAATACTTTGGTTCTTCTTTCTTCTACTTTGTTCTTATTGATCACTATTAGAGCCGCAGGAATACCCGTTCCATAGAAGATATTTTGTGGAAGTCCGATAATGGCTTCTACCAAATCATCCTTTAAGAAGCCTTCTCTAATCTTTCCTTCAGCTCCACCCCTAAACAAAACTCCATGGGGTACAACTGTTGCCATTTTTCCCTTAGTATTTAAACTGGCAACCATGTGGGATACAAAGGCAAGGTCTCCATAGGATTTTGGTGGTGTACCATAGGGGAATCTATGATATTGATCTGTACTTGCTTCTTCTAACCCCCAATTTTTAAGAGAGAAGGGTGGATTCGCCAGAACTTTATCAAAGGTTTTTAATACTCCGCCTTCTGTATGTTTTGGTTCTCTTATGGTGTCTCCCTTTTGAATATCCGCTCCTTTTGCTCCATGTAAAAGCATATTCATTTTACAAATAGCCCAAGTAGAGAGATTGATTTCTTGACCATATAGAGATACATTTTTCTGGTTACCGCCATGCTCCTTTATGTACTGTATACTTTGAATAAGCATACCCCCAGAACCACAGGTAGGGTCATAAATACGCTCGCCTTCTTGTGGTTTTAGTAGATTTACCATTACCTTAACTACTTCTGTAGGAGTATAAAATTCTCCCCCCTTTTTTCCACCTTCATCAGCAAATTTTTCAATAAGATATTGATAGGCATCCCCTAAAATATCTTCTGATACTAAGTATTTATTAGATAAATTCATACTATCAAAAATCATTAAAAGCTGATTTAATTTCTTATCAGGTACTCTTTCCTTATCATTGTAGTTTACAGTTGTTAGTACCCCCATTAACTCACTGTTCTTAGGTTCATCTTCAATCGCTTTAAAGGCCTTCTCCAATTCTGGCCCAATATTTAAATTTAAGTTCTTCAGCTTATCCCATCTTGCCTGTTCTGGAATGTAAAAGGTTTCATAAATGGAGGAATCATTAAGAAGTTCTTCTATTTCCTCATCAACCATCCCTTGCTCTTTAAATTCAGCTTCTCTTAATGCTCTTTCCACTTGAAATTCATCATTCATTCTCTTTAAAAATAGCATACCGAATATATAATCCATGTATTGGGTTGCAGATAACTCACCTCTAAGAATATCTGCACACTGCCATAATTTTGATTCTAATTGCTGTAGTGTTAACTTCTCCATCTTCCTGACTCCCTTTCATATATAAATAATTGAAAACACTATAATTATTTTGCATATATTTTAATTCTACAATTATGCCTTGATTCCTTTAATATTACTGACTTTTGATTACATTAAAGGATAAACAATGTGTGAGTAGAAAGGTGTAAGAATTAGTGAAAGCCATTATCCTAAAGATTATAAATTGACTTATTGCTAAATGAGTAAAGAGGAAATTAGTGAAATATTACTTTAATCTTAGATAAATCCCTATAGCAAAAAATTTTGCTTCCAAAAAATATTACAAAAAACATTTGAAATTATATTGACTTACACTTCTTCCGATTGATATATTATTATAAATGCACCACAGGAGGAAGGTTTATGCTAATTTATGACAACTTAGTTACGCATTTAGATAAAGATAATGGAAAGGAAGGTTTATGAATTTACAGGAGGAAGGATTTAACGTCCTAAATATGAATTCACAGGAGGAAGGTTTATGATTACATTTATTAATGTAAATCTTAACCAAAGGTGGTGAGTTTATAGATGAGGAAAATTCTAAATCTATTAGAATTAATATTATCAATTTTGATAGTAGTTCTCTTAATAAAAATAATTCAACTCTAAGACTTCTTAGAGTTCTTTTTTTGCTTTTATATATGCTATAACGTTAATCCTCTGTTTACTAAAGCCTACAAAAATTTTAAAATTTAAGTAAAAAATATGTGGCTTATAATTAGTGTGTTTACGACACCCCTACATGGGGTGCGGTTCCATCAATAATTGCCACCTTAATATCTGGAATCACTACTGCATCGACACTGTCTGGATCTGCTGAACAATGGTGTAGTTCTATGTCATGACCTCTATCTACCATTTCTTGACCTATTTTCTTCATAAGATGGGATTTACCTAATCCTGGGCCTCCCTTTAATAAGTAAAGTCTATTGGCTTCCTTTAAGTTAATAACATGTTGATAATATGAATAAAAGCCTACAGATGTGTTTCCTCCTGGGAACAAGCGTCTAATTTTTCCTTTTTTCGTCATTTTTTTCCCTCCTCATAACTAACTATCCATTTTTAGTCTATTCAATTAATCCCGTTGGTGTGCAGATTAATTCTGGATTTAATATATCATCGCCATATACCCCACTTTCGTCGTATAGACAAATTAAAGCCCAAGGGCATGTTCTATGCACAATGGGCTTTTTACTATTTGGGATCAAGCAACGAATCTATTCTGTTTTTACTTACAATTTACAAAAGTTCCTTCTTCACCAGCTCCAACACCAAAGTTTCCCTCTCAATAGAAAAACCCATGGATTCCTCTTGGTTTGTTATTACCTGTTTATTATGCTTGATTGCTTCATCCAGCTCTATCCAAACAGGTGACGAACCATTGGCGACCTCATAATCCTCCAGCTTTATATTATCAAAGTCTTCCTCTACCCTACAAACATAAAAATAAGATTCCATATGAATTAGATCATACTCTGGTTTATAATGGGGTCTATATTCATCAATATATCCGAATTCTTGGATTAAATCGATCTTCTTTGCCCCTGTTTCCTCAGCCAGCTCCCTTTTTAAGCCTTTAATCAAATCCTCCTTTGGGTCAACCCCACCCCCAGGAAAGCTATAATCGTTGTAGTACTTTGTATAAATCAATAGTATTTTTGTTCCCCTTAGGATAATTCCCCTAGCAGAAGTTCTTTCAAAGGTTCTTCCTGCCGTTGTGTTTAGGTCCCTATGAATCATTTTTTTTATTAATCGCAAGTCATTTACCTCTTTCCTTTACATTTTAACAGCAAAAAAACCTCTCTTTATTTTATATGCGATGGTTTCTTTTGTTATAATATATAATTATAATTGGTTATAATGAAAATAGCAAAGACGCAATCGAAAAGAAAGGAATTTATCAATGAATTATACTGGAGAGAGGGTCATTCCATTTGAAATGAATCCTAAAAGTGGAATCTTAATGGAGCATATAGCCCGTTATGAGTTTGCAAGACAGTTTTGTAAAGGAAGGGTTTTAGACATAGCCTGTGGGGTGGGTTATGGCAGCGACATATTATTAGAAGAAAAACCCAATATTACAGAATATATAGGCATTGATTCTTCAATAGAAAGCATCAATTATGCAAAGGAACACTATCCCTATTTGAAGACTAGCTACTTTGTCGAGGACGCCCTAAATGAAAACCTTCATCAAAAATATGGTACCTTTGATACCATCGTTAGCTTTGAGACAATTGAGCACTTCGAGGGGGATAACATTTTTATAAATAATCTTTATAACCTCTTAAAGCCCGACGGAACCCTGATTATTTCTACCCCCTTTGGAAGAGGTAAAGATCACCCTTGCTCCTGCCCCTACCATGTTTATCAGTACACAGAAGAAGAATTTGTAAAAGTATTGAAAACTTTTTCTAACATCACTATGTATCATCAAATTGATGATGTAATTGAAATACCAAAGCCTGATTTTAAGTATTATTTGATGGTGGCGGTTTGTCAGAAGTAGAAAAACCCTCCAAAGTCTCCAACGACTTTGAAGGGTTTTTCAATTTTTGATTTAATTAATTAAATGGGTAATCCAATGGATTTTAGTTAATGTTTCTTGTTTTTCCTTTTCTATTGTATCATACAACATCCCTACCTCTATCTCCCTGCCTATTTTGTGTTTTTTCAAGTTTTCTGATGAATCTTTATCTCTAGTAATATTAAGCTCCAGTTTAAAATTTCTAATACTTAATGTTTTAGTCATTTCTTACAACTCCCTTTACATATATTGTTAATTTAATTATAGGCTCTATTCAAATTTTCCAAAACCGTCCTTAGACTAGAATTTGTTCAGCCCCACGACGGATATCTAAGCATTAAAAAAGGCCTCCTTCCCTTAGCCCGTAGTTAGTATATTCACCATTTTCAAAAGGTGCTATTCTTTTATCGTAAAAAAACACAGAGTCAATAAAAACGACTCTGTGTTTTGCTATTAGATTGTTATCCTCACCTATCTAAAACTGGTGATATTGGTGCTACCCTCCAGCTGATGCTCCACCTCTAATTGTAGCTGGGTAATGGACAGGGGATCTTCCAAATCTAAATTAGGATATTTCCTCTCCATTAGTTCTGTTATTTGAAATATATCAAAACCCTCCTCCTTCATTTTTGCAAATAAGGCCATACAGTTATCTTTAATGGTTCTTTCTACCGACTCTTCTACTTTTTCAATATTTTCTTTAGTAAAAATTAAGGGGCTTTGGGTTTCTCCAAAGATTGTTCTTATGTAAATTTTCTTCTTTAATAGGATTTTTTCACCATCATACTCTATTTCCGTTTTAGTCTTATTTTTAATGGTATCTACAGAAATCAGTTTCTCCTTATCCTCAATATGAGGGATCGATATTAAAGCCCGATCTATTCTATTTTGCAGGTATCGATAGAACTTCATCTCCGATTGGCTTAACCTTCCCACCATGACATCATCCTGCATAATCGCCCCTTCTTCTGCCATTAGATTTGTACTAACAGGATTTTTTTCCAACTGAAGAATAGAGAGGATATGGGTTCTATCCTCCATTATCCGATAATTCAAATATTGATTTACCCTGTCTAATCGATGCTGTTTTACTAAAAATGGATTCTCCATCAGCTCATCTAAATATAGACCAATGTATTCATTTTGTTTTATCTCATAATCCACAATATCCTGTGGAGATTCAGTTGTCACCAAGGTGTAGGAGCGAAGGATCAATTCTTGATTCCTTTCCAATATATCCATAATGGGCTTAATACCCCTCCGGGCAACCCTTTCAGTCACAATAAAGGCTTTATTTTGCGTATAATCCACCTTATAGCTAGCTTTATGATTGAATTGCCTTGCGGCCTCATAAACAGATTTGCTTTTGGACTGGAGAAAAATTTTTTCCCCTTGCTCAGCATTGGTTTGATTACTCCGATAAGAGTGGAAGCCCTCTACAGTCAGTACATATTCATCATCCTCATTGATGTCCACAATGACAGCAGTAACAAAAATGACCTTATTTATGTCCCTATAGGAGAAACATCCCGTTAAGAGTAGACTTGATAAAATAGTGAATACCAGCACCAATCGTTTCATGATTCTTTCCCCTCTTCAAAGATATTGTCAGATATGCTACGTAAGTCCCCCCTAAAGACTAAATCTTTAAATTTAAACTTTTTGAAGGTTCCCAATGGATAGAGGAAGGGATATCCACAGCTGGTGAGGCTGGATATGTGGGAAACAAACACACTAAAACCTATATAAAAACCCGGTAGTCCCAATAAAGCAGAAAAAATTAAAATGATATTTGACCAAATGACTATGGGACCATATAACTTTGGTATTAAGAACAATGATATTGAAGCTAGGGCCACCACTAAAACGGTGATTTCCGATGCCAATCCTGCACCGATTGCAGCATCCCCTAAGATCAGGGCACCAACAATACTGAGGGCAGATCCAATAGGTTGGGGCAGCCGTATTCCAGCTTCCCTTAATACCTGGAAAAAAAACATCATGATCATGATCTCCACCACTGTTGGAAAAGGTACCCCGGCCCTTGTGACAGCTAAACGGAAAACAAAAATGGTGGGAATAAGCTTGTAATGGTATGTATTCAAGGCCAAATATAGACCCGGTAACAACAAAGCAATCAATAGGCCTGTCCAACGGACCAATCGAAAATAGTTTTGAGCATATTTATTACCATAATAGTCATCTCCAGTACTGAGGTTCTCCAAGAAAAAATGGGGGGCCGTTACGACAAAGGGAGTATTATCTGCCAATATGACAACCCGCCCCTCTGTCATATGGGCTACGGCTACATCAGGCTTTTCAGTATAACCAATCGTATCAAAAATAGAACGCTTTTCCTGTAATCGTTCGTCTATATATTTTGAGCCAACAAGATACTCTACTTCTTCATTTTCTAATCGCTGCCGTATGTAGTCCACCAGCTCTTTGGGGGCTTCACCCTCCAGGTAACACATAACTACAGTGGCATGATTGCTTGTTCCGATACGTAGGTTTTCAAGCTTTAATTTTTTGTCCTTCAATCTTTTCCTAATAAGGGATATATTATCGTTTGTACTCTCGTTGAATCCCTCCCTTGGACCTTTGATAACGGACTCCGTGGGGGGTTCTTGTATAGCACGAAAGCTATACTTTTTAGTTTCGCAGTAAATAATCTCATCAGCAAAACTAAATAGTAAAACAACGTTACCCGACAGAATATGCTGCAATAATTCTTCGTTAGAATGGACATATTCAGTAATTCCCACCTCAATAATAGAGTTCTTTATAAAGTCCATATGCTGACCCCTTAATTCTGTCTTCATCAGTGGCCTAATGACATAATCATTAACTTGCACTACATCACAGATATTATCTATGAAAATTGCAGTTACTTCTCCACCGTCTGAAATGATTATGCGATATGTGACATCATAGCATTTAGCTAATGTTTTTTGAATTTCCTCAAGTTTCTCCTTGTATTTATGTATCATAATATTATTTTTGCTCATCTACATCACCCCATACACTATTGTTGGTCATTGGGTTGAATAATATTCTAATGAGTGGTAATAATGGATAGATGAATCTTAAGATTTACAAGCTAAATAAAAGGAGAGAGTATATGGATAAAATTAATCCAAAGCACTATGCTTTTTTAATACTGGCCACTTGCATTGTATCCCTAAAGACCTATCCTAAGGTTTTTATCCAGAACGGTTTAAGGGACAGCTGGGTGGCAGTGATTACTTCCTCAATTTTAATACTACTGTTCTTGATATACGTCATCAAAACCTGTCAAAAAAATAATGTCTATAACCTTGTTGAAATATTTCAAGGGGCTTTGGGTAAGACCTTCGGCAATGTGATGTTGGGACTCTTTTGTCTAACACTTTTTTTTACTTTAGTGGAAAGTGCAGCGGTAGAGGCCAGTTCGATGCATACCAATATGCTAGTGGCAACCCCTGTATGGTTTTTTATACTATTTTTTGTAGGTCCAGCTATTTATACCCTAAAGCAGGACCTTGTGGCCATCATTACAGTTACCCTAATTGGCATTTCCCTCATTATTATCGCCGGTATGAATTTAGCAGCCATGACCCATCCCTATAAGGATTATAGTCTACTTTTTCCTGTTTTCGCCCGAGGGATTAGTGGCGGTTTTATACTCTCTATCCTCCAAACCTTAGGTTTATTTGGTTGTGTATCAATTACTTTTCCCTACTTAGTGGATGTAACTTCAAAGAAAAGACTCCTCCTTTATGCTGTTTTGGGGATACTCTTCGTCATACAAATGCAGATTGTTTCAACCACAGGCGTCATCGCAACCTTTGATATTTCCCGAATCAATCAAATGCCTTATCCAAAGCTTCTGCAAACCCAATTGGTCAGTCATTTTCGTTTCTTAGAGGCTGGAGAATTATTCGTCATGCTGCAAATAGTCGGGGGCTGGTATATAAAGTATGTGGTCACCTTCTATGCCCTCATTAAAATCCTGAAGGGTTTAAAAATCAATACCCCCTATATGATTTATATCATCAGTCTAATGGTGGCTATATCCGCCTATTTGGCTGGAAATGACTTATTTGTCCTCTTTAGGTTCTTGGCGTACTATACCTACATTGCTTTTGTTGGCTTCGTGGTCATTCCAACCTTTGTGTTTGCAGTATTTTCCTTCAAAAATCAAAAATCCCCCAGTGGAAATGTGTAGCCATCCAGCAACAAGACCTCAACAAAGGGGTAAGGGATACATCAATTAAGCCCCAAAATCCTTTCTAGGATGTCGGGGCTTAAAGTTTTTATTTGTATGTATTAAATTCTAAATCCGCCACCCAAAATGGTCTTTGAAAGGATGTAAATTCCATTACTACCTTCTTCAATGCTTCATTGGATAACTGTAGGTTAATTAGCTCCCAACGATCTGGGATCTTAATCGTATGGGATGCTTTATTCAGATATTTAAGATTGCCATCTTGATTATATCCTTTTATATTAAATTCAATTTGATTAACTGTATTTGACTTTACCCAGAAGCTCAAAGTATCGTAAATACTTTCATCATGCAAATCGACGGAGACATAGGGGGACTCTCCTTCTATTGCTTCTATTTTCCACGAAGCGTCTGTATCCTTTGTGTTAGTATCATCGTCCGATACGCCATCTCCAAGGGTAACACTATACTTTTTCTCATCTTCTATACTACCTACATGCAGCTCTTCCTGCCCTTCATCTACCTTTGCTAAATCAACAGTAATGACCTTTCTATACTCTTCACTCCATTGGTCAAGACGATCCCTCACCTTTAAACTAATGGTATACTCTCCACCTTCATGAAAGGCTAGCGTTAAATTCTTAGTAGCTGCACTGGTGATGACCTTATCCTTCTTAGCAATCTCCCAGTGATATTCCTCTAGGCTGTTTCCTTCTCCCTTGGCTTGACTTTCATTGGTGAATTTCCAACGATCCTCCTTTTCTACCACAGTAAAATAGGCGATAGGCATTAATTCAGACAATTGTTGATTTTCTTCACCTGCATTTAGATTAAAGAAAGTCCCCAAGGAAGCGTTGTTTAGTAGTGCATAAATCCCAACACCCATTAGTAGTACAATAGATGCAACTATTGGGATCACTTTTGAAAACCGCTTATTTTCAGACCTACTTACTTCTTCTAGTGCTAAATCCTGTTCTTCCAGCTGAAGATCCTCTGTATGATCTTCCTTGAAGCCTTCTTTGTAGTCTTCCTCTTTATTTTTTTCTTCTGCATCTAAAGAGGCTTTCTTCATCCAAGATATAATCCCCTTATTCTTACGGGAAGCCCTTGTCCTAGGTTCAATACTTTCTACGCACAAATGATAAATATAGAGTTTACGGAATTCCTCCATAATGTCTTTAAAGCTATTGAACTTTGTATTATTTTTTAAATCAAAAATAAACTGATGTACTTCCTGAAGCAAGATTTCTTCCCTTTTTAAATTCCTATACTCAAAATAAATTAACTTTTCTAAAACTATACTAATCTTATTGCACAAATAATTAATATCTATATCCTCTGAAGCTTCATTAATTAAATACAATTCATCAAAGACAATCTTTCCATCCTTTACAACTAGTTGTGTCTCATCAATCAGAATATTTTTACTGATTGCCTCTAGAGGGTCATATTTCGTAATCTCCTGTAGATATGAAAAAGCAAGGCTCATCCGCCCTTCAATAGGGATATAGTTTTCCTCTAAATAGATTAGCAATGGATCTGCTTCTATTACCTTAGTAATAAATACGACTTCATCCTCCATCACCTCTGAATCTACTAGATTCGTTAATATATCCGATAGTTGCTCCCTTTTTAAAACATCGACAAATTTAAGGTTTTTTATATGGTTAATGACTACAGGATTACCATTCTCCGATAATTCCATTCCAATATATATCTCCTGTTGGTCCGTTATTTTAAAGGTATCTACTATTTCATATTTTGAGATATAGTTGTACTTCATATTTTTACCATCCTTTAATGACATTATTGTCTTACTCTACATATTAATGTTTCTTAGATAATTCATAAATGGGCATAATGTCCTATTTTCAATCTGTAGATTTAATTTCTTAGTGTTTCGGAGTAATAACCCCTTTTTCATCTAGCTTAATAGTAGGGGATATTCTTTGCAGTCTTTCTAGTATCCTTTGTCCATCTACCCCCTCTTTTAAATGCTGTGCCAATGCAAACTTTATTTTACCTGGCCATACCTTCGCAAATTCAATCTTTTCCTTAGAAAGTTCGACTTCAAGGGCAACAAACTCATTTGCCACATTATGTCTACTGGTGGTAAAAATAAAATTTCCTAGGGAATAAGCTGTCAGCTGCCCATTACCCCTCCATTTTATCTCCTGTACTACGTGGGGATGGGCTCCAATGATTAAACTTACTCCAGCCTCCACCAACTTTTCGTCTAAGTTTAATTGATGTTGATTGGGTTGGTGGGCTAGTTCTTCCCCCCAGTGGACAAAAACAATCACATGATCCACCTTTTCCCGCCATTCCTTTATATAGGCTAATAGGGGTTCGTAGGTATATGCAGTTGCCATTCCGGGATGATTTTCTCCTGCAGTCCAAGTATTTATTGGGATTACCCTAGATACACCAAAAATCGCTACAGAGACACCATTGATTTCCTCTACATGGGGTCGAAATGCAGCCTCTTGATTTTCTCCAACTCCAATATATTGATATTGTAGTTTATTTAATTCCTCCATCGTCTCAGCCAAGGGTCCATCCATTCCATGATTGTTTGCTAAGGAAAATAAAAGTTTTTCCCGTAGGGGATTAAATAAAACAAAGTTCTCTGGCTTAGTTTGAAAAGCATAGGCCTTTTCCATTAATTGCCTACTGGTCCCCACGGATGTTTCTAGGTTAAGGACTACTAAATCCCCTTGCTGCAATATTGGCAAAAATTCAGTTAAGGGATAGTCAAGTCCCTTTTCCTTCATCACTCCGTCCACATGTCCATCCATCATGGTGTCCCCTGCGAAAATGAGCTTGATCCTGTTGGATTTGGGGGCATCTACTTTCTTCGTATTGTTGTCTGGGTTTTGCTTTTCCTTTTGATTGTTGTTTTGGTCTTGGTTTTGGTTTTTATTGGGTATCACTGGGCCTTCAGCGATATCCTTCTTTGCATCAGATTGATTACATCCACTTAACATTACCAGGACTACAATACCCATCATTAATAAAAGCTTTAATTTTTTCATTAACCACCTCAGATATTTCGACTTTTATTATATAGGGTCCTACAGTAATCCCCTTTATATTCATTTTAGAAAACATGCTTTGTCACATATTCCCTATTATGATTATACCAATTTAACTAAACTGTTGCAATAAACCATCATAAACCCTTCTTAATTGAAGTCATCAGACATATAGGTATGTACTCCCCCCTTAAAAGTAATACTAATGATGTGGGTTGCCGATTGTGCAGTTGACCAAATAAATAAATCTACAATAACAGTTTTAGTTTTTCAGTATTTAGTTAACAATTAAAATAAAATATATTTGATTAAGGAGAAGGTTTTATGTGGTTCCGAGGCTGGATCAACAATATTGCTAACAATAAAAAAACTTCTTTACAGGAGGAATCCTTCAATCCTAATGCTAAGGGTGAAGTCTCCAAGGAGGCCATTGTAGCCTATCTACAGGATGTTGATGATGCCTTGATTAAGGATATTTCTGTTGGTAAAGGGAGTGCTACCATTGTTTATATTAAATCTCTGGTTAAGATGGAAATCCTACAGGAATTAGTCATTACTCCCTTAAATACATTTGAAAACCAAGATGATCCCGAAGAAGTCCTAAAAATCTCAGAAAAACTGGCATTTGATGAGCTCCCTAAACTTATTGAAGGGGTTATGAGTGGTCTTTGCATCATTATCTTTTATGATAGGAAATCAATTTATACAATAGATACCTTCAGTCCACCGGTTAGAAACCTTACCTCCAGTGAAAGCGAATCAACGGTTTTAGGCCCCCAGGAGGCCTTTATCGAGGCTTTAGAATCAAACTTTTCATTAATCAAAAAACGTATCCGTAACCCGAATCTTAAGACGAAGGTCTTACTATTGGGAACCGAGACTAGGAATTCAGTTGGGGTTTTATATATTAGGGGTATAGCCAACCAAGAAAATGTCCAACGGGTACTGTATCGTCTGCGAAACATTGAATTTATGGGTTTTGGAGGAACAGCAGTTTTAAAGCAAATGCTGGAGGACAAACCCTACTCCCCCTTCCCTCAGTTTGGGATCACTCAACGGGTTGATGCGGCTGTCTCAGCCCTACTGGATGGAAGGATAGTTATTTTTCTCAACGGCAGTCCAGAGGCAGCCATCTGTCCCACTTCATTTTTTGAAATGTTTGTGTCCCCTGAGGACTACTATAACCGCTGGACTACAGCTTCATTACTGAGGTCTCTGAGATTTTTCGGCTTTTTTGCAACCATTATGCTGACACCCCTATATGTATCGGTACTTACCTATCATCCAGAGGTATTACCCTCAACCCTCCTATCCCTTTTAATGGAGTCCAGGACTAAGGTTCCCTTTCCTCCTGTTATCGAGGTGCTGATTATTGAATTAGTCATAGAGGTTTTAAGGGAGGCAGGGGCACGGATGCCTACTAAAATTGGTCAGACCATCGGTATCGTAGGGGGTATTGTCATCGGAACGGCAGCCGTTGACGCAGGATTAGCCAGTAACATATTAATTGTCCTGGTGGCGATTTCCGCCCTCCTATCCTTTCTACCCCCAAATTTTCTAATGAGTAATGGGAGTCGCTTTATAAGATATTTCTTTATTTTGGCAGCTGCCCTCTATGGATTTTTAGGACAGATGATTGCATTAGCATGGTTGTTGGCCCATCTGGCTAATTTGACCTCCTTAGGTAGTCCCTATATGACTCCTGTTATCCCTAGATCAGCTACAGATCTACTGGATAGTGTCCTAAGGGCTCCTATCAATTTTTTTATCAAGAGAAAAGGCATATCTAGATCAAAAAAGGAATTGACTAGACCTACAGATGAGGAGTAATAAAAATGGATAAAGGAAATTATCAAAAACTCAATCAATATCATGTCATTTTCTTAATCAATGGAGGAATTGCTGGACTAGGTATTCTCACTCTACCTAATGACTTAAGCTCAATGGGATTTAATCAGTGGTTGGTGCCCCTTATCTTAGGATTAGTTGCAAATCTAGCTTTATTCCCCATGATTAAGCTATGCTCCAACTACCCTAAAAACAATTTATATGAAATTAACGAAAAATTGTTGGGACCCCTATTAGGAAAAATAATAAATATTCTTATAACTGGTTACGCCATTATCGCTTTATCAAGGGTATTGAGGGGTTACCTTACCCTTATCCAAACAACTTTACTACCCCAAAAAAGCATTATAGGTCCCCTTATCATTCTTCTCCTCTTATCTGCCTATGTAGTTAAGGGGGGGATTAAGTCGGTGGCACGATTTGCCATATTAGGTTTTTTCCTTACTGCATGGACCATTTACTTTTCCCAGTGGCCCATCATTAATGGGGATGTAAGAAATTTTCTTCCCCTGTTTAACTTTACGAGGAATGATTTTCTATATGCCTTCCATAGGGGTTATTTCTCTATGCTGGGTTATGAAATCATATTGTTTTATTTTCCCTACATTATGGATCAAAAGAGGGCCTTCAAACATGCTTCAATAGGGATCTGGATAACGATGTTTTTGTATTGGGCAGTATGTGCCTCCAGTGTTGTCTATTTTTCTATATGGCAGATGAGTCACCTTCGGTATCCTGTCCTTAGTCTGCTAAAATCAATTCAATTATCCTTTGTAGAAAGGGTTGAGAATTTTTTTATTGCCCTTTGGGTATTTCTTATTCTATCTACAGCTTGCCTACTTCTTTGGTTGGCTCAGAAGGGGATTAAATCTATTTTAAAAAAGCCGACAGATTTATCCCTCTATGGAGTTCTCCCCATTATTTTTCTTATGATCAAGGGGCCCATACCAAATCGATACGAAGTTTTCCTATATGAAAATTTGACCATTTACGGTGGATATTTCTTAAATTTATGGGCAATCATTCTTTTATTCCTCCATTATATAAAACAGACCAGGGAAGGGAAGGAAGCAGCATGAGGAAGTTATTGATTTTTATACTTTTGTTATCTATCACGGTCTCCAGTGGATGTGCCCGTCGGGTGCGGGGGCCAAAGCTAGAAAGTATGGGTCTTGTTGGAGTCATTGGATTTGATCTAGCAGAGGATGGTAGAACTGAAATGACTGTTGCCATGCCCCAGTTCCCCTATGCCTTTGAAGAGGAGATCCAATTCTTTTCCGCCACTGTAGACCTTACCCACGAAGCCTTAGTTGAGTTCACCAAAAAATCCGATAAACTCCTTAAGTATAGCCATTTAATGGTGGTTCTTTTTAGTGAAAAATATGCAAGGGAAAAGGGCCTTATACAGCCTATTTTGGATATGTATCGCAACTGCGATATAGGGGATGACGTTTACATAGCTGTTACTAAAGCCTCTGCAAAAGAAATTATGATGATGGATCTCCCCCATCATCCCACCCTGGTACGGTATTTGAGCTTCCTTCTAGAACCTAGGGAGGAGACAGCCTTTAACCCCTTTGCCACCATTCATGACTTTGTCCGTCGTAGTACCAGTAATGTGTATGATCCTGTTGTTCCCTATATCGAAAAACAGAAGGATAAATCCATTAAAATTTCCAAAATTGCTATCTTTGAGAATGATAAAATGATTGATACCATAACCCCTGAAGAGGCCAATATTCTAGAAAGTCTAACAAATCGTAAAAAATTGTCAGCCATTAAGTTGGAGACAGAAGAAAAGGATGACCTAGGAAATCCCCTCTATGTCATGATAGAATTTATTCAGTCTAATGTAGAGATGTCCAGTAATAAAAATTTAGATTCCCCAAAGGTGAAGGTTAAGCTGAATTTTGTTGGAACTTTAATGGGATATACAGGGGATAGAAACTTAGATAAACCCGAAGGGTTATTGGCCCTTGAGGACCTTCTTAACAAAAATATGGAAAAACAGGTTTTTGACTTGCTCAACAAACTAAAAAAGCTAAAAGTCGACCCCATCGGTGTCGGTCAAGAATTTAGAATGTATCATCGGGGGAAGTGGAATAAAGATCTTTGGAGGGAAGCTATTCCTAATATTGAGTATAATATAGAAGTAGATTCAAAATTCTTGAATACAGGAACGATAGATTAGAAAAACAACCATTTACTTAAGTGAGCAAATTTCATAATTCTTAAGCATTGATTTTACAAGTTTTTTTAGTCACAAAAAATGGATTCACCCCAATTTGTCGAAAAGATTAAATCGATTAAAGATCTTGTAGAAATATCCAACTATCCCCATGCTGTTATTTTTTAGGTGCTCTATTAAGTGCCATCTATTATAATCGCAAAGGGGCAGAATTTAAACCAAATGATTTATTTTCTATGGTCCTTTAAATTTCTTATCATTGGCATAATTTACTAGGTTTTTGAGTAACCTAAACCTATAGGCTAAACGAACTATATATTATATGCTTTATTTCGTCATTTTTCGACATATGTATCACTAAAAATTTTAGGGGGTTACCAAAATGAGCTTTACAACTTTTCAATCAAGCCTTAATCTAATCCAAATATTTGCCAACAAACTAAATAAAGAAGATATCCACTTTCAAGGAAAGAAAATTCTCATGAAAAATTATGCTAATCATCTTCGCCTTAATCTAACTGACAATATGATTGAAGAAGTTTTAGGGGGATGTTATTAGGTAAAATATAAAAACAAGCACTAAAAAAGAGAGGTTATAAGCCTCTCTTATTGCTTGTTATATCCAAAATACCGTTTGCCCTATTTTGACACCTATCATGACGATAGGTGGGTGCTCGCATAAATACTTCAACCTTCCTCTGCCTCGTTAGGTCTTACTCTAGGCTCGATTTCCATATCTAGTATTAAAGCTCCCGTATTTATATTGTAGGTTCAAAATAAAAGCTTCACAAGTATTTCAGAAAACTTTGTATTGGTGCGGATGGCGGGATTTGAACCCGCACGCCCAGTGAGCACTACCCCCTCAAGATAGCGTGTCTGCCGTTCCACCACATCCGCTGATTACTTGGTACTTTAATATTATAATACCCTAAATCCTAAATGTCAATTCCTTAAATCATAGTGGTTAAAAGAGGAAGCCAAGTCCAGTCTTATGACTTCCTCTTAAGTTTATCTAGTTATTCTGCCTTAGTATTAATATACCATTCATTAATATTCTTAAATACATCAAAGCTGTTAGGCCCCTTATCTCCCTTTACATGATCCTTTACTAGAATGCCATCATTTTGAAAGAATAGGCTAAAATATGGTAAATCACTAACGATATGCTTCTGTAACGCTTGATAATGCTTCAACTTTGCTTCTCTATTGGGAGATTTAAAGGCTTCCTCTAATAGTACATCCATTGTCTCATTTGAATACGAGATAAAGTTTGTCTCACCGATTCGAGAAGAATGAAAGGCAAAGGATAAATCAGGAACATGAGCTAACTCCCAGCCTCCTAAAACAATATCATAGTCGCCTTTTGTAATTGCCTCATTGAAGGCTTCCCATTCAAGGAAAACTACTTCAAGTTCAATTCCCACTGCCGCCATCTCCTCTTGAATCAAGTAGGCAGTTTTTTCTCTTAATAAATTGCCTTGGTTAGTTACTAGCTTGAAGGATAGTTGATCCCCCTCTTCATTACTTCTCACCCCAGCATTTTCTCCAAGGGTAAAACCAGCTTCATCTAAGGTCTTCTTGGCAGTTTCTACATCATAGCCATACTGAAGGCCAGCTTCGTCATATAGCCACGACTGAGGATTGATGGGAACCTCTGCCACTGTGGCATGGTCTAGATAAATGTTCTTGACCATCTTATGGCGGTCAATACCGTAAGCAAAGGCTTTTCTAACGTTTAAGTTTTGTAGTAGTCCGTTTTTAAAGTTAAAACCAATGAATTCATAGTTATTGCTTACAAACTCATATACATTTACATTTTTCTTATCAGAATATATCCCCCAGTCAATGGATACTGGTCTTGCAAAATCCAACTCGCCATTTTCAAATAAAGACAGTTGTGCTTCTGTATCTGGGACAATTGCAACTTCAACTGTATCGATATAAGGTTTATCACCCCAATAGTTAGCGTTTTTCTTTAACTTTAAAGACTTCATACGTTGATGGTCTTCCAATTCATAAGGACCAGTCCCAATGATCGGGAAGTTTTCGTTTGTTAATTCTGCCACCTTAGCTCCACCAAATAGATGTTTAGGAATAATTGGAAATGACATTACTTCAAGCCCATTACTAAAGGGTCTTGTGAAAGTAACCTTTAAAGTACCATCTTCCTCCACCCTCATATCTGAGATTTGCTGTAGACTCATTCTATAGATAGATAATCCTTGTACGTCTTTAATGTTTCCCTTTATTACTTGATAAGTAAACACTACATCTTCAGCTGTAAAGTATTGTCCATCATGCCATTTCACATCATCTCTTAATGTAAAATTCACACTTTGTCCATCTCCTGCTATCTTCCAGCTCTTAGCTAATAAAGGCTCTACGTCCAATTGCTCATTAAAGGTCACCAAACCCTCATAAATTAAATGTTGCATTTGTTGAAGGCTTCGATTGCTATTGAATAAGGGATTAGCAGTGTTGAATCTTGTAACGGATAGCTTTAAGTTTCCACCCTCAGCTGGCTGTTGGTTTTCCACAACGGCTTCATTTTCTGGTGTTGGATTGTCCTGTTGAACTTGATTGGTACATCCGCTCACCAGGAGTGCCAATATTAACGATAAAATTATTAAACTGTACTTTCTTTTCTTCATCTTTTGTCCCCCTCTATAGCACCTAGGTCATATCTATCTTTACGCAAACTGAAACCCTATATTTTATTATAAACCATATCGATATCTCACGAAATATCAAATTGATATTTGCTAAAATATGGTTGGTTCTTGTACAAGATGCTTAATCAATTGTAATGAATTCTGCTCTCCATAGATCATTTGATATCGTTCATAATCCCGAAAAACCTTCCGCACATAATTTCTAGTCTCTGGAAAAGGGATAACATCCAAATAATCCCCTGTACTGCTATACTCAGGATTTTTTATCCATTTAGTGACATTGCCATTCCCTGCATTGTAGGCAGCCACCATGAACTGTAGATTGGATTTAAACTCCTTGTCTAGCACTGTGATATACCATATCCCAATTCGAATATTCAACTCTGGCTCATATAAATCTTCATAGGTAAAGTTTTTAATCTTTAGCATTTCTGCTGCCCAATCCCCTGTCACAGGCGCTATTTGCATCAATCCCCTTGCTTCCCTATGGGAAATGGCCCTAGGATTAAATCTACTTTCATTTCTAATAATGGCGGCCACAAGGTAAGGGTCTACATCATATTTTTCTGCATATTTCTCCACCATGTCCCGATAATGAAAAGGATAAATGGTGGTGAGGATATATTTAGCGTTTACCATAACAATTGCCATAATTGCTACTAAGATAATCATTAGTAGGATGTTACGAACTTTTCTGCTTAATACAATAATCAATGACAACCCCTCCGAAAAAAACTATTGCCTATTCTATTTCCCTCCACATTTTTACTAACCGTTGCCTTAAGGTCTCCACCCCCCCTGAGTTATCAATGATTTTATGGGCATACTTCTTCTTTTCTTCAAGGGTCATTTGGGCATGGACTCGTATGTTGGCCTCTCGGTATGCAATACCCTCCCGTTTCATTAACCGCTCCAACTGAAGGTGTACAGGTATAGCCACCAACCATACCTCCTCGACTAAACTAACCATGTTCATTTCTATTAATAGTGCTGCATCTACAATTATAACAGTATCTGGCGCGTTTTTCTTGTGGCAATTTATCTCTTTTTTTATTTCTTGAATAATCCTTGGATGGGTTATTTCATTCAGCTTTTTTAAGGCTGTTTCATCCTTGAAGACTAAAGCTCCCAGCTTCTTTCGGTCTAACTGACCATCCGCTAATATGTATTCCTCCCCAAAGTAATTCTTAATTTCGTCTAGGGCCGGTGTACCTTTTTCTACAATTTTTCTGGCAACAAGATCTGCATCGATCACAACTGCCCCTAGTTCTGACAACATCTTTGATACAGTACTTTTTCCACTGGCAATGCCCCCAGTTAAACCTATCACTTTACCCATAGCTTTAAATCTCCTTACTTAGCTTCATACCAATTATCCCCTTGAGATAAGTCAGCCTTTAGCTGGACCTTTAATTTCATGGCGTTTTCCATACCCATCTCAATAATTTGAGAAACCTTTTCCATTTCATCCAGCGGTGTTTCAACAATCAATTCATCGTGTACTTGAAGTATCAGCTTCGCCTTTAAGCCCTCCTCCTTTAACATCCGATGCACATTAATCATGGCAATCTTAATAATATCCGCAGCACTTCCTTGAATTGGGGTGTTCATTGCCATACGTTCGCCGAAGGAACGAATGTTAAAATTCTTTGAAAGAAGCTCTGGTAGATATCTTCTTCTATTCAGGAGAGTCACTACGTAGCCTTTATGCTTTCCTTCTTGAACAATGTTTTCCATATAGGCCTTAACGGATGAATACTTTTCAAGATAACGGTCAATATATTTCTTAGCCTGTGCCCTTGAAATCTTTAGGTTTTCCCCTAGACCAAAATCACTAATACCATAGACAATTCCGAAGTTAACGGCCTTTGCACTACTTCTCATGGAAGAGGTTACTTCATGAACTTCCACACCAAAAATCTCAGAAGCAGTCCTTGTATGGATATCTTGACCCTTTTCAAAAGCATCTAAAAGATTCTCGTCTCCTGAAATATGGGCCAGTACCCGAAGCTCTATTTGAGAATAGTCGGCATCAATAAATTTATGTCCTTCCTTTGCCACAAATACCTTTCTCAGCTGACGACCTAACTCTAGCCTTACAGGAATATTTTGTAGATTTGGCTCTGTACTAGATATTCTCCCAGTGGTTGTTACAGTCTGATTAAAGCTAGAATGAATCCGTTCAGTAACAGGATTAATAATCCCCAGTAGTCCGTCCACATAGGTGGATTTCAACTTTGCAATAGTTCTATATTCTAGTATTTTAGGAATAATCTCATGTTTTTCCCGTAGCTTTTCCAACACCTCTGCATTGGTGGAGTAGCCTGTTTTCGTCTTCTTGATAGGCGGAAGTTCTAATTTATCAAAAAGTACTTCTCCCAATTGTTTTGGTGAATTAATATTGAATTCCACCCCTGCCAAACGGTAGATGTCCTCCGTCAATTGGCTAACCATATCTCTAAATTGTATTTCTAAATCCTTCAGCATATGCTGATCAACTTTAATACCCGCTACCTCCATAGATGCCAATACCTCCGTCAAGGGTAGCTCCACCTTGTAATATAAGTCTTCTAATTCTAACTCATGAAGTTTTTCTTTAATCCTTGGAACAAGATTAAAGGTTACATTTACCTGTTGACTAAGAAGTTTTCTAAGGTCTTCTTTTTCAAGCTCCTTTAGGGTTTTACGGCTCTTTCCTTTCCCTAATAATTCTTCTTCATCAACAATATTCTTATTCAAATAGACTACCCCTAATTCCTTCACATTGTAGGAGGATTTGGCAGGGTCTATCAGATATTCGCCGATGAAGGTATCAAAGGATACATTCCTAATCTCTATTTGATGGGGGGCAAAGTGTACCAACTCCTTCTTAATATCGTGGCCGATAATTTTAGTCTCATCATCCTCCAGGACTTCCTTCAGTAATTGTAGTACTGCTGATTTGTCATCCATCATCCTAAAGTCTAAATAATAGACTTCATTTGCATCCGCCGCCATGGCAATAGCCACTATTTCATCGGTGGTAATATTCTTTTCTTCACTGACGGTTTTAATCGCAAGGTATTCGCTTTCCCTCACCTTTTTAATGAAGGTCTTCAATTCCTCTATTGATCCAATCTCATAAAACTGATCAGATGAAACAGTTTCTAAACCAGTATTACCTTCCCCTTCATCTGTTTCTGCTCCTTCATTTTTCGTAAAGCGACTAATCAAACTGTTAAATTCGAATCTTCTAAATAAAGTGAGTAGCTCATCATAATTTGGTTCTTCCTTCTTTAAATCATCTAATTTGATTTCAACTGGAATATCAGTAATAATCGTGGCCAATCGCTTACTTAGAATAATGTTTTCAATATTACCTTCTACCTTTTCCTTGAGCTTTGCCGCAGATATTTCGTCTGTATGTTGGATTAGGTTTTCAGTAGTACCAAACTGTTTTAATAGCTTGATGGCGGTCTTTTCCCCTACCCCAGGTACCCCAGGGATATTATCTGACTTGTCCCCCATTAGCGCCTTTAAGTCTATAAATTGAAGGGGGGTTACTTCATAATCCTCCATCAGCTTTACATCATCATATATATCTAAACTAGAAATTCCCTTTCTAGTAATCAACACCTTCACCTGTTGAGAAACCAATTGTAGGGCATCCTTATCCCCTGTTACGATTAGTACCTCCATACCTTCTCTTTCACAATGCTTTGCCAGTGTTCCAATTAAGTCATCTGCCTCATATCCTTCAGCCTCGATTCTAAAAATATTTAGGGCATCCAGTACTTCCTTTAGGGGCTGAATCTGTTGGCTAAGCTCCGAGGGCATTTTCTTTCTACCTGCTTTGTAGTCTCCATACTCCTTGTGTCTAAATGTTGGAGCCTTCAAATCAAAGGCTACTCCTATGTATTGAGGCTGATAGTCCTCCATCACCTTTAAAAGCATTGTTACAAATCCATATATGCCGTTGGTATACTGTCCATCCTTTGTCACAAAGGGTGGCAGGGCATAAAAGGCTCTATTCACTAGACTATTTCCATCAATAATCACTATTCGGTCTTTTGCCATCTCTTCTCAATCCCTTCAAAATAAATGTTTATCATTATTTTATCATGTAATCCTATGAGAGTAAAATAAGCTTCGCTATTTATATTATGGACATTTTTACCCAACAATAAAGACAATAACTGAAAAAACAGTAGGGACGTATAGCAATACGTTAACCTACTGTTTTTGTGAAATATAGAAGAGTAAAAATATAACTTATTAAATCCCAATAAGGATATTAGTAATTATAGATTACTTGTATTTGGGCTGTAATTTCTAACTCACCTGAAGCAATTGGTGTGCCTCCTGCATCATTCATACTCTTCATCGCTTCGTAGTATACATTTCGTTCTTGATATGGTTGAGCTATACCACCTTCTGTTACTTTAGATGGTTTTCCTACCTTAACTTCTAATGTGTCTGCAATGGTGGTTGCCTTTACATTTGCATCTTTTACTGCTAACCTTAGTGCTTCTTGATAATATATACTGGTGTCAGAAATTCCAAAGCGGATATTATTTACTTGAGTTGCTCCACTTTTCGTAGTTGTATCAATAACATTACCTACTTTATCTATATCCCTTACTATAACCTCTATACTGTGGCCTACTTTAAAATCTCCATCTGTGGTTTTACCATTCTGATGATTATAATGACGCTCCCGATACATATTGTAGGAACTTGTTTTGATGTCATCCGCTTTAATACTCATGTCTTTTAAAGCCTTCATTACTTGATTGCTTAACTTCGTATTTTCCTCTTGAGCTATCTTGGAGTCCTTGTGGGAAGTCTCTATTCCAATATTAACAATACCTATATCTGGCTTTGCCATAACTTTACCTGTACCAGCCACTGATATTTCACCAGCTCCTTTAGGGGCTTCTGCCTTAGCTGTGATGGAGCTTAGTCCACCTAGTAGAAAGAATCCTACCATTGTAACAGCTAAAAAGGCCACCAATGCTACACTTTTTACACGACTACTTTTCAATGTTATTCCTCCTTTTTTTAAATTGATGATAAAACCTAACACATGGTAAGATCACCACTGCCGAAACGATTCCCCACGGAAGTAAACTGTAGAGATTAATAAAACTTTTTTGCCCAAAGCTAATCATCTGATTAATGGACTTAACAAATCCTGCTTTTGCTCTGCTCCAAACCCCATCATTTACAGACTGAATCTTCACTGTCTCTTCTTTAATTTCTCTGACTTCCAGTTCAATGGTTGATAGGGTCACCAATCGATCGTAATTTTTTAAATTTCCCCTCATGCTATTGATTTGACCCCTTACCCTGGACAACTCATTTTCAATTTCTAAAATATCACTTACCTTTTCAGCCTTCTTTAGGATTTCTCTAAGACGTTCCTCCTGTACCTCTAGGTTGAGGGCTTCGTTTTCTATATCCCTATAGGTAAGGGTGATATCTTGGGCACTGGTATTCTCATTGATGACCACACCTAGCCCCTTTAATTCTTCAAAGACCCCATCAAAATATTCCCGTGGTACGCGAATTGTCAAGTTGGATGTTCTAAGGGAGTCCTCTGGTTTTTCTTTATTTATGAGTCTATAATGAACGTCTGATGTCTGATAATAGCCACCTCTTCCTGATACGATTAGACTGATATTATCCATTACATTATCAAACTCTTGGGTTTCTAAATATAATCTACCTGTATTGATGATCTTTCTATCTGTCGTGGCGGCTATTGAGGCCACCTGTTCCTCAGCTACATCCCCTAACTGTTCAATAGTCTTTACTTGAACATCAGGGTTTGAGTTTTCTGCTATACCAAATGCCTTCGCTTCTTCTTCAACATCAACAGACTCTACTTCTCCCTTCCCTGAATCTGTAAAGGCAGTAGTTCCTTGGACCATTGACCGATTGCTAAGACCTGTTTTTACCTCCTCTGGTGCTGTAGTTGTATTATCCATCACCACCCCATAGCCTTTATCTGTAACTTGTGATAGTTCAGCTTGGTCAAATGGTGCATCCTCTAGGAGGGCCATGGAGATGGACATAATTACAAAGGCTGCTGCAATACTACTTAAAATCTTCCAACTAGAGATAGGTCCTTTGTTCCACTTGTTGCTATCCTTTTTATTGATGACTTCTTGTTCCTGTAGAAGCTTTTCCCTCAAGGAAAGGGTAAAGTTCTCAGGTAAGTCTATTTCCTCCATTTCGTTTACGGTAGTAACCAGTGTTCTTAAATTCTCCACTGATATACTACAGTTTTTACAGGTTTTCAGATGTTCATTAAAGTTAATCATTTCTTCCTCCGTCAGCATTCCGTCTATATACATGGATGCGTACTCTTCTATCTGATTACAATTCATTTTACCCCTCCTTTCATGCCTGCTGTAGCTCTTTGGTTAATAAGATTTTTTTGAGTTTGCCCCTTGCCCGATTAATCCTAGACTTTACTGTTCCTTCTGAGCATTTGAGGATATTGGCAATTTCTTGATAGCTAAATCCGTTGATATCCCTTAAAATGATAATTTCTTTTTGGTCTACATTTAACTGGTTAATCGCTTCATGTATAATGTTCTGAATTTCTTTCTTTTCAAATAAATACTCCGGAGTATTCATTTCATCTGCTACTTCAATACGATAATTTTCTCCTGTGGCACCCTGCTGTTCTAAATACACCACTTGATTTTTCTTTTGCTTTCTAATAAAGTCGATACAGCTATTACTGACTATCGAATATACCCACGTGGAAAAACTGCTCTTTCCTTGGAATTTATCCACCGATCTAAATATCTTTAATAGGGCCTCTTGGGTAATATCGTTGGCATCCTCTATGTTGCTTAACATTCGATAGGCTATGTTGAAGGCCTTCTTCTGATAGGGTTCTATCAATTTTTCGAAGCTGTCTATATCTCCCTGTCTTGTTTTTTCTATTAAGGAGATTTCTTGTCGATTCAAGTGCTTCACTCCCTTCCCGTTTCCTGCTTATACTTTTTAGACGATTGTAAATAGATTTTGTTCCATGTTTTATAAGTAAATTAATTACCCTACCACTTCATTTTAGTATAATTTCCTATGTTTTACTACATGCAAAAATAGTATTGACACTCCTCAAGGGATATGGTAAGATTAATTTTGTCAAATAAATACGCCGCGGTGGCGGAACTGGCAGACGCAGCAGACTCAAAATCTGCCGATGGCAACATCGTGGGGGTTCGATTCCCTTCCGCGGCACCACATTTTTAAAAAGGACATTAACTTAGTTAATGTCCTTTTTTTATAACGAATAGGAAAGCCCTACATTAAATTAATATAATCCTTGAAGGTATGGTGGTTAAAATCGTAGCATAGAATCGCTGAACCATATCATCCATTTCCTTTTCCAATTCAATTGGATCTATGAAAATCATTTCGTCCTCTGTATAATATTCTAGTATTTTCATCAGGGTTTCTTTGAACATTTCTATGTTTTCGCTGTTTTCAATGGATGATAGCTCTGGGAATTGTTCCCTCAAGTCACTATTCTTCAGAAATACCATGACCATAAAGGTAATCATGGGTATATGAAAAAAATTTACTACATGACTACTTACTTTATGTTTTCGCGTCAATCCAACAAACGTATTATGAAAATCTACCAGTATTTCATCAAACTCATTCTCTAGATTTTTATTTAAAAAACGGTATAAGTTCATGAAAAATTCCCTTTTTCTTGTTGCACTAACCCCACTTTTTCCAGCATCCTTCAACATTTTATAATTTCTATATTCCTTCATATCTATTATCTGTGCCATATGAATACCTCCTTAAAAGTTATTTTTAATATTTGCATATCTTAGGAATTGTATTCAGATAATAACATTATGAAAAATAGAGGTTTTTATAAAAAAATTGGATATAAATAAAAGAATGAAGATATAAAGGATGGTGTCTTTAATGGATGATCAACAGCGTTATAAAGAGGTCAAGAAAGTTTCAATAATTAGCATGATAGTCAATATTCTTTTGACCATAGTCAAAGGATTAATAGGATTTACTGCAGGAAGTACTGCATTAATCGCAGATGCTTTTCACTCTGCCTCAGACTTGTTTACGACTGTCGTTTTATTACAGGGACTAAAGATTGCCCATCGTCCAGCGGATGAAAATCACCCCTACGGTCATTACAAGGCAGAGCAAGTTACATCTAAAATTATTGCTTTGACTTTAATTGTTACAGCCTTAGGGATTGGAAATGAAGCCTATCAGGTGCTTAGATCTGGAGAGGTTAATCCTCCTGCCACAACTGCAATATATGCCGTTATCCTATCTCTTATAGGGAAGGAAGCAATGTATCGTTATACCATTAAAGTTGGTAGAAGAATCAAAAGCAATGCCGTTATCGCCGATGCTTGGCATCAAAGGTCCGATGCTTTTTCTTCTGTTGCTACCCTTGTTGGTATTGGTGGTGCCCTTTTAGGATACCCCTTAATGGACCCGCTGGCAGGAATTTTTGTATCCTTTTTAATTCTTAAGACTGGTATTACTATTTACATGGATGCCATAAGGGATTTGATGGACACAGCCCCAAAGCCAGAGATTGTTGAGGGTATAAAAAAATCCGCCAGCGCTGCTGAAGGTGTTAAGGAGGTACAGGATGTAAAAGTCCGTTCCTATGGTTCAAAATATCTAGTAGATATGAAGATATGTGTCAATCCCAAAATCACCGTTGAAGAGGGCCACGGAGCTGCTGCTAGAGCTAAGGAAAATATCATTAAAGAAAATGATGATATTTTGGATGTTTTAATCCACGTGAATCCCTGTTTCCCCACAAAACCCCATAGCCATGACGCTGGGAATAAGGATCAGTAGATTATTGCTTTTTTCCTCCATCAATGCTAGTATTTTTATATACAAACTTGTAGGAAAGAGGAAGAGTTAATGGATTTTAGACAATTGGAAACCTTTGTGGCAGTTGCAAAGTTTAAAAGTTTTTCTAAGGCGGCTGATCACCTATATTTAACCCAACCCACCATTAGTAGCCATATTTCAAATCTCGAAAAAGAATTAAATACAATACTTATTAATCGGACTAATCGAAAGATTTCCTTAACTAAAGCAGGGGAAATTCTATTTGATTATGCCATGAATATGGTTAACCTAAAGGAAGGCGCTATTTTCAAGCTCAATGAATTTAAAGGTAAAATCGTTGGTAACATAGAAATTGCCGCCAGTACTGTTCCAGAGCAGTATATCGTCCCAGAAATCATCTGTGGGTTTAACAAGAATTATCCTGATGTGACCTTCAATATGCTTCACTATGATTCTCAGCAGGTGGTGGAGGGAATTATTCATGGAGATATTGATTTTGGAATTGTCGGGGCAGAAATTCCCCACAACCAACTTAACTATGTGGAGTTATTGCAGGACGAACTGTTTTTGATTACCCCTGCATCTGCACCCTATTGTGACTTTCCAGAAGAAGTCCCACTGGAGAAGATTCTCGAAGAAAACCTAATTTTACGGGAGAAAGGTTCTGGTACTAGACGACTCCTAGAAGAAGCCCTCAATGCTTCAAAGATTGACCTTAACAATCTGAAGGTTGTGGCATATATCGAGAGTACAGAAGCCATCAAACAATGTATTCGCAGGAATTTAGGGATTTCATTTTTATCAAGTCGCGCCGTTGTTGATGAAGTTAATTTTAATTTCTTTAAAACCCACAGGGTCCAAGGATTAGATTTAAAAAGAAAATTTTACTTTGTTTACCATAAGTATCGTAATCCTTCACCCTTAGAACATGCCTTTCAAGAATTTGTGTGTAAATATTTTAAGTTTAAATAACCCAATGATAATTTGCGTAAAAAAAAGTTAGAAACCAGAAGGTAAACTGCTCCTGTTTTCTAACTTTTTTATTTGGGCCATTTGCTTTTATTTTGCCCCCAATACCTTCTTCCCTTCTTCCTCCATAAACTGATTGGTATACAATCTATAATAATACCCCTTCTGTTTCATAAGTTCCTCATGTTTACCGATTTCTTGAATCTTTCCTTTACGGATTACTAGTATTCGATCGGCAGAACGAATTGTTGAAAGTCTATGGGCTACGATAAAGCTGGTTCTTCCCTTCAAGACTTTCTGTATGGCTTTTTGAATAATTTGCTCTGTCTCTGTATCTATAGAAGAAGTGGCTTCATCTAAAACAAATATTCTAGGATTTGCCAAGACTGCCCTAGCAAAGGAAATCAACTGCTTCTCTCCAGAGGAAAGCAATCCTCCCCCATCCCCTACTTCTGAGTCATACCCATCCTTCAGCTTCATAATAAAGTCATGGGCGTTCACCAACTTAGCTGCCCTTATGATATCCATTTCACTGGCATCCAGCTTACCATATCGGATGTTGTCTTTGATCGTCCCGCTAAATAGATGGGGGCTTTGAAGTACATAACCAATGTTTGATTGAAGCCATAGTTGAGAGCCTTGTCGATATTCCACACCATCTATTAAAATTTCCCCTCCAGTAGGCTCATAAAAACGGCAAGCTAAGTTTACAATGGTACTTTTACCCGACCCAGTCTCTCCAACTAGGGCGATAGTCTCTCCCGCTTTGATCTCAAGGTTGAAATCCTCCAATATGGGTTCTTCTGCATTGTAGTGGAAGGATACATTTCTAAATGTAATATCCCCCTTGATTTCAGGCCAATTATCCCGCTTAGGTTCAAACGCATCCCCATACTTTAAAATTACCTGTTGCTGGTCTTTAATCTCTGGTTCAGTATTAATCATTGACATAACCCTTTCTGCAGAGGCGTGGGCTGATTGGAATTCTGCAAAAACCCTTGCCATTTCTCGAATAGGCTCAAAGAATAATATTGTAAAGGAGATAAAAGCCACTAATGTTCCATAACTTACTGCTCCTCCAGCTACCTCAATTCCTCCAAACCATAGTGCCAATCCTGTTCCAATGCTACCAAAAGCAAGAACTGTTGGTAGGAATAATGAAGAGAAAATTGCTGCTCTAATGGAGCTTCCCCTCATACCACCTGTCAATTCTGAAAAATCATCAAGATTTCTTTCTTCCCTTACTAGAACCTTTGTAGTCTTAGCCCCTGTGATTCCTTCATTGAAAGAACCAGTAATTTTAGAATTAATCTTTCTTACCTTCCTATATTCCTTTAAAATTTTCTTTTGGAAATACAAACTAGTAATTGCTAGGAAGGGAGTCACTGTAAGGGAAATTAATGCTAACTTCCAGTTAAGGAAAAGCATTACCACCACAATTGCCGTCATTTTAGTGAAGCCCCAAACAAGGTCCACTGTCCCCCAAGATATAATCTCTCCTAATCTTACAATGTCCGAAGTCATCCTTGCCATGAGCCAGCCTACTGCTTTGTTATCGTAATAGGAGAAGGATAATTCTTGAAGTCGCTTAAATCCTTGTTTTCTAATGGCATAGATTACACCCGTCTCTATTTTCCCGGCCACCGATATAAAACCAAATACTGAGGTTGAAAGGGCTACGATTAACACAAAATAAACGAAAGCAAAAACTTCAAGCCCCTCGATTGTTCCCTGTTGAACAAAATGGTCTACAGCGATTTTATTCATGTAGGTAAATACTACGTCAATCACCGCCACCAGTACCATCAAAATCCCTAAAATAATCATTTTTCTCTTCATTGGTATTGTATATCGAAAAATCTCTTTCCAAAGCTTAAAATCAATTTTTTGTTGGTCTTGATCTTGTTCTTGAAATTGATTACTCATTTAAAATCAACTCGCTTTCCTACCCCAGCACCGAATCCCCTCCAGTGCTGGATTATATTAATTAGCATATTTAGCTCCGCTTGACAATCCACTGTCTTCTTCGTTTGAGTTTTGAATATCCCATATTCTTCGGTAAAGTCCAGTTTGCTTCATTAGGTCGTCATGTTTACCCATCTGTACAATTTCACCTTGCTCCAACACGATAATTTTATCAGCTTCTGAAAGGGTGCTGATTCTGTGGGAAATGATAAATGTGGTTGCATTGTTTTTTCGCTTCTTTAAAGCACTTCTAATGGATGCGTCGGTTTCTGTATCCACAGCACTTAAGGAGTCATCAAATACGATAATCGGCGTATTTGCGATTAATGTTCTCGCAATGGCAACCCTTTGTTTTTGCCCGCCTGATAAGGAAACTCCCCTCTCCCCTACAAGGGTTTCATACCCTTGATTGAAGTCATTGATCACCTCATGTATCGAAGCTACTTTTGCAACATCATAGACCTCGCGGTCCTCTGGAAAATCCTTACCTAGACCGATGTTTTCCTTGATGGTCTTAGCAAATAGGAATGGTTCTTGAAGGATTAGACCTACATTTTTTCTAATCCATTTTTTATCAATCGTCCTTAGTTCTTGGCCATCTATTTTGATGGAGCCCTTCTCATAATCAAACAATCTTGCCAATAGATGGACTAGGGTAGTCTTACCTGCTCCCGTAGCCCCTAAAATTGCGATTGTTTCTCCAGCTTTAACTTCAAAGGTAATATTTTTTAATACTGGCTTACCTTTATCATATTGAAACTCTACATTTCTAAAGCAGATATTTCCCTTAATGACAGGCTTGTTTCCAGTAGCCTCCATCTCTTCTTTTTCTTCATTCATGATTTCTTGAATTCTTTCAATAGACACCATAGCCTTCCCCATATCGGTAATTACTCTTCCCAGCTGTCTCACTGGCCATAATAGCATTCCAATATAAGTAATAAAAACCACCATCGTTCCTAAAGAAATATGACCTAATGCAGTCCAATAGATTCCTGCCATAAGGACCATTCCCATCTGAAACATACAAATTAAGTCAGATATTGACCAATACCATGCGAATAAACGGATCAGCTTATAGGTTAGTTCCCTATTTTCCCTGTTCTTTTCTTCAAATTTGTCTACCTCATATCCCTGTCTTCCAAAGGCTCTAACAACCCTAAGACCTGTTAGGTTCTCCTGCAAAGTGGTGGACATTCTTCCCTCTGCTTCGTCGGTTAATTTAAATGCCTTCTTAACCTTCCTAAAAAATACAATTGAAAACCCAAATATGAATGGGATTAAGGATAATGACACTAAAGTCATTTTTACATCCAACGAAAACATAATCGAAGCTGAAAAAATCAGCATAAACAAAGCGCTTCCAATTTCAACAAATTGGGCTGCTAAAAATCTTCTTACTGTCTCTACATCAGAAGTACATCTTTGAATTAAATCTCCAGGTTCTGCCCTCACATGATATTTATAGGGCAGGTGTTGTAGATGATCATATAGATTATCCCTCATTTTTTTGGCAACAGTCTCTGCTGCTTCAGCTGACCATCTTCCCTTTAGAAAAAGGAAGATTCCCCTCAGTAGAGTAAATATGATTAACGCCATTGCTGGAATCCAAAGGTTCCTTTTAAGGTTCTCAATTCCACCCAATGAGTCTATTATTGTCATTACTGCTGTTGATTCCTTCAATCCATTAGACCCAATAACGGAATCGATTGTGATTCTTATAATCAGAGGTCCAATTAAGCTAAATAGGGTTGCTATTCCTATACATAAAACTGCCGCTAAATACTTTCCTCTATTTCCCTTCATATAGTTCCAAATTAATTTCATATTCTTCATTTTGAGACCCTCCCCTTGTGGTCAATTTTTCTCTCTTTATCATTTTTTCCTCTTCAAATTCTATTATCACCCATTATACAACTCTCCCCCTTATCTACAATTCCAATAGACGATAAAAAGCCCAGAAAAGGCTGGTGGCTCTCTCCTGGGCAAATATTGATATGTGCATAAATATATTTGTTATATCTACAAAAATACACAGAAAAGCCCAGGAAAGCATATCCTTACCTGGGCTGATTATTCAAAAATGAATCAGTTAAGCGAGTAAAGATGATCTACTTCTCCTAGTTAACACATTATTAAATTGTTTTTCTACTATGCCATTGCCAAAAACATTTGCAGACATGATTAAATTCATTTTTTGAGCGCTAACTAGAATGTTCATTCACCTTACACCTCCTTGTAATTTTTAACTCTATTGAATTATAACACGGAATAATTTGGAATACAAACATTTTTTAGTATATTTTAAAAATTTTATTTTATCTGTTCTTGTATTATAGTCAAAATGGCTCTTCAGCAATAATAAAATATAATATACAAAGGACATAAACATTGGATTCTCCAATAATTTATGCCCTTATACACAAACATTAAACCAATAACTTAAAAACTGGATTGAAGGATTTACTATACATAAAAGGCCTTGTAGGCTTTATACGTCATATACAAGTCAACCTTACTGATTAATTCCAACGGTGCATGCATACTAAGCATTGGCGTTCCACAGTCAACTACTTCTGCTCCGTAGTTAGCTAAGATATAGGCTATTGTTCCACCGCCCCCTTGATCTACCTTGCCAAGCTCCCCAGTTTGCCAGATCACTTCGTTATTATTGAATATTGTTCTTAGTTCTCCTAAGAATTCAGCATTGGCATCATTACAGCCACCCTTGCCCCTCACCCCGGTATACTTACTGATGGTTACACCCTTTCCAATAAAGGATGCATTTCTTCTTTCCAGAACTTCTGGATAGTTAGGGTCAAATCCAGCTGTTACATCTCCTGATAGAACTTGAGTCTTACTAAAGGCCCTATGAAGAGATAAATAATGATTGTTTCCTTGTAGAGCTAATAACTCAGCTACGATATGTTGGAAGAACATGGACTGCATACCAGTATTACCCATACTTCCTACTTCTTCTTTATCTACAAATAAACCTACTACTGTTTTGTCAGTTTCTTCTATTTCCAATACTGCTTCAAGGGCTGCATAAGAGCAAACTCTGTCGTCATGGCCATGGGCAGCTATCATACTTCTATCAAGCCCAACGTCCCTTGCTTTACCAGCGGGCACGATTTCTAATTCTGCCACAGTAAAGTCCTCTTCTGTAATATCATATTTGTCGTTTAATAATTTCAATACATTAAGCTTTACTCGATCACTGATGTCTTTATCTTCATGGGGAATGTTTCCAATTAGAATATTAAGCCCTTCACCTGTAATCCCTTCACCCATTTTTTTACCCATTTGATCACTGGCAAGATGAGGTAATAAATCTGTTATGTAGAATACTGGATCTTTTTCATCTTCCCCAATTACTATATTGATCTTCTCACCATTGGCTTTAATCATTACACCATGAATCGCTAAAGGAATTGCTACCCATTGATATTTTTTAATTCCACCATAATAATGGGTCTTTAGAAGGGCTAAGCCGCTTTCTTCATATACAGGCATAGCCTTTAAATCTAATCTAGGGGCATCTAAATGAGTACCTACAATCTTCATACCCTCTTCTAACTTTTCTTTTCCGATAATAAATAGGGCTACTGCCTTTCCTTTGTTTTCAGCATAGATTTTTGCACCCGTTGCAAGATTTCCCTTTGCTAATGCTTCTTCAAAGGATATAAAACCTTTCGCCTTTGCCTTTTTGATGATTTCTGTTACACATTCCCGTTCCGTCTTTCCATTGTCCATAAATGCTTTATAGGATTCGCCAAAAGAAAATACTTTTTCCATTTCTCCCTCTTTCAGCTGATCCCATGCACTTTTGAACTCTTTTGTTAGTTTGCTTTGTAGATCCTTTGCTTTTTCTACTGAATTCATTTCCTATTACCTCCCATTAGTGCATATAAATTTCATGTTACGTATTAAATATATTATACTTATATGATATATTTCTTAATTTCTATTGTCAACTAATCTTTAGGGAGAAGATTATATTTTCTTAATATTATGTTTATAGGCATAAATTGCAGCTTGGGTTCGATCGTTAACGTCAATCTTCTTGAATATATTAGAGACGTGATTTTTTACAGTTTTCTCACTGATAAATAGGCTATTGGCAATCTCTTTGTTATTCAATCCCTCTGCAATAAGAGTCAGCACCTCGTACTCTCTTCTGGTTAATTTATTTTCCTTTGCCTCATCTTCATCGTTACTTTTTCTGCTAAATTCCCTTACCAAACCAGTTGTTAAGTTAGGATGTATGTAGGTGGAGCCTTTATATACATCCCTTACTGCTTTGATTAAACATTCACTTTCCGAGTCCTTTAGTACATACCCATTTGCCCCTAGATTGATGGTTTCAAAAAGATACTCTTGGTCCTTATGGAAGGTAAGCATAATTACCTTTGTTGTCTTATCTAGATCCTTTAAACGTCGCAAGGTCTTAATACCATTTAGTTTTGGCATATTAATATCCAAAAGTACGATATCTGGCTTCAGCTGCTGTACCTTTACAAGGGCTTCCTCTCCATCACCAGCTTGACCAATGATTTCAATGTCTCCTTCTAATTCTAATATTTGCTTTAAGCCCTGACGCACTAAAGAATGGTCATCCACTAACAAAATTTTTATTTTTTTCATATAAAGCCCTCCTATTCAACATTTATTCAACATTTGATATATTTACAAGAATCTTTGTTCCATTATTTATTTCACTCTTGATTTCAAAGGACCCATTTAATAATTCCACCCGCTCTCGAATACTAAAGAGGCCAAATCCCCCCTCTTTTTTAGGCTTAAAAGCGGTTTCACTTACATCAAAACCAACACCATTATCAACAATTGACAGTAAAATATTTTTAGGGGTCATCTCCAGTTTGATTTTCACAAGGGATGCCTCTGCATGTTTTCTGATATTATTGAGGGACTCCTGTATAATACGGAAAATTGCAAGATTTTTAATCGGGTCCTCCATAGGCATCTTAGATAAAATAATAAAATCAACCTGAATTCCCGTCTCATCTTGAAAGTCATCCACAAACCGTTGTACTGTGGGAACGAAGCCTAAATCTTCAAGGGACATTGGTCTAAGGTTATAAATAATTTTGCGAATCTCTTTAATTCCATCCCGTAAAAACCTCCTTAGATCTTGAATTTCTTCCTTCGCCCTAGTACGATCTATATCAATGAGCTTTTCACATATTTCAGACTTAATAATGAGATTTGCTAAGGATTGAGCAGGTCCATCATGGATATCCCTTGCCACCCTTTGTCTTTCTTCTTCCTGAGCTTGAATAATACGCTTCCCGATGACAGCTCTTTGTTGAATATCCTCCAAAGTACTGGTGAAATCCACCAGGTTTCCTGTTAAAAACTCCATTGCCACTCCAATTTTAGAAACTAAATCCTCTGCCTTTTTGAGGATTCCCAATGTGTTTCTAAATCTAAGCTCTAAATCTGTCCGAGTTCTAATTAGGTCAGTCTCCTCCTGTCGCTTCATTGCCAATTTGATTTGAGTGTCGTTGGCTTTTTCATAAGCCCTTCTTATATCATCTTCGCTGAATCTGGAGAAATCTCTACTGACTTCCAGAAGTTTGCTACGGCTATTTTTTTCTAAGATCTCCATTTTCTCAATTTCTTGTATTAAAGTTTTTACCTTTATCTGTAAAATTTCCATTTGTTCCTTTAGTAATTTACATTCTTTACGGGCATTTTCAGCAATATCAAATATTGCATCCTGGCTCTCTTCAATTGCACCAACAGTTTTTTTTAGTATCGAGTTTAAATCCTTTGCATCAATTTTTTGACTGTTCATTTTTCCACCCCATAAATTTTCCTTCATGACTTTATTTCTGCATTATTTCTTTGTTTCCCTCTATTTTTCAACAGGAAATATTTATCTTTTACATTTTCCGACTTTTTGCCTATAAAAAAAGCCAATCTCTCCAAGAAAAGATTGACTTTGTCCATTTACATGGTCTTAATTTTCCATTTGTTGTACTACTCGGTAATTCCACAAAAACCATTTCCCATTATTTTCAGATAATTCCACAACATAATTTACGCTGGTTTTGTCACTGATGCCGTAATCCTCATAGCTCTCTAACTCCCATACGATGTTCATATGTAATTTCATAATACCCTTCTCTAGCTCTAAAGGACTACACTCGTCTATTCTAAAATTTTTAATCTTCTCATAGGAAGTAGGATTCTCCAACATCTGCTTAAATGTTCTCATGTCCTCCCGTAGTAGAGGGCCTTCTACATATTGCACCAGTTCTTCTTGAATTTTCGTTAGACTTCTCTTTCCTGAATCTTCCAATATTTTATTCCATACTTCCGTTCTAACTTCAAAAATTTCCTGTACTCTTGGAAGTAAAGTATCTATATGGGGCTCTTCTTCTTGAAAAGCTGCAAATATTGATTGAAAATGGGATGAAAATAAAATCAGCAACAAAAAAAATACCAGCATCCGCTTCATGTTTGCTCCTCCTTTGTTTATTACTTAAAGTACCGTAGGTCTCTATTATAAACAAAGTTATAGAAGAAATTTGCTTGTTTTTGCTGGTATTTTAAAATTTCGATTTTCAATATTCTACATATTCTATTAAGAACTAATATCTTCTACAGAGATTCAATCTTCTTCTTTTCTTCCTCGCTTAAAACCTTCTCTAAATCAAGTAAAATGATCATTCTCTCGCCAATTTTTGCAATACCGCTGATAAACTTTTGATCTACACCCGTGATTATTTCTGGAGCTGGATCCACATCCTTTTGGTCAATGGTTAAAACTTGAGAAGCATCATCTACTAAGAAGCCCACCTGCTTATCGTTTAAGTAGATAATAATAATACGGGTATTTGAGCTGACTTCAACCAAATCGAGGTTGAATTTTTTTCTTAAATTAATGATGGGGGTAACCACACCCCTGTAATTCACTAATCCATCAATAAATCTAGGGGAATTTGGAACCTTCATACTCTCCTTAAATTCGCTGATTTCCTTTACATGCATGATATCAACACCGTATTCTTCTTTTTCAAGTTTGAATATAACATATTGTCTCTCTGACATAATATTCCTCCTTTTTGGACAAATTTCTTAATGATACTTAAATAAATTCTATACAAACATTTTTTTTCCTCCTTAGGACAAGAGAATAAATCCAATAATTCCTTTTAAAAAGCAAAAATCCAGCCTTAAGGTCTTCAGACCCATCAGCTGGAATTAAGTCTATTTTATTATTCTATTAATCTACATATTCAATTGAATCCAATTGCTCCTTAAAAGACTTCCGGAAAGCTCCAATATATTCTTTTCTCAATTCTTGTCTTTCCTTTTCTTCTTCTTCTGTTAATTTCCTCATTTTGGATATTTTAGCTAATTCATTTATTCTAGCAATTTTCTCTTTTGATACCATACTAACACTCCTTTGTTATTACTCTTCATGATAACAATATATCATAAATCATGCTGTAGTAAAAGTATATGTTCCATCCAATTTACTCCTTTGGCCCATTTTCAAATAAATCTATCGCATCCTGTAGTTTATTTTCTTTAGTAGGAGGATTTAACAGACCTTCTTCTAAAGGCTTAGAACCTTCCTCCGCTGTTTTTTCCGATGACGAATCATTATTAAGGGCACCAAAGACCTTTGCCAACTGAACCATTTTTGTTAACTGTTCTCTCTGTTCCCCACTAACAAAAGGCTTGATAATTTCCAATAAATCCATTTCATCCATTTGTCCCTTCTTCTCTAAGGATTTCATAAGCTTCAATATTCCCATCAAAACCTTTAGCTCCTTAGTTTTATTCTTTAACTGTCCCTCTAAGATAGGATCAAATAGCTCAATATATTTCTCTATACTCTCTAGACTAAGATTATGGGCATCCAGGCTTTGGATCTCCTTAATCTTATCCTCCATATGATTTGCTTTTAGATGTAGATTGATTGCCTTATGTATAATTTCTTGCTTATCTTCATCAACAAATTCGCTGATATCCATTAGCATATGGCGTTTTTTATCGGTGGACGATAGAGAACTCAAAGTCCCAGCACTGAATACATGTGGAGCCTCCATCATGGTTTTCACCTTACCGATAATTTGTAAAAGCATTTCCGCCCGATGAACTACCAGTTGCTCATCGGCACTCATATAGCCCTTAATTCTGTTGAGGAGCTTCGCCTTTTTTTCTAAAGATCCAATCTCTAGTTCTCTAATATTTAACTTGCTACTGCCATTTTTTAGGTACAACATAATGATTGGAAGAACCCATAACCAGTTGGAGATTATACTATTATCATTTATTTCTTGATTAAGTGTATCCTTTTCCCTCATACTATCCATTTCCTTCCTCCTTTTGCAGCATAATATTCTGTTCTATCACTTTCCTTATCTGTTAATATATATTGCCTATGTAATTATTTTATAAGTTATATTTCTAAAAAGTTCCTAATAAGTTTCCAATTAAAATATTCTTTTCAAAAATTAATGTGGCAAAAAAAGTTTCTCCTGCATAGGCTATATAGATAGCATTCACACGTGATACTTGTAATAAATAAAGAAATTAGGAGGGATATTGGTGGATCAAAGAAAAATAAATGAACTATTATCAGCTGCAAAAAAAGGTGACTACTCAAAGTTAGAAGAAATTAAAGGCTATGTCTCCGATGAGGAATACCAAATGGCGTTGCAATTATTTCAGCAATATGCAGGCAAATCTCAAGCAGAGATCATCAAGGAATTGGCTAAGTTAAAGAAAACAGTTCCAAATCAACAGGAAATAATTGATAAAATTCAACCCTTTTTGAATGACGAGCAAAAAAGCAAGTTAAAACACCTACTTGATATTTTGGACGAAGAGTAAGTAATCGTATCATAGAAAAATAAAGGACTGATTCCTTCTCATCAGATAGGAGTCAGTCCTTTTTTAGCAAATGTTATTTTCTTAGTTTTATTAATGTAAAGAAACTACCTTATCGACTCTATCTACAATCGTATGCTTTATCACTAACTCATTACAAGCATTGATATCCACATACATTACTCTATCTTCTTCTAAAGTAGTCACCTTTTCTCTAATCGCTTTATAGGCTTCAGCTGTACCTTTACCTAGTGTAAAGTTTTCATGAAAATCAATCCCTTGAGCCGCTGATAATAGTTCAATGGCCAATACATTTGAAGCATTGAAGTAAATTTCTCTAGCTTTTCTGGCTGCAATAGTTCCCATAGATACATGGTCTTCTTGGTTAGCTGAAGATGGTATAGAGTCTACACTGGCAGGATGGGCTAATACCTTATTCTCTGAAACTAATGAAGCAGCTGAATATTGGGCAATCATAAATCCAGAGTTTAATCCACCCTTTGCTGTTAAGAAGGCTGGTAGTCCACTTAGCTGTGGATTAACTAATCTTTCGATTCTTCTCTCCGAGACATTAGCTAACTCTGCTATGGCAATCCCTAAGAAATCAAATGCCAACGCCATTGGTTGTCCATGGAAGTTTCCACCTGAAATTACTTCTTCCTCATCTGGGAAAATTAATGGATTATCTGTGGCAGCATTCATTTCTATTTCTAGTTTTGCCTCCACATATGCGATAGCATCTCTGCTGGCGCCATGAATTTGCGGTGTACAACGAAGGGTATAGGCATCCTGCACTCTGATTTCACCTTGCCTAGTCGTTAGGGAACTATTTTCTAACAGCGTTAATAGGTTGGCTGCTGCCTCCTGTTGTCCTTTATGGGGTCTTACTTGATGAACCTTTGGATCAAAAGCATCAATGATTCCTTTTTGAGCCTCAATAGTCAAAGCGGCTGCGATATCTGCTAATTTAATTAATTTCTTGCAATCATATACAGTTAATGCACCTACAGCAGTCATTACCTGAGTACCGTTAATTAAGGCAAGTCCTTCCTTTGAGGTTAGCTTAATTGGCTGAATTCCAGCAGTCTCCATAGCCTCCTGACCAGACATTCGCTTACCTTTGTAAATTGCTTCTCCTTCCCCTAGCATTACTAGTACCATGTGGGATAGGGGTGCCAAATCGCCACTCGCCCCTAAAGAACCTTTTTCAGGAATGATGGGATGTACACCTTTGTTTAGCATAGCTAATAAAGTCTCTACAGTAGATAATCTAATACCTGAATGTCCTTTTGATAGGGCATTGGCTCTAAGCAGCATGATTGCTCTTACAATCTCCTCATCTAATGGGTTACCGACTCCACAAGCATGGCTAATAATTAGATTTGTTTGGAGTTGCTCTGCTTCGTCCTTTGAAATGGCAACATCACTGAACTTACCAAAACCTGTTGTAATCCCATAAACAACTTTTTCCTCATCTACAAATTTGTCCACAAGATTTCTACTTACTTTGATTTTTTCTTTAGCATCTTCTGTCATTTCTACCTGGCTAAAATCCCTCGATACCTTCACTAAATCTTCTAAAGTCAAGCTATTGCCATCAATTTTAATAATCATATTGTTCCACTCCTTTATTCATAAGACTAAAGATATATTGAATATATAATATCTATCTTTCGCCGTGGATTATAGAATACCTTCTTGTTTTGCAGAAAAATTTTAAGCCTTAAAATTATTTCAGTAGTTTAACGTTTTAGCATGCTAAATTGTTAGAGTGTAATTCCATAAACAAAGCCTTCTTCGGAAGATTTAATGATGGGGATAAAAAAACAGTAGGTTGTATGCTATTCCATACTTTACCTACTGGGCTTTTTAAAAACAATCACTTTGCTTTAAGATAAACGATTTAATCTGCTCTCAATTTGATCGTAAACAGCTTCTGCTGATAATCCTCTAGCTGTAATCACCGGAGTTTTTGTTGTAGCGTTCTCTATTCCCAGCACATTTGAATCTTGACCAGTTACCACTACAGCATCTAGTCTATCCAAATTTTTAGCATTGTTGAGGCTCTCTACTTGAAATCCTTTTTGTTGTAGATAGTCCCTTACATCTGCCAATGAGTGATCTACGGCAACTTTTCTTTTCATATTGACACCTCCACTTTTTCTTCTATAATAATAAATCATTAGAAGTTGCTTAATAAAAACACCTTCGTTTATTATTATTTGAAGTAGTGGAGGATATTATGCTATAATTCAGAAATTGCCTTTTCTACAAAGGGTCCCATCACACTACTGGTGATTTTAGCCAAGTTATAGGCATTAAAGTCAAATTCTCTTTCCTTTACAGTGGCTGATAAATATATGACTCCCCTTAAATCTCCATCGTAAACAATAGGCACAACAATTACAGATTTCCAGTTGGGAGTACCGGTGATAACATCTATCTGACTTATATCTTCCCAGTCTATTAAATAATCACCCTGTAGACTATAGATAACTTTTTCGATAAGCTTAGCATTATAATAAACTTGAGGTATCCATTCATCTACAAATCGCTTACGACAATATTGCTTTTTGATTTGTTCTTCATCTATCAAAAACAGTATTCCTTCCTCAGCCTCCAATATTTCTATTAGACGACCAAGTAATAAATAGATTTTATCTTCATAATATCTATTTTCTGTTAGAATCTCAATGGCCTCTGCCAAAACCAATACGTTTCTTTGGTCTTGTACGATATTTCCTGTTACGATTCCGGCTAACTTATCCATCCTTTTATCAACAAAACCCATACCATCCTGCCAGATGACAGTTTGGTTCCTTCCCCTTTCTTTTGCATTGTAGAGGGCTTGATCGGCTTTTTGAATCAAGAGCTCTTTAGTATCTCCATCCTCTGGGAAAGCAGCTACACCACAGCTTAACGTTAGATCTACTTCCTCTCCCAATAGGCCAGCATTCTTGAAACTGACCCTGATTTTCTCCGCAATACTAAAGGCATGCTTCTTATCAGAACCGGGTAATAGAATAATGAACTCTTCTCCCCCATATCGTCCAACAAAATCATTACTTCTAATATTATTGGAAATTACCGTGCCAACTTCCTCAAGAATTTTATCACCCCGTTGATGTCCGTAGGTATCGTTAACACCCTTGAAGTAATCTATATCACACATGATAATTGATAGATGTTGCTTCATTGTATCGGCAATTTCAAGATTCTCATCTAGTAGTTTTTCAAAATACTTTCTTACATATGCTCCCGTCATTTTATCAATAGAGGAGGCAATTTTTAAATAGTAGTTATTGAGCATCATATAAGCCAATGGTACTAGTCTTTTACACTCATTAAATGCCTCATAAGAGAAGTTATTGAAGACTTTATCTGTCTCTAAATATAAATAGCCGGTTATCTTTGATTGCTCTTTGAATTGCCATTTCCTTTTATCATTATTTACCTCTACCCTTCGTTTCCCATTTTGAATAATTGGTAAGCAGATGGTGGCTTTCGTTACTTTATGTCCGTACTCTCTATTGCCATCAGTTGCTTGATTAAACTGATTCATAATCAATAACCCATTTCTATTGGAAGCCGTTTTTTCTAAGAGATGATTTATTTTTTCTACATTAAGTTTTGATCCAATGGAGGATATAACCTCAAACCCATCTTCATTGACTCCTAACAATGCTCCTGTTGTAGCTAACACATATTTACCTGCTAACTTCAGCAACATATCTAAATTATAATAGATATCGTTAGTAAGATTCTGCAATAGGTCTTCTAGATTATCTACATCTATTGATACCAAGGACTTATATTGTTGAAGTGCCAAATCATAAAAAGCTGGGTTTTGGAATAACTCTTGGAATCTACTGATGTCAAAGAAGTCCTGTAGGTCAATATCTTCCATAGGCATTAGCTTCTTATTACTGGAGAAGTCCATCTCATCAATAAGTCCCTGTTGGATTAGTCTCTCCATTTTTAGGAGTTGATGCTTTAACCCATATTTATCCTCAGACAATAGGTAGGATTTTTTATATTGATCAGGAGTTCCGTTTAGCAGCAGTTGAATTACTTCTAAGGCATTTAAATAATAACTTGTGGCCCTATAAAAATCACCTTCTACAAAGTATGCATATCCAAGATTGCTATAAATCTTCCATTGTATTTCCTTGTCATTTCTGGGATGTAGTTTTCCAATCAGAGCCTCAAAGATCTTGATTCGTTCTTTATGATTCTTTATGGCTAAGCCCTCATAAAAGCCCCTCTTAATCGTTAGTATATGATTATTAAAGCTTCCTATTAAGGAAGAATCCCTCTTCAGTAGCTCCTCAGCCATGTCCATTTTTCCAACATAATAAAAGTATCCAATGGCCTCAATTAAGGCCTTTCTATAATCACGAACATTGGCCCTTCTTCTATATTCATCAAGAATCTCCATCATTTCACCATCTACTAAGGCTTCTCCTAGATAGCTTTTAGCTAAAAACTCAGTCATTCGTAACCTTAACAATATTAAAGGATCAGTAGAATCACTTTTCTTTAGCATATCAGCTAACTCCAAGGCATCTTTAAAGGCACCTATGGTCATATAAAAGGAAATCAACACGCTATAATGGGAATCAGAATACAATCCACTAAACCCTATTTCATCTAATTCATTGAGGGTTTTAAGGAGATAATGATATGCCTGTTTATACTCTCCTATGTTGATATAACACTCCACCAGATTACTATATCCCATCAATTTCATGGAAGTATCTTCATATTCGATTGATAAGTTGATGTTTTTTTGAAGCACTCCAATAGCCCTATCATACTCACATTCTATTATATAACAATCGGCGATATTGTTGTAAGCCCTGAAGACACCGTCCATTCGATGATATTGCTGAGAGATTTTTAGGGATTTTTCAAAATACTCCCTAGCTTCCTTTGTCTTTTGATAATATTCGTGTAGGATGATTCCTATATTATTGATGGGTCGTCCAGTCTCTTCTATTCGTTTCCCCTTTTCTAAGAAACTGACGCTGATTTCAAAATACTCCTTTGCCTGTAGTGCATTACCCTTAAGTAATTCTACTAAGCCCTTTTGATTAGTAAACATTCCAATATAATCAAATCGATTAAGTTCCTGAGCTATTGGCAAGTATTCTTCAATGATATGTTCCATTTTATCTAAGTCTTTAGCATTGAAATAGACCCTAGTCAATATGTCAGCAGCCTCTAAGAACCCCTTCCCATACTTCAGGTTTTTTCCATATTCGATACATTCCTTAAGTGTCACCTCCGCTAAAGCCAATTCATTTCTGCTAAGGTAGATTTGTGCCATGTGGCACTGGGCATCGATTGTATATGGTTTAATTCCTTCTCGGAGGGAAATCTGAATAACTTCTCGATAACATTTTAATGCTGCATTGTTATTCCCCTGATTTTGATAGACTCCCCCCATTCTAATGAGGAGCTTGACATATCTCTCGTCAGGATTATCCCTCAATAAATCAAATACTCTTCTATAAAGCTCCATAGCCTGGGAATAAATTCGAAGATTATACATCCCATCCCCAGCTTCCATACAGTAATCTATCGCTTTATCCCTTTGATTGGATTGAAATAAATGAAAAATAAGTTCTTCCTTATTTTCCCTTGCCTCTCTTTTGTAGAGCTCCTCTAAAATATTACTCACCTGAAAATGCAGTCTTATCCGTTCTTTTTGATCAATAGAATCATAGATATAGGCCTTTAGCTGACTTCTATAGAAGCCGTAGGTGAATCCCCAATCCTCTAACTTTTCATTCAAGATTTTCAGTTGAGTTAATCGGCTTAAGTAAGGGGTGTAGTCCTTTTCAACCCCCAATAGCTTAGAAATAATTTCAAGAGAAACGGAGTTGTTAAAAAGCGAAATAATCTCCAATAGTCTCCTGGTAAATTGATCAAAGGTATTTAACAAAGTAAAAATCGAATCATCAATATTCACAGGTAGAGTGATACTTGTAAGACCATCAAAATCACTATGCCATGAGTAATACTCCCCATGGCTACTGTAGTCTACATAGATTTGTCCTTGGGCGTATAGTTCTTTGAAGGCTTCTTCAATGTAGGAGGGGTTCCCCTCCGCCTCCTTCATTAGTTTTGTAGCAAAATTAAGGGGTTCCTTATACCACCCTAATATATGCTTAATCATTTTGGCTGTCTCTTCAACTGTCAGACGAGTTAATTTAATATCTAGACAATTAAAATCTCTCCTCCAAGTGTTTAAGTGTTCGCTAGCACCCTCCCAGTATAATTTATCATTAGTATAACCTAATAAAATGACAATAGGTGCCTTCTTCATTTTGTTAATTTTCAAAAAGTAGTCTATAAAGTCCACCACAGTTTGATCAGCTAAGTGAAAATCATCTAAAGTTAAAAATGTTTGGCGATCGCCAACAGTTTCAATGATAAAATTTGCTACCCGATCATATAGCCTTAATAGTTCCCTTCCCTCCATAAGTTCTCGAGAAGGCGTAATTTTTCTATTAAGCCCCACCTCTGGCAAAATTTTAACCAATTCTTCCCCATACTTATTAATAATATTTGAAGATGTATCCCTTAAAACCTTTCGAAGTAAGACTGGTACTACTCTGTAAAAATCACTCTTTTCTTGTGATAACGTAACGGTATAGACGTGAGCCTTATTCCATCTCATCTGATATTTTACTTCATTGATTAAGCGGGTTTTGCCTATTCCCTTATCACCATGGATAAAAATAATACTTTTATCCCAATGATCTAACAAAGCCATAATCTTTTTCATTTCCATTTCTCTTCCAACTATCGGAATTTTAAAGTTTAGTATCTCAATTTGAGATTTACTTTCGATAGGTTCTGGGAGGTTAAAAAGCTGCGCCATTGCTTTATTCATTTGATGTATTGTTTGATAACGTTCACCATAATCTGATTTGGTAGCATATTTAATAATGTTATAGAACGCTAAGTCCCACGTTAATAAATTACTGGATTTAATTCCAATAATCTTTTCTTGCAGTTTATGGGAATGGAATTCTTCACCTGTATAAAGATAATAGATTAAAGCCCCTATTGAATAGATGTCTGTATAGGGCCCCAGGTTCCTATTATATAGTAATTCCGGGGATTTACAATTAATCTGTTTTGTAAGATTATATTGTTTACTCATTTCTAGCTTTTTTATAGTTACTAGATCAAGTAATTTAACCTGGAGTCCTTCATCAGTACAGATAATGGACAGGTTGTCTAGCTCTATGTATTTATAGATCAACCCATGAAAATGTAAGAAATCCAATAAACTAGCTATTTGCTTGTACACCTGAAGGATATCTTCTCTGGTAAGGGAATATTTCATCATGTCTACAATGGAAGGTTGAAAATATTCTGTCGTATAGTAATGTAATGTCTCTTTGATATGTTTATCGTCTATTGTGTCAATTACTCCAAAACTAAGTAATGCCACTAAACTCCTATGGTTTAAAGCAGAAGTTTCAAAAAAATCGTGACTACAATAGTTTATAAAAGACTTAGAAGCCTGGTTATCCTTTATGACATACAATAGTATTTTTTTGTTTTTTTGTAATAAATCAATAGCGGCGAATTTACTAGAAAAACTATCTACTTCTAAGCATTCCTCTAGCTTGTACCGATTATTAATGATTTCCATGTCTCCACTTCCCCATATTGATTTTACTTTTTACTCTACAGTCCTCGAATAAACCATTTCAATACTTTTTAAAATATTGTCCTTCTCCCCATTATTTAGATCCATCAAAATATTACCTAAGTATTGTCTCCTGGCATGTAGCACCTCATTGATAATTTCATGCCCCTTGTCCAATACAATAATCCGAACAACTCTTCTATCTTTGTTATCTCGAACTCGCTTGACTAAACTATTCTTCTCCATTCTGTCTACTAGATCTGTAATGGTACTACAAGCAAGATACATTTTATTACTTAATTCCCCAATGGTTATGTTTTCCTCAGTAATCAAATACTGAAGAGCTTGAAATTGAGGGGGGGTGATTTCAAAATTAGTTAATATCTCTCTTCCTTTTTGTTTGATTACGGTACATAAATGACGTAATTCCCTCTCTAATTCGATTATGGTGCCATCATAATTTATATCCTTCATAGATAACCTCCTATTTAACTATTAGTGTATCTAATAACTTATTAATACCTATTAAATTCTAAACACTAATATAAAAATCCTCCTTTCAAATAACTATTTTTGAAATTTTATAGTCATCATAAACTTAAATATTTTTATTTTCTATTTTTTAAAAGGGTTCTTCCTCTTTTTGTAGAATATTATGTTAGTTTAAATGGTTTTTAAGGAGGTTTTTTAGTGAAAAAAATTACCCATTCTGTCCATAAAAATAAAAAAATCCTATCTTTTACATTGATTCCCAGCACAACTAATCAGGTTGTTCATTTTAGTATTCCTTACTGGATTCCAATTCTTTCACTCTCCATAATACTCTTAACGGGTTTATATGCTGTTGGTGTTTCCAAAGAATATATTAAATCTCAAGAAGAACTCAATACAGCACAACTAAGCCTTGTCCAATTAAAAACAGAAAACGCTACCCAAGCGGCGGAAATTAGTTTCTTAAAGAATCGTTCAGCTGAAATTGAAAATAAACTCTTAGCTTTGAATGAACTACAAAATAAAGTTCTCAATATGGTGGGCTTAGAAGAAGCAGCAGTATCATCAATTACTCCACCAACCTTTCTCATTTCTAGGTCCGATGCCCGTAATTCTAACTCAGAAGAGACTTTAGATGAAGACTTGTCAAGCCTAAATAATTTAATAGAACAGCAGACAAATAGCATGGAAAAACTCGTAGTAGATGTAGAAAAGCAACTTAAATACATAGACTCACTTCCCAACCTTAGACCAGCGACAGGTAGGTTATCTTCTCCCTATGGCTATCGTATATCCCCCATCAGCCGTAGAAGAGAATTTCATTCAGGTATAGATATTGCTAATACCACCAATACAGATATTGTTGCTGCTGGTAGTGGTATAGTTACCTTCTCTGGATACAATGGGGGCTATGGTAAAATCGTTATGATTTCCCACGGTTATGGATATACAACTGTTTATGCCCACAATAACAAAGTCCTCGTAAAAGTGGGGGATCGGGTTAAAAAAGGGGATTTGATCGCTCAAATGGGAAGCACGGGACGTAGTACTGGACCCCATCTCCATTTTGAAATTAGAAAAGATGGTAAACACATCAATCCAAAAACTGTTTTAGAATAATAATTTTAAAGGAGGATTTTCATGTTTAACAAAAAGGAGGATATCCAATATAGTAGGGCTACAACCATCATTGGGGAAAATTGTAAATTTGAAGGACAACTGCGGGCTACAGGAACAATCAGGATAGATGGTGAGTTTAATGGTGAAATGTTCATAGAAGGGAATCTCTATATCGGTGAAAAAGGCAACATATCAGGTAATATTAAGACTTCGAACCTATTGGTTTCAGGAAAAATTAAAGGAAATGTAGAGGCAAAAGAGCAGTTAAGGATCTCCCCTGGGGGAAGTCTCCTAGGAGATGTTCGAGCAAATACCTTTATATTAGATGAAAATGCCTACTTTGAGGGTAATTGTAAAATGTCTAAGTCCAACACAATGACTACAGGATCGCAGGAAGAGGCTCTCCAATAAATTTAATTCACACAAAATGTTAACCCCCTACAAGGATTCTCCCAGTAGGGGGTTCTTACTAACCGTTAATTTTGAAGTACGCTTCAGGTACTATAATTTTGATGGCTTCCTTAATCACCTTAAAATTCATAGGCAATGAAGCTCCCAACTCTCCATCGACATCTACCACGATTTCAGACGGCCCTCCAATAGTTAACTCATTTACTTGATAGTATTTAAAATAAGGATGATTTATATGATTACCCTGTAGCATTAGAAGAAACAAACTAGCTATATCCTTCAAAGGACAACTCTCTATGATTAATAAATCCATTAAACCATCGTTGATTTTGGCCTCGGGTGCTATATGCCTAAATCCTCCTACATGGGAGGTATTAGCTAAAATAAAGAAGAAAATCTCCTTTTCCTCTATTTTGGTACCTATCTTTAGCTCCACCTTGATGGGCTTAAAAATCTGCTTTGGAAACTCTTTAATCCCTTCTAAATAGTAGGCAAATTTCCCCAAAGCTGTTTTTGATTCCGAAGAAACTTTGTAGGCTACGTCTGTCAAAAGACCTGCTGCCGCTACATTTAGAAAATAAGTTTCTCCTGTAAAGCCTACGTCCATTTTCTGTTGCCGATTCAAGTGAATCATATGGGCAAACTGATGAACATTTTTAGATATTTTAAAATGATTTCCTAAATCATTCACTGTCCCTGCTGGATAAATTACGAGAGAAGTGTTTTGGTGGCAGCCACTATGCATCATTCCATTTAGGACTTCATTAACAGTTCCATCTCCACCAGCTGCAACAATCATAGTATACCCCTGTTTACAGCTTTCTTGGGCAATTTCTATTGCATGAAGGGGGCCTTGTGTCCCTTCAATATCTGCTTTTATTCTATAATCCTCCCATAAAATCTCCTTTAGTTCTGGCACGTTTTTTTGTAATATTCGTCTACCAGAGTCTGGATTATATATGATTTTAACACGATTCATATGATTTCCCCCTAATCAATTTTAGTTCCAGTGTATAATCCTTTTACTTATTATAACAAAGTCTTCCTTCGGAAGATTTGATTGATGACTTATGTTGAAACTCATTTACGAAAAAGCTCTTATTTATACTAAATTAATGTAGAACTTTCCTATTCGTTACAAAATAGGTTTTATAAAACTTCCCCTATTGATTGGCTCTTGATTGTTAATATAACTATCTATATGACGACAAAGAATTTTCATGCCTGTTTCAATCTCGATTAAGTTAACAGCTGCAATACTAAGTCTAAAATATTCCCCATGTTGATTGTCAAGGTAAAATAGATTTCCGGGAGCAAAAACAACATTGTCCTTTACCACCTTTTCATAGAGTGTTTGGGAAGAATAGTTGTTTGGTAGCTTAAACCAAAAATTAACTCCACCCTTTGGCTTAATCACTTCCACCCCAGTAGGCATATATCTCTGAATGCAATCATTCATCTTATCAAAACGCTCTTGATATTTCTTCTCCATATACCGGAGGTGCTCCTGCCAAGTTCCCCTCTTTAAATACAGTTCCAATGCCCTCTGTAGCAGTCCAGAGGTGGATATATCAGAAGTATGTTTTGCCCTCAGGAGACGACCATGTAGATTACCAGGAATAACCATAAAGCCAAGTCGTAATCCCGGCATAAATATCTTTGAAAAACTCTTTACGTAAACAACGATTTCTTCATCATCCATTTGTTTTAGATTGCCAATATCTTCACTGTAATAATTTAACTCACTTAAATAATCATCCTCCATGATGTAAACCCCATATTTGCTACAAAGCTCCAATAATTTCTCTTTTTTTTCTTGAGTATAGGAGATCCCTGTAGGGTTCTGAAAGTTTGGCATAATGTATAAAAGTTTTGGATTGTAGGCTTGAATCTTTTTTTCCAGTATATCTAAATTTAATCCATCCTCTTGGAGGGGAATATCAATTATTTTAGCTCCCCTAGATTGAAAAGCTGCCATCGCTCCGGTATATGAGGGACTTTCTATAATAACATAATCCCCATAGCTTAATAATGCCTTAGATACAAGGTCAATCCCCTGTTGGGCCCCTGAAATGATTTGTATATTATCAATTTCTGTGTTTATACCATATTGAGCCACATACTCTCCTAAAATTTGTCTTAAAGGATAATATCCTTGACCCTCTTGATACCCAAAGGCATAGCCTTTATCCCTGTCTAAAACTTCATTCAATACCTTCTTAAAGTCCTCCACTGGGAATAGCTCTGCTGATGGAGTCGCACTGGCAAAGTTAATCATATTCTCTTCTATTTTAATTTGCCCCTGCTCCATCAAGGTTATTTTTTTATTTGAATCAACCTCTTCTCCTAGGTTATCCTTTATTTCCTTCTCTCTATGGGATACATACGTACCACTACCAATTTTTTTGTAGACCAAACCCTCTTGCTCTAAAATTTCGTAGGCTTTCACAACAGTAACATTATTTACCTCCATCATTTTAGACATTTTCCTCACAGGAGGTAGGCGATCTCCTTCTTTTAATACGTCCCCCAAGACCATTTCTTTAATAGCTTTATATAATTGTATGTATAGATGCTGTCCTTCCCTTTTGTTCAAATGAATATTTTCATAGGATTCCATCAGCTCACCTCATTCATATTGTTACCATACAATTATTATACCAAATTTTACAGTAATAGAAACAAAAATAAAATGTAACTAATAGTTTTTAACACAGAAGAAAACCCAGTGGGCATAGGATGAAATATTCCTTGCCAACTGGATCTTCTAAATGGGATTAATCTCTTCTATATTTATCTGCCATTCTTTGTAATTCTTGTGCTTGTGTACCGCTTTCTTCAGCACAATTCTTAAATAATTGAGCTAGATCTTTGTCATTAGTATGCTTTGAGAACATTTCGAAATCCCTTACCATTTCTTGTGCATCTAAAAGCTTCTTTGTAATCATATCTCTTGGGGTTAAATTCATAAGTATCCCACCTCCTTTAATTATATTTTTCCTAAAGGAGTTGCAATTATGTATTCCCTTTTTTTCATTTTAGCTTGTATGGAGGCTTGATTCCTTCAAGTCTTGTATTTTACTAATATATAAGGCTAACAAATCCTTCATTTCATCCATTTGTAGTTTCTTTCCAGATGCTTTTGTATCAAAGAATCTTTTTGGAAAATAGCTATCTGCATAGGAATAACCCATTTCCTCTTTTAGTTTTACTTTTTCAATAAATATTTTTTTAGCCAAAGATTTCAATTGCTCCTCCGTCACTTCATATCCAATGGCTTTAAGTGCATCTATTACTGTGACTTCATCATACACCTTGCGGGCAAAAAGACATATCACTAAACTATTCAATAGATTGCGGTCAATTTCCTCTTGGAGTAGCTGATTCACTAATTTCTCCTTATCCAGTTCCTCCATGGATTGGTCAAAGGAGTATCCTCCATTATCTAAATGGGAATGTCTGGCTCCTACTGTATGTCCTAAAATATTACCGTAACCTGTATGATATCCTGCGATTTCATTTTTTCCTAAGACCATTGCAAAATCCCGCCCCCCATACTTTTTAGCTAAAGCATCGGTACCCTTTGCGGCTACCCTATAAAAATCATTGGGCTGTTCAACAATGTATTTCATCATCCTACAATAGTCATCGACATTGCCAAATTTAGGTCTACATAGGGTTTCCTCTTCTTTAATAATATCTTTATCAAAGGCCTCCGTTACCCATGCCAACAAAACACCCATCGTAATGGCATCCACTCCTATTAGCTCCACCATCTCTATTAACTGTAATAATTTTTGAGGATCACCTACCCCCAGCATCGTTCCCAAAGAATAAATTAACTCATAATCGTAGGCTAGGGCTGAGGATTCATATTCATGGGATTCGCCAAATTTTTTCCTCAATAGTGCAATATGGATGCATCCAATGGTACAACCGCTACAGGCTACTTTTTTGATTAAATGCTTTTCAGCAAAGTTTTCACCACTGATTTCATTTGCCAACTCAAAATGATTATCTTGAAAATTTCTGGTTGGTAGGCCCTTCAAGTCATTGAGGGAGTTAACGTTAATAGAAGTTCCAATACCATGATATTTTTCCATTAAATCCGTGTTATTAACCTTCTCATAAATATCTTTGTAGACCCTTCTGTACTCCTTTGGGTTTGGAATCGGTTGCGAAGTATCTCCCTCAACAACAATCGCCTTTACCTTCTTACTACCCATTACTGCCCCTAGACCTAAGCGTCCAAAGTGTCGATAAGTATCCACCGTCACACAGGAGTAGGCAACCTCTTTTTCTCCTGCCTCTCCGATTACTAGAATCGACCTAAGTCCTCTCCTACCAGTATCATCATGTAATAGTCTTGTTGTCTCATCCGTATCAAGTCCCCATAGGGGATTTGCATTTTTAAACTCCACATGTTCATTATTAATATGAAGTGCAACTGGCCCCTTCGCTTTTCCTTTAATGACAATACCGTCAAGCCCTGCCATTCCCATTGCCATTGATAGCCTTGCACCAGCATAGCTTTCCCCAAGTTCACCCGTCAAAGGAGATTTAAAGAGGCTACAGGTCTTCGTCACCACTGGATAAATGGTATTCATAGGCCCTTTAGAGAAAATCATCGGTTGTTCCTCTGAAAGTGGTTCTCCTTTAGGATTTCCATACTCCTTTAATAACTGTACACCTATTCCCACACCCCCTATATAAGGCGCTAAATCTTCTCTTTCTATTACTTCTGTCCTTTTATCAGTTAAGTCCAACACCATGATTTTAGGACTCTTTCCCATAGGAACTCACCTCCATCTCTAAAACATTGTGGGGACAAACCTTAACGCAGCTTCCACACTGAATACAGACAATTGGTTTTTTTTCTTCTTTATCAAATTTTATTGCTTTGGCTATACAGGCCATGATACATTTTCCACACCCTGTACATTGTTGTGGGTGAAACTGTATGCCACCACCAGCCCTAGGAGTCAAGGCCCCAAATCCACACTCCGATACACAGGCAGGCTCTATACAGCCTCGACATATATTAACCACCATTCTACCCTGATATCCCCCACTGGTTTTGATGGCTATTGCACTCTTTGTCAAAGAAAAATCCTTATGAACAATAGACCCACAGGCCAACATGCACGAATAGCACCCAATACACTGTCCTAAATCCCTTACCTTTAGAATAGTTGGCTGCTTTACCTGCTGAGTTTTCATGAAATTAAACCTCCTGACACGTAACATTTTCCCTTAATCCTTTAACATTAGGAATCTGCTGTATTATTTTCCTTATATGGTGATATTATACCTAGGAAGATATTTAATGGATTTTGAAGGAATGTTGATTTTAATATAGAATATTTAGGGTAACAAAAGAAAAAAGTTTGGAGGGTTTTTATGGGTCACTTTGCATCATTAAAATATTTTTTTAAGAAAAATAAGTGGTATTACTTTTGGGGGATTTTTTGGCTTATCCTAGTGGACTTAGCCCAGCTACTAGTACCCGAAGTCCTTAGAAGATTCACAGATCAACTACAAGCCAAAACCTTAACCACCAGAGATATTTATCTCTACGGAATCTATATTCTACTAATTGGGTTTGCCATCTTCCTGTTCAGATTTCTTTGGAGGATATTCATTATGGGAGCCTCTAGAAGACTAGAGTATGAGCTTAGAAATAAGCTATTTTCCCATTTGCTAAAGCTATCGACAAATTATTATACCCACCATAAGACGGGGGATTTAATGGCCCATGCAACGAATGATATTAATGCAGTTCGGATGGCTTTAGGTATGGGGATCGTTATGTTGACGGATGCCACCTTCATCACTGTAGTGGCTATTACTATGATGGCCCGCACCACCGACTATAGACTTACCCTATTGGCATTACTTCCCCTCCCTGTACTAGCATTAGCCATTGGTCGTTTTGGCAAGGTCATTCATAAAAGATTTAAAGATGTACAAGAGGCCTTTGCCTCCATGACCGACACAGTTCAAGAAAATTTTTCAGGTATTCGAGTTGTAAAGTCCTTCGTTCAAGAAGAAGAGGAAATCAGTAAGTTCGATGCTAAGAATGAGAATTTATTTGAAAAAAATATGAAACTAGTTAAGCTCTACGGCCTTTTTCACCCATTTATTCAATATGTATCGGCCCTCAGCTTTATTATTGTCATCGGTTACGGGGGAATGTTGGTCATTTATGGAGATATTTCACTGGGGGATTTCATCGCCTTCAACTCCTATCTATCACTATTAGTATGGCCAATCATGGCAGTGGGGTGGTTAATTAATGTGATGCAACGGGGAACCGCCTCTATGGCACGTCTTAACAAAATTTTCGACGAAGCACCAGAAATTACCGAGGCAGATGCCCCCATAAAATTAGATTATTTCCAAGGAAATATTGAGTTTCAACAAATTTCCTTTAAATACCCCAACAGCTCCGTCAATGCTTTAGAAGATTTTTCTGTAAAAATTTCAGCAGGAAAAAGTCTTGGAGTAATCGGAAAAACAGGAAGTGGAAAAACCACCATTGCCACCCTATTGCTCCGTTTATATGATGTAGACACAGGACAAATACTATTGGATGGGAAACCAATTAAGAACTTAGAATTGGAAGACCTTCGGAGAAATATTGGTTATGTTGACCAAGATAGTTTCTTATTTTCCACCACCCTTGCCGAAAATATTGCCTTTGGCGTCGACAGCTTCCAACAGTGGGAAGTTGAAAGGGTGGCTAAAATGGCAGAGGTTCATGACAATATTATGAGTTTCCCCGAACAATACAAAACCTTTGTGGGGGAACGGGGGGTTACCCTATCTGGGGGACAAAAACAAAGAACCTCCATTGCCAGAGCAATAATGAAGAACCCTCAAGTCCTTATATTGGACGATTCCCTATCGGCTGTAGATACTGATACGGAGGAACGAATCCTTAACAATCTTAAGACTGAAATGAAGGGTAAAACCAGCATCATCATAGCCCACAGGATTTCCACCATCAAGGAATGTGATGAGATTATTGTATTAGAGAATGGTCAAATAATTGAACAGGGTACCCACGATGCCCTACTACAAAATCAAAAGAGCTATTATGAGCTGTATCAAAAACAGCTACTGGAAGATAAAATAGCCAATGAAGAATAGGGGGAACACATGGATGAGTAATTTACATCAAGAAGAAACTTTGGGTAAGGCCTACGATTCGAAACTAATGGGTCGTCTCCTACAGTATGCAAAGCCCTATTGGAAATGGCTAACCCTTTGTATATTTTTATTAATCATCATCTCAGTAATCGATTTAGCACAACCCTATATAATAAAGATCGCTATCGATGATTACATAAATGTTTATGAGGAACCCATTTACTACTATCAAGAAGCACCTTCCTCCAATAAAGCTTTTTCCTTCGAAGGCAGGTATTATTTAAAAGAAAAGCACCTTAGTGACGACTCCAACTACGAGGGATTTATTCAACTGATTCAAGATGAGGGTAATGTTTATCTAGTGGGAGGAAATCAATTATTAAAGAATGAAGATTATGAGGTTATAGACGATGGACAGAGGGCTAATGTAAAGATAAATAATCAAATCTATTCCGCAAGGCTATTGACCAAGGAAGAAGTCAAAAATTTTAGACAAAATGATATTACTTCTTTAAGAAACCTAAGTCTCGTTTTTTTCCTAATTATATCCTTTGGCCTGGTCCTCAACTTTATTCAGGTTTATATTTTAAACTATGCTGGTAACACAATCGTCTACCAGATTCGACATCAACTCTTCAGTCATCTACAGGGAATGTCCCTCAGTTTTTTCGACAACAATCCAGTTGGTCGTCTAGTAACAAGGGTAACCAATGATACTGAAACCCTCTACGAGATGTACACCAGTGTCGTGGTCAATCTTTTTAAGGATGTATTTTTATTATTAGGAATCATTGTGATTATGCTAAGATTAAACGTCAAACTAGCTCTAATCTCTCTTTTAGTCCTGCCTCTCATTTTAATATCAGCTGCCATTTTTAGAAGATATATTCGAGAAGCCTATCGGGAGGTTCGGGTAAAGCTAGCTAGTATCAACTCTTTCCTCAACGAAAACTTTACGGGTATGAAAACAATCCATACCTTTAAACGTGAAAAACAGCAATTTGAAAAGTTTGATCAAAGCAACAATGAGCTATTGAAGGCAAATCAAAGGGAAATTTTAGTTTTTGCCATTTTCCGTCCCTTTATGGAGGTATTAAGATCCCTAGGTATCAGTTTAATTATTTGGTATGGTGGTGGTCAAGTGCTTCAACAGACCATTGAATTTGGGGTTCTATTCGCTTTTATCAACTACATCAAGCAATTCTTCCAGCCTATCAATAACTTGACGGAAAAGTATAACATCCTTCAATCAGCAATGGCATCCTCTGAAAGAATTTTTGCCCTATTGGACAAGGAAACTTCCATAGTTGATCCTGAAGAACCCATTGTTCCAAAGGAATTTAAAGGAGAAATTGAATTCAAAAATGTTTGGTTCGCCTATAATGATGAAGATTGGGTGTTAAAAGATATCAGCTTTAAGATTAACCCCGGTGAATCCATCGCCTTTGTTGGGGCAACCGGTGCTGGAAAGTCCTCCATCATCAATCTAATTGGTCGATTTTATGATATTCAAAGGGGGGAGATTTTGATAGATGGTGTCAATATCAAAGACCTCCCTATGAAAGAACTCCGTAATAGTATTGGTATTGTTCTTCAAGATGTATTTATGTTCTCCGGTACTATAAAGGAAAATATTCTTTTGAATAATCGCCACGTGTCCGATGAAAAGATTAGAGAGATTACCGAATATGTAAATCTCCACTCCTTCATCGAAAAACTCCCAAACCAATATGATGAGGTGGTCATGGAGCGGGGTGCAAATTTCTCTACAGGTCAAAGACAGCTTTTGGCCTTTGCTAGAGCTCTATTGTTTGACCCGAATGTACTTATCCTCGATGAGGCAACCTCCAACATCGATACAGAAACGGAGACCCTTATTCAAGATGCCATTGTTAAATTAATTAAAGGCAGAACATCTATTGCCATCGCCCACCGTCTTTCTACCATTCAGAACTGTGATAAAATCATCGTTCTTCACAGGGGCGAACTAAGAGAAATGGGTAATCACCAGGAGTTGTTAAAGATGGAAGGAATCTATTATAAACTATATCAGCTTCAATACAAGGAAAGTTTGTCAAATTAAATAGAATAAACGATATTTTTGCAAGATGAAGGATTTGTTCCTTCATCTTTTTATCTTTTTTTATAACGAATAGGAAAGTTCTCCATTAATTTAATATAAAAGAGAACTTTTTCATAAATGAATTTCAACATAAAAAAATCCCCCTATGTTTCAAGGAAGATTTTCACTTTAACATTTGAATCTTATAATTAACCCTCTTGCATATATTTCCTTTCAAACATCTCGCAGTCATCTAAGGAACATGTATTGATAACAAGATGAATACATGTGCAAACTCCGCATTCTCTAACCTCTTTAACTTTATCTAACTCTTTGCTGTTTTTTACCATAACACGATCCCCTTTCGTCGTAATTTGTAATTTAATTATATCGCAAATTCATTTATCTGTCAATTGCAATTTAATTATTTATATTATTCATTTTATTCATGTCCACGGTTTTTTATTCCATATTTTATTTTTTTCTTTTAATAATTGTCTCTACATGGATTAAGAGCATTTTTTTTAGCCATAATATTATTGAAACAGATGGTTACAAAATAGATTGCTTGATTATTCAACTGCTACATATAGATAGCCTTAGAAAGGACGTGTTTAAATGCCCACAGTACCAATTAAAATTAAGGAAGATCTACATTGGATTGGCATGATTGATAAAGACTTAAGAATCTTTGATGTTATTATGAAAACTGAATATGGTACAGGCTATAATTCTTACCTTCTCAAAGGTAGTGAGAAGGTAGCTATTTTTGAAAATGTTAAATATAAGTATTTCTCTGATTATCTATCAATGATTAAAACCCTAACACCTATAGAAAAAATTGATTATGTAGTGGTTAACCATACAGAGCCAGACCACTCTGGGTCATTACAAGAATTATTAAAATTAAACCCTAATATTACTGTAGTTGGGACTAAACCTGCTTTAAGGTTCTTACATCAGATTATCAACTTCCCTTTTAGGGAAATGGAGGTTAAGGAGGGAGATTCCATCTCTTTAGGTAACAAGACCGTTAGATTTATCGAGGCTCCCTTCCTCCACTGGCCTGACTCCATGTATTCCTATGTAGAGGAGGACAATACTCTGATTAGCTGTGATTCCTTTGGGTGCCACTATGCCAGCCATGAAATATTTAATGACCAACTGGAAAAGGATCCATTAAAGTATGCTGACCTACAGAGTGCCTATGAATACTATTATGAAATGATTATGGGTCCCTTTAGACCATATGTGCTTAAAGCCCTTGACAAGATTGAACCCCTAAAAATAGATGTTGTATGCCCTGGTCACGGTCCAATTCTAAGGGAAAACATTGATTATTACTTGAATTTATACCGTCAATGGAGTAGAGCTACAAAGATTGAGGATGGATTAAAGCGAGTTACCATTTCCTATGTATCCGCCTATGGTTATACACAGCAGATTGCAGAGGAAATTGAAAAGGGAATAAAGTCTTTAGGTGACTTTGAAGTATACATATACGATATCCTGCATTCTAGAGACGAAGATATCTTGGGAAAAATCTTCTATTCCGATGGACTGTTGTTTGGCTCCCCCACCATCGCTGCCGACGCCCTAAAACCAGTTTACGATATTCTTAGTCAAGTTAATCCCCTAGTACATGGTGGCAAAACCGCCGCTGCCTTTGGTAGCTATGGTTGGAGTGGTGAAGCTACTAAAAATATTGAAGGACGTCTCCAACAATTAAGGATGAAGATTGAACCTGCTCTAAAAATTAATTTTAAGCCCTCCGATGGCCAATTAGCCGAAGCTTATCAATATGGTGTTGAATTTGGCAAGAAGCTTCTTCAAAACTAGTCACAGGGGGTAAGGAAGGAGTCATATTATGAAGAACGGCATACAAATATATAGCGAAATTGGTCAATTAAAAAGCGTTTTACTCCATAGCCCTGGTGAGGAAGTGGAAAACATTGTCCCCGACTATTTGACTAGACTACTCTTTGATGAAATTGTTTTTATGCAACAGGCAAGAAAAGAACATCAGCAGTTTGCTGATTTGCTGACTAATGAGGGGGTTGAAGTATTATATTTAGTAGATTTAATGGCAGATATCCTTCAAGACCCTAATGTCCGCCATCAGTTTTTAGAGGACTTCATGGCGGAGGCTAAGATTGTCACCGAAGGTCTACGGGAGAGTTTAAGGGAATTTTTTGCTCCTATGACCCCTTTAGAGATGATTAGAAAATGTATCGCTGGAGTAAGGACAAGCGAGATCAATGAAATTAAGAAAAAAAGACTTGCAGATATGGTTAAAAATCCGTACCCCTTCTATCTAGATCCTATTCCTAATATGTATTTCCAAAGAGACCCCTTTGCTTCTATAGGAAAAGGAGCCACCATCAACGTCATGGCCTCCGTCACTAGAAATAGAGAAACCTTGTTTGCCAAGTATCTATTTGACCATCATCCTCGATTCAAAAATGTACCCCGATGGTACAATCGAGATAAAGCACACCCTCTCGAGGGTGGAGATGAGCTGATTCTCTCTGATAAGGTAATCGCTATCGGAATCAGTAATCGCACAAGTGCCAGCTCTATCGAAAACATGGCAGGAAATATCTTTTCCTCTGATGAATCCTTTGACACAGTATTAGCCTTTGATATTCCAAAAGCTAGGGCCTTTATGCATTTGGATACTGTTTTTACGATGGTGGACTACGACCAATTTACCATTTATCCCGGCATTGAGATGCCTTTAGATGTCTACAGTATCAACAAAGGCAATGGTAAGAACTTAAATGTTTCCTACGAAGCCAGCAGGCTCTCTGATATTTTAAAGAGATATTTGCGCCTTCCATCAGTCAATTTGATTCGTTGTGGTGATGGGGACAGCATTGCTGCAGGTAGAGAGCAATGGAGCGATGGTAGCAATACTTTAGCTGTCTCCCCAGGGAAGGTCATCTGCTATAATCGAAACTATATCACAAATGATGCCCTTCGTCGAAACAAGATAGAGGTACTGGAGTTTGAGTCCTATGAGCTTTCCCGTGGTAGAGGTGGTCCCCGTTGTATGAGCATGCCCTTAATTAGAGATCTATTATAGTTTCCTATGGCTTTGACTTTTTATGAAAACAATTATATGATATCCCTAGTTAGGTAAGCCAAAGGAAAGATTAGGAGGTTCTCAATAGATGTTTGATTATCATGTTCATACCACATTTTCACCTGATGCCAAATCTCCAATGGAGGAGGTTATTAAATCTGGGATAGAAAAAAATCTAAAGGAAATCTGCTTTACAGATCATATTGACTACGATTGGGACGGCAAAGGTAATGACATTCGTTTTGATTTTGATTCATATTTTAAAACAATTGATGGATTCAAGGAAAAATATAAAGATCGTATCTCCATCAAGCAAGGGGTAGAGTTTGGTCTACAGCCCCATTTGATAGAAAAATATCAGGCCGTGTCTAGAAAATATGATTTTGATTTTATCCTTTGCTCTGTTCATTCTTTACGAAAGGAAGACCTATATCAAGGTGTTTTTTTTGAGGGACGTCCTCAGCAGGAAGCCTACAACATCTACTTTGAAGAATTGGCTCAAGTGGTGGATGCCTATGAGGATTATTCCGTACTGGGACATTTAGATGTGATCAAGCGCTATGGTGGATATGATGTAATACTGCCATTAGAACATTATCACGACTTCCTAGTACCTCTTTTGAAGAAAATTATTCATTTAGGTAAAGGACTGGAATTAAACACTTCTGGCATACGATACAACCTAGGGGATTTTCACCCTTCCTTAGATATTCTTAAAATTTATAGAAATTTAGGTGGCGAAATTGTTACAACGGGAGCTGACTCCCACCAAGCCCACCAAGTGGCTTATGATTTCCCCCATGCCCTCGAGGCCCTATCCTCCATCGGTTTTAAGTATGTTTGTACCTTTGACAAAATGAAGCCAGCGTTCCATTCAATCGAAAAGTTGTTAAGGTAAAAAAGGGAAAAAACAGGTGCGGTCACACCTGTTTTTTTTGCTTACTTAAGAGCCGTAACTAGTATAATATATTTAGTTCTGCTACATCAAAATTGTATTAATCGGCACCCTCCGATCAGCTCCACATTTTTCACAATAAAAAATATGTAGACACTGATGGGCAGGTACCCCATCCACCTGTTGAGTAATCCCTTGGTCTAAATAGGGACTATAATCATCAAAGTAATCCTGTATTGGCCCCCTTGCCATCATTGCCTCCTGACAGTGGGGACATCGGACCATATAACTGGATAAGCCATTACAAATAGGACAAACTTCTTCCATTCATATTCCTCCTACCAACTAGCTTTTCTAACACCTGGTATCTGCCCTTTGTATGCTAATTCCCTAAAGCAAATTCTACATATTCCAAACCTTCTTAAAACACTATGGGGTCTTCCACAGATATTACAACGAGTATATTCACGGGTTTTATATTTTTGCTTTCTTCTTTGCTTAACAATCAATGATTTTTTAGCCATAAAAAACCTCCTTAAGCTTATTCTACTTTTATTATTAGCCAATAGGAGGCTTTCAATCCCTTTTCATTAATAATTGAAGCATAAAAATAAGTATTAAACTCCTCTATCAAGATAGGTCTTATTATATTTATTTTTTATAAACATTATTCTCAAGTAATCCTCTTAATATCTTAATCAATGTGGTTAAAGACTCTATCTGTTCATCTAAAACGCCAGAGATACATAACCTAATGCAGCTTACATCACTCCGATAATTTTCTTTAGTATATTTTTGAGGAAAGAATTCTGTTGCATTCTTTATTAAAATACCATGACCCTTAAGCTTATTTTCTAACACCAGCATGTCTATACTATTAGGAAGCTCTATCCAGATAAATATACCATGACTCGGGACATGCCAACTAATAGCACTCGGGCTTAAAGCGTTAAACATTTCTGCTGCTCTCTTTAGTTTGTTTTCATAGGATTTCTTAACTTTTTTAATATGCTTTTCATACATACCTGATTTAATAAATGAGTTTAGAGCTGACTGTGGAATTTTTGATGTGTTTAGATCACTTAGATGCTTTAAACTCAATACATCTCCCACCATAACTTCAGGGACTACAACTGCTCCCATTCTTATCCCCGGCATAAAGGTTTTCGAAAAACTTCTAATATAAACAGTACACTTGCTTACATCATAGTAATGTATTGGCATACAACTTTTTTTTGAACCAATATCTGCTAAGTAATCATCTTCAATGATAAGTACATTATACATACTGGAAAGCTCTGCTATTCTTCTTTTTTCTTTTTCCTTTAGAGAGTACCCAGTAGGATTATGATGTCTCGGTATAACATAAAATGCTCTAATTTCACCAGAGCTAAATATTTTTTCCATTTCTTTATAGTTAAATCCATCTTTTTTCCTCTCAATTCCAATTACATCTATCCCCATATGTTCCGCCAGCTTTAGAACAAGGCTATAGGTAGGGGCTTCAACCAGTAATTTTCCCTTTTCTTTCTTAAATACAGTTTGGAGAATTAGTACTATTGCTTGTTGAGCTCCATGGGTAATGACTAAGTTCTCTGTAGAAGTGTAGACACCATCCTTTTCAAATTCAATCTTCAATGTTTCTTTCAAAGAAGCTAGTCCACCAGTTGCCTCATAACCGAATAGACTGTTTTTGTACATATCTATAGCTTTATTCATGGCATGTGTAAATTCTCTATATGGAATTAGTTTTTCATCAGGTTTAACCGACTGAAAATCTACCTCTTTCAGAGCTATTTTTGTGCTCTCCTCAGAATCCACCAAATAGAATCCTCCCCGGGGGATACTATAAACTTTGTGCTCTTTTTCTAACTCATTATAGGCCTTATTAACTGTTATTTTATTTATACTAAGTTGAGCGGCCATCTCTCTACAGCTTGGAAGACGCTGCCCCTTTTTAATTCTTCCCACCTTAATTTCATTAGATATATAGTTTTTCACAATGTCGGTTTTATTCATATTTTATTTTCACCTCAAGTTATTTGTAGTAGTACAGATTAAAATCTACACAATTGAACTATCTTATTTTCAATTATATACTTAATTTGTAATAAAACAAGAGCAAGGAGGTGTCTCAATGAAAGAAGTAAGCGCTGATAGTCAAATAAAACTGTTTTCTGGCCCAGAAATCTCCCTTACGGCTATCCAAGCTTCAGGTACACGAATTCGAACAAAAGAATATGGCGAACTCATTGATTTTGAATCAGGCTGCTGGGCTAACGTTTTAGGCCATAGTCGAAAGGAGATTGTCCAGACTATATCTGAGAATGCAGGCTTATTATTTCACACTCATCATTACTTTAGTACAGAACACCCTGGTACACTGGTCACAGAGTTAGTTAAAGCAGCAGGGCTTAGAGGTAGCTATAAAGGTAACTTTATATCTTCAGGAAGCGAGGCGGTTTCATTAGCAGTGTCACTAGCAGAGTATATCACTAAACGAGAAAAGAAGTTATCACTATCAATCTCATATCATGGTACATCATCTGAACTAAAGATTCCAAGGAACTCTACTCAATGGATAGATCTAGATGTATCTAATTGTTTTAGTTGCCAAAAATCATCAAGTTGTAGTGAATGTGGGAACTACTCTTCCATAGACTTTTCAAGTATAGCGGCCTTTGTGTTTGAGCCAGGAAATTCAGGAGGGATTGTTCTCTGTCCACCGAAAAAGTTAATTTCATTTTTAGTTGAAAACACAAAGGCTTCTGGAGGATTTGTCATTCTCAATGAAGTTACAACCGGTTTTGGTAGAACCGGTAGATGGTTTGGTTTTCAGCACTATGATGTATTTAATTCTGAGTCACACTTACCTGATCTTATTGCCTTAGGAAAAGGTCTTGGTAATGGATATCCTATAAGTGGTGTTTTAATTAAGTCTAATTTAGCTAGGGTTATAGAAGGATCAAACTTCAGATATGTTCAGTCTCATTTAGATGATCCCCTTGGTTGTATAGTTGCCAGAAAAGTAGTTGAAGTGATTTCAAATGAAGAGCTTATTGAAATTGGTAATAAAATGGGTCAATATCTTCGTCAGAGTTTAAATGAGATAAGAGAAGAGACTAAAAAAATAATAGAAGTACGCGGGAGAGGTTTGATGAATGTTATCGCTCTTGATCAAAGTCATCATTCACTAGAAGTATTCAAAAAGCTACTTGAGAGAGGTTTTTTCACTGGATATTCAGAACTTCATAATCTGATACGCCTCTATCCACCCCTGACAATCAAAACTGAAGAGATTGATAGGCTATGTCGTTCTTTAAAAGAAATATTAATTAATTAGTTTGCTATGTTCCTCATTAAAAAATCATAAGATTATATTTTAATCGTTTGGAGGATGAAGAAATGAAAAATTTAATTTTTGATTGCTATGTATCGTCAGATAAATCTAAATTAGATATTGATAAAATTATGTCTTTGATGAAACAATCCTATTGGGCTATGGATCGAAGTGAAGAAACCCTTAAAAAATCAATTGAAAATTCCATCTGCTATGGTATGTACCACGATAATAATTTAGTAGGATTCGGTAGAGTTGTTACTGATTATTCAACAGTTTATTGGATTTGCGACGTAATTATTGATGTCAATTGTCAAGGTAATGGCTTAGGAAAACAGTTAATGCAATCAATTATGTCTACTCAAGAACTGGATGGATTGTTAGGTATTTTAGCAACTAAGGATGCCCATGGCTTATATGAGCAATATGGTTTCATTAAGGAACCTCATAAGTTTATGATGAAAAAAAGAACTAAATTATAAAGTATTCTTCTGATCTAAGTTACATGTGTAAAATAAAACTACAAAAGAATCCCTCAAAATTTCCGAGGGATTCTACTATCTTAAACTTTATCTTCTTTTTTTAGATAATCCAGTACTTCTTCCACATGGCCTTTAGTCTTTACATTTCTAAATTCCTGTATCAAAATCCCCTCTTCATCAATGACAAAGGTTGATCTAACAGTGCCAATTACTTCTTTGCCGAACATTTTCTTAGGCTTTAACACCCCATACATCCCATGAATTTCCCTGGCTTCATCACTTAGTAAATCAAAGGGGAAATTTAGCTTTTCCTTGAATTTTTGATGATTCTTGATGCTATCTTTACTCATCCCCAGTACTTCTGTATTTAAAGCTTTAAATTCTTCATACCGATCTCTGAACTCAGAGGCTTCATTGGCTCAACCAGGGGTGTTGTCCTTTGGATAAAAGAATAGCACAACTTTTTTCTTGTTCTTGAAATCTGATATAGCTACATCTGCTCCGCTGGTGGAGGGGGCAGTAAAATCAGGAGCTTTTTTTCCAACTAAGTTTATCATCTTATCACCTCATACTGTTTTGCTAGTATTTTACCCTATGTTCTCCCTTCCAAAACACATAGAGTACTATTTGCTATATTTCTCAAACAAGTCGTCTAAGGCTTCCCTCAATAAAAAAGCCTCTGTTTTCTCCGTTTTCTTTGACAAGTCCGCCAGTCGGTCCAGCTGGGTCTTGGTGTAGTGGTTGGATTTCAACATCATATTTTCACTCTCTGCTATACATACACGATTTTTACCCTCCCGTTTCGCCCGAAAAAGAGCGCTATCTGCCCCTCTAAATAACTCTACTGAGTTTTTCGCATCCCTTGGATAGTTTGCAATCCCTGCACTAATCTTAACGGAGATTTCTTTTTTCCGATCCCCCATCTGAAAAGTATTAATATCAAAGTATCTGCGTATTTCCTCCATAATGATGTAGCCAGTATCGGAGGTTGTATTACTAAATAAAAGATTAAATTCATCCTTATTACTTCTACATAGAAAATCATTTGATTTCATGTTTTGCTTAAGAACAGAAGAAATTTTCTTAATAACTTGGTCCCCTACTACTTCACCATAGTAACTATTAACCGTCTGAAAATTATCTATATCTATTGTTGCCAGTGTAAAGGTTTCGGAGCCATTATCTACTTTTTCTTCTACAATTTTTAAAAATGCCTCTTTATCTAATATTCCAGAAATCTTATGTATCAATATAACCCACCTCCGCAATATATATCCTTCGCCGTTGACCTATTTATATGTATCCATTAGTATTAATTATTCACGGCAAAATTCTAAAATCCTTCCTCGATTATAGAGTCTGAGGAAAAATAAGAATTTAGTATCACCAGTAATAAAGCATATTTACTAGGAATATTTATGTGTATAGTCCTTTTTTTATAAAGTACAAAAACATTGGGGTGATAACTTGAAAAAAACATCATTCATTATGGGAACAATCCTCTTAGCCTCCATCAATTTCATTGTTAGGTCCCTTGGTTTTGTTTATCGAATCATCTTATCAAGAATGATTGGGTCTCAAGCCATCGGATTGTATCAAATGGTATTTCCTTTCCTGATGGTGCTGATTGCCATACCTACTTCTGGAATCCCTATAGCCGTCTCGAAACTGGTGGCGAAGGAAAATTCATTAAATAATCGACGGGGAATCTATCGACTCCTTACCCTTACCTTAGGATTAGGAGGCGCTATTGCCCTATTTTTGACAGTGGTCACTTCATTGAATATAGAGTTTATCGTTACTAAACTTTTGAAGAATGAAGATTTGTACTACCCCGTCTTATGGTCAATACCAGCCATAAGCGTCATTACCTTTTCCAGTATCCTTAGGGGTTTTTTCTATGGATTAAAGGATATGAAGCCACCTGCCTCTGCACAAATTATAGAACAGCTGGCTAGAATCTTGTTTGTCTTGGCTTATCTATACTACGAAAAGCCTACCCATCCAGTAACGGCAGCCACTATTGCAATTATTGGAGTAACCATTGGCGAGATTTTCGGATTATTTTATCTAGTCTTAAGATTTAATTTGAAGAGGCTGTTGGAAATAAAAACCTTTATACCACCCACTGACAGTAAAATTTTCAATGTATTAAAGGAAGTTCTGTATATTTCAGTCCCCCTTACCATCAGTCGTTTACTTTCAGTTTTTATGCAGACAATCAACTCGATTCTAATACCACAACGTCTTGAGGCGGCAGGTTATTCTGCAGTTGCTGCCATCGAAACCTTTGGAAAAATTACTGGTATGGCTATGCCCCTATTATTTTTACCCTTTACAGTGACCACAGCCCTTGTACTCAATATCATCCCTAATATTTCAGAGGAAATAGCAGTAAATAACATGAAGGAGGTCTCCTATAAGTCCAGTTTGGCTATTAAAATTACGCTACTGATTGCCATTCCCCTCACCGGAATCTATGTCATTTTTGGACAGCAATTGGCTGAGTTGATATATCATGAAAAAGAAGTAGGTAGATATCTTTCTCTGATTAGCTATGCAACCCTCTTCCTCTGTATGCAACATACCCTTTCTGGTATACTTCATGGAATGGGTAAACAGGTGATTACCACCATCAACTATCTATTGGGAATGTTGGTACAGCTCTATTGTACCTATTACTTAGTTCCAAATCCCAAGTATGGGATAAATGGTTTCTTCATTGGCTTTATTATGTCTTCCTTTTTAATCTTTATCTTAAATTTAATCACCCTTAGCAAATATGTCAAGCTAAATTTACCATTTATGCAATCCATATTAAAACCAACCCTTTGTTCTCTAATCACTTTTTTAGTAATGATTATCCTATATCAAACCCTGGGTGGTTACTTATCTTCAGGTCTGACTTCAATTGTGTCTCTTGGTTTTGGCGGATTGTTCTATTGTGGTCTTTTGGTTATCACAAAAACCCTAGACTTAAATCAATTTATTAATAGTCTTAGGAGTTAAGGGGCAAAGTTGAGTCAATTCAGAGTTAATGACAAACACAATGTTTTAAAGTAAACAGATTTAAGAGTAAGAATCATATATTTATCAAGGATAGTCCTAGTACGACTATCCTTTTTTACGTACTTTTTTACATGTTTTTTTCTTTACATTTTTTGATTTTCCCACTTCATTTCTTTCTGTTCTTGAGTCTCTTTCTTAAACCGCTCTAGAACTTCCTCAATCTCCATTGTATTGATGACATCCTCCGACTCCAACCATCCCTTCCTTGCAATCCCAACTCCGTACATAACATCATCTAGTCCCTCTATTCTGTGGGCATCTGGCTCGATCACCAGCTTTACTCCCTTTTCCTTGGCATATCTACAAAGTCTCCAATCTAAATCTAGTCTATGGGGGTTACTATTAATTTCGATTGCCACATGATTGTCAGCACAGGCTTGTATAATCTCCTCGATATCCAACTGATACCCCTTACGGGATAGGAGTAATCTCCCAGTTACATGTCCTAGAATAGTGGTGTATTTATTCTGAACTGCCTTTAAGATTCTATTTGTCATGGTTTCTTCGTCTAAGTTAAAGTTTGAATGAATAGATCCAATGACATAATCAAAGGAAGCCAAGACTTCATCCTCATAATCTAAAGAACCATCCACAAGAATATCCGATTCGATCCCCTTTAAAATAGTTATCTGTGGATATTTTTCCCTTAAATCCTCAATCTCCCTATGTTGCTTCTTTACATCTTCTTCCCTCAGACCACCTGCATAGGCGGCACTCTTACTATGGTCTGATATTCCGATATATCTAAAGCCCCTCTCTATAGCCGCCTTTACCAACTCTTCTATGGTGTTCCTTCCATCACTATATTGACTATGAACATGAAAAATCCCTTTGACATCCTTATGCTCCACCAAATTGGGCAGTTGATTCTTCTCGGCCATTTCTATTTCCCCCTGCCCCTCCCGGAGCTCTGGTGGGATGTAGTCCAGCTCTAAAAGTCCATATAGTTCTTCCTCCGTATCCGCAGGAAGTCTTTCTTCTTCCCTAAATATCCCGTACTCATTTACCTTTAATCCCATTTTTTTAGCCCTTCCCCTTAGGAGGGTGTTGTGTTCTTTGCTTCCAGTAAAATGTAGTAGGGCATAGGCAAATTCCCCTTCCTCTACTAGTCTTAGGTCTACATTCATTCCAATATTTAGTACAACACTACTTTTCGTATCCCCTTTAGCAATGACCTTCCCCACCCCTTCAATCGTGGTGAAAAAATCCATTACCTTGTCCCGATCATTTTTGCCACAACTGACGATAATGTCTATATCCTTGATAATCTCCTTTCGCCTACGGATACTACCCGCTAGACTAACCTGACTAAGCTCTGGTAGTTCCTTAAGTTGAGTCACTAGGTATGTTCCATATTTTAGCCCTGTGGATATTAAAAATTTCCCTTGATACTTCTTGATCTGCTCTATTCCTTCAAGAATTTTTATTTGGGTCTTTTCCCCAAAGCCCTTTAAATCCACCAAGCGATTTTCCAAACAAGCATACTCCAATTCACCGATAGAAGTAATCTCCAGCTTGTCATAGAGTTCTCGAATTTTTTTAGGACCCACCCCTGGGATTTTCAGCATCTCCATGACACCCTCTGGAATTTCTTCCTTTAATTTATCATAGAACTCTAGTTTTCCCGTTTCTACTAATTCAATGATTTTACCCTCTAGCGCCTTTCCGATCCCCTTGATGGTGTTTAATCGATTTTCCTCCACCAACACTTTTATGTCTTCCTCCATCAGCTCTACTGTCCTGGCACCATTGTAATATGCCCGTATTTTAAAGGGATTCTCCCCCTTAAGCTCCATCATCATACCGATTTCCTCAAAGATTTTGCTGATTTCATATTTATCCATTTTCTCCCTCCTATCTTTTTCCTATTAAACATTATACCCTTATCTATCCAAAAACAAAATTAAAGTAGCTGAATTATTATTTCAGCTACTTTACATTATTAGTATAGTAAATTAACCCACCATTACTCAACTTCAATATTATTCAAAGTATCCAATAAGTAAGCCACGGAAGTCACAGCCTTGTATCGATTATTTTCAGCCACTACAATATAATCATAGACACTATTTTCTTCCCTTGCGATAGCCCTTCTAGATACTTCTTGTATATTACTGTCCTGATCCACCACCAACGGATAGGGATCCATGGCACTGGTAATGGGCTCGTTTAAAAATTCAGCCCCATCTGTTCTTTTGAGCATTTGAAGATAAAACTTATTCCTCATGACTAGCCCTACAATCTCTTCTTGTTTGACCACCACAATTCCTTGAAGGTTGTATTTCTCACTGAATAGCTGATGGGCTTCATTACAGTGACAGGAGTATTCCATAGGTGCATCTAGCCTTGAAATATCTCCAACTCGAATATATTCTTTTGCTTCTTTATTGGCCCTTATGATATCATTAATACTATGTAAAACGTTCAAAACCTTTAAATCTAAGGGAACCATATTTGGCTGAGGTCTTTGAAAGAAATACCCTTGCCCGTACTCTATTCCAATTTCCATCAGGGTCTTTAGTTCATCATAGGTTTCAATTCCTTCACCAATTAGTTTGATTCCAGTTGTTTTTGAAAACTGTTGGAAGCTTTTTAACAGCTCTCTTTTTAACATGTCTTTATCTATATCTCGAATTAACCCCATATCTATTTTAATGAAATTAGGCCTGATTTCTGCCAACATCCGCAACCCAGCATAGCCCTCACCAGCATCATCTACAGCTACTCGATAGCCTTGCCCTCGATAATTTTCCAATATTTCCTTAAAACTCTTATAGTCAGCTATAGCCGTATGCTCTGTTATTTCAAAAATAATATGCTTAGGCTCTAAACCCCACTGGGCTAAATATTCCTTTGTAAAACCCTGCTTAAAGTCAGGGTCCTTTACAATAGCAGAATCTATATTAATAAAAAGATATTTCTCTCCGATTATTTCCTTTGCCTTCTCAATAGCCGTTAGTCTACATAACAAGTCTAATTCCCATACCTTATTGAGTTTCTTTGCATAGCCAAATAATTCATTGGGATAATGCAGCGGACTATAATTAGGACCTCTACTGAGGGCTTCATAGCCTATGATTTCAGCATCCTTTAAGGAGACAATAGGTTGATAATATGTAACTACTTTACGATTCCTTAATATATCAAGGAATTCAGCCTTTAAGTCATGCTCTTTGATGTTATTAATCGCCATAAAAATCCCCCTCCACTTGTATAAGGTTATTATATTGGAAAAGCATAGGAGTTTTGTTATGACTTGGTTAAATATTGGGAAGTTCGTTGTAATTCGTCAAATTTCTACAAGGATGCTCTATGCTGGGTTTTTGAAGAGACGCTGAAGGTGGAGCTTTTCATCAGCCTAATATTTTAATTAAATCACCAATCTTAATCCTTCCCCCTTTAATCACCTTCGTAAAGATCCCTTCCTTAGGCATTACACAGTCCCCCACCGTATGATAGATGCCACAGCGACTATGACATTTTTTACCAATTTGAGTCACCTCTTGAAGGGTTTCTCCGATTAGCAATTTCATTCCTACTGGAAGTTCATGCAATATAATCCCCTCTGTTGTGATGTTTTCAGCAAATCTACCTGGGAACAGGTCTTTAATCCCCCTGGCTGCAATCTTATCTATACTTTCTTGAGCTAGGATACTGACTTGCCGATGCCAGTCCCCACCATGTGCATCCCCTTCTAAACCAAAGCTTTCAACAAAGATTCCTTCCTGTATAGGATCCTTTGACATTCCCTTTTCATCACTGATATTGATTGATATTACCTTTGCCACTGTCAATCCCCCTTTATATTAAAACTACTTTTCCTATACTCTCAGTATTATATCCCCCTAGTCTATTTACATGATTAACAAAGGCATCACTCTTCATCACTTCCAATAGCTGAAGTACCCTTGAGTCTTCAAGAAATGCTTGAGGAATCAATAAATCATAGTCCTCCCATGCAATGGGGATAAAATCTAATCCCATTGTGGTAGCCGCTGAATATACCCCCAAGCCACAGTCAGCAGTTCCACCAGAGACTGCCACCGCCACAGCCATATGGGTGGTCATTTCCCTTTCATAGCCCTGTACTGCATCAGGCTCTATTCCTAGATCGTTTAGATAGTAGTCCAACAGGATACGGGTACCGGCTCCCCTTTGGCGATTGACAAAATGAATCTCTTCCCTTGCTAAATCAGCAATTCCTTTGATCTTCTTAGGATTTCCCTTCTTCACCATGAGTCCTTGGCTTCTTCCAACGAACTTGATCAGAGCCATTGATTCACCCTTCGAATATTGTCGAACATAGGAAATATTGTACTCCCCAGTCTTGGTATCCATTAAATGAATCGGAGCTAAATGACATTCCTTTTTCTTCATAGCCATGATTCCCCCAAGACTCCCCACATGGGCAGAGGATAAAAACAACAGACTATTGGTTTCATGAATCTGATTTCCCAACAAATCTATTACCAAATCATGACTTCCTATAGATACAAGGGTTTCTTGAATTTCTTCCATTGGTTTCATCAGTTGAATATCCACCACTGTTCCCCCATCGTAGCCCTCCAATTGTTGAGGGATGATTAGAACTCCATCAGCCCTAACAAGGGACATGGCGACCCCTGCTCCCCGTTCCAGTGGTGTAGCAATCAGCTTGTTTCCCACTTTCCCCATCTTCATGCGGACGTATTCCTCATGCTTTAGGGACGAGACTATTCTTCTTGAAAGGGTTGCCTTAACTGTAGTTGGCGACGTCATCACCTGCTTATTGTATTTGGCAATTAAAGGCTTAATAAAAAATTCCATTGTAAAATACGCCGATACGGGATACCCTGGAATTCCCACCACAGGCTTACCTCGTACAATAGCAAGGATTACTGGTTTTCCTGGTTTGGTTGCGACTCCATGGATGATGACTTCTCCAATTTCTCTTAAAACATCCACTGTAAAGTCCCGCGACCCAGCCGAGGAACCTGCATTTATCACTACCACGTCATTTTCTTCTAGTGCCAGTAAAATCCCCTCTTTTATTTTCTCAAAGTCATCCTTCACTACAGGGTATCGTTTCGGTATCCCGTTGTATTCCTGCAACATGGCGGCAAACATACTGGTATTAGATTCAATGATTTTTCCATTTTCTAATTCATCAGATACATCTACAATCTCTGAGCCAGTGGGGATCAACCCTACCCTTGGCAATGGAAGCACTTTAACTTTTACTATTTTCCCCGCCAACAATGCTCCTATATCCACTGGTCGAATCCTGTGATTAGCCGATATAATTAATTCTCCAGCAACAATATCCTCCCCTATAGGGCGAATATGTTGCCAAGGTCTAGCTGCTTCATGGATTTTTACAGTTTCATCATCTAAAATCACAATATCTTCAATCATGATTACTGCATTAAAGGGTTCTTTAATACAACCACCAGTATTGATATAGACAAAATCATTTTCTTTTTTTAGCTCCACTGGCCGGGTTTCCGTTGCCCCATAGGTCTTCTCTGCAATTACTGCGATTCCATCCATTGCAGCCCCATTGTAATTAGGGGAGGATCTTTCCGCAAATACAGCCCCAACAGAGACTCTCCCCAAAGCTGAGACCACAGGAATTTCTTCAATGCTCTGATAAAAATTGGAGAACTCAATTCGATTGATATAGGTTTCTTGAGCTTCCTTTAGAGGAATATTGGTTAAGTATATGTTTCTTGTTTCCTTCATCCCAATCCCACCTTTTTACAAGTATATTTTTTAGAATAGATGTAGACTTAGTTAAAATAAATAAACCTTCACATTAGAGCCCTTTTCTAACCCTTCTTGGTTTTGTTCTATACAAATATACCCAATGGATTTAGCCATCATGGTCAACATTCCTGATTTTCCATAGACAGGAGACACCAGTGTTTTATTTTTCTCTTGGGTTAGATTTACCATTACATAGTGTTCTTTTCCCATGTTGGATGAAATATTCACCGTCAATTCCCCTAGTATATAGGGTTGAATCTTGTGAATCCCATAAAGGCTATGGATTAAATCCCGTACCAACACTTGATAGATCACCATGGCAGATACAGGTTGTCCCGGCAATCCATACACAGCCACGTTCCCTAGCTTACCCACAATCGTAGGCTTACCCGGTTTGACGGCAATCCCATGGATAAAGACCCCCGGTTCACCAACAAAATTGATTACATCCTTTGTAATATCCTTCGTCCCCATAGAGCTTCCCCCAGAGATTAAAACGATATCGCTATCTTCTATAGATTTCTCCAACATAGCCTTTAAATCATCAAAGTGGTCCTTTACAATGATTGCCCGAACAATCATCGCATGATCCTGTAGGGCTGCTGCTGACAAGCTATAGGTATTCATATCTCTTATTTTTCCCATTTGTAATTCTTCCTCTAATGACACCAATTCATTTCCAGTGGAAATGATGCTGATTCTTGGTTTTTGATAAACCTCAACCGTGGCAAATCCCATCCCTGCCAGTACCCCAATGTCATGACTTCTCAGCTGATGTCCCTTTTGAAATACCACCTGTCCCTCCTGTAGATCATCACCCTTTTGCAATGTATTTTCCAGTGGTGCTACAGGTCTTTGAATACACACTGTTTTTTCTTCCAACAGTTCTGTATATTCCACCATCACCACCCCATCGCTGCCTTTGGGTAACATTCCCCCTGTGGGAATATAGCAGGTATTGCCTGACTTTATTTCTAGATTTACCTCCTGTCCCATTTCAATTTCTCCAACTATATCTAAAAAGCTAGGTAATGATTCGCTGGCTCCATTGGTATCTTTTGATAGGACAGCATAGCCATCCACGGTAGATCTATGGAACTCTGGTACATTTATGGGGGAAATCACATCCACCGCCAGTACCCTATCTATCGCCTCCCAGATGGATACCTCCTCTGCCTTCAAAAATAAGTCTTGAAATATTCCTCGAACCTTCTCCTTGGCCTCCTTCATTGATAAGGTGCTTAGTAACTCCATAGACAACCTCCTTCTGGAAATTTTCAAATTAAAAAGCTAACCCCTTTGGATTAGCTTTATCATCATTCCTATGTAAAGCAAATATCACCACTAATATTTTAAATATATGGTAATACACTTATTTTGATGATTGAATTTTTTGTATACCCCAATTTAAAAAATCCGTATCATTCTCTAGAACATTACGGGTTTACTACAAATTTTCAATACTACTTCTCAATACCCTATATACAACTCCATAATATGAAATCCTACCTTATCAGTATGTTACAATATCTTCAATAACCTCTCTTGGTCCACCTTTTCAGCTTCCTCTGACACCGACTTAAACTGCTTAAAATTTTCATGAAAACTATAGGCCAATGCCGTAGCCTTTTCCTTGTATTCTCGGATATCTCCCCATGTATTGGAGGGATTCAATATATTACTGGGTACCTCTGGACAAACGATTGGAATCTGTAGCTTGAATATGGGGTCCGTAACATAGCTTATCTGATCCAGCCTTCCCTCTATGGCTGCCCTTACCATTGATCTAGTATATTTTAATTTCATACGGCTTCCTTTACCATAGGTGCCTCCAGTCCATCCAGTATTGACTAAAAATACATCTACATTATACTGCTCTATCTTTTCACCTAGAAGCTCTGCATAGACCTGTGGTTTGAGGATCATAAAGGGCCCCCCAAAACAGGTGGAGAAGGTGGCTGTGGGTTCTACGATACCCCTTTCTGTACCTGCCAACTTGCTGGTATAACCCGACATAAAGTGATACATTGCCTGTTCCTTTGTCAGCTTTGAGATGGGAGGCAATACCCCTGTAGCATCGGCAGTAAGAAAGATAATGGTCTTGGGGATTCCTCCCCTTCCCTCTAGGACTGCATTTTCAATATGCTCAACAGGAAAGGCAACGCGGGTATTTTCCGTATAGCAATCATCACTATAATCTGGTCTACCCTCTTCATCTATGACGACATTTTCCAAGATTGCTCCTTCTTTAATGGCATTCCAAATCTGCGGTTCCTGCTTTTGGGATAAATTGATACATTTAGCATAGCAGCCCCCTTCAAAATTAAACACACCATGATCAGTCCAGCCATGCTCATCATCTCCGATTAGCCTTCTATTGTCATCCGCCGACAAAGTTGTTTTCCCTGTTCCAGATAATCCGAAGAATAAAGTCACGTCCCCATCTTCCCCTACATTAGCGGAACAGTGCATTGGTAGTACCTTTTTAAATGGTAGCAGGTAATTCATCACCGTAAAGATGGATTTTTTAATCTCTCCAGAATACTTTGTACCCCCAATTAATACCAGCTTTTTCTCAAAACTTATGATAATGAACACTTCTGAATTTGTTCCATCCACCTCTGGTATTGCCTTGAAGTCTGGTAAAGCAACTACAGTAAATTCAGGAGCGAAATTTTCTAATTTTTCTTTTTGACCTTTGATAAACATCTGTTGGGCAAATAAATTCTGATAGGCAAACTCATTAATCACCCTTATGGGGATTCGATAATTTGCATCTGCTCCTACAAAACCATCAAACACATATAATTCTTTCATTTCCATATATTCCAGAGCTTTACGATAAAGCCCTTCAAAAGCCTCTTTTGAAATCGGCAGGTTTGTTTTATTCCAATTGATATATTTGTGTACTGAATCTTCATCTACTATAAAGCGGTCATTGGGTGATCTGCCCGTATATTTACCGGTGTTAATACAAAGAGCCCCATCAGTGGTAATTTTTCCACCTTCTTTTTTTACTGCAATATCCATTAGTTCTTTGATGGAAAGATTGTAATAAACCTTGCTAAGTTTTTGAACCTCTAAGATACTTGACTCCTTTGTATTGTACAAAATAATTACCCCCCAATAATTTTTTAATATTTTATTTGAGACTTCGTATATACTTGATAAAACTAAAATGCAAATATGAACAAACAATTGATGTCATATGCCTTTGTACTTTATTATTATGTACTAATAAATTGATTGGTGCTATTTTGTGTATCTTAATTCCTTATTTAGTATAGCACATATATATTATTAAGCAACACTTATCTATTGAATAAATTATTTTTTATATATGTGTTATGTTTTATGTAGTACTTAGAGATTATTACGTGTCATAAATGACACAAAACAATAAAAAAAGACCTAGACACATCTTTAATCGATGTCCAAGTCCTTTTCTATAATGAAACGAAACCTTAGTGCATTATACCTGCTTCTTCATTTTTATAGTTTTTGCATAATTCATCAATCTCATCTTCCTTTAATGTTTCTTTAGCCAATAGACCCTCTGCAATGGCCTCAACCAATGGTAGATTTTCTTGAATTATGGCCTTTGTCTCATCATAAAGTCTTTCCATCTCCTTATTAATGACTTCCACTAGGTTTTGATTTACCCCCTGTTGTCCTAATAGGATATCATAGTTAATCATTCCTAGCTTGTTGGACATACCGAAACGCTTAATCATTGATGATAGTATTTCAGTAGCCCTTTGAATGTCATTACTTGCACCAGTGGTGATATTATCCTCACCAAAGGTCACTTCCTCGGCGATTCTACCCGCCAATGCTATTTTAATATTGTTAAGCATGTCCCTTTTTGTGTGATACATCTTATCAGGAGGGATGTTCATACTAAAACCCCCTGCCCCCTTGGTACTTGGGATAATGGTTACCTTTGTCACACGGTTTTTTGGACATAATAGCTTTGTAATCGCAGCATGACCAGCCTCATGGTAGGCAGTGATTTTTCGATCTATTTGAGGAATATTACTTCTATCTTTCTTTTCCTCACCAGCTACAACTGTATAAAAGGCTCTATCCACATGTTTTTCAGTAATGGCTTCAGCATTTTCACGGGCAGCATAAATTGCCGCTTCATTCATCAGGTTTTCCAGCTTTGCACCACTGAAATATACCGTCTGTTGAGCTAAGGCAGCAATATTTAAATCCTCTGCGATTGGTCTATTTTGAGTATACAAGGATAAGATCTCCATTCTTGCCTTTACATCTGGTAAGCCTACCTCTATTTGTCTATCAAAACGTCCTGGTCTTAATAGGGCTTCATCTAAAGTATCAAGACGGTTGGTGGCAGCCAATACAACGATCCCTTCATTTCCTTTAAAACCTGACATTTCCGTCAGAAGGGCATTCAAAGTACGATCAGATTCGTCACTACCACCTAATCCTCCACGATCACGTTTTTTACCAATCGCATCAATCTCGTCAATAAATATGACGCACTTGCCCTTTTCAGCAGCACTCTTAAATAGACTTCTAATCCTAGCAGCACCCACACCTGCATAGATTTGAACGAAGTCCGAACCCGATACCGCCATGAAATCCACCCCTGCTTCGCTGGCTAGGGCTTTAGCCATCAACGTCTTGCCTGTCCCTGGAGGTCCATAAAGGATTACCCCCCTAGGCATTTTGGCTCCATATCGTGAATACTTGTCTGGGTTTTTCAAGAAATCCACCATTTCCATCAAGCTACCTTTAGCTTCTTCATTTCCTGCAACACTTCTAAAATTGATTTGGGATTTTTTCTCGGTGGCATAATCTACAGATGACATTTTGTCGTATTCTTTAGAGGCTTGTCTTGAGTTATTTTTAGACATGAAAATAGCAAAGCCAAAGAAGCCTACCATTACGACGATAAAAGTAATCAGTTGACCAATAGAAAATTGCTCATTGACCTCTACCACCTTCACCCCCTTCATTAGAAGCATTTCCTTCAAAGAATCCGTTCGGGGATTATCAGTAATAAAAGCTGCACCAGAGGTTAGTTTTCCCTTAAGTTCAGCTCCCTCCGATAAATACACTTCCTTTACTTCCCCTGCCTCCATCTTGGCAAGGAAGCTTTGGTAGCTTAATTCCCCTACCTCTTCTCTGTAGTATTCTTTATAAATCCCTAAGGAAACTGCTAATACCATAACAATAAGCAGTGTTCCCACTGCCAACATTCTGTGCTTTTTACTTTTAATTGATTTAAACATTTATTTTACCCTCCTGTTCTAATGAGGTCTAACCCACTATTAAAGTTTACATAATATATTAACATAAATCTGCAAAAAAAGAAAGCCCCTAAGGACTTATCATTTCTATCACTAATTTTCTAAGCTAAGAATTTTAATTTGTTTATAACTAGCTTTTGATATTCTTCTTCCTTTAGTTTTCCTAGGTGTTTTTGTTGGGATAATACCTGAATCATCATCTCCGTCAGGGCTCTTAATTCCCCTTCCATTTCATCGATATTATTTTTGGAAGTGTTCTGAAGATTGTTCATTTCCCTGATTCCCCCTATCTTTTTTTGTAGATTAGACTTTATTTGGCTTTATCAATTGATTGCTCATCACATGATAATTTTTTAGTTATAAATTATCACGTTTATAAATTTTATGCCCAATAAAGTGGGGATATGTCGAAATAATCAATTGAATAATAGCATAATCAACACGATATAATGAAATGGGCTTTTAATAGTTGTTATTCGCTATCAATTGAAAAATCCCTCCTAAATACCTAGAAATATTAACAATTTTTTTAAAAATTCTATATTTTTACATATTTCCATTTTCCAGTCCTAAATCTCATATAAAGTATGCAATATCTGATGACCTGATCGACACAGATGGCTAACCATGCACCAAATAGTCCCATTTTGAAAACTAATACAAATAGAATGCCTAAGGTGACACGAATCCCCCAGATCCCTGCCATGGTGGAAAGTAAAGGCCACTTGGTATCCCCTGCTCCCCTTAGTCCCCCTGCCAAAATTAGTTGGGAGGATTGGAAGGGCTGTATGATGGCGATCATTCTAAGGGCTATGGAGGCATTTTTAATTACCGCTGGATCACTGCTATAGAGTCCGATAATCTGTTCCGAAAAGATAAAGAATAAAACTCCTATTGTGGTGGCTACTACTGAACCTAAGAAACGAACTTCCTTACCATAGGCTTCTGCTAATTCTCTTTTTTCTGCCCCAAGACTTTGACCAATCAAAGCGGAGGCCGCCATAGCAAATGCCATACCCGTAGTAAAGGAAAGGGATAATATACTGATGGCTATTTGATGGGAAGCATAAATGACCGTCCCAAGTCCTGCAATGATTCTAACAAATGTTAGATTTCCCGTACGGAGAACCAACTGTTCTGCTGCTGAAGGTAATCCAATCTTAATCACTTTTTTCATCATTGATTGATCCCATGAAAAGAAGTTTTTAAATCTTAACCTAAGTACTGTTCTTCCAGAAGCCAATATTCCTATTAAGAAGATCATCCCCAACATTCTAGCCAGTAGGGTGGCTACCCCTGCACCTGTCACCCCTAGCTGAGGTGCCCCAAACATACCAAATATTAAAAGATAGTTCATAATGACATTGATAATATTTGCCCCTACGTTAATCATCATTGGGCTTTTAGTATCACCACTCCCCCTAAGGACCGCCGCTACAGCTAGGGAGATATTTTGAAATATGATTCCGATCAATGCAACTTTAAAATAGTTTAGTCCTATATCTATAACGTCTTGATCTGCCCCCATAAATTTATATATCTGGGTAACGTAGATCATGGCTGGTATGATGATTAGAACCGATAATATAGATGTGATGATAATAACATGTCTTGTGGCTTTGTTTGCTTCCCCTACATTACCAGCACCAATTTCCCTAGATACAATGGCTGTACCTCCTACATTTAGGGCTTGAAAAATCGCCATTATTAAAAAAATAGGTTGATTCGTTAAACCTATAGAGGCGATTGCCGCAGCTCCCAGCTTTCCCACCATAATCATATCGATTGCCCCAACAAGAGAGATCAGGATTAGCTCCGTCACCGCAGGCCACGCAATATTGATTACATTTCTCCTTAATACTTTTTTGTCACTTTCCTTTATATCCAATATCGCTGCAGCTGTACCCATCCATTTTGTCCCCCTTATATTTCGCATTACTAAATTCTTTTATATTACTATATTATCAGAAATTAATGATTTTTACAATTATTTAAAAATCCATTAAACATAAAAATTTATCATCCTATTGACTTAAATGACTTTTTCTAGTAGAATTTTACTAGATTAAAAACTTCATGGGGATATAGCTCAGCTGGGAGAGCGCTACACTGGCAGTGTAGAGGTCAGGGGTTCGAGCCCCCTTATCTCCACCAGGAAATGATAGGGATTGCTAAAGGAAAACCTCGGTATTTGTACCGAGGTTTTATTGTTTTAAGATACATCTATTTTCCAACTTATGCTGTAAATTTCTTGTCATATTTACAATTTCTTATTAAAATCATCTATTTCTTTTTTAACCATGTTTTTGTAGTTATCATCATTGGGTTCCCATAGCTCTACGATATTTCCAAGTATATCTTCAATTTGAGCAAACTTTCCATATTCATAGGCCTTTATATCTTGAATAATTTTAACATTCTTGTTTTTTAATGATTGTAAGAACTCCTCAAGATTATTAACTGTAAAATTAAGTACAGTTTCACTTGATTCCTTATTATCAAACGTGATTAGAGTGCACTTATTTGGTGAAAGAAAATTAATACCATATTCAGTAATATCCAAACCTAAAACTTCATGATACCAATTTAGTAATTTTTTCGTATCACCACTAATATTCAGAAACACTCCACCAATACCTGTTATTTTTGACATATAATCTCCCCCATATATGTATATATGAATCAATTCTCTTTTCTACATCAATCTCGCTCCTTAAAAGTCTCAATAATCTTATCCTGCTTTCGCTCCTTTTATTAAGTCTTACTTAGGTATTCCCCATTATTGTAATTTTTCCTTTATTTTGATGTCAAAAGGTTTCCTTAACATAATCTTACTTCCTGCATAAAATAGTTAATACTTAAATCCAAAAGGGGGGCTTCACTTGGAAATGTCAGTGATTATAGAAAGTGTTACTTCATTATTTATTATCATTTTAGTGGGGGTCTATGGAAGCAAGAGAAATATTATTACACCCGAAGTAAACAAAGCATTGATCGCTATACTCATCCAAATTGCTTTGCCCTTCATGATTCTTTCATCATTTACATTTACATATAGTGATACAGTTAAGTCTAATGTCATAAATACATTTTATTATTCTATCATAGGGTACATTCTCATAATAGCTGTTTCTCATTTGATGTTATTGCCTATCAAAAATGATAAAAAAACAATACTACATTTCGCTAATGTCTTTACAAATACAGGGTATGTAGGTTTTCCTATATTAAATTCAATTTATGGCCCAGAGGGAATCATCTATGGTTCTATATTTAATATGTTCTTTGTAATACTTTTATGGACATATGGCCTTATGCTATTTAGAGGTGATTCTGAAAAAAATGACTTCAGAAATGAACTGAAAAAAATCCTTACAAATCCCTCCATTATAGCAGTTTGTATCGGTATTATCATTATGGTATCGAATATTAAACCCCCTAGAGCAATTTTGTCTAGTATTAATAGTATAGGAAGTATTACTGGTCCCTTGTCCATGATCATAATCGGAGTTATACTCTCAAACACTAAAATTCAAAAGTATTTGAAGGACTGGACATTGTATTATGGCGTCATTACTAAGCTGATTATCATACCTGGTATCCTTTACTTCTTATCATTATTAGTAGGGACATCCAAAGCTATCAATACAGTAATTATTATGAGTGCTATGCCAGCTGCTGCCATGACTGCAATTCTAGCAGAAAATTTTGATACAGAAAAAGAATATGCAGCCGTTATTGTATCTGTAACCACACTGCTGTCTTTAATTACAGTTACTTTACTATTGAGGATCATCCTTTAGTTTTCAAAGTAAAACAAAGGACTGTGCCTCTTCCTCGAACCTACAAAAGGGCCAGTTACTCTTATAGTATCACTAATATTAAAAAATAATTATTAATTAGAATTAAGCTTAAGATAATCCCCTTAGGTAAAATTCCCTCAAACCGTAGCTTGAGGGAACATAAGTACACTTTAATATTTACTTAAAACTTTCAACACCTTTAAATCAAGTTGCATGAGTCTCATTTATTATTAATGCTAACTCTTCTGAAGACCATCTCGTCGTCATCATATTCACCTCGGAACTCAAATCCGAATTTACCAAGTAGATTGTGCATCTTTTTATTCTCTGGATGAACACTTGCTGCTAATTTATTATAACCCTTTTCACTGGCCTCATTGATAATTAATTGGAGAGTTTCACTAGCAAAGCCATTATTCCTATAATCTAAACCAATCATGAGTCTATCGATATGAAACATATCATGCTCATCTTCATCCTCTCCATGCAAGGTATAACCAACCATTGTCTGGTCATTGTATATGGCTCTTGAGATTGCTTTTGGATAAAACTGCGCCTGTGCTATAGAAAAAAGATTTGAAGCAATAAATTTCCTTGCATTTTCCTCTTCCTTTAAACCAATACATTCTATCCAGTTTTCTTCCGTTATCTCCTCTAAGCGAATCATAAAATCCTCCTTCTCTTCCTTAGGCAATCTAAACAAAGCCCCAATTTAATTTACTATTAAATCTAGAGTCAACCTGATCTCTAATAGCTTTTCCTCATGGCAATAAATTCTGTGTCCTGATTATTTACAAACCATGTAAGTTCATCTATCTTTTCAAAACCTAGTTTTTCATAGACTCGTATAGCCCTTTTATTGAACTTTGCAACTAGTAACTCTAATTTGTCAAACTTATATTTTTCTCTGCCAAAATCCAGTACAGCACTAATAATTTCTGTCCCCATTCCCCTTCCAGTAAGACTAGGTCTCATTTGTACGCCAAACATAAATACATCTTTTTCATCATCGTAATCAAAACTAAAGTTGCCCATTAATTCTTGTTCATCATTATATAAAACAAATGCATTTTCCTCTGTATGTATATTTCTTGCCCATTGTTGCTTAACCTCAGTTTTGTCGTTATTATAAAAGGAGTATTCTCCTTCATATTTCCATGTAGCTATATCAATAGCATCAGTTTCTGTCGGATTCTTAAATTCTATTCTCATTTTAATTCCCCCCATGTTAAATATTATAAGACTACTTACTTTATTCTATCAAATATAAATTGATCTAGTAATCTCATAAACAGTACTTAATCAAACTTGAGCTTTTTAATAAGTAAATGGACATTTATTATTAATCTGATTAATAAATGTCCATTTATATTATAATTTCCTTCTCTTTTCTTTACTTAGAATTCTTCTTATGCTCTTTTCCGAAAGATAGTATACTTCTGCCAACTCGACTACAGTAGTCCCTTGGGTATATTTATTAAAAATTTCTTTATCTCTATTCTTAAAATTATTTTTCGTACCATTTTTTTCACCCCAGGATTTTTTATTCTCAATTTTTCTTGGAATATATAAGTATTCACCGTCAATATATTGTTGAATCAGCTCTACTACTTCCTCTGGTAATACACTTTGTGCACTAATATGACCCATCGCTTTGCCCTCCTTATGAAATATGGATCAGAGCAAAGACTACCTACAAGACACTTTAATGCCCTATTGCTTTAGTTTTCTCATAGCAGTCTTTGCTATGAGTTTAAGAACACCTTTAAAGATGGATATTTCACTGACTTCACTTCCCTTCATATCTCCAGTTCAGCTATAGATAAAAAAACATATGGATATTATTAACATCCATTTATGTAATTCTATGTCACCAGTATAATTTTATAGAATTTTTTATGTTTTGTCAATTTTCAAACAGTTAACTGTTTTATATTAATTCATTAAAATGACTTTATGTATTTGAACAGTCTCTATAAAATAAAACCATCCAAATTTCTTTATGGATTGCTTATTACCTATGTCTATATACACTTTCTGTAGTGCTAGTACTGATTCCATATTCTTTACCTAGTCTCATAATTGTCCCTCTAGGGGTATACAGAAGCGACCCCTTCCTTAGTGTCAGTGTCACACCTACAGAATGAGTCGCCTAATCATTTAAATATTTATCTCTTATCTTCTACTTTTTCCTTCTTCAACCGCTCCCTCAACTCCGCCAAATCATCAGGTAGAGGCGCTTTCACCACAATTTCATTCTTAAATCTTGGTTGATAAAACTTCAAATAAGCTGCATGGAGGGCCTGTCTACCTATTAGTTTGCCGTCTGGGTTCCCGTAAAGGGTATCTCCTATGATGGAATGTCCTAAATGGTTCATATGTACCCTTATTTGATGGGTACGACCTGTTAGGAGCTCCACCTCTAGCATTGTGGCGTTTTCGTATCTTTCCAGTACCTTATATCTCGTGATGGAAGCCTGTCCTGCTTCATCCACTACCCTTTTAATACTATCCTCTGTAGGCCGATGGATGGGGGCATCAATTGTCCCTGCATCTGCTTCTACAATCCCCTCTACAAAGGTAATATATCTTTTTTCCACTAAATCTGCCTGCATCTGCTCCGACAAAACATGGTGGGCATAGGGATTCTTTGCGATCACCAAAAGTCCAGAGGTGTCCATGTCCAATCTATTTACAAATCTAATTCTGTATTCAAACCCCTTTTTTTGCAGATAATAAGAAGCAGCATTAGCAATCGTATAGATAGGATGACTTTTAGTAGGATGGGATACGATTCCCGGCTGTTTATTAATCACAATGACATCTACATCTTCATATATTACATGGAATGGAATGTCTTGAGGTGTAAATTGGTTAGGTTCTTCCTCCATCAAAATCTTTATGTAGTCCCCTTCCTTTACCTCCTCATGATATTTTACATATTCATCATTAAGAAAAACCGATTTGTCCTTCTTTAATTTAGTAAGCAGTCGACTTGAAAAATCAAGCCTGGTCTTCAATACCTGCTTGATGGTTTTAAAATGATCCTCCGCCTCTACTTGATACACCATCATTTGCTCTGTTTGCTGGTCTGATATCAGCATTTTTTCACCTTCTTTCATTCGCATGGCTATTATATTATGAAAATAATCCTATATCAATATGTTTTTTCTACTTGTTAAAGATTTTTCAATCCCTATAAAAGGATTTTTCCTTCTCATATAGAATTACTAAATTAATAACATTTATACGGATAAACGCTATTTAAGGAATATATTACATTATAAATGATTATTCTGATAACATATGGAAATACACAAACTAAGACATAGATACAATCTCTAAATTATTTTTAAAGGAGAATGCTTATGAATACCAATGGTAATAAGGTCATTAATATTATACATAATAATGCTAAGTTTTCTATAGATACTGCCAGTTATGTAAAAAAGAAATTCATCCAAATGGGCTACGAGGTTACTGATGTGTTTGATTTCACGGCTGATTTAGTTGTCTGTATCGGTGGGGATGGTTCCCTCTTAAGAATGCTCCACACCTATCAATTCCCTGATATCCCTGTTGTGGGGATTAACACTGGCCATTTAGGATTCTTAGTAGAAATCAATCCCGATGAAATAGACGATTTTCTAGACAGATATCATGCTGGGGAATATTTCATAGAAGAAATTAATCCAATAGAGGCAGTAATCTGTACCCGAACAGATTGTATCAATGCCTTTGCCCTCAACGAAATTGTCATCAAGGGGGATTTATCCAGGACGGTTCATTTGGACCTTTCAGTAAACGATCAATTAATCCAACGTTTCAGCGGTGATGGAATACTTTGTGCCACCTCTACCGGTAGTACTGCCTACAATTATTCTATAGGTGGTTCTATTGTAGACCCTAGTCTACAGGTGATACAAGTCAGTCCTCTGGCTCCTATTAATACCAATGCATACCGTTCCTTTACCTCCAGCGTTATCCTTCCCTCCAATGCAACTATTAAGGTAAACCCTGAGTATCGTTTTGAGGACTCCATCGTAATTGTCAGCGATGGTATGGAGCATAGACATAACGGTATTGTTGAAGTATCCTTAAAACTCTCAAGTCTTAATATTAAAATGCTTAGACTTAAAGGATTTGAATTCTGGAGTAAAGTAAAGGAAAAGTTCCTATAGATAAATCCAAATACTGTAAAATCAAAATTCCCTACAAATGAATCCTATTAAACTTAAGGAAGTCATTGTGGGGAATTTTCAAGTTTCATTTTGAAATACATTCAACTTGTATACTTACTTGTACTTACATCTGTTTTATGATGAGGCTTTTAATACTTACTTAATTCATTATATATGAAATTTGCATTGCCCTCTGCCCATACCCTATGTTGCTTTTCATTCTTATAAAAAACTAAAGCTTGAGTTTCTGGGATCACACGCCATACACAGTTGAATTTCTCATATTTATTGTGAATCAATAATTCTTCTAGAATCATCATGTTTTCATAAAAATCCTCTTCATAAATAGCCCTCAGCTTTTTCTCGGGAGTTATATGCTGATAAGAGTCCACCGCCATTGCCTTCAGCACCCATTCAAGTTCCTTTAGCTTTCCAATCATTTTTAACATAAAGTATTTTTTTTCAACAAAAATATAAGTCTTAATATCGTCAGTAACGTTAAATCCTCCCTCTAACTTCTCAAAGAGGTATTGATTCACCAACATATAGTCCTTTTCATTCATTTTGGTTGCTACTATATTAATAAACTCTGCTTCTGAAAGTCCCCTTATAGCCTCCATCAGTTCTTCGTCATCATCATATGAGTCGTAGTCTGTTATATTCATAATCAAGTCTGGAAAAATCTCTGCGTTCAACCAAACCCACTGTTCCTTTTTTAAGTCTACTCCAAATAAAGTTTCTAAATCACAGTCCTTAATTGCTTCCACTAAATTAAATTTGATTTTCATCACCCTCTTTATATTTGGTATCATTATACTTTATAAAGCCAACATAAAACAAGTTAAACGATAAAGTACGCCGATCTTTTATAATAATATTTGTATGTGGTAACCTTAATCATAATACTACTATATTGATTAGAATGTGTAGTCCTTCAAAAAATATTATATAATTAAACTGTCAAAGTCTTTTTAAACATTAAAACAATACTAACTAAGATAGGAGCAATTCAAATGAGAGAACATAATTTTATTGGTGTGGGGGGTCTCCTATATCATCAAAGCAAGTATTTATTAGTCAGACATTCCTATGGTGAATACAATGAACAATGGATTATCCCTGGAGGATTTGTTAAGGATGGAGAACACCCCAGTGCCGCAGTCGAAAGAGAAGTTTTTGAAGAGACATCAATTAAAGCTAAATCAAAAGAGCTAGTGGCGGTACGTACCCGACAAAGAAGTGAAAAATGTTTGGATTGTTATCTTGTTTTTACTATGGATTATCTAAAGGGAGAGGCTATATCCGATGGAAAGGAAAATTCTGCTGCTGGTTTTTTCAATTATGAAGAAGTGTTGAATCTAAAAAATGTTATTCCCTTATCCAAAATCATCATTGAAAAACACCACAATGGAGCTTTGAGATCACTAGAACTAGTGAAGGATATTGATCCCTACACCCCTGACAATCAATTCCTTCACCTATATATTTAATTGAGCAAAAAACAGAGCTCCATTACTATGGATCTTCTTTGTTTTATCTAATTAGGTTTCCTCTCCTGTTGGACGAATAACCTTTGATATTTAGAAGCAAAAGGAGTTCAGTTTAAAATAAACTAAACTCCTTCGACTATTTTAAGTACATCTTTTAAAAGTATAGATAAAAAAACAATTAAAAAGAAAAAAACTGATATAATGTATAAAACTAATACATTAAGACCTTAAAACCATAAATACCAAGTGTATACATTTTTTTCTGTAAATAATAACAAATAAAAATTAATTATCATTATAATATTTACTATGAATTCTAACATATTTTTGATTTGTATGATAATTTTCCCTATTAACTGCTATTTATTTTTTGCAAATCTATCTACGATCATGGCAATCGCTCCATCACCAGTAACGTTGGCAGCAGTTCCAAAGCTATCCTGAGCTATATAGATTGCCATCATTAAGGCTAATTGAGCCTCACCAAATCCCAGCATAGTTTCTAGTAGACCAAGGGCCGCCATAATCGCTCCACCAGGCACACCAGGAGCTGCTACCATTGTGACTCCCAACATTAAAATAAAAGGCAGTACTTGCCCGAAGCTAAGGGTATTACCAGCTAAGAGCATTACAGCTATAGCGCAGGTAGTCAGGGTAATTGTACTACCTGCTAAATGTATCGTTGCACATAAGGGTACTGCAAATTCTGCTACTTCTTCTGAAACATCGTTGGCCTTAGTCTGTCTTACTGTAACAGGGATTGTCGCTGCTGAGGACTGAGTCCCAATAGCAGTAAAATAAGCTGGTAGCATATTTTTTAATGCCCTGATTGGGTTCTTACCAGTAATCCCACCAGCAAGTATGTACTGGAGTATAATATAGGATATATGAACAATTAATACTAACACAACAACTCTTCCAAATACTGATAAAGTGCTGGCAACTTCGCCTGTATAAGCCATCTTAGCAAATACTCCCGCAATATATACAGGTAATAATGGAATAATGATCGTGGTAATTACTTTATTAATAATCTCCTGAAATTCATTCATAAAGTTAAACATTGTCTTTCCTTTAATAGCCGCCATACCTAACCCGAGTAAGAAAGCTGTCACTAAAGCTGTCATAACACCCATAATGGCTGGCATCTCAATCGTAAAGAAGGGAGTGATGGTTACACCTGTTCCTGTGACTTCTGCACCCGTTGTGATAATCATAGGTAAAACAATAGAAGCTGCTAAAAAAGCTAAAATTCCTGCAGTGATGGTTGATAGATAGGCTAGCCCTGCAGTAATTCCTAGAAGTTTTCCAGCTTTACCACCAAGTTCTGCAATTCCAGGGGCTACGAAGCCAACGATCAGAAGTGGAATAATAAATCCTAAAAAATTACCAAAGATACCAGAAAAGGTTATCAATAGTCTTGTTAATGCCTCAATTCCTGTTGAACCAATAATAATACCAAACACAATACCAATTACTAATTTCGGTAATAAACCAATTTTTTTCATTTGATGTCCTCCGTTCATAGAATTTTATCATTTTATTTTCACTTAAACGCTACAATAAACAATTGAATCATTAAATGTTCATTGTATCTAATAAGCCTTCTATACTATTATTTAACTTAGTAGAAATACCTATGCGTTCAAAATTTATGCAATTGTTAGATTGTAAATCTAGTTCATATGTTAGTTATTTATTTAACCAAGATTCTTTAATAAAGTGGATATATGTTTTTTATATGTATGATATAATAGTTATATAAATAATTAAAATATTAAAATAATTTGAGTTTTGTTTACTTCTTGTTCATTGTATAATACTATTATATATTTTTATTTATATTAGAAATTAGGAGGAATCCTCATGCATTCAAAAATCCACGCAATCGCTTTAGATCCTTCTAAATGTGTTGGATGTACAAATTGTCTTAAAAGATGCCCAACAGAAGCAATTCGGATCAAAGCAGGTCATTCTAAAATTGTTAAAGAAAGATGTATTAATTGCGGACAGTGTATTCAGGCTTGTCCTCGTCGCGCCCGCTATGGTCTAACTGATAATCTCCAGTCAATTACAGAATTTAAATATAAAATCGCCCTTGTGGATCCCGTTTTATATGGACAGTTCCACGATATTTATCAGCCATCACAAATCCTCAGCGCTATTCTTGCTCAGGGATTTGATGACTTTTTTGAAATTTCAAGAGGTGCAGATTTAATTACAGAGTTTACACAAGACTATATTGCTAAAAATCCTGAATTTCCAATAATTTCTTCTTCCTGCCCCACTATTGTTCGATTGATTCAATTACGGTTTCCTAGTTTAATTAATCATATTTTACCTATTGATTCACCAGTTGAAATTTCAGCCCATTTAGCCCGTAAAAAAGCGATGGAACAACTGGGACTTACAGAAGAAGAAGTAGGCGTATTCTTTATTTCGCCATGTCCTGCAAGAATTTTTAGTTTTCAAAAGCCAGTGGGAATTAAAAAATCACGAATAAGTGGGACTTTCTCTATCAAATCTATTTTCCTTGATATTAGTAAAAGCATAAGTAAATCAACACCAGAACACGAGAACTTCTATCCCTCCTACAAAGGAATCGGATGGGCCAAATCAGGTGGTCAAAGTAAAGCCCTAGGGATTAAGGATTTCCTATCTGTTGATGGTATCCAAAATGTCATCAGTGTACTGGAGGAAATAGAATATCATAAGATAAATGATGTAGCATATATAGAATGCCATGCCTGTACAAATGGATGTCTAGGTGGTAGTCTTAATATAGAAAACTCCTTTGTGGCAAGAAATAGGATTCGTAAACTGGTAGATGAATATCAACATACACAAATCAATGTTCCGCCCTTTAATCCCAATGAGTATATCCTTACAGAACCACTCCAGCCACTTCAAGTGACTAGGTTGGATGATGATATTGCAGTTGCGATAGCTAAAATGGAGCATCTTGAAAAGGTCTTAAAGACTCTACCAAACATCGATTGTGGTGCCTGCGGGTCCCCCTCATGTCGTGCTTTAGCGGAAGATATCGTTCAGGGTTACGGAGAACTAGGAGACTGTATCGTAATGCAAAATCGTCTAAAAATATCAGAGAAAACAGAAGATGTAGATTAGACTATGTCTTCTTTTTTATTGCCACCGCAGCGTATAAAAATATGTAAGGGTGCTAAAAAAAGAACTACCCTATCAATTTCTTGACAAGGCAGTTCTTCTTTTATTGGTGGGCAATAAGGGACTCGAACCCCTGACTTCCTCCACGTCAAGGAGACACTCTACCAGCTGAGTTAATTGCCCAAATTAAGTTTTAAAATAAATTAATGACGTAAGTTAATATTAGCATCTTCCCTAGTAAATATCAAGAAAAAATTTTTCCTATATCAAGATTTTAATTACATTTTGCTGATTTCCAGCCATATGTATATAAAATATAGTTATTTTGGGGGTCTTAAATACTTCTCTTAATATTTTGTCCTATCAATCTCTGTTTTAGAAGAACTATGGTGGGTAAATATAGACAAATTGTTGCCATAAAGGAGGTCAGTAAAAATGGAAATAAAAACGAAAGATTTTTTTATGAAACAAAACCATATGAGGAAAATACTCATTAGCTTAATTCCTATCATACTAGGCGCTATCTATTTTTTTGGTTGGAGAACATTAGTCTTAATGTCAGTCGTTACCTCCTTCGGCATCCTGACAGAGTATGCCTTTAAAAGGAAACGAAACCAACCAGTATCGGAAGCCGTCATCGTCACCAGCATACTTTTTACCCTTACTTTACCTGTTTCAATTCCCTTTTGGGTGGCCATTGTTGGTATTATTTTTGGTGTCATCTTTGCCACAGAGGTCTTTGGAGGTTATGGTTTTAATGTATTTAACCCCGCCCTTGTAGCCCGTACTTTCCTTTATATTTGTTTTCCGCAATACATTACAGTTGCTTGGAATGCCCCATCTGCTGGATTTCCAGGGGGATTTGCCAGTTACATTACCCCAGCCATTGAAACAATTACTCAAGCTACACCACTAAAACAAACTGTACCAATCAGTCAGCTTTTCTGGGGCAATGTCAGTGGTTCTATGGGAGAAACCAGCGCATTTTTAATCATGATTGCTGCAATTATATTATTAGTTACCAAAGCAATTGACTGGCAGTTGTTGTTATCTCCACTTGTAGGGTTTATAGGTATGAGTGCTGTGTCTATCCTTATAGCACCAGCCAAAGCCCCCAGTATCCAATATGGACTTCTTTCCGGTGCTTTTCTAATGCTGGCGGTCTTCTTCGTCACCGATGGGAGTACTGCCCCCAAAACGGTTGAAGGTAAATGGATTTATGGAATCCTAATAGGTACTATCACAGTAATCATACGGGTATTTGGTATATTTGTCGGTGGCGCTATGTTTGCTGTATTAATTATGAATACCTTTGTCCCCATAATGGATGAAGGAATAAAATATCTTAAAGAGCAACAAAGAAAGCAGGTGTCATTATGAAGAAGATGAATACCACCTCAATCCTTTTCATGATTGTCATCACCGTCATATTTACTGGTGCATTAGCCTTTATCAATGAAGTAACAAAAGAGCAAATCGACCTTAATCAAGAGCTCAAAGAGCATAAATCAATGCTTTATGTCCTCAATATCCCCCTTGAGGATAAATCAGCTCTAGAGGTAAGTAACTTCCGTTCTGATTATATTAAAGAAGCAAATAAAAATGATCTATACTATTACGAAGCCTTCGAAAACCATCAGCTTACTGCCTATATATTTCCTTTTCAAGGGGAGGCCGTATGGGGGACTTTAAAGGGACTCATCAGTCTTACTCCTGACTTAAAAGAAGTACGGGGAATAGACTTCCTTTCCCACAGTGAAACCCCTGGTCTAGGAGGTAGGATTGACGAAAAACAATTTAAAGAACAATTCCGTGGCATTACCATTAATCCGCAACAACAAGATTCTAATTATATCAACTATCATCCACATCCAAATGCACAGATTGATGCCATCACTGGAGCTACAGGAACCTCCAATGCCGTAAAAAGAATTCTTAATAACAATCTTGAAATCATCATCAATGGAATGGAGGGTGAGCATCAATGATGAAGCTAAAGGACATCAAAAATATTTTCTCCACAGGCATCTTCAATGATAATCCTGTATATCGTCAACTTCTTGGGATTTGCTCTGCCCTAGCCGTAACTAATCTTATGTTGAATTCCCTCGTGATGGGGCTTGGACTGGTCTTTGTAACTGCCTTTTCCAGTATGACGGTATCCATCATTAGACAATACATCCCACGACATATCCGCATGATGGTCCAAACCCTAATTATATCAGCTTACGTAATCATCGTGGATATTGTTCTAAAGGCCTATTACCCTAGCATGAGTGAAGCCCTAGGCCCCTACGTAGGATTAATTATTACAAACTGTATCATCATGGGTCGTTGTGAATCCTTTGCTCAAAAGAATTCCCCTATCCCCTCCTTTATAGATGGAGTAGCCAATGGTCTCGGATATACCTTTGTGCTACTATCTGTAGCCTTTTTTAGGGAGCTATTGGGCTTTGGGTCACTGTTTGGCATCCCCGTCCTTGGGGATTGGTGGGTAAGGTGGATCTTTATGATTATGCCCCCAGGAGCCTTCTTCATGATGGCAATCCTCATCTGGGTAACAAATTCATTGTCTCCTGTCAAAGAAGAATCTACAGTTACTGGAGGTGGTCGTTAATGTCAGACATCAATCCATTTTTTATCTTTTTTGCTTCAATATTTACCAGTAATATGGTATTAGCCAACTTTCTAGGGATGTGTTCCTTTATCGCCGTCTCTAGAGAAGTTAAAACCTCTCTCGGTTTAGGGCAAGCAGTCACCTTTGTCTTGACGGGTACTACGATTATTAACTATCTTATCTATCATTATATTTTAGTTCCCTTTAGACTGGAATATCTACGATTTATTGTTTTTATCATCACCATAGCTGCCTTTGTTCAACTTGTAGAGATGGTGTTGGAACGATACGTCCCAACCCTATACTATTCATTGGGAATCTTTCTTCCCCTCATTACAGTTAACTGTGCCATCCTAGGGGTTTCCCTCTTTATGGTAATCAGAGACTATAATTTTATTCAGTCCGTTGCTTTTGGTGTAGGCTCCGGCCTTGGATGGGCATTGGCAATCCTAGCAATGGCAGGAATCAGACAAAAATTGCAGGATGCCCCAGTTCCAAAAGGTCTTGAGGGACCGGGAATTACTTTAATTATTACTGGATTGATGGCCCTTGCCTTTATTGGCTTCTCGGGCATCGTAAAAATCCAATAACATTAGGAGGTGTGGCTAAATGAGTACTATTTTAATTACGATCGGAGTTATTACTGGAATAACAACACTGCTTGCCCTCCTATTGACCTTTGCTGATGCCTTTATTGCTGACTATGGAATAAAGAAGATTTTAATTAATAAAAACAAAGAGTTGGAGATAGAAGGAGGCAATACCCTCTTATCCACTTTAGTCAACGAGAAAATTTTTATCCCCTCTGCCTGTGGCGGTAAGGGTAGTTGTGGCTATTGCAAATGTAAAGTAAATAGTGGTGGAGGACCTGTATTAGCTACTGAACTTCCCTATTTATCTAAAGGGGACAAAGAGAATAATATCCGTCTATCCTGCCAAATCAAGGTGAAGGAGGACATGGAGATTGAAATACCAGAGGAGCTATTTAACGTAAAGGCATATAAGGGAGTCGTTGAGGAAATTGTAGATATCACCGACAAGATTAAATTTGTAAGGTTTAAAATTACCAGCAATGACCCCTCCACTATAGATTTCAATGCTGGTCAATATATTCAATTAACAGCTCCCCCTTACCCTAGTAGCCCAGAAGAAGTCTATCGAGCCTACTCAATTGCTTCAGCTACAAAAGATAAAAATCATATAAACCTTTTAATCGGATATGTGGAGGATGGACTTTTAACCACTTATGTTCATCAACATTTAAATCAAGGGAGTTCTGTCAACTTCACTGGTCCCTATGGTGATTTTTATTTGCAGGATACAGATGCCGAGATTGTCCTAGTGGCAGTAGGAACGGGTATGGCACCAATTCTAAGTATTCTCTATGAATTAATAGATCAAAAAAGCCAAAGAAAAGCTACCTTTTTCTTTGGGGCTAGGACGAAGTCCGATTTATTTATGTTGGAGGAAATGGATATATTTGAAAGAGAATTACCTAATTTTAAATTTATCCCCACCCTCTCAAGACCTAATGCTGAAGAAGAATGGACTGGTGAAGTAGGTAGAGTAAATAATTCGATTGAAAAGATATTAGAATATAGTGATGCTCCTAGGGAAGCTTATCTCTGTGGTAGTGCCCCCATGATTGATTCTACTGTTGATAGTCTATTGGCAAAGGGGATTAGGGAAGATAAGATATATTTTGATAAGTTTGATTAAATTAAAGAACCCGTACATTAGAATGCATCTAAGGTACGGGTTTTTTGCTAGCTGGTTTTCCATTTACGAAAGATCCTAAACTGTAGGATCTATACTTGCGATCAATTTTTATGCTCCTTCTGTTTCAACAATACTCTGGAAGCCTAACCCCTTACCCCATACGGTCATTACTGGTAATAGGTCAACAAATGCATTTTCGTCAATTCTGGAAATATACATTTTGATGAGGATGGCCTCCCTTGGAGTACATATGGACACAATCTTTCGCTTAGTTTCATTTGTGTATCCACCTTTGATATCATACAAGCTAATCCCTCTACGGATTTCGTTTATGATATAGGCTACTACTTCTTCATGGGCAGATGTAATAATCTCAATTTTTACTGTCTTCGATCCAAGTCCAAACATGACTGTATCCAGGGATTTGATAAAGACAATTTGAGTTAGAATGGCATATAGGGCTACAGTTCTATCAAATAAAATTCCTGATGTAATGATAATTAAGGTGTCTACACCTAAGATTACCTGACTCATACTCATGGTGGGCAGGATTTTTTTATGGATTACCTTTGCTATGGTGTCGGTCCCCCCCATAGAGAACCCCCTCTTTAAAATCAAGCCACATCCACTACCTGCTATGATTCCATAATAGATTGTCGCTAAGAATGTATCATTTTCAATAAGGGGAGATGGATTCATCTCAAATAAAATTAATAATATCGGGAAAAGAATTGATAAAGTTATAATCTTATATGCTTCTCTCTTTCCAAATACCAAAAACGCCAAAAGTAATACCAATAGGGATAATCCATAATATAGATAACTATAGTTTATCTTTAGCAACTGTTCTAATATAATAGATGTACCTGTAATCCCACCCGTCATTAATCCATTGGGCTTCAAGATAGATGTAATGGCAAAGGCCAATAACATGCAACCGATGGTAACAAATACGATATCTAATAACATTTTCTGCGTTTTATTTTCTGACATTTCAGTTAACCTCCTTTTTCTGTATCTCCTTCTGCTGTAAACCCACCATACTATCCTACTCCTTTTCGCTTACCATTACAATTATGTTTCTGTAAAAAAAGTTATTACTTTTCGTTAATATTGCTGATAATTTTGATTTCTTGTGGATGTATGGTTTTATGGATATTATTGGTAAATTAACTGTAAAAAAAGTAGCTGATGTAAGCCGATAGCTACTTTAGTTATTAGAATATTTAATTTTCCTATGCTTAATTTGTTTTAGTTATATATAAGGTGGTAATTATAAAGATTCTATAAAGATTATAAAGTGACCTTAATATAACACTTTTTATAGGATTTTTAGACGGATTAAATTTCGATTAGTTTGAATATAGCTCCTAAATCTAAAATTTGATTAATATTCATTCCGATACATACTCATCCTACTTCTAAAGATTTCTAAAGTAGAAGGAGGGTTATAAATGATGGCATTTGCTCCAGCTTCAATTGTCTCTAGGATCACCTCATCCGTATGTCCACCTGTTGCAAAAAGGGGTACATTTGGATAGTGCTTCCGGATTTCTCTAACTACCGCTGATGTATTGCTCCCCGCTGCAACACTCAATATATCTGCCCCAGCAGCCAATCGATCTTCTATTTTATCCATTTTAGCCGATACCACTGTGATGACTACAGGTATATCAATAGATTGTTTCATCAGCATCACCGTGTCATTGGAGGTGGGGGCATTTAATACTACCCCAATAGCTCCTTGAAATTCTGCATGGAGGGCAAGATTTGTAGAGCGTTGTCCATTGGTCACTCCCCCCCCTACGCCACAAAAGACAGGTACATCTGCACAGGTCATGATGGCATGGGTGATGGTGGGCTGGGGAGTGAAGGGGTAGACTGCCCATATGGCATCTGCATTGATATTCTCAATGATGGCAATATCCGTTGTAAAAGCAAGAGATTTTATTTTTCTCCCAAAAACCTCAACTCCCGATGCTTGTCTAATCACTTCTGGAACTTTAATCATATAGCTTCTTAAATTGCCAGTAATCCGTGGTATATTCGGCTTCATAGGAACTTTACCCCCTTGATTTTAATATGTTTTCAATATTTGTGTCAATTATATCCTTTTAAAAATTGAATGTAAAGTCAATTAAGTCGATGATTTTCGACTATTTCTGTTAAACTATAGAAAAACTCTATAAAAAAGGGATAACTGCCAAAAAACAGCTACCCCCTTTGTATTTTCTTTATTTCTTTATCTAAACCTTACGCTTTTACCATTGTCTTAATATTTCCATAAAAGCATTAGCAAATTCATCTATGTGCTTTTCTTCAATAATTAACGAAGGTAAAAGTCTTAAAATATTGCCATTGGTGACATTGACTAAAATATTTTTTTCCATAAATTGATTCCTAAGTACTGTATGATTTTTAAGAACTTCGATCCCCAACATCATACCTTTTCCTCGAATTTCTCCAATGAATTCTGGGAATTGCTTTCTAATTCCCTCTATTTTATTTAAAAGATAGGCTTCCTTCGTCGCTACTTCCGTCAACAATCCGTCCTCTAAAATCTCCAGGGTTCTCCTTCCTAGACTGGCACTTATAGGGCTGGGTGCAAAGGTAGTTCCATGATCCCCAGGTTTGAAATAATGGGAGATTCCTTCCCTCACCAACATACCCCCTAAAGGAAGTCCTCCCCCTACACCCTTTGCGAATAATAGGATATCGGGTTTAACATTAGTATGTTGGTAGGCAAAGAGCTTTCCTGTCCTTCCCATTCCTGTTTGTATCTCATCGACACAGTAAAGTACTCCGTTGGCATGGCATAACTCCGCAGCCTTCTCCATAAATTCTTTTGATATCACCTTAATTCCACCAGAACCAGAAATCGGCTCAAACAACAGAGCAGAAGGTTTATGGTCTATAATCATTTTCTCCAGCTCCTGTATATTTTCATCCTCTAATTCGTATACTGGAAAATCAACTGTGGGGAAATCCTGCTGAATACTTGCCATTCTTGTAAGCTGTAAAGCCCCCAAAGTTCTACCGTGGAAGCTATTTTTAAATACCACAATACCTTTTAACCCCTGATCAACACCATATTTATGAATGTATTTAACCCCTGCCTCGGTGCTCTCGGCCCCCGAGTTGGTGAAGAATATTTTCCCGTCGAAGGTATTCTTAACAATTTTTTCAGCCAATCTGATGGCTGGTTGATTATAAAAGAAATTGGAGATATGAGAAAATCGTTGGCTCTGTTCCACCATTTCTTGATTGAGCTCGTCATGACAATGACCTAAAATATTTACTGCCAAGCCAGAAAAAAGGTCTAGATAAGTTTTTCCTTGAACATCTGTGATATACATCCCTTCTGCCTTATCCACCACCACAGGCATCCTACCGTAGGTAGGTAAAATATATTGTTGATCTAACTCCATCCAATTATTTTCCATCATTACACCACCAATCCAAAGGCATTTCCTATTAAATCTATCACTTTTTCTTCATGGACTCGATCTACTGCAAAGGTGATTTTAATTTCAGAAGTCGTAACAATTTTAATAGCAATATTGTTTTCTGCCATCAGTTTAAATACCTTTGCCGCCACCCCAGAGTGGGTCCTCATTCCGAGTCCTACTACTGATATCTTTGCAATTTCCGTATTAACCTCCCAACTAATTTCAGGGGCTTCCTCCTGCCATTGCTGTAGAATACCCTCTACAATCGATAGCTCTTCTATAGGGGCAGTGAAGCTGACATACATCTTTCCATCCTCAGTGATCATTTGGGAGATCATATCAACATTGACTCCCTTTTCTCCCATCCTTCCAAATAGGCGATATAGCCCAGATACGGAGGAGGGTAAATTTAACACTGTCACCTGCATATCCTCAAGACTTGAGGCCATTCCTGTTATTACTGTTTCTTCCATTTCTGCTGCTCCTCCATCCTGAATCATTGTTCCTTGACTATCTGAAAAAGTTGATCCCACATACAAAGGGAGCTTATATTTATTGGCTAATTCTACAGCTCGATAGTGCATGACTCCAGCCCCAAGGCTGGCCATTTCCATCATTTCCTCGTAGCTGATACAATTAATTTTTCTAGCATTCCTTAGTTTCCTAGGGTCCATGGTATAGATGCCATCTACGTCTGTGTAAATTTCACAATTCCCCCCCAGCTTGGCAGCTAAAGCAACCGCAGAGGTATCACTGCCGCCCCTACCAAGGGTGGTGTATTCATTATTTTCCGTCACCCCTTGAAACCCTGCCACCACAACGATTTTATTCTGTTCCAATGCTTCCATAATTTTAGACACATCAATGTCCTTTATTCTTGCTTTTTGATGAAGGTCTGTGGTTTTGATATTAAGCTGAGGTCCTGTATAGGATATTGCTGGTAATCCCTTTGAGATCAAAGCCATAGATAGGAGGGAAATGGAGATTTGCTCCCCTGTAGTCAGAAGCATGTCCATCTCCCTAGGCTCTGGGTTGTCGGTGACAGCCTTTGCTAGAGATACCAATTCGTCGGTGGTTTTTCCCATAGCCGATACAATCACCACAACCGAGTAGCCTTCTTTTTTCTTTTGAATTATTTTATCGGCAACTGCCCTTATTTTCTCAACAGAGCCTACAGAGGTTCCTCCATATTTCTGTACGACAATCTTCATATCACTATGCTTCCAACAGGTTACGAAGTTCTTGAACAATCTCAGTTTTAGACTTTGTTTTGTCGTCTATTGCCTTGATGATTCTGGCTGGAGTACCTGCTACTACAACATTTGGTGGCACATCTTCTGTTACTACAGCTCCTGCCGCTACTACAGACCCTTGACCTACTCGAACACCCTCAAGGATGACAGCATTTGCTCCTACTACTACATCATCTTCAATAACTACTGGTGTTGCTGATGGAGGCTCGATTACCCCTGCCACTACTGTACCTGCTCCGACATGGCAGTTCTTTCCAATGATTCCTCTACCTCCAACAACAACATTCATATCAACCATTGTCCCTTCACCGATGACAGCTCCGATATTAATGCAGGCCCCCATCATGATGACAGCATTGTTACCAATTTCTACATTTTCACGGATAATGGCACCTGGCTCTATTCTAGCATGGATATTCTTCAAATCTAATAACGGAATTGCAGAGTTTCTTCTATCATTTTCAACTACAAAATCTTCGATTAAATTTTTGTGATCCTCTAAAAATTTACCCATTACCTTCCACTCGCCAAATAGGATTCCTGTGTCCCCTGTTATAAAGTTCTTAACATCGTATAGGCTCCAATCAATCTTGCTTAAATCTCCCTTGATGTATACCTTTACTGGTGTTTTCTTCACACTACTTCTGATGTATTCAATAATATAATTTGCATCCATTTAAATTTCCTCCTTAGTTTTCTACGTTGATACTGCATCTATTACTTAGTCTAGTCCCAGTACATTTTTCATATTGTATATTCCATCTTCTTTATCTACTATATATTTAGCTGCCTCCAGTGCACCTTGGGCAAAAACAGAACGGTCATGGGCTTCATGGATAATTTTAACTGTCTCAAGATCATTGATGAAATGGGCCTCATGTAGACCAACAATATTACCTCCACGGATGGCATGAACACCGATTTCTCCTTTTTCCCTTGGACATTGACCTTTTCTACCATGTTGATGCTTTACTACTTCTTCTAAACCCTTTTCAATTGATTCAATAATAGTAGTGGCACTACCAGATGGAGCATCTTTTTTTCGATTATGGTGAGCCTCTAATACTTCTATATCCACCTTATCCTTTAGCATTCTAGCCACCTTTTCCACCAAAGAAAACATGATATTCATTCCTAAGGACATATTGGTGGCTCGTAAAACTGGTATTTTTCTAGAAGTATCTTCTATCATTTTGATTTGTTCTGGTGTGAAGCCAGTTGTTCCTATAGCTAAAGGAACTTGATTTTCACTGCAATAGTTTAGCACATCCTCCAGTGATTCAGGATGAGAAAAATCAATCACTACATCGGGCTTTTGGATATCCTCCACCTTTTTGCTTCTATTCATCCCCTCTATTGATGTCCAGATAGGGTCTTTTTCAGCAGCTTCTTTGATTAGGGTTCCCATTCTACCACTGATCCCCCAGATTAACAGCTTCATGATAACCCTCCCCTAGATAATTTGTAGTTGCTTCATCTCAGCTTGTAACTTCGCTAAATTAGCATCCTCCATTGGTGTCAATGGAAGTCTTAACTCATTCTCCATATATCCCATTAGGCTAACAGCTGCCTTTACAGGGATTGGATTAACCTCTGAGAACAATAGGTCAATGAACAGCTTATATTTTAATTGTAACCGCAAGGCTTCCTTTACATTACCGTCTTCAAATGCTTTACACATTTGCTGCATTTCCTTTGGAATTACATTGGCAGATACAGAGATTACCCCATGACCTCCAGCTGAATAAACAGGAACTACTTGATCGTCATTTCCAGAGTAGATTTTGAACTCCTCTGGTACTAATCTCTTGATTTCTAATATTTGATTAGTATTTCCACTGGCTTCTTTAATTCCTATAACATTTTCAATTTTGGCCAACTCTGCTACAGTTGTTGGATTGATATTGACATTCGTTCTTCCTGGTACATTGTATAAAATATTTGGTAGCTTAGTGGCATTGGCTATAGCAGTAAAATGGGCAATCAAGCCATTTTGAGTTGCCTTGTTGTAATATGGCGTAACAACTAAAGCCCCATCTGCTCCCAATTCCTCTGCCTGCTTTGTATGCTTAACAGCCTTTGCAGTATCATTCCCTCCGGTTCCGATAATTACTGGAATCTTTTTGTTTACTCTTTCAACAGCAGCTTTAATTACTTGTTCTCTTTCCTCATCATTTTGAGTAGTCGCCTCTCCTGTCGTTCCCAACACGATTAATGCTTGAGTATTGTTTTGTAAATGAAAATCGATTAATTTATTGAAGGCTTCAAAATCCACCCTACCATTTTTAAATGGAGTAACTATTGCAACACCTGAACCATTGAACATAATATCCTCTCCCCTAAATTTATTTTTGACTTTCCATTGTTTCTAATATTTGAACTGCATTAGTAGCAGCACCTTTTCTTAGATTGTCGGCTACAACCCATAAAGAAATCGCCTTTGGATTGTATAGATCCTTTCTGATTCTTCCTACATAGGTATCGTCTGTATGGGCAACCTCCAGTGGTGTTGGGTATTGATTTTCTGCTGGATTATCAATTACCTTTACACCTGCTGCTGAATTAAGAATACGATAAACTTCTTCAAGATTTGGCTCTTCCTTAAATTCAACATAGATAGACTCACTATGACCATAAACAACAGGTATTCTTACAGCCGTTGGATTCACTTCGATGCTATTATCTTCTAGTATTTTATGGGTTTCATATACCATCTTCAATTCTTCCTTTGTAAAGCCATTATCATAGAATACGTCGATATGGGGTATACAGTTACCTACGATTTTTCTTGTATAAACTTTGTTAGGATAATTGCAATCCTTCATTTGGTTCTCTAGTTCATCAATTGCTTTTTGTCCGCTACCTGATACTGCTTGATAGGTAGACACAACGATTCTTTTAATGCCGTATTTTCTGTGGAGAGGTGCTAAAGCAACAATCATTTGTACTGTTGAACAATTGGGATTTGCAACGATTCCCTTATATCCCTTTAATACATGGGGATTTACCTCTGGTACAACTAGCGGAATCCCTTCTGTCATCCTCCAATGGGATGAGTTGTCAATAACAGTATTTTCTGCGTCTGCTGCTATTGGTGCATACTTTTCAGAAACACTACCACCTGCTGAAAATAATAGGTAGTCAAACTGATCCTTCATCACTTCCTCAGTCAATAACTCTACAGTTATTTCAGTACCTTTATACTCAACAGTTGTTCCTGCTGACTTTTCAGAGGCAAACAATCTTAATTTGTTAATTGCGATATTCCTTTCCTCAAGAGTCTCCACCATTTTTCTACCAACGGCACCTGTGGCCCCCACTACTCCAACTGTTAATCCCATAAAAAAATGCCTCCCTTATATTAATTTTGCTTTTCCTTAGATTTCTATTTCATTGAATTTATTCCTATAGTATTATAATATATTAAACATGGTAATTATACGACACAATACCATAAAACTATATATATTATTTTTCTTATGTATATTTCAAGATTGTATTTAGTGTTTGTTTTTTACCCATTAATAATTCCCCATACCCAACTAAAATCCTCCCTTGTATAATCAAAATTTGATTTAAAAGCTAATTTATGTATTAAAAAAAGCTCCAAGAAAAATTCCTAGAGCTTGCTATTGTCTAAATGTATAGGCGCAACCCTCAGTATCTGATCATATTTAAACAATTTAAATAGTCATACCTTGGTCTTTACCGTTACAATCAACAAATAGCTCTCCACAGCATTTTCCTCTGTGACAGTCGCCCAGCTCTTAACTGATACAACCAGCTATTAAATCGGAAGTCAATCTAACAGCTTCGGCACGTCAGCCTTTTTGTAATGGTCTTGAGTCTTTCTTCCCCTCTTATCACCCATTACATACTCTTCTTCAGTGCACCTCTACTTATTAATTCTCTTTAATTGTATAATTGGTAGTGTACCATAGTCTTGAAATCCTGTCAAAAGTTTTTTAAGGGATATGCATGTAAAATATTGCGATTTTTTATATGTTGCTTGTTTATATCTGCGGATAGTATAATTAATCATGCCCTTTCGAACTATTATACTTTACATTTAGGAGGAGTTTTAATTGAATTTTTTAGAAGCCATTAAATTTATCGAATTTTGCCATTCCCATGGCACACGATTAACCCACTGGGATATGCAACTGGTATTATCAAATTTAGGAAATCCCCATCAAACCCTGAACTTTATTCATGTGGCCGGTACCAATGGAAAAGGTTCTACTTCATCATTTATTCATAGTATGCTTATGGCAGAAGGTCATCAGGTTGGACTATTTACTTCTCCTCATCTCCATTGCTATACCGACAGATTAAGAATTAATGGCATTAATATTACTAAGGAGGAATTCGCTGAAAGCATGTCCCTCCTTCAAAGTCATCTAGAGCCTTTGATGGGAGAAACCATCCATTATCCTGCTATGTTTGATATGATGACTTTATTGGCCTTTGTTTATTATAGTAGAAAACAGGTGGATTATGTTGTATTAGAAGTAGGCCTAGGGGGCTTAAAGGATGCTACTAATGTTATCGAAAATTCTCTAGTGTCGGTCATCACCCCTATTGGTATAGATCATGTGGATGTTCTTGGTTCTGATTTAGAGCAAATTGCCTATCATAAGGCAGGAATCATCAAGGCTGGGGGAATCGTGGTTTCCCACTGCCAGGAGGAAATAGTAGAAAAAGTTATTCGAAGCGTTTCCCAAGGACAAGGGGCAGAACTTCGTTTCCTAGAAAAAGAAGATGTTTCTATCCTTCATCAAGACATTAGAGATCAATCCTTTGATCTAAATTATGCTACAGGTATTCTCTCTGATTTAAAAATAAAAATGCTTGGTGAGCATCAGATATATAATGCTGCTTTAGCCACCTTAACTTTAATTACTTTAAGGGAACACAATAAACTACAGATTTCTAATGAAGCCATCTACAAAGGGCTACTACAAAATAGTTGGGCAGGTCGACTAGAGCTGTTAATGGACAACCCACTAACCTTCATTGATGGTGCCCATAACCACCAAGGGGCCAGTGTTTTATCTTCAGCAATTAAAGCCTATTTCAAGGATAAAAAGATCAATCTAGTGATGGGAATGCTAAGTAATAAAGATGTATCAGGGGTATTGGAACAACTCGTTCCCCTAGGCAATAAAATTATCTTTACAACCCCAAGAAATCCAAAGGCCAAGGATCCCCACGAATTAGCAAATATGGTTAAGTCCTATAATAAAGAAATCCTAGTGGCTGAAACGATTAAGGATTCGATTGAATTAGCCCTAGAAATTACACAACCAGATGAAGTTATCATCTTTACAGGCTCCCTTTATTTAATCGGAGATGTCCGTAAAAACCTAGTTGTGACGGAGGAGGACAATGAGTACAAACAACTAGCCTAGCCAGTTCAAAATCCTATATCTTCTTCGTCACTTTAAAAGAGTTTCAAAGACCAACACTCTTGCGATTTATATGTAATTTAAAACCCAGTAGCCTAAAGTAGATGAACTACCTAGGTTCTGGGTTTTTTTTATAATTATTGATAAAATTTTAATAATTAATAATAAAAATCATGATCACCAATGGTTTTATAGAATACTCTGTTTTTAATTATCCAAAAGTTCTCTGCTTTTCTTGGGTTTAAGAAATATAAAGATTCCCCTACAGGACTTACCCCGTTTAAGGCATCCTTTGCTGCTTGAATACTATCAGCACCAGGATTGTTGTAGATACTACCATCTATCACAGGTGAAAACTGAGTGTAGCCGTGTTGTTTATCAAACACGACCCCTTCAATGGTGTTGGGAAATAGATTACTTTTTACCCTGTTAAGGATTACATTCCCTACAGCAACCTTACCCTCATAGGGCTCTCCTTGAGCTTCAGCATGGATAATTCTACTTAACCAATATAGGTCTTCTTCCCTTTCACCCCTTGAAGAAACCGCTGTATTACTCTTCTTGCTGGCTGTATCAATTGTAGATTTGATGGTCAATACTTGTCCTTTTAAAATTACGTCGCTACTGATGTTGTTTAATTGTCTTAGAGTATTAATAGATACATTTGATCTTTGGGAGATCAATGATAGGGTATCATTGGCCTTCACCACATACTGATTCGTTGTGATGGGTGACATGTCCACCTTTGCTACCTCCGAGGGAGCTTTTTCAACTACCTTCTTAGGTTCTTGCTTTGGCTCTGGCTTCCTTTCCTCTTTCGCTACTTCTTGCTTTTCTTGTAAGTCCTCATTCTTGTTCACATGTACTGAATCCTCTAATATGTCATTCTTCTCCTTGCGTACTTCTTCAGAAACAACAGCAAAATCATTCCTTACTTTTAAAGCCTCGTCGCTGGAATGATTGGATAAAAAATTATCTACAGTCGAACGAGCTACCATCACAGTACCTAAAACGACTACTGTCAAAGCATACATTAGATATTTCTTGTTTTTAGTGTCTTTATTCATTGAGTCACCCCTTCTAATCTTACACTTTAGATTTTATCATACCCTAAAGGGGTTTTTTATCTGTAAGTTTTTCCAAAAGACCTTCAGAATTGAGGATATAGTTAAGGGCAGTCCCTTAGGAACTGCCCCTTATTTATGAAACATTAGTCAAATTATGTCTACTTAACGTTTCACTTCACTGTATGCCCTCTAAACTCAAATTGCACTAGCAAATTAATTACAAGTTTATGCTATAAAGAAATATGCTTTTCACTAATATCCTCTAACCGATGACACCCTGTCATAATCATCGTCTCCAACAATTCTTGACCTAGCTTGTGGGTGTACTTTTCAACACCCTCAATTCCTCCACCATAGGCTACTGTCCCATAGGGTCTACCAATTAAAACTGCATCAGCCCCCAAAGCCCTAGCCTTGAAAAGATCAACCCCACTTCTAAAGCCTCCATCAACGAAAATCTTCATTTGACCTTTAATGGTCTTTGCTATATTAGGCAGTACCTCCACTGTAGCATAGGTATGATCTAATACACGACCTCCGTGGTTTGATACAACAATTCCATAAGCCCCTGCTTCTAGGGCTTTTTTAGCCCCATCTACAGTCATGACCCCCTTTAAAATAACAGGCAGTTTGGTTGAAGAAATAACTTCTTTTAAATCCTCTACAGATTTAGTGGAAACTGGTTTGCCCAACATTGCTAATAATACTAATCCAGCAGCATCTACGTCCATGGCAACGGCAATAGCACCCTTTTCCTCAGCCTTCTTAATCTTTCTGATGATTTCATCATTCTTCCAAGGCTTTATAGTAGGAATTCCCATCCCTTCGTTTTCCCCCACTACTTGAAGAGGTAAATCGTAAAATTCATCCTTTACCCCATCTCCTGTAAAACCGAGGGTCCCAGCATTTTTACAGCCTTCAACAATCGCCTTTGAATACTCATACTCATTCATGGCATCACTATAGTTCATCCCCACCGCCGCAATGGGTGCTGCAAATACTGGATACTTAAATCTTCTACCAAACAATTCTATAGAGGTATCAATTTCCCCCTCTGGTACAAGGGTGTCTAGATTGATTTTAATCTCATTTACTTTTTCTCTATTTCTTATAAAGGATGTCCCAGAGCCTTTACCTCCAACCCCTGGTATTTCCCCACGACAGGCTACCCCATTACAATCCTTACAGACTCTACACTTACTATGTATTAGATCTCTAGCTTTGCTTAATATCTCATTGTATTCCATTGGAAATTGTCCTCCTTTTAAATTTGCATCTACTTTTATTTTAGTGATTTTTGATGTTGATTTCAATCTTATAAATACTTCTATTTCTTTTTTAACTCATATCGATCAATTCTTCTATGCTTTAATAAGGGCAACTGTTGACGAATTTTATCCACAAACTCTAAATCGATTTCTCCACAAATAATCCCTTCTTTTTCATCGGCCGCAACCACAGTATCACCCCAAGGATTAACTATTTTTGAATGTCCGTAGGCATGATAACTTGCCTCTAGATCTCTAGCTGGGGATGCCGCCACAAAATATACTTGGTTGTCCAATGCCCTTACTTTAATTAGTTCGTGCCAATGGGCTGGTCCTGTGGTCATGTTAAAGGCGGCAGGCAGTATGATTACCTCTGCCCCCTCCAACGCCATCAACCTCATCAACTCTGGGAATCTCATATCATAGCAGATGGCTACTCCTATTTTACAGTATTCGGTATCAATCACAGTAATACTTCCACCTGCACCTAGGGTATCCGATTCCCTAAAGGAAACTCCCCCCTCCACATTAATATCAAATAGGTGCATTTTCCTATGTCTCCCAAGCATTGCTCCTGTTGGATTAAAGCTGAATGATGTATTATATATTTGCTCCCCATCCTTTTCTGGAATTGAACCCCCTATAATATAAATTTGTAGTTCCTTTGCCAGATTTGAAAGCATATTTGTTGTCTCTCCTGGGTATTCTTCTGCAAACAAAGGGAAATATTTATTTTCATAGGGACAGTTGAACATCTCTGGTAAAACCACCATTTGAGGTGAATACTCCTCCATAGCCCTTAATATCATTTCTTTAACTTTCTTTAGGTTTTGGCTTTTTATAGTACTTATCTGCATTTGAATTACTGCAACTTTAAATTTTATCATACTCCAGCCCCCTTCTATCATCGTGTTTGTTTTTCTACCTATTATTGTTGGATTTTCCTAGTCGTACAACTAGTCAGCATTCTCTAACCATCAACAAATACCTTAATAGTAACTTACTGAAAAATTTAATGTGCTAATTTTATTCATTTCCATTAAAGCATTCTAGAAAAACTTTTAAAACTCCTTCATATGTAACCCATTTACAAAAATAATTAAAAGTAAATTTAATAAATATTTAATCTTCTTAAGTTTGCCTTTGTCCCCCTTTTCCATTACAATATTATGAGAAGCTATAACCCAATATACAGGAGGTGTAACATGAGAACAATATTTTGGTTTGCTTCATTTTGGATTTATACTGTATTCACTCTATTTTATATACCAAGAGTTAAAAGACTTATAAAGAAAGGTTTGATCACCGAAAAAAGGCAATTTGCCCATAGGGTAGCTGGAAAATGGGCAAAGACTATGGTTTCATTAACTGGTGGTACTGTGGAGGTCATAGGTTTAGAAAATATTCCTCAAGATGGAGCAGTGCTTTTTGCCAGCAATCATCAAGGAAACTTTGACATTCCTCTTCTATTGTCTAGTATATCAAAACCAATTGGCTTTGTGGCTAAGGTTGAATTAGAAAGATTGCCATTTATTAATACTTGGATGAAACTCCTTGAATGTGTTTTTATTGATCGTAAAGACATGCGTCAATCCCTAAGAACCATCTCAACAGCTACTGAGATTCTAAAATCAGGTCAATCTATGGTAATCTTTCCAGAAGGAACAAGGAGCAAAGGGAAGGAAATGCAGCCCTTCAAGCCTGGTAGCTTAAGATTAGCACAAAAGGCAGGTACCCCTGTTGTCCCTGTCACCATTAGTGGCTCCTACAGATTAATGGAGGGAAATAATAATCGTATAAAACCTGCCCATGTTAAAATTATTTTTGCCCCGCCAGTTGATCCACAAGCTATTGATAAAGCCTCGGATTTAACTGTAACAGTGTTTGATATTATTGAGGATAACCTAACAAAGCACCCTTCTTAAGCAGGAGGGTGCTACTTATTATCTATTCTTTTTACAAAAATTACTCCCTCAGGAAATCTCCCGATTTGCCCCCAGTTTTTTTAATCAACTTAATCTCAGTAATGATCATTCCCCGATCTACTGCCTTACACATATCATAAATCGTTAAAGCCGCTGTTGATACTGCTGTTAAGGCTTCTATCTCGACCCCTGTCTTTCCAGTCGTTCTTGCTACAGCCTCAATATCAATCTTACTATTTTCTTCATCAATAGAAAAATTAATGTCTGCCCCTGTTAGATTGATATGATGACACATTGGGATTAGGTTGCTGGTTTGTTTAGCCGCCATGATTCCTGCCACTTGGGAAACTGCAAGTACATCACCTTTTTGGATATTTTTATCAACAATCCTTTTCAAAGTCTCTGGCATCATATGGATACTACCCACAGCAACAGCCTCACGACGGGTGTTGAGTTTCTCACCAACCTCCACCATCTTCGCTCTGCCCTCTTCATTGAAATGGGTAAAGTCATTGGCCTGATCCATCAGTATCTCCTCCTTTTAATACTTCCTTACCGCTTATTCTTCATCTAATGTTATTCTTTCAATCTCCATATTTGAAATAGCAGCCTCAATCAATGCCTCCACATCTAACTTAGCTTCCGAGCGAAGAATTTTATCTAAACGAGGCTTTGTAACTGGTCTTTTAGGCAAGAAAACTGTACAACAATCTTCAAATGGTAAAATAGAAGTTTCATAGGTATCAATCTTTCTTGCAATTTCAATGATATCCACCTTGTCCATTGCAATCAATGGACGGAATACTGGTATACTCACCGCCGAATTGGTTGCATGTAGACTCTCTATCGTTTGGCTTGCCACTTGTCCTAAACTCTCTCCAGTTATTAAACCATTAGCTCCTATTTTGCTAGCGACTCTTTCAGCAATCATCATCATAAATCTTCTAGAAAGAATCGTCATTTCCTCTGGTGGACATTTTTCATTGATTTCCTTTTGAATAGGCAATAGATTAACAGAATACACCTTGAATTGTCCTACATAGCCAGAGACAATCCTAGCCAAGTCCATCACTTTTTCCTTTGCTCTTTCACTGGTGAAGGGATAACTATGGAAATGAACTGCAGCTATTTCAACACCTCTTTTTGCCACCATCCATCCTGCCACTGGACTGTCTATTCCTCCCGATAACAACAATAGACCTTTGCCGTTACAGCCTACAGGCAATCCCCCTAGACCCATAATCTTATTACTAAAAACAAAGGCTTTTTCTCGTATTTCAACATAAATCATCGTATCGGGATTATGAACATCCACCTGTACTTCATCTACATTTTTTAAAAGGTGTCCCCCCAACTCTCTGCTTAAGTCTAGAGAGCCTAGAGGGAAGTTCTTATCAACCCGCTTAGTTTCCACCTTAAAGGTTTTTGCTCCATCATACTTGACTCTGTCCCGCAACTCCTTTAATGCTTCTTCTCTAATACGGTCCAAATCCACATCAAATCTCTTGGAAGTACTGATTAAAGTAACACCAAAAACCCTTCTGATTCTTTCGATCAGTTGATTTTCATCATATCCTTCTACATCCACATAAATACGACTATGCTGCTTATATACCTTTGGTTTTCCTAAATCCCCCAAAGCATGACGAATCTGCTTTACTAACTTATCCTCAAAGAACCTCTTATTTGCGCCCTTTAACATGATTTCTCCATAACGGATGACGATCACCTTGTCCATACTTCTATCACCTCATAATCTTTCTAAGTAATTCTACTTGTTTTTTTATTTGATTTACCCCGTAATCAATTTCTTCCTTTGTATTAGTATCACTAATGCTAAGTCTCAAGGAGCTATCAATCAATGTATTCTTTAGCTTCATAGCCGTCAATACATGACTAAAGCCCTTTTTCTTTGATGAACAAGCGGAACCCGATGATACATAAATACCATCCCCCTCCAGACTATGGAGTAATACCTCACTCTTTACACCAATGAAAGACACATTGATAATATGGGGGGCAAAATCCGCTTCCATTCCATTATGTATAACAACTTCTTTAACTTCTTCTTGTATCCTTTCTACTAGATACTTTTTTAAAGTTATCATTTTACTTATTATTTCTTCCTGTTGAGCCATTTGATGCTTTACAGCCGCCCCTAGACCTAATATACCGGGAACATTTTCAGTTCCAGCCCGAAGTCCCATCTCATGACCTCCACCAGTCACCATGGGTCTAATCTTTAATCCTTTTCTAACATAGAGTCCACCGATTCCCTTTGGTCCATGTAGCTTGTGTCCACTAATGGCTAAGGTATCCACCAGTGTATTGGCTACATTGAACTTTATTTTTCCAAAGGATTGTATCGCATCCACATGAAACAAAGTCTTGGGATTTTTTCCCTTTATAATCTTGCCGATTTCATCAATAGGCTGGATACTACCGACTTCATTATTTACGTGCATAATGGCAACAAGTATTGTATCCTCTTTCATAGCATTACGCAGTTCATCTACTGATATAAATCCCTCATGATTAACCTCTAGATAAGTCACTCCATACCCCTTAGCCTCTAGGTCATTAAAGGTATTTAACACCGAAGGATGCTCAATCTTTGAGGTTATTATATGCTTACCAAATCTATGGTTAGCTTCAACAATTCCTCTGATGGCAATATTATTGGATTCCGTCCCACCAGACGTAAAATAAAACTCCTGATCCTTGCAACCCAATGCCTTTGCTATCAATTTCCTTGTATTTTTTATACTTTTTTCCACCTCAACCCCTTTTCGATGAAGGGATGAAGGATTTGCATACAACTCCTCCATGGCATATACCATGGCTTCCACAACCTCTTTTCTAGGTTTTGTTGTGGCTGCATTATCTAAATATACTTCCATTAATAGTTCACCCTCAATTCCTTAGGTAATTACAATTTTTATCATATCTAAATATAGCTTGTTTGTAAAGTTTTCCTTAAAAATAGTATAACCAAAAGGGGTAAAAGTAAGCCTAATCAAAAGGTGTCAGATTCAAGGAACAAGAAAAGCAACCACCGCAGCGTATATAAACAGCCGGGAGGATGGTTGCTTTTGCAGTGACGCAGAAGATGGCACCTTATGACCAAACTGCCAGACTAGTTTGAAGTCATTAGATTCAAGGCGCAAGAAAGCCAGACACCGCAGCGTATATAAACAGCCGGGAGGATGGTTGCTTTTAGCAGTGACGCAGAAGATGGCACCTTATGACCAAACCGCCAGACTAGTTAGAAGTCGTTAAATTCAAGGCGCAAGAAAGCCAGACACCGCAGCGTATATAAACAGCCGGGAGGATGGTTGCTTTTGCAGTGACGTAGAAGATGGCACCTTATGACCAAACTGCCAGACTAGTTAGAAGTCGTTAGATTCAAGGCGCAAGAAAGCCAGACACCGCAGCGTATTCAAAACATACGTGAGGATGGCTGGCTTTCGAAGCAACGCAGAAGATGACGGCTTACGACCCGAATAAGCCTAATCAAAAGGTGTCAGATTCAAGGAACAAGAAAAGCAACCACCGCAGCGTATATAAACATACGTGAGGATGGTTGCTTTTAGCAGTGACGCAGAAGATGGCACCTTTTCATTAGGCTTTAATAGCCGAGGGGTTCTCCTACTATATACACGTGCAACTCCATAGCCATAGGCTTATGGCTAATAATCGTGGTAATATTACACATACGCTGTTCACTACGACAATCATTACATTCACCTGTTACAGCGCAAGGAGTCTTTAATCCTAATCTCTTTGCATTTGGTGGACAGGCTTCTTTTTTAATTCTTTCCATAGCACTGGTAACATCAGAAGTAATTTTATTAATCCCGCAGATTACGATTACCTTTTTAGGACCATAATACATTGCACTGACACGATTTCCAACACCATCAATATTCACCAAATCACCTGTCTCTGTCAGGGCATTTGTACTTGTCAAATACACATCAGCACTGGCAGCTTTTTGCCTTACTTCATTTCTCTTCTGAAGGTCTACTAACCAGTGCCAATGAATCTCTTTGCCTTCATCCTTTAACACCTCATGAAGATTCAATTCTTTAATTGTCATCGAACCACCAATCCCCACCACCTGATCATTAGTGGATTCTTCCAGAATAGCTTTGATTACAGCTTCTCTAGAATCAAAGTATTGAGCTTTTATCTTTCTTCTTTGTAAATTCTCTATAACGGCCTTTACTTTATTATTCAAACATGATTCCCCCTTAAAATGCTTTCTTCCTCTATTATATACCTATTCCTTAGTTTTAAAAATAGATAAGATAAGATAGGATATAATGTTGCTTTCAGCCTATTTACTCTTCGGAGGTTTTTTAGACTTTTGTCAAATAAAATATTCGACAAAGCATTGCATTATTTGTCGATATTTGTTATAATAAGTCTGTGGTTATCCCCCTGGTAACCTCGATTATATAATCTCTATTCCCAATACCCCTTTTGAAATCACATTAAATAAAATGTGTGCTGGGTCAGCGACCCAGTTCTTTTTTTATCTATTTATTTCCATTTTTTTCTATTTGCATTTCCACTACCCTCACTTAATTATTTATTTTCTTTTACCATTCACAAAATCTATTTAATCGGATATAATAAGGATGCATAAGTTTTAGCAGAGAATATTACAAATAAATACAATAACAAAGGAGTTTTTTTATGAATAAACCTAAGGTAGTCGTTATTTTTACTGGTGGAACAATATCAATGACAGTGGACCCCAGAATAGGAGCTGCAATCCCATCATTATCCTCTCAGGAAATCCTATCTTTGGTGACCAATATTGATAAGTATGCTGAAATTGAAACAATTAATTTCTCTAAATTACCAGGTCCCCACATAGATATTCAAATGATGATGGAAATCAGACAACTGGTAGTAGATAACCTAAATCGTGATGATGTTACTGGTGTAATTATTACCCATGGTACTGATACCCTTGAGGAAACTGCTTACTTACTTGATCTTTCGATAAATAATTCTAAACCAATCGTAGTTGTGGGAGCCATGAGAAATAGCTCCGAATTGGGATATGATGGCCCTAGCAACTTGGCTGCTGCAGTATGTACCGTTATTTCACCACAGGCTGCCAACAAAGGTGTTTTAGTTGTACTAAACAACGAAGTTAATGCCGCCAGTGAGGTAACTAAAACCAATACATTGAGCCTAGATACTTTTAAATCACTAGAGTTTGGTCCATTAGGAATTGTTGATAACGATGAACTCATCTTCCATAGGGAAATTATACATCGTCAACATATACTCACAGACAGTATCGTACCACAAGTTGATCTTATTAAGAGTGGTGCAGGGATGGATTCAAGATTAATCAAATATAGTGTAGATTCTGGAGCTAAAGGAATTGTCATTGAAGCTATGGGTAGAGGAAATGTTCCTCCTACAATGTTAGAGGGAATCCAATACGCCATAGAGCAACAAGTAGCAGTGGTGATGGTTTCTAGATGTCCTACCGGTAGAGTACTTGATTCTTACGGCTACGAAGGTGGCGGAAGACATTTAAGAAATCTTGGAGTTATTCTTGGTGGTGATTTACCAGGTCAAAAAGCCAGAATTAAACTAATGTTGGCTTTAAGCGTAACCAATGAACTACAAGAAATTAAAGATATGATTGAATACAATCAATATAGAAAACAATAAATAAGGCAGCAAATCAAACAAACCCCAGTAGTCTTAATCGTAGTATCTACGGCAGAAAACTGGGGTTTATTAATTGTTGAATATGTTATTGAATACAAGTTATTAAGCTTTATTATTGTTTAGTATATTATTCTGCATAATGATACTAACATCAAAATCTTTAACTTGATTATTTTTAGCAAATCTAATTTTTACAATTTTATCAGTTAAGCCTTCAATGAATCCTCTACCGAAAATTTTGTGGAACACTTCCCTACCTAACGTTAAATCCCCTTTAGCTGGACCTGTATATTGCATTTCACTAACAAATCTTGACGTGTCAGCCTTTCGATCGTAACGAAATTGAGGTGAAAAAATATATAACTCTTCCTTTGCCCTTGTAATGGCAACATAAAACAATCTTCTCTCTTCCTCCAATTGTCCATCCATCTCTAAAGACTTACTATGGGGAATAATCTCTTCTACCGCATCTACAATGATAACCACCTCATACTCCAAACCCTTAGCACTATGCATTGTCAATAGGTGTACTTCGTTACTATTAAATTCTTTTTTCTTTGGTTGTTTTATTTTATTCCTAAACTCCTCTACATGCTTAAAAAATGCTACATGGGATGAGTATCTGACAGAAACCTCCTCCAACTCATCTAACATTTCAAATAGTCCATTGCTGGAAATTTTCTTATCCATACAATAATCCTCAATGTATTGGTCATATTTCATTTCCTTTCGGATATATTCAATAGCTTCTGCTGTAGATAAGTTGCTGATGGTCTTTAAATCTACCTCCAGCTGATCCAACATTTTAATCTGATAAGCCTTCAGGTCTCCTTTAACTTTTAAGGAGGTTATAAAATCCTTATGGTACTGTTTGGCTGCCTCCATTCCCTTCTTCGTAATATATCTAGAGGGCTTATTAATAATCCTACCCAAAGAATCCATATCCATTAGGTTGTGGGAAGATTTTAAATAAGACATTACATCCTTAGAGACCCAGTGGTCATAGATATTGTACACCTGATCCTTGCAGAAGAAGGGTATTTGGTGTTCCAATAATGCCTCCACCATACCATTCGCCAATATATTAGTTCGATAAATAATCGCTATATCCTTATATTGATATCCTCTATTCACGCAATCTTGAACCAATAGACATACCTCAGTTTTTTCTTCATCACGGGTTTTCGGAGTAAGATAATTAATTGCTTTTCCTTCTCCTTTAAAGGCTTCTATATCTTTGTCCACCCTTATTTCATTTTTTTTAATAAGGGCATTTGCTACATCTATTACCTTCTGCTGACAACGGTAATTTACATTGATAATCACCTTCTCAGCCTTTGGATAAATCTTATCAAATTCTAGTATAAATTGAGGGTTTGCTCCCCTAAAGCTATAAATAGACTGATCATCATCCCCTACAACGAATACATTGTTTGAGGGAACAGCCATCATTCTAACAATTTCAAATTGAATCTTATTAATATCTTGAAACTCATCAATCAAAATGTATTGATATTGATTTCTTAGACGATTTAGCACATTAGGGTTAGATTTTAAAAGCTGATAGCATTTAATCAGCATATCATCGAAATCAATCTTCTTATGATCCTTCTTAAAGGTCTCATAATAATGGACTAACCGCTGAAAATCATCACTAGAAATCGTATTGGGAATAAACTCTTGACGATTAAGATAATTACTGTAAAATAGGCCTAATTCAAGGATAATCTCCTTAATCAGTTCATCGTCTTCTCCTTGTCCAATTCCAAGGGTTTTAATTATATTTTTAATTAGTCCATATTTATCCTTTTCCGATAATATGCTTGATAGGTCATATCCAGCATAGCTACGGATCACCCTAAAGAAAATAGAATGAAAGGTTCCAAAATTAACGCTACTCCCCTGAGGCCCACTACTACAATTGAGTTTCTCAAACCTTTGTTTCATTTCCTCTGCTGATGCCTTTGTAAAGGTAATTACTAATATGTTTTGAGGATTTACCTTAAAGTGTTGAATCAAATGGGTTAGGCGATAGGTTATTACTGTCGTTTTCCCCGAGCCTGGCCCAGCGTAGACCATACAAGGTCCTTTATGATGCTGGACAGCCTTCCGCTGCTGTTTATTTAATCTATTTAGAAATTGATAATCCATTTTGCACCTCTTATTTTATTTCTAATAATCATCCTAAACCTACATTATTACTGACTTAAAAGTACTTACTTTTTTCATTCATGAAACTCCATTTAAGCATACATTTACATTAGCATTAGATACTTTCTTCATTATAAAAGTTTATCATATCTTTTGTTATAGGACAAATAAAAAGAAAAAGCTAGAGGCCTTTGACCTATAGCTTAATCCACTAAATTCAATATAACTAAATCTATTCCATTAAAATACCTTACCTCTCCATGATCAACTGCTTAATAATTCCTGTATAGAGTTTTCTTAATTCCTCTAATTCACCAGAGTTATCTCCATCCTCTACTGTATTTTTCCTCATGACCAATAGTTCGTCGACGGCAGTAGGATTTCCCTTCTCCTGGGAAATAAGATAAGCATAATTCTTTATCAATTGTTTTTTAATAGATAACTCCATTTCCATTGATAGCATTTCCCTATAATAGTCAATCACAGCTTTTGTTTCATTTAATTCCAGATATTCATTAGCGATAAAAAGACCAGCCCTTACTTTGTAAGCTTCATTGCTAGCTGATTGATAATAGTCTTCAGCTAGCATTATAATTTCTTCATCATCAACATATTGTTTTGCTATTCTTAAAAACTTATATAACCCATCAATTTTGTAAATATCTTCATATTTAATTTCTTCATTTAAATACAATAATCCTTCCCTTACCAACTCATCTTTTCTTTCTATACCAGTGCCTTTATCGTAAAGTATAAGGTAATAGTTGTTACCAATTAGATTCCCATAGTTCTGATTTTTCAATTGCCATAAAGTCTTTGTTGGCTCAGTATCATATAGATGAGACTCATTTCGAGGAATATATCCCACGAATGAGATGTATTCCAAGGAAGTAATTGCATTTATAAACAATTGATCTTCATCTTCATCTCCAGTAAGTTGAAACAGTGGGAGTTTTTTTTCAATTTCCTCACCCTTGATAGGCTGAAAATCTAAATAATTTTCTTTTAGATACATTAGATCCCTATGAACTCTATACAATAATGTAGCTGCCTCAGCCCTAGTGACTTCTCTTGACGGCCTAATTGTACCATCATTGTAGCCCCTCATAATACCATTGTTAATAACCTCCATAATTTCATAATAAAAAGGTATATCACTGGAAAGGTCACTATAATGATGACGAATATTTTCGACAGGGGGAGTCATCACCGCCCTGACTAACAGTGCTGATTCGTATCGATTAATAGGCTTATTTAATTGAAATTTATCCCCAACAAATATGTCTTCTAATTTAATATTAGTATAACTAGATTGCTCTATGTAGGTTTGAATTTCTTTAACATGGTTAAATAACATTGTATTATCTTGAAGATCCTGATATGGGAGTTCATCCATTACTATTGTAAAATCTATGTCGTGATATCTTTTCATACTATATAGTAAGTTATTTAGGGCAATTAAAAATTCCCCTCTTGTAATGATTTCATTTGGTCTAAAGGACCCATCCTCAAAGCCCTCAAGTAAATCCATCTCCTCAGTAACCCATGAGACATATTCCTGCCCCCAGTGGTTTGACATATCTGGAAAGAAGGTATTTGCAAAAGATAATTGAAAATATAGCGTTAATGTCAAAAATGCAAGAATCACCCTCTTAATTAACTTTTTCATCGTAGTCCCCCTTTCCTATATTTGCTATCTACATTTTATCATAGTTCATATGGAAAATATTTTACAATTCTATGACAACGTATTTACTATATTATACGAAGAGTATATTTTTTTTAAATACCCCAAAGTTTTATGAACATAACATTTTCGACAATTTTTTATTATTTATTCTAAATTAGTTATTCTATGATAAAATGTTTTAGTGGGGTATAATCTCATTACAATTACAAAGGAGGTTACCATGAAAGTTAAAAGCTACACAATTAATGAATCATTTCCCATGCCCTCCTTCTATAGGCGGGTGCTTGAAGAAAATAAGTTCTGTATAGTGGATATCGAAACCACTGGATTAAGTTCAAAATATCATAATGTCATCTTAATTGGGCTCCTTTATCCTAAGAAGAAAAATGAGACTGTTATTACTCAAATATTTGCTGAGAATCCAAGAGAAGAAAAAGAAGTGCTGCTTTACTTCGCCAATGAAATGAATAAATTCGACTTTTTAATCACCTACAACGGCGTTGCCTTTGATTACCCATTTCTGAGGGAAAGATTTAGAAAATATAATATTCCTTGGTGCCACGATGACATTAATCATTTCGATCTTTTTTACTATCTTAAAAAATACAAATCACAATTAACACTAGAGAATCTTAAGTTAAAGACTGTGGAACGTTTTATGGGTATTCATAGACAAGATACCATCAGTGGCAAGGATAGTGTAGACCTATATAAGGCCTACGTTGCGCACCCAACCCCTGCCCTTGAAAAAACCATTCTGCTTCATAATTATGAAGATATTTATTATCTTGCAAAAGTAGCAGGTATTTTTGACTATTTTCCAAACATTATTGAACATTTAAGTAGAAGCTTTTTAACCCTTAATCGAGGAGGTTATTCTTTTAACTTAAGCTATTATCCCCATGATATTTCAATTAAGAAAAATAGCCTCCATATATCAGGAAAAACAACTAAGCTTAGAGATTTAAGCGAGGAGATTCACTATACTCCTTGTTATAATTTTATATGGTCTCCTAATGATGGACTTTTTCATTTGGAGATCCCCTTATTAAAAACCATACTTCCTTCTAAAGAAAAGTTTTATTATCTTAATCTTAATGATTTCCAACCCTCTTTTGATGCTACTAGCATCTTATATCAATGGGAGGGTATTGTCCACCAACACTTGATGAAACTTGATTTGTCCTGTCCAGAGGGACTTTCAGCAACCATAAGCCTCTTAAACTCCTTGTTTCATCATCTTTTGGATGAATCAGTGGCAAATAAGAATGGCTAGTTCCACTTAATCGCCACCTATCAAAAGTGTTTTTAAATAAAATGTTAATCAATGGAAGTAAAAATCCCCTTTATCCAGCGTATTTTTCAAGTACTACCGAATAAAGGGGATTTTTACTTATGATCAGTTATAGTCTATTCTTAAAGTAGTTAAATTCATCATAAAAAAACCAGTGCATTGCTACACTAGTTTTCGGTTTTATTATTATTTATTTTTTAGTTCTACCACTGAACTACACCCGCGGGTTATTTTATAATTAAGATGGTGCCGAAGACCGGAATCGAACCGGTACGGTCGGTAAGGACCGCAGGATTTTAAGTCCTGTGCGTCTGCCAGTTCCGCCACTTCGGCATTTTGGTGTGCCCAGAGAGATTCGAACTCCCGACCTTCTGATTCGTAGTCAGACACTCTATCCAGCTGAGCTATGGGCACCAATTGGAGGCGGCACCCAGATTTGAACTGGGGAATAAAGGTTTTGCAGACCTCTGCCTTACCACTTGGCTATGCCGCCTTATTATTTTTTTTTGCAAAATGGTGACCCATCCGCGATTCGAACCTGCGGATGCCGGAGTCAAAGTCCGTTGCCTTACCGACTTGGCTATATCCCAATGATATAAAGAAATAATAATTTACAATTAGTAATTAATAATTTAAATAACATATAATTAATAACTATCCATTGTTCACTATTAATTAAAAATTTATGGGGTGGATGATGGGATTCGAACCCACGCATGCAGGAGCCACAATCCTGTGTCTTAACCGCTTGACTACACCCACCATATTATGTTGTTCTTGGAGCGGAAGACGGGACTCGAACCCGCGACCCTCGCCTTGGCAAGGCGATGCTCTACCACTGAGCCACTTCCGCATAGCTTGTGATTTTAAATCTGGTGGAGGGAGAAGGATTCGAACCTTCGAAGTCGCTGACAACAGATTTACAGTCTGCCCCCTTTGGCCGCTCGGGAATCCCTCCAGATTATGGAGCTGGTGATGGGACTCGAACCCGCAACCTGCTGATTACAAGTCAGCTGCTCTGCCAATTGAGCTACACCAGCATGTTTTAATGGTGACCCCTAGGGGAATCGAACCCCTGTTACCGCCGTGAAAGGGCGGTGTCTTAACCGCTTGACCAAGGGGCCAAAATGGTTGCGGAGACAGGATTCGAACCTGCGACCTCCGGGTTATGAGCCCGACGAGCTACCAACTGCTCTACCCCGCGATGTATTTGTATGGTGCCCAGAGGCGGAATCGAACCACCGACACGGGGATTTTCAGTCCCCTGCTCTACCGACTGAGCTATCTGGGCTAATTAAAATTAAATGGTGGGCTTAAGTGGACTCGAACCACCGACCTCACGCTTATCAGGCGTGCGCTCTAACCAGCTGAGCTATAAGCCCTTAAATGGTCCGGGTGGAGAGATTCGAACTCCCGACCCCATGGTCCCAAACCATGTGCGCTACCAAACTGCGCTACACCCGGATAAAATATGGCAGGGGTAGCAGGACTTGAACCCACGACACGTGGTTTTGGAGACCACTGTTCTACCAACTGAACTATACCCCTTTAATATTAATTTTGTGGTGCGGGTGGAGGGACTTGAACCCCCACGGTCGCCCGCTAGATCCTAAGTCTAGTGCGTCTGCCAATTCCGCCACACCCGCATAATTTATGGTTTAAATCTGGTGGAGGGAGAAGGATTCGAACCTTCGAAGTCGCTGACAACAGATTTACAGTCTGCCCCCTTTGGCCGCTCGGGAATCCCTCCAGATTTATGGAGCTGGTGATGGGACTCGAACCCGCAACCTGCTGATTACAAGTCAGCTGCTCTGCCAATTGAGCTACACCAGCATATTTTAATTAATAATTGTTATTTAATAATTAATAATTTAAAAATGCTTCTTATTCATTATTCATTATTAATTGTGTTTTAATGGTGACCCCTAGGGGAATCGAACCCCTGTTACCGCCGTGAAAGGGCGGTGTCTTAACCGCTTGACCAAGGGGCCAAACTTTGGTAGCGGCAACAGGAGTCGAACCTGTGACCTTTCGGGTATGAACCGAACGCTCTAGCCATCTGAGCCATGCCGCCTTGTTTGGTTGCGGGGACAGGATTCGAACCTGCGACCTCCGGGTTATGAGCCCGACGAGCTACCAACTGCTCTACCCCGCGATATTAATTATGATTTTAAAATTAAAATGGTGCCGAAGACCGGAATCGAACCGGTACGGTCGGTAAGGAAACGCCTGAGAATATATTGTACTCTCATTTCCACCTAAAGTCAAGTATTTAAAAATATTATTTTGAGATTGATTTCATAACGAACCTTTTTATCACTTCAAGATCAACTCTACTTCCTTTGAATAAGTAATTTTTTTAGAAAATTGCCATAAAAAATCTAGTGTAATCTCACACTAGTTTTGGTTTTTAAAAATGGTGGGCTTAAGTGGACTCGAACCACCGACCTCACGCTTATCAGGCGTGCGCTCTAACCAGCTGAGCTATAAGCCCTTAATAAGATTTATGCAACTTCGATTCATACATAAAATGGTGGGCCTTCAGGGATTCGAACCCCGGACCTGCCGGTTATGAGCCGGACGCTCTAACCAACTGAGCTAAAGGCCCATTTCACATATGGTCCGGGTGGAGAGATTCGAACTCCCGACCCCATGGTCCCAAACCATGTGCGCTACCAAACTGCGCTACACCCGGATAGAAAATGGCGGAGAAGGCGGGATTCGAACCCGCGCACCGCTTGCGCGATCTAACGGTTTAGCAAACCGTCCTCTTCAGCCTACTTGAGTACTTCTCCATTTTCATGGCGGAGAGGGTGGGATTCGAACCCACGGCCCCTTTCGGAGTCACTGGTTTTCAAGACCAGCTCCTTAAACCACTCGGACACCTCTCCTTGCAAAATGCTAAATATTATTAAATTAATGGAGCGGGTGAAGGGAATCGAACCCTCGCGGTCAGCTTGGAAGGCTGAAGTTCTACCACTGAACTACACCCGCATGTTATTATAATTAAGTTGGTGCCGAAGACCGGAATCGAACCGGTACGGTCGGTAAGGACCGCAGGATTTTAAGTCCTGTGCGTCTGCCAGTTCCGCCACTTCGGCATTTATATGGCTCCAGAGAGAGGACTCGAACCTCCAGCCTACCGGTTAACAGCCGGGTGCTCCACCATTGAGCTACTCTGGAATATATAACTTAATGGTGCGCCCAGAGAGATTCGAACTCCCGACCTTCTGATTCGTAGTCAGACACTCTATCCAGCTGAGCTATGGGCGCTTATTGGAGGCGGCACCCAGATTTGAACTGGGGAATAAAGGTTTTGCAGACCTCTGCCTTACCACTTGGCTATGCCGCCTTATTATTATATTTTTATAAAATGGTGACCCATCCGCGACTCGAACGCGGGACACCCTGATTAAAAGTCAGGTGCTCTACCGACTGAGCTAATGGGTCAATTGGCTGGGATAGCAGGACTCGAACCTGCGGATGACGGAGTCAAAGTCCGTTGCCTTACCGACTTGGCTATATCCCAATGATAGAAAAAAATTAATAATTTACAATTAATAATTAATAGCTTTTAATAACATTTTATTAATAACTATTAATTGTTCACTATTAATTAAGATTTTATGGGGTGGATGATGGGATTCGAACCCACGCATGCAGGAGCCACAATCCTGTGTCTTAACCGCTTGACTACACCCACCACATTATGTTGTTCTTGGAGCGGAAGACGGGACTCGAACCCGCGACCCTCGCCTTGGCAAGGCGATGCTCTACCACTGAGCCACTTCCGCATAATTGGTGCGGGTGGAGGGACTTGAACCCCCACGGTCGCCCGCTAGATCCTAAGTCTAGTGCGTCTGCCAATTCCGCCACACCCGCATATATATGGTTTAAATCTGGTGGAGGGAGAAGGATTCGAACCTTCGAAGTCGCTGACAACAGATTTACAGTCTGCCCCCTTTGGCCGCTCGGGAATCCCTCCAGATTTATGGAGCTGGTGATGGGACTCGAACCCGCAACCTGCTGATTACAAGTCAGCTGCTCTGCCAATTGAGCTACACCAGCATTGTTATTTAATAATTATTAATTGTTAATTGTGTTTTAATGGCGACCTGGAAGGGACTCGAACCCTCGACCTCCAGCGTGACAGGCTGGCATTCTAACCAACTGAA
>NZ_JAFBEE010000008.1 GCF_016908555.1 Alkaliphilus hydrothermalis
GTTATGTAAATGGTGAAGTGAAGAGCCGGATGCCTTAATAGGGCAAGTCCGGTTCTGTGAGGGGTTGGAATTGCAAGGTTCCAGCCTACTCGATCTTGTGACTCCTTTGTGACTCTTAAAAGGCAAGATTTGAACCAATAGTACATTTATAAAAATGAGGGACAAGTGGAACAGGGTAATTACTCTGAGATTACTGTATAATATTGGGAGTAAAAACCTGTACACTTGCCCTTTCAAGAATAGATTTAAATACATAGTTACAGATTCTCCATCCAGTTGTTATAACTATCAAAAGTACTCCACTTATCTTTTTAATGCTTTTATTCTATCCATGATTGGAGCAGGCTCTGTTCCATCTGTAATAACTTCAACTAAACATGGCCCATTAACATCTTTAATAAAATCTGGAATAAACTTCATATCTTCTATTTTAGATATTTCTATTGCAGGAATGTTCATAGCTTTTGTTATGTCCTTAATAGAAACTCGTTGTTGTTTAAATTCCTGCCTACTTCTTTTATATAAGTATTCATGACCTCTATCTACATATCCAAGCTTCGCATTATTTACAACAAAATAAACAATTGGCAGATTATATTCCTTAGCCGATAAAATCTCCATCCCATTCATGAAGTAAGATCCATCACCTACTATTACAGCAGTTCTTTTATTTGGGGAAGCTAAATGTGCACCAACTGCTCCTCCAACACTGGAACCCATGCTGGCATAATTAATATTTATTTCGAAGTCAGATTCCTTCGTTAGGTGTAGATACTTAAATACAAAATTCATAGTTTCTCCTAGGTCACACACATAGTATGTATTTTTAGGCATGAGACCAGTAATTTTTTCAACAAAGAGTCTAAAGGATAATCCAGTATGATTTAATACATATGGCTGGTTAAAGTTTTCTGGTCTTGTGAATTGGTTAGCCTTCGCAGCAGTATTATCTAGAAGATAATTAATACATTCACAAACATCACCTACAACACCAACATCAGCAGTAAAAACTCTATCTAATTCTTTTTTATCAGAATCTATATGAATAACACGTTTATCTTTAACTAATGTATTATTAAAATTCCTTGTAGATGCCTCTCCAAGGCCACAACCAAGAACTAGCAAGCAAGTATAATCGGCTTTATCAACAAAATCATTAGCACTATCTGTACCTGAAAAGCCATAGTTTCCTAAATTCATTTCAAATTCTTCAGGAACAACACCCTTTCCTCCCGATGAGGTTATTATAGGCCACCTTAAATGAAGACTTAATTTTTTAATTTCCTCTGTTAAACCTCTAGCATACTTACCAACTAAAATAAGCCCCTTTTCTTCCTTTTCAATTATATTCTTAGCTCTGTCTAATGCTTTCAAATCTATAGGTGTCTTACTAACTTTAACTGGATCCGGCATATCACCATTTAATGCTTCCATCTGAATATCTAAGGGGATGGATAGATGAACTGGTCCAAAGGGTGGGGTAAGTGCTAACCTGATGGCTTCTTGTAACTCATTTAAAACTTCATTCTCGTCAAATATAGTTTTACTATATTTAGTGATTGGCTTTAACATATGCTGTGTATCCAACTCTTGAATAGCACCTTTTCCAATGTTTTCTCTTTTAATATATCCTGAAATTATTAGAACTGGAGCTTTATCAATCATAGCATCTGCAATCCCATTTATTCCATTATTAATACCTACGCCACCGGCTAAAATGCATACTCCTAACTTTTTCGATATATTAGCATATCTAGCGGCACAGTATGTAGATCCAGCTTCATTCTTAGATACAATTAATTTGATGTCAACATCATTTAATGAATCATAAAGGGGACTTACATTACCAGCTGGTATTCCGAATATATACTCTACTCCATTATTTTTTAAGTATCTTAATATCGCCTCTGATAATCTCATTATAATCACATCCTTAAAGTGTATTTATAAAATTATTAACTAATAAAGCGCATTTTTCAACTTGATCTTTGGAAAAAATATGTTTTTTACCGATAGATGCAAGCACAATAATTCCTATAGTAACATTACTATTAACAATTGGAAAAACTAATATACTATCTATTCCAAATAGAGAAAATGCATTCGATGCATTGGAATCATTTTTCACATCAGACATTATTAGAACTTTTTTATCATATACAATACTTGGTAATACTGAGTCACTATCAACATATACCTTGTTTTCGCTATGTAGTTTTTTCCACTTATCAATACTTAAATGGGGTGTTCCAGTTTTGTATATAGGATTTAGACTGTTACCCTTAATTTCATGATAAGCTATATCATGGATACCTGTTATATCATGTAATTTTTCAAATAATATATCTAATTTCTCTATCATTTTTTACCTCCTAAAGAATATAGTCTAATATTAAAATGAAATACTTAATATGCTCTAAGCTAAACCACGAAAACTTTTTCACACACAAAAAACTCTCCTTTGGTAACTGGCTGCCATACGCTTAGGTCCTATAGCTTTGCGCCCCTACCTTTAGATAGGTTTGGCATTATCGGTAGAAGTTGACAAATGCTTTTGCTTAACATTAAAAATCGAATAATTTAACAATATGTATATTTAAGTAGAAGTTACCTCAAAGTAAAGGAAAAAAACCTCCTAAGAATCAAAGAATAAATAGATTTTGAGTATCAGCTTTGATAAATTAGGAGATTTATACAATATAGGTCGTTATAAAACACAAATGTATTCAGTTAAGAAAATTCAATTAAACTTTTAAAAACCTACAGATTTTAACCATGTATCTGCTTCATTTAGACTTGTAAATGCCTGTGGAGCAGTGGGAGTATCCTTAACAGCCCTGTTCATTTGCATTTTAACTGTAGCACTACTTACAATCATTGCAGTCTTAGCAACACCGTTCTCAACTTTCCATTTAACAAATTCATTAAGCTTTTCTGTAATGCTGGATGTCTTATATGCCGTTAAATCTGCACATACAGCCCAAGGCTGACTATTCCCTAAAGCAGGAATAACTTTTGATTTGTAGTCCTTAACCCATCTATTATAGTCATCTTCATTCCAAAGGCCCATTGGCTTCTCATATACTACACGTCTTACCTTGTCTACCTTAATCTCATATTTTTCCATAGCATCTTTAATTATCATTTACATCCTCCTCTAAATTTTTGTAATAAAAAAAGCACACTATGATACCATAGGAGCCTTAGCCGATTTGATAGGAACTTTTACATAAAATTAGAGCTCTTTATTATATGTAAGTTTCGGCAACCAGGCGATCATAGGATTTGTCCCTTAGATCCATAGCTTTGCGTCCTTATCTTTCGATAAGTTTGCTATTTTCGACTTTATTTATCAAGTAAATAATACTAAATTTATCATGATCTGTCATTACTATTAACAAATTATTAACAAAAGTTAATATAAATTAATAAAACTACTTAGATGATTATATCGTCAAATTACTGTAATAATCTTCTTCTTTGATTGCTATTATAGCGGGTATATTATAGATAGAAGCATTTTCTCTATTTTTTTGTAATCTAAATGACACAATAATGAAATATTACAGAAATTGACTTTATATACTTTTATTGCTATTGTAAGAAATAGCAGGATTGTATTACGGCATAGCAATTAATTGTATCTAAATTGGAGGTCATAATTTGAAAAAAACTAAAAGAACTACTATAATTATCTGCATAATGATGTTGATAATTATAGTAAACACCAACAGTGGTTTTGCAGCAGGAAATTTGCAAAAGACGGAGGCACAAAATTATACAGACCATATTACTTTTGTTCTGGAGAGTAAGGAAGTCTATCATAATAAAGAGCTCTTCTTGTCTAATAATCCAAATACTGTTCGCGATGGAGTAACCTATATTTCTCTAAGAACCTTCTCGGAACGGTTAGGCTTATCTGTTCAGTATGATAGCAAAACTAAAGAATCACAGATTAGTAATGGATATATTAAGTTACAGTTTAAGGTTAACGATGCACAATATAGGGTGAACCAAAAATTAGTCACCTCTACCCACGGAGTTCCATTTATAGAAAATGGAACAACAATGATACCTTTAAGGGTATTCGCTACTCACTTTGACATGAAGGTAGTTCCAGAGTTAGAGAAGAAGTCGATACACCTGTATTGGGGTCAAAAGGCAGTGGCAAAATTCGAGGTTGTTCCCAAAAGAATCTATGCTGGTCAAACTAAAGTTACTTATATTGATCAATATCAACACCCACTTAATTTAGACATTAAAAGGGAGCTTTGGCGATGGAATAAGGAAGTCTTCCCCAAGGCTGGAGTATATAGAGTTAGAAGAATAGTAATGGATGAAAATGGAGATTGGAGTCAACCCTATGAGGTTGTGGTTAATGTTTTACCGCCTAATCAAGCGCCAGTTGCTAAATTTAACACCACAAAAGATAGATACAGCATTGGGGAGCCTATTACGTATATAGACCAAAGTACTGATGATGAAAATGCCATTGTTAAAAAAACGTGGACAAATAAAGAAACTGCCTTTTTCAGTGCTGGAGAGAGGGAGATTACCCTAGAAGTAGAAGATCAAAATGGACTAACGAGCACATATACAAAGCAAATATATATTGAAAATGATATATTATATGCAAAAGAAGAGTTTGATCCTTGGTTTACACCTATTGGGGAGAAATATTTCTACTTTGGTAAGAACATTATCTCAAATCCCGTTATAAAGTACGATATTGAGAATCAAAACCATACACTGTATCGTAGTAATAGTCCTGAATCCATAAGGGAAGAAGGAATCTATTATAGGGATAATATAGAAGGTAAAGTACGGGTGATGGTGCATCAGCAGAACCATCGGAGCAATCCAGTAAATCTTTATCTTGTTGCCACCAACATGAATGAAGAACCAGTAGAAATAAAGATGCCCCATGTAGGAATGGGTGGACCCTATGAATTGGTGACGACTACCGGGAAATTGGGTCTGGCACGATACTTACAGTCACTAACAAAGCCTAGCCAAACAAGTATGATTTTGAAACCTGGAGAAAGTAAAGTCATCCTTACGGAACTTAGTGATAAGAAAATATTAAAAGAACAAACCCTATCTGCCTATGCTGATTTAGAGGTTTCATTACCGATTCAACTTCAAACAGTAATCATTGACAGTGGAAAGGATGTTATGCAGCAGTTACCAACACTAGCAGAGCTAGCTAAAGATAATGTCCACACGAGAGGTACCTTTTCATTTGGAAACCGTACCATAACCATTAAAGAGTTAGTGGGGGAAGATACGAAAAGGATTGTTTTTGGGGATGCAACAGAAGACACACGAGTATCTGGTGTAGATGGAATGACAGGAGAAGCAGTCTTAAATCAAGGTAATTTTGGAGTACTCTATAATGTAAAGTTAGAAAGGGTTGCTCCAAGAAGTGTAATTGTGCTAAATGCAAGAGGTGGACATTATAGTGGGGCCTTCTTAGTCAATAATCAAGTTGTAAAAGTTACTGAAGAGACTTATTTGAAGGATTCTAAAGAAGTGGCTGTACTATATAGAACTGGGGATGTGGAGGAAGAAGTAGAGATTGTATTTATTCCTGCTTCAGGTAGCAATTTACCAATCAACATTGTCGTTCAACCATTACCAGAAAAAAGACATTAAATATTATAAGATATTTGATGGATAAATCAATTATTTTTTAAAACTAAGATGCTGTCTATAAAGGTGTTAATCAAACCTTTGTAGACAGCATTTAGTATATGGACTGGGATTAATATCCTTTAGTAAAGGCCCTTATATTTTCGAAATTTTATTGCGAGAAAATAGATTGGATTATAGAATTTGTCAGAATGATCTCCACTCATTTTACTCAGTTATTAATGTATAAGAATTCACCAGTACATTTGACAGAAGGAGTTACCATTAAGGCAGGTAAGTTCCGTACATAGAAGATTAGTTTTACTATCAACCAATTAGATAAATCTTATATTGCATGGGAATTTGATTCCCTGAAATCCACTATAGAAACAATCTATGGGTTTGCTGTTACGGATGATAGCACTGAGAATAATGAAAAAAGAGATTATAGTGAAGACCTTGAAATCATGAAAATGATTTGGATTGAGAGACTACAAGAAGACGAGGCAATCGAGTTTTATAAAAAATAGGATGAATGATAATTGTAAGACAAGATGAATATGAGACATTTATACAAACGAGATTAAGGGGTGGGTACTAATATGGGGGGTAAAGTCCAATGTGGGTTTACTGCCCTAAGTTCAACTGGGGAAGTACAATTAGGGAGATTGGATTTAGGGATCATTTTTTATAGTAAGAAATTGCAACATGATATTTTCGAAAAAAGTTATAATAAATGAGACTTTTTATTTTAAAGTACAGTCTAATAGGTAGAAATAAAGATAGCAGTCATAATAAGGGGTTAATGAAAGGAAATCAAAGATGAATATTCTTTTTAAAAGTCGACGAAGGAAAAAAGAACAAGAAGAAAGATTGCTTACTTTAATAGATGACCATCAGCAAAAGCTAGATAAAGATGAAGCATTGAGGAGGCAGGAGGATTTAAAGAACTAGGATATGACTCTATTATACTTGAAGATAGATTTGATGGTCAGACCCCTGAAAGTTATCCTATTAGAATCGAAGAAGGGCATAGTAATGAAGGTATTAGTGGCAATCCATTGGATACGAATAGTGGACAAAGTACAATGGAAAATTCATCTTTATACTCAGTATCTATAGAAGAAGATGAAGAGCATTACTATGGGACTATTGAAATACTTGAACAGGGGATAAAAATTTATAGTGAAGATATGAACTATGGTGATTTTTATTACTTTGAATATCAAGACATTACCCTTACAAAGCTCTATGGAGAAAACTCCTTTAAGTTGAAAATTGAAACAGATCATAAAGAATTAATTGTTAATGGTTTGTTTTCAGATTTTTTTCAACAACTTAAGGAATATACTCAAATACAGGAATAGTGCTTGAAAAATAATTAAATAATTAGGAGGAAGAGTATGAAAACTAAGAAACTGATATGGGCTGCAATTTTAATTGTTTCCTTGGGTACATTTACGACGGGGTGTGGGAAAGAGAATGATAATAAAGAGACAGTTGAACTTCAAATCATAGAGGAGAATCAATTAAGTCAACTACCCATCACCTAAAGGAAATGGGCTTGTAACTGCCCAGTAGTACTAACGGCTAACGCCTCCTACCTTTAACCCCGATAAGCATTAAAGCTTAAAGTGGCGTTACATCATAGGGTGGCTGACAGCACCCTTTACAAAAGAGTTTACTCTGTTGTAACTGCACTAGGTACTTGATTATCAACAAGATAGTTTATTCCCATACGGTGCAGATTCATTGCTCCAATACGGTCATCATTTGACTGATAACCACAGTTTTTGCAAGTAAATAGATGTTTTTTCTTGTTACGATTAGCTTTTTCAATATGTCCACACTTAGGGCAACATTGGCTCGTATAAGAAGGGTCAACCTTTATTACTGCTGATTCGTTTTGCTTTGCCTTGTAGATTAATTTTTGCTCAAGGTCATAAAATGACCATGATACAGAAACATAGCGGTCTTTGGTGCGAATACGTTCTGTAGCAATACGGACACCTGTTAAATCTTCTAACACAAATAAGGTATGCTTTGGATTACGTTCAACGAGTGCCTTTGATACTTGATGATTTATATCTTGCATCCAACGGTTTTCTCGCTGTCCAATAGCTTTAATTCTTCGTCTTGAAGAAGGTGTTTTTCGTATTTGTAGTTCTTTACGTAGTTTTGAATAGTTCGCTCGTTTTTGCTTAATGGCTTTCCCACTTACAAAACCTGATTTATGTTTGCTGTCATAGGTGGTAATTAAAAAATTTATACCCCTATCAATACCTACAACATTGCATATTTCTGACAGGTTACTAACAGGAACATCATACGTGACAGGAATATGCAGAAAGTATTTTCCATGCTTATTGACAAGTTTTGCAGTGCCAAATTTATAAATGGTTTGGTCAAAATATTTTTCCATACCTTCGGAATAGTAATCTAACTTAATGCGACCCTCAAGTGTGTTTATTGAGAATACATCTTGTGTCAAGGAATAATCCCTATTCCATACCAAATCATATTGTGGTTTCTTAAATACAGGTTTTATCCATTCCTTTTGATTCTCAAGAATAGTTTTATATCTTGCAATAACTGTTTTGAGAACAGATTGAGCCATCTGTGATTTAAGTCCAAATTTTTCACGAAGGGTAGCGTACAAAAATTTATTCAGAGAAAATTGTTTTAGGTCGTGAGTATGGAATATATGATTTGAAACATAGTTACAGGCATTACGATAAATAGACATAGTATTATTAAGCAATACTTTGTCTGCATCCGAAGTTATAATTTGTATTTTTGCTGTAACGGTAATTTGTTCCATAAATACGACCTCACTATTTGTTATTCACTAATTATAGTGTGTAATAATCATTAGAGAATGTCAAGTAAGGGAGTAGCAGTATGGATACGAATGATAACCGTAAAAACAGGCGTAAATACAGCTTAAAGGCACATATTGAATTAGTCACCAAATATAGAAAACAACTACTTAAAGGCATCATATCGGAAGATATTAAACATCAAATACTAGATATTTCTCATACGTATGATTACGAAATAATTGCTATGGAAACGGATAAAGATCATATTCATTTTCTGATCAGCTATGATACCACCGATAGTATATGTGAGATTGTGAAAAGAATAAAACAGGAAACAGCATATAGACTGTGGCAAAAACATTCTTTAACGTTATCTAAGCACTATTGGAAAAGAAAAATATTTTGGTCAGATGGTTATTTTGCCTGTAGTATCGGTGAACCTAAAGGTAATGGGTTTCTGTGCCACAAAAATTTATGAAAAAAGGGACTATTAAAGTCTGTGGAAAAATCAACGGCGTAGACTTTAGAAACAAGCTGATATACCGATAGAGGTGCATCATTTAGATGTGTACTATGATAAGTTAAGTCATTCAAGCGCAGATAGTATCAGAAATACAGGAACTAAAATAATCATTACAAAAGCTGGGCTACGGGGATACCTTAGTAGCATATCTAACAATTCCTCTCGGTTAGATTGTTTTATTGTTAGTAAAGAAAATGATGAGATTGTAGGGGAAGTGGTTATCAACAGTATTGATTGGCAAAATAGAAGTGCAAGTACTAGAATTGCCATATATCAAGAAAAGGACTACAACAAAAAGTATGGAACGGAAGGTCTGCAGATCGCCCTTTCCTATGCTTTTGGTATGTACAATCTACACAGAATTGAGTTACAGGTATATTCATTTAATGAAAGAGCAATTCATGTCTATGAAAAAATAGGATTCAAGAAGGAGGGTGTCTTAAGGGATGCCTTGTATTTTGAAAATAAATATCATGATGCCATTGTTATGAGTATTTTAGTAAAAGAGTTCAAAAAGTAGTAGTGAGAGGTATAACAGTATTTTAAAAGCCTCTAAGGGGGATGTTATAGACTACAAGTAGAAAATAAATAAAAGAAAGGTGTTCAATCCATGAAGGAAGAGCTTGCACTTAAACATAATATTAAAGAAAGAAAAATAGATGAAATAACAAAATACTACCAACCCGAAAAGTTTCTAGGATACTGTAAAGCCTGTCAATACTATGACAAGATTTGGACATGCCCTCCTTATGATTTTAATACATCAGAAGTACTAGAGAACTATCAATATATTTATGTGATTGGGAGCAAGCTGTATATTAAAGATTTAGATGAAGGATTCGACGAATTATTAAATCATGATGATTTAGATTATGTTTCTAATCAAATCTATAGAGCTGCTAGGGGAATAGTGGATGAACAGCTTGTGGAAATAGAAGAGTCAAGTAATAATTTGAGGGTATTGTTAGCAGGAAGGTGTTTAGTATGTACTCCTTGCACTAGAGAAGAAAAAAAGTCATGTCGTTACCCTGAAAAGATGCATTTTTCTTTGGAATCTATTGGATTTGATGTATCCTCCATCTGTGAGGATATATTGTGTGATAAAATATTATGGGCGAAGGACATCCTACCAGAGTATTTTCTTTTAGTGAGTGCTGTTTTGAGTCACGAGAAATTGGATAAAGAAGACTTATATAAGAACTTAATAAAATAATTTACATTTAAATGATCAATTGACCTGATTGGGGTGTGATTTATAATATAGTAGATTTCTTTTTCTCTTTTTGCCAAAATTCTTGAGGATTTTGGTCAGCATGGGGATTAACACATTGACAAAAGGAAATATAACCCACACAATTAAGTATGGGTTATATTTCTATAGTCTTAAAGTCTTTGCATGATTAAATCACTAAAAGTATTTTCCTAAAAAATCACTAAAGGAATTGTTAGGGTTCTTTCTTGATTTCTCATCTACTTCTAGCAATTGCTCTGTTACAGCTGTACTATCTGTTAAATTTGCCCGTAGGTCATATTGCTGTTTTCTTTCTTTGATGTTTTTTCTCCGCATATCTCCTGTTAGTTCTTTTGCTGCTTCAACTTTAAATTGGTCTAATGTTTTTTTTGCTTCTGGAGAAATTTTATACTTATCCATATTATCACCTCCTCATTAGTATTACCTAATCATATAGTTATATGTTTTAGAATTTAGAATAAAAAAAGCGACCAAGTAAATGGTCGCTTGCTTTGCTCTATTCTTAATGTTTATTATCTTTTAAGCGGATGCAATTTAGTTTGTTTTACAGATGATAAATTTGCTACAGGTGCTTTTACTATAAAGGTTAAGGCTACTCCTATGATAGCAAATGCAGCTGCAATTAAGAATGTGGGCTTTAAACCACCAACTTTAGCAACAATCATTGGACCAACTAATGCAGCTACACCATAGGCTTGATATACAACACCATAGTTTGCACCTAGGTTTTTAATACCGAAATATTCTCCTGTGATGGTTGGGAATACAGCTAAAAAACCACCAAAACAGAAGGCGATTCCAGCTAATGCAGCAAAGAATGTAACGAAGTTTAAAGTAAGTACACTCATTGCAACCATAGATACCGCAGTGATGATGAACATCATTGTTACTACTTTAATTCTACCTAACTTATCTGAAAGAGTACCCCAAATTAGTCGTCCTCCAGCATTAAACAAAGCAATCATAGCAACTGCATTTGCTGCCGTAGTCGCATCTAATCCAGCTAATTTAATTCCAATGTCTTTAGCAAGCCCGATTACTAAAAGTCCACTCATGCATCCAAATAAAAACATTACCCATACAAAGTAGAAGGACTTAGTTCTAAGCATTTCTCCAACCTTCATGTCATTCTCTTTTGTTGCTTTAGCATTATTAGCAGATACACCGTAGCCTGCTGGAGGTAAAATTAGGAATTGAGCTCCTATTAAACCTAATACAGCATAAATAGCACCTAGATAAAGGAAAGTAGCAGATACGCCACTGTTAGATACAAAATATTGAATTGCTGATTTGAAAACTAAGCTTCCAAGTCCAAATGCACCAACTGCAATACCTGTGATGAAACCCTTTTTTTCTGGAAACCATTTTACACAAGTAGATAGGGGACAAACGTATGCGAATCCAACCCCGGCTCCAGCTATTACACCATAATAGATATATAATTGCATTAAAGAAGTCGCTGTAGAAGCAAGCATGATTCCACCACCGTAAAGGATGGCACCAATAGTAGCAACTTTTTTAGGACCGATTTTGTCCTGTAGTCTGCCTGAAAAAATAGTCGAGAAAGCAAAAACAAATACTGCAATTGAATAAGTTAGAACTACTTCGCTATTTTCCCAGCCGAACTTATCCATTAAAGGCTGATTAAACAAACTCCATGTATAAATGGCACCTATACACATCTGTAATAATACGGCACCGAATACAACAAACCAACGATTAATTGTTTTGCTATTATTCATTAGTATTTCTCCCTTCATGATTTGATTTTTAAAATTAATAATAAGAAATAAGAATTAAATTCCTTATAATTAAACTACTCGATTAACCTTCCAAGCTTCGTCAACCCATACACCAATAACATCAACCTCTGGGTACCAAGATTTTACGTTAGTTACTGATGCATTAATTTGATCTTTTTGAGTAGCTTCATCAGCTGGGTTTCCACCACAGTCATAATGACCAACGATTGCGATTACTTTGGAATCATGCTTACCAGTAGAAACTTCAACTCTTGTTTTAATAGATTCGATTAAAACAGTGTTAGTGTTTTCAGCTAAAATTTTGTTTGGACCAGGCTCTGTGATCATATCAACATAATCAGCACCATATTCAGTCTTTAAATAGGTGATAATAGGTTCTTGGGTTCTACCGTCCATACAGTTAATAGAAGTAACAAACTTTTTGTTCATGTCCATAATTATACCAATCCTCTGCTGTAGTTTTTATAAATGAAAGGTGGCCAACCTTATTCACACAAGTACTATTATATTCCTACTTTATACATAAAACAAGAGGAATTCGTATAAGAACAATAATATTTCATTGAGATTATTACAAAAGTTATCTTTTGATAAGTCTTATAGAAATTTTAGGAGGGTATTTAAGCTCTGTGATTTGATGTACATGATACTGGCCTGTCGCAAGCAAGACCACAGGAACAACGGTTTTTGCCAAACAATAGGGAATAGGAGGGTGGAAACTCACTATTAACCCTTTGAACTTCTTCAACAAAAGCCTCTTTATCAGCAGGAGCAATGCTTAATGCATCGGCTTTCTCTTGACTATCTATAGATGCACCAGGAGGGACAAATTTATTTTTAGCAACAGTTACACCACCAGTCACAACTGCATTTGCAGAGACATATACTCCTTCTTCAAGAATGGCATCAAAAACAATGGCATTAAAGCCAATAAAGCAATTATTGCCAATAAAACAGGGACCGTGGATGGTACAACCATGGGCACAGGATACCCGATCTCCAACATAAATTGAGTAAAGCCTATCCTTTACTGAAATTCGCTGCCCCTTTAAACCATGAAAAATTACTCCATCCTGAATATTGGTATTCCTCCCAATATAAAAAGGATACCCCTCATCTGCTCGAATAGTTGTACTTGGTGCAATAAAGACATTTTCTCTAATGAATACTGCTCCAATAATACTGGTAAAGGGACCAATATACACAGAAGGGTGAATTTGCGGAAAATAAGAATAGGGAATAAAGGATGTAACAGGATTTGATCCTATAAATACAGCATTAACATTCATCATATACACCTCTTTTAGATCTCTTAAAATAGAGTTTTGATAATATAGTATGACTCCATAAGGCTAAAGGCACCTAAAAACCCCTTTTGTTTTATATTATATCTGCAAAATAATATAGAAAATTTATACAGATAATGTTTTGATGATATTAAGCAATACCCTAAAAATTTTACCCTACCCGTATAATTAAATATAATCGCAATAAAGGGAGGAATAAAATTTATGAAAAGAAAAATTGCTGCCATGACATTAGCAATTTACTTAACTGGAACTTTAGGTACTGCATATGCAAATACAGTGACCACTACAAGTACAAATGGGGTAACAACAGAAACAGTGGCGACAGAAGAAACACTAGTTGTGGAAGAAGTTGTCGTGACCGACGTGACACCAGGTATCGAAAAGGCAGTAGTAGAAGATCAAGAGGATGTAATTATAGTTGAAGATGTAGTAGTAGAAGATTTTGCTGGTGTATTACCTAACTCTATTTTTTATAGCCTTGAGAGGGGAGTAGAAGAGCTACAGCTAATGATAACCCAAAGTCAAGAGAAGTTAGGGGCTTTAAAGGCAGAATTCGCTACAGAAAGAGCGGCAGAAGCTGCTATAATGACAAATGAAGGTGAAGAAGAGTTGGCGAATGAAGCAACAGCTGAATATATGGAGCTATTGGCTTCTGCAACAGAGCATCTTAATAATGCAATCCAGGAGAAGGAAGAAGCTGTACTGACACTTAAAAGTCTAAATAACGCATACTTACAAAGTGAAGAAATCTTGAAGACAATTCTAGAAAAAGCACCAGAAGAGTCAAAGACAGGTATCGAAAATGCCTTAGATGAACAAGATAAAGCGATTGCAGCTGTAAATGGGTTTTATGCAGCAAAGGCAGCCTTCTTTCAAGCAAGAATAGACTTTAAAATAGCTAAAGAAGAGTTAAAGGCAGCAAAGAAAAATCGTGACGCAGAAGCCATCATGCTTGCAGAAGAAAAGGTGGCAGCAGCAGAGGCCTTGAAGAATGAATTAGCAGACTTGAAGGATACTGCAGAGGTAGCGAAGGAAGAGGTAAAAAACCTGGTTAAAGAAGTTGAGAAAACAACTGGACAAGGATTAAGGCAAGTTAAAAAAGCCATCAAGAAAATAGAAAAGGCAGAAGAAAAGAAGGACAAGTTTGAAGACGATAATAAAGAGGACGAAGGCAAGGAAGAAGAAGACTATGAAGACAAAGATTTAAAAAAGGCAGAAGAAAAAGCTAGAAAAGAAGCTAGAGAAGAAACTAGAAAAGAAGCTAGAAAAGAAGCTAGAAAAGAAGCTAAGACAGCAGAAGAAAAAGCAAGTGAACAGTTAAGAGAAGCAGAGAAGAACGCTAGAGAAGGAGCTAAAAAGGCAAAAGAAAAGGCAAGAGAAGAAGCAAAAGAAGTTAGAGAAAAATTAAGAGAAGCTAGGAAAGACAAAGCAGATAAAGACGAAGATGACCATGAAGACGATGAACATGACAAAGATGAAGATTGTGACGATGAGAAAGAAAAAGGTGACAAAAAGAGAAAAGGTAGAGATTAATTAAATACAACTTTCCAATTCCCTGGAGGGGGCTGAGTGTGTCAATGGATACTCACTTAGCTCCTTTTTTTTGATTTTAAAATATTAGTTAGGTCAAGTAGTTTGCAATAAAGTTCGAGATAAAAATGGATCTGAAGGGATTTATGATATAATAAGAAAAGTGACTTAGTGTAGATTCTAAACATGAAGCTAATAGGAACTTGTGTTTATTAGGATAGAACAGATAGATTTAAATCAGATAACATAGAGCTAGGGGGAAACCTATGGATATTTACAAAGATTTGAAGCGTTACTTTGGCTATGATGATTTTAAGAAGGGCCAGAAGGAATTAATCACTGGAATTATAGAAGGAAAAGATGTACTGGGAATAATGCCTACAGGGGGAGGAAAATCGATATGCTTTCAGCTACCAGCCATGATGCTGGAGGGAATAACCATTGTTATATCTCCCCTAATCGCATTGATGAAGGATCAAGTGGATGCATTGAATGAAATGGGACTAAATGCAACCTTTATCAATAGCAGTCTTACCGATGAGGAAATGATTCAACGGGAAGAATTCATCCGCAACGGAGAGTATAAAATTATCTATGTTGCACCAGAACGTTTAAATACCTACAATTTTAAGGACCTGGTGCAACAACTAGCTATTTCATTAGTTGCCATTGATGAAGCCCACTGTATTAGTCAATGGGGGCATGATTTTAGACCTAGCTATGTTGAAATCCCTAAATTTATAAAAGGGTTAAAAACGAGACCAACGGTGGCCGCCTTTACGGCTACTGCAACAAAAGAAGTTGTAGAGGAAATAAAAAAACTCATTCAATTGCAAAACCCTATTACCACCATTACAGGATTTGATAGACCAAATTTATTTTATAAAGTAGTGAAGGCAGGCAACAAATTTAATCACTTAGTTGATTACCTAAACAACAACCATCAGCAGGAGGTAGGGATTATTTACTGTTCCACTAGAAAAACAGTAGAGGCCCTAGTCAAAAAACTAAAGGAAAAGGGAATTGATACTGTTGGATACCACGGAGGAATGTCTGCCGAAGAAAGACAAGAAAACCAAGAAGCTTTTATCTTTAATCAAACTCGAATCATTGTCGCCACCAATGCCTTTGGAATGGGGATCGATAAACCCGATGTACGATTTGTCATCCATTACAATATGCCAAAGAATATGGAGGCATATTATCAGGAGGCAGGTAGAGCTGGGAGAGACGGAGAAGAAAGTATATGTATACTTATGTACTCTCCGTCAGATGTTATTAAACAAAAAACAATTATCCAAAATGAAATGCTCTCACCAGAGCGGGAACTACTATTTTATAAAAATCTCCAGTACCTTATAGACTATTGTCATACAAATGATTGTCTTAGGGGAAGGATATTGACCTATTTTGAAGAGGATGTACCAGAAGTAAACTGTGGTAAATGTAGTAATTGTATAGGAGATGCAGAAATGGTGGACATCACCCTAGAGGCCCAGAAGATTTTATCCTGTATCTTTAGGGCAAAAGAGCGATACGGTGTGGCGGTAATTACCCAGGTTTTAAAGGGTTCAAAAAATAAAAAAATCCTAGAGTTGGGTCTTGATCGGATATCCACCTATGGCATTATGAAGGACTATCATGTAGATGTTATAAGGGAAATCGCAATGACTTTGGTCTCAAAGGGATATATTTATATTACTGCAGATAAATTCCCAGTATTAAAGCTGACGAATCAATGTAGGGGAATCCTCAAAGGAGAAGAAAAAGTTTATCATAAAAAGAGTCTAGTAGAATCGAAGCGGGAAAAAGAAACTAAAAGTAAAAAATCCCCTAAAGACAGTCTTGAAGATTTTGATCAAGCCTTATTTGATGAGTTAAAGGAATTACGCAGTCAATTAAGCAAGGAAAAGAAATTAGCTCCATTTCTGATTTTCCATGACTCAACCCTAAAGGAAATAGCAGCAACTAGTCCTCAAAACCAAGCAGAGCTCTTGGAAGTCAGTGGAGTAGGGCAGAAGAAGTTTGAGAACTACGGTGAAGTATTTTTAACGGTTATTCAAAATTATTGTCTAAAAGAAAAGTAAAAATCCAAAAATCAAATTGTTTTGATTAAGGATTACAAAAGCCAGCACCCTAACGTATTTTATGTATACGCTGTGGTGAGTGGCTTTTGCTTAAATATTTTCAATCTGCCAATCAATAGGATTCTTACCTTTGGAAACCAAAAACTCATTAGTTTTAGAAAATGGTTTACTGCCAAAGAATCCCCTGTGGGCCGATAGGGGGCTAGGGTGGGGAGCTTGAATTATATAATGATGTCTATTATCAATGATTTTTGTTTTAGATTGGGCATTCTTCCCCCATAGGATAAATATCACAGGGTCTTTTCGATTGTTCAATAATCTAATAATCTCATCGGTAAATGTCTCCCATCCAATTTTTTTATGGGAGTTGGCAGCACCAGCCCTTACCGTCAAGACAGTGTTCAGTAGCAAAACCCCTTGATCCGCCCATTTTTTTAGATAACCATTATTGGGTATATAACATTCTAAATCATGATTAAGCTCTTTGTAGATATTCAGTAGAGAAGGGGGCGTTGCAACTCCTGGTTTGACAGAAAAACTCAGACCATGGGCTTGGTGGGGACCATGATAAGGGTCTTGTCCTAGTATGACCACCTTGACATGTTTATAGGAGGTGTAATTTAGTGCATTAAAAAAGTCCTTCATCTCTGGATAGACGATCTGAGTGTGATACTCTTCTTCTAAGATTTCTCTAAGTCTTATAAAATAATCCTTTTTAAACTCTTCCTTCAATAAATCTTTCCAATCGTTTTTTAATGATTCCATATGAGCACCCCCTTCGATTATACCATATCAATTATAATAGATTAAAAAAATTCATGTTTAGTGGTAAAAGAGGCAGGAGGATGGGTAGAAATAGCTAAAAATAGAGAAATCATTTTGGAGTTCGTAAAGATGTGATTGGAGTGTATGGTTCTATGGGATTCAATGAGAATTGTTTGAATTCTAGTTGGATGGGAAAGATAAAGTACTATACTATGAGGGGTGCAAGAATGGAATTTTTAATAACTGAAATAGCAAAGACTGAACTAAAGAAAAGGTACGAAGGTGATTATTTACGAATCTCCCCAAAGACTAAAACATGAGGCGGCATAACCTATCAATTATCTCTGGATGAGGTTAAGGAAGAAGATCGTGTTTTTGATATTAGATATATTAGTTTTATAATAGGGCCAGAAGACGTAAAAGAAGTATCCTATATCGAAATTGATTATATAAGGGACTGGTGGGGAGAGGATTTTGTGATTACGGCAGGATTTTAATTACACTGAAGACTAAAATCAAATCTGTTAAACAATGGCACGGAAAAACAGGTATAGGTGAATCCTTTGTGGTAGAATTGAATTAGCCTTTGAAACAACAATAAAAAAAGGGGGGGGGATTCAGTGGAATATCTTAGCAGATTGAATGCCAGTATAGACTACTTGGAAAAGAATATTGAAGATAAGCTTAACATTGATGAAGTTGCAAAGATGGCACTGACTTCAAAGTTTCACTTTCAGAGGATGTTTCATATGGTCACAGGGGTATCGGTGGCGGAATATGTACGAAGAAGAAGACTGACTTTAGCTGCTCAAAAGTTGGCCACATCTGATGTTAAAGTGATTGATGTAGCCTTAAAGTATGGCTACCAAACACCAGAATCATTTTCCAAAGCCTTTTCCAAGATGCATGGCATCAACCCTTCAGAGGTTCGAGGGCAAGGGATGGATTTAAAGGCGTATCCGAGGTTGTCATTTCATATACAAATAAAGGGGGAAGCGGTTATGAATTATCGTATTGTTGAAAAGGAAGGATTTAAAGTGGTTGGTCAATCAAAATTAGTCACCACAAAGGAAGGAAAGAACTTTGAGATAATCCCAAAGTTCTGGGATGAAGTCAACTCAAATGGGGTGTGTCGAGAGTTAGAAAGTCGCGTTGGTGAAATGGGAATATTGGGAATCTGTATGGATTTCTGCCACGAAAAAGATGAGTTCACCTATGTTGTTGCGGCAGAAAAACTAAATGGCGATGTACCGAATCATATGATAGAAAAGGAAATTCCAGCCTCCACATGGGCAGTGTTTGAGTCTATTGGGCCAATGCCAACAGCTATTCAGGATGTCATTAAAAGAATATACTCTGAATGGTTCCCAGCCACAGGATATGAACACGCAGGGGGACCAGAACTGGAGGTCTATCTTCCTGGAAATCCAAATGACCCCAACTATAAATGCGAAGTATGGGTACCTATTAATAAGAAGTAATGATAAATGAAATAATGAAGAAACTCCCTATTTTTTTATGAAGTAATAGGGAGTTCTTTTATGAAATGTATTGTATATTCTAGTTTTATGATGACTACTTTGAAGGCATGAACATAGGAGGAACCTTGCAGGGTTTCACATCCACCTTACGCCAAACATCTCCAGTGATATAGGGTTCAACCTTCAACCATTGATCTAATTCTTTGCGACTAGGAAATTCCACCATTAGTATAGAGCCAATCATTTTTTCCTCATCATCCAGTAGGGCTGCTGCACAGATAAAGTTGCCTTTGTTTTTCATACTTTCAGCCATTTTCAGGTGCTCATCACGGGCAGCTATACGTCGATCCATTGCCCCTGCATCAGTACCATCATAACCAGTTACGATAAATTGCATAAAAACACTTCCTTTTCTTTTATTTATTATACAGGTTTTACCAAATAGTTTATGTAGCTTTGTATTTGAATAGTTATAAATATTCTACACTAATCTTTGTATCTCCTCTAATCAGTTAAAATATGCCCAATATGATTAAGTTATAGAATAATCCTTTAAAAAAGCGACAGAGAAAAGACCCCAATATGGTTGGAATTCTTTATAGCTTACCATACTGGAAAGGCTATCCTCCTAAAATTACCTCGTATTCTTCTGACTATAGGGTGAAAAATATATAAGAGGTGATAAAATGAAAAAGAAAAATAAAAACAAAGGAACCATGGATCAGAACTTCTTTAATGAAATGAATTATGAGTTAGCTGGGGATATAGCAGCAATAGATCCAGAGGAAATGAATAACAATAAGAAGTTGATGACAACAAAGAAAGGAAATATGAAGACATCCAAGGATAATACAAGGAAGTAAAAATAATAAAGAAGAAAATGATAAAGCCTCCTAAGAATAGGGGGTTTTATTGTGGATCAAAAACCGCTCGGGATTTTTATGTAAAATGAGATATGTCAAAAGAATAGATATCCTTCATTTTTATTACAAGAAATCCCCTAAATATTTTGATATAATAAAACTAATAAAATAAATTGCTGAAATGGTATTACAGTCTTTTCGGGCCAAGCCATCTTCTCCTATAAAGTATCAACCTGTTACCTAAATAAGTCCATCATTTCAGGTAAAGTACCAGTGGTGAAGTTTATGAACTACAGTACGGAGTCGGCCGCCTATAGTCAAGGAAAGGCCTCAATCAGCTTAGTGCTTATCCTCTATTTTTTGTTCAAAGGGACAGGCTAAACCGTGCCATGGGATGAAGCCAAGGTAAAGATGCATTGTTTGTAAGGAGGGACATTATGGAAAGAATAAATAACATACTAAAACATCCCCAGTATATAGAGAATATGAATCGACTGATGAAGGCTGAGAAACAACGGGAGTTCTGTCGCCATACAATACAACACTTTTTGGACGTGGCAAGAATCGCCTATATTAAATCTTTAGAAAAAGGACTGAAACTGGATCAAGAAGTAATCTATGGGGCTGCCCTACTTCATGATATTGGACGATGGAAACAATATGAAGACGGCTCTGATCATGCTTTAGTCAGCTCAAGTCTAGCGAAGGGAATCTTAATAGATTGCGATTTTGGAGAAGACGAAATAACAATGATTCGTCAGGCCATTGAAAAACATCGGAGGGGTACAGACCTCATCACCGAATTAGATGTAGTGATCTATGAAGGGGACAAGGCATCAAGGCTATGTAATGAATGTAAGATGAGAAATGAGTGCAATCGGCTTGAAGATGGGGACGAGTTTTTTCTTCAATATTAGGAGCATTCCATTGGTAGTCCTTAATAGCAGTTCTTAAATAGTGTTTTTAGACAGTAATTTTAAAATATAGCGTAGTACTATAGTAGATCATGGTAAATGACTATTTTGTTTGACGTTCTTCCGTTGTTATAGGTATAATTGTTGTGAATATAGAAAGTAAATTTAAAATCAATTACAAAAGGTATATCTAGAATGAGATATAAATAATAAATCCAACTAAAGAGGTGGACATTGTGATACTAATGATAGATAATTATGACTCATTTACCTACAACTTAATACAATATTTATCCTGTTTAAAGCAAGAGGTGGTTGTTCATAGGAATGACCAAATTACAATAGAAGAGATTGAGGCTTTAAACCCTGATATCATCGTACTATCTCCAGGGCCATGTAGTCCAAACGAAGCAGGGATTAGCATAGAGGTAGTGGAGCAGTTTAAAGGGAAAATACCGATTCTAGGGATTTGTCTAGGACATCAGACTATTGGACAAGTTTTTGGTGGCAAGGTAATCAGGGCATTGGAGCCTGTTCATGGTAAAGTCCATCCCATTATCCACAAAGGAGTAGGTGTTTTTAAGGAGTTAAATAATCCTTTGAAGGTAACTCGATATCACTCCTTAGTATTGGAAAGAGCCTCCCTTCCCCAGTGTTTTGAGATAACAGCCGAAACAACTGATGGAGAAATAATGGGAATAAGGCATAAAGAATATATGATAGAAGGAGTACAGTTCCATCCAGAAGCCATTTTAACAGAGATGGGAATGGATCTTTTAAATAACTTTTTAGTAGCAGCAAAAGAATCAGCAAAGCAGGTGACGGCATGTATATAAAAGAAATCATTACCGCTTTAGATAGCTTTCAACTCTATAGTATTTTTAAGGATCGACCCTATAGTTTCTTCTTAGATAGTGGCAAAAACTATGAACGACTAGGGAAGTTTTCTTTTATAGGTTTCAACCCTCACCTAGTCTTTAAAAGTAAAGACCAACACATTACCATTACGCAAGAAGGAAAAGAGGATAATTTTACGGGGGATCCCTTTGATAGTTTAAGGGAGATTTACAATCAATTTCAAAGAAGTTACGACAGTGAATTCCCCTTTGTGGGAGGTCTAGTTGGGTACTTATCCTATGACATGTGTCACCATATCGAAAAACTCCCCCGTACAGCTGTGGATGATGTGGAGATTCCCGATTGCTTCTTTGGGCTTTATGATGGGATTATCATTGTAGACCATATTCATAATAGAACTTATATCGCTTCCTTGGGCATCAAGGCAGAAGCAAAAGAAGTAGTCGAGGAAATAGCCAAAATGATTGGGGTTGCAGAGGAAAAGGGAGTAGAAATCAATCTTACCAATAAGCAACAAGTGGAGTTGAAGGCTAACTTTACCCGTGAGGATTACATCAAAACTGTCAATAGGGTAAGGGATTATATCAAATCTGGAGATATCTATCAAGCCAACTTGACCCAACGGTTCCAATGCGAAATAGAGGAAACTCCCTTTGAGTTATATGGTAAATTAAGAAGCATCAATCCTGCTCCATTTGCCAGTTTTATTGATTTTGGTGAAGGACATATCGTAAGTAGCTCTCCAGAAAGATTTATTCAGATACGAAATGACATTATAGAAACTAGACCCATCAAGGGAACTAGACCCCGTGGCAAGACCCCTGAGGAGGATCAATTTAATCGAAATGAGCTGCTAAATAGCGAAAAGGATCAAGCAGAGTTATTAATGATCGTTGATCTAGAGAGAAATGATTTGGGTAAGGTATCTAAGAATGGTACAGTGAAGGTGACGGAGTTATTCCATTTGGAAGAATACCCTACTGTATATCATTTAGTATCTACAGTACAGGGAGAAATAAAGGAAGAATATGACGTGATAGATTGCATCAAAGCCACCTTCCCTGGGGGGTCAATTACAGGAGCACCAAAGATACGGGCTATGGAAATCATCGACGAACTGGAGCCTACCCAAAGAAATATCTATACTGGCTCTATCGGATACATTGGACTGAACGGAGATGTAGACTTGAATATCGTCATTAGAACAATTGTATGTAAGGACAATAAGGCCTATTTCCAAGTTGGGGGCGGCATCGTGTGGGATTCCGATGCTGAAATGGAGTATGAAGAAACCCTCCACAAAGGAAGCGCATTGATGAAAGCTCTGAATTCTAAATAAATACTTTAAGAACAATGAAAAGCAATACAAACAATAAGAACAATAAAAACACGTTAAAAGAACATATAAGACTACCATAAAAAATGTTGGAAAAATACAAAGGCCATCTATTAAAATTAGGTAAAAGTGCAATAGATAAGCTTAGATAAGAATAGAGGAATGTTTTATGCTGATCTCGATAAATGGAAGGATTGTAGAGGAAGGAGACGGTGGGATAGCCCCCACCAGTGAAGCCTTCCTCTATGGCTATGGAGCCTTTGAAACCGTCAAGTTTAAAGGGGGGGAGATTCACTATCTTCAAGAACATTTTGTGCGGCTCAAGGGAGCTTGCCAAGTCCTACAGATTCCATTGGAATATGACTACATGCAGATAGAAAAATTCAGTAATGAACTCATAAAGGCCAGTGGAATAAAAGAAGGCGGACTGAAAATACTACAGGGTAAAAATAGTAGATCCATTGGAAATAATGGAAATAGCAACAATCATCAAAAGGGCTACTTGCTTTTATCCGTGTCAGAAAACAAATACAAGGAAGAAAGTTATCGTAAGGGCTTTAAACTAACCTTCACCGATATTAAACGAAATCCTTCTTCTCCCCTGACCTATATCAAGTCCAACAATTATTTAGATAATCTGTTGGCAAGGAAAGAGGCTGTAGGGAGGGGATATGATGAAGTTGTGTTTGAAAACCATCATGGTCACCTCTGCGAAGGAGCCATCAGTAATCTTTTTTTTGTGAAGGATGGAATCATTCATACCCCCCATGAGGACTGTGGTCTGCTGATGGGCATCATGAGGACTCAGGTGATGGAATTAGCTAAAGAGCTGGAGATTCCATTGGAGATGGGTAAATACACGAGAAAAGAACTCCTGGTGGCTGATGAAATATTTATGACTAACTCATTGATGGAGGTTATGCCAGTGGTTCGACTAGAGGTTAGAAGTTTGGATATTAGTAATAGCGAAATCACAAGAAAAGTGATGGAAGCAATTAAGAAGAAATCTAAAGTATAAGGTATAAAGTTCAAAGTAAATTTTAAGAATAGGGTAACTAGAAATTAGATCGCAGAAACAGGTAGAGAATTAGAATGGATAAGGCAAAGATTGAAAGGGCCGAAGCAATGTCCTTGATTAATTTTGGAAGATAAGGTGGGATTAGAGCAATGGAAAACATTCAACTTACATTAGATCGTAATGTATTGATAGATATGGGGAAATATCAATTAGAACTAGGTAAAAAAACATATATCATGGGGATCCTCAACATTACCCCCGATTCTTTTTCTGATGGGGGAAACTATGTAGACCTAGACAAAGCCATCCAACATGCAAAAGAAATGGTGGAAGAAGGAGCAGACATCATTGATGTAGGTGGGGAATCTACTAGACCAGGGGCAGTAGAGGTTTCGGCAGAAGAGGAAATCAGTAGAGTATTACCAGTGGTGAAGAGATTAGTAGCGGAGGTAAAAGTACCTGTGTCGGTGGATACCTACAAGGCAGAGGTGGCAGAAAAGGTACTGGAGGCAGGAGCCCATATGATCAATGATGTGTGGGGGCTACAACGGGACCCTGAGATGGCTTCAGTGATGGCTAAATTTAAGAAACCTGTAGTAATGATGCACAATCAACATGGGACAGAATATGAAGGAGACATCATGGAATCTATTGCGGACTTCTTAAGTAAATCCATCAAAATTGCTCTAGAGGCAGGAATCAAAAACCACAATATTATCCTAGATCCAGGGATTGGCTTTGGTAAAACGTCAGAGCAAAACATGGTGGTGATGGCTAGATTGGGAGAGTTGAACAAATTGGGCTATCCTATCCTATTAGGTACATCTAGAAAATCCATGATCGGTAAGATTTTAGATCTTCCACCAAAGGAAAGGGTAGAGGGAACTTTAGCCACGACTGTTATGGGGATTATTCAAGGCTCAGATATTGTTAGAGTCCATGATATTAAAGAAAACTATCGAACAATCAAAGTAACCGACGCAATTGTAAGGGGGCAGTGGATACATGGATAAAATTATTATGAAAAATCTAGGATTTTATGGGTATCATGGGGTTTTGCCAGAGGAAACAAAGCTAGGACAGAAGTTTTTTATAGATGTGGAGCTATATACAGATTTAAAGACGGCGGGTCTTAGTGACGATGTGGCCGATACCGTCAACTATGCAGATGTATACGATATTATTAAAAACATTACTGAAAATATGAAGTTTAAACTTATAGAAGCATTAGGAGAGAATATCGCCAGTAGTATTTTACAAGGGTTCCCACAGGTAAAGGAAATCGTCATTACCATCAAAAAGCCAGAAGCGCCAGTGAGGGGAATCTATGACCACTTTGGAGTGGAAATAAGGAGAAGAAATGACTAGGGCATACTTGGGGTTAGGCAGTAATATGGGGGACAAGAAGAACTATATAGATCAAGCAATCGGACTTTTAGGGGAGCATGAGGCGATAGAGGTGACAAAGCAATCCTCCTATTACGAAACAGACCCCGTGGGATATGTGAATCAAGATATTTTTCTAAATGTTGTCCTAGAGGTGGAGACTAGCCTACAACCCCTACAATTATTGGAGTATTGTAATAAGATAGAAGCAAAGCTAGATAGAAAGCGAATCATCCGTTGGGGACCAAGGACAATCGATTTAGACATACTAATCTATGAAGGCTATCAATCTCAAGATGAAGAACTAATGATTCCCCACCCAAGGATGACTGAAAGGGCATTTGTGATGGTGCCTTTGTATGAGTTGAATCAAAATTTAGTGATCAATGGGAAGGATATTAGAAGCATAATGGAAGGCCTTCAGCAGGAGGGTATTAGGAGGGCTTCAGTGTAGATTTCAACATATCCATCAAAATATAATAACACCCTCAATTGTAGTAAATATGCTACATTTGAGGGTGTTTATTTAGATTAGGTGTTTATTCAGATTGAAATTAAACATTTACAGCTTATTTCCCATACCAAGGACAAGTCTTCCCATCCTTACCATACTTACACCAAGGAGCACAGTTGTAGCAAATATTAACACCTTCTCCTTTAATGGCTTTGTTAGTCCAGTTAGGGTCCGCCAAAAGCCCTTTTCCTACTGCCACCATATCAATCATTTCATTTTCCAGTAGATATTCAGCTTGTTTTGGTTCTTTAATACCAAATACACAGGCCACTGGAATATCCACCTGCTTAAAGATTTCAGTACCCATATATGTAATAAAAGAATAAGGATAATCCTCTGGTGGAACAAGATTCTTACTGTTGGCACCAATACCAGCAGATACATTTAATATATCTACCCCTAGAGCCTCCAGCTTTTTGGCAAAATATTTGTCCTCTTCAAGGGTAGGGTCGTTCACCCCAAAACGATAACAGATGATGAAGTCATCCCCTGTGGCTTTTCTAACCCCCTCTACAATTTCCAGAGATAGTCTCAGTCGATTATCCAAGCTACCACCGTATTGATCGTTTCTTGCATTCACTTGCTTAGAAGTAAATTGACTTAGAAGATAACCATGGGCACCGTGGATTTCAACACCATCAAGACCAGCTTTTTGAGCCCTAAGGGCAGCTTCAATAAACTCGGCCTTAATTCTTTCTATATGTTCTAACGACAATTCAAGACATTGCTTATTTTCTACCTCAACAGCCGAAGAGGAATAAACAGGGGTACCAACTGCCTTCATACCAGCATGGACAAGTTGTACGATCACAACTGAGTCCTCCTGATGACAGGCATGTGCCATTCTTTCAAATTGAGGAATATGCTCATCCCTCCATAGTCCGATACCAGTATCGGTGATTCGACCCTCTCTAGAAATAGCAGTAGCCTCTACTACCATCAGACCTGTGCCACCCTTAGCCCTTAGAGCATAATGTTCAGCACGATCCACCGTCTCAAATCCTTCCTCATTCCCCCAGTTGAAGCAAACCAAAGGAGGCATAAGAATTCTATTCTTTACCTTCTTCTTATTAATCATAATACTTCGATCAATCACACTTGTCATATTAGTCCCTCCATCCATTTTTACACCTAACAATATATTACCATAAAAAGAATAATATTTCGATTATAGAAAGAAATTTTTAGGATATAGAAAGGATTATAAGCAAACAAATAGAAATTTAAAAATATAGAAAGATAATTGATAGGGTTTTGGGGATGGAGGACATAGACATACGGGGGAATTGATATAAAAAAATGAGAACTAAGAAGGAATAAGGACTAAGAAGAAATGAGGCCGATCAAAAAAGTGGAGAAAATGATTATATGGTTATAATTCTATCAAAATGGCTTAAATTAAATCATTAATCATTATAAATAAATGTAGTAGTTAGGGAAAAGCTAGACAAAAGAAAGGATGAGGAAGATGTCAAAAACCATCAATGTAGGTATTATAGGCGCAGGAATCGTAGGAGAGCGAGTAATCAAAGCATTGCAAAAGCATGAGAGGGGAAATATCCTTGGTGTATTTGATGTAAATGAAGAAAGATCGAAATATATTTGTGGGCAATATCATCTAGAGGCAGTAAAGGACTATAAGGAGCTGCTGAATAACCAAGAAATAGATGTAGTATATTTAGCAGTACCACCAAAATATCATCACTCTATTGCCCTAGAGATCATTAAAGCAAATAAGCATATTATTTGCGAAAAGCCCCTTGCCAACTCCATCAGTGAAGCAAAGGAAATGCTGGAGGCAGCTGAGAAGCAGGGTGTTGTTCATGCAATGAATTTCCCAACCGTCTACACGCCTGCCTTTAAGAGAATGAAGGCATTGCTAGATGAAGGTTTCCTAGGGACAACCAGAAGGATTGAGCTAAAAGCCTACTTCCCTCAATGGCCAAGACCGTGGCAACAGACGGATTGGATTGGCTCAAGGGAACAGGGGGGATTTGTACGGGAGGTATTTACGCACTTCGTACAAATGATTGGAATGGTATTGGGAGAAATTGTTGATATAGATACAAATATTGAGTATCCAGAGGACTCACTAGCCTGTGAGACAGGAATCATTGCTACTGCAGCTCTGAAAAACGGTACACCAATATTATTCAACGGTTTTTCAGATGTAGCAATACAGGAGAGTCTAGCCCTGACCCTTTACGGGACAGAAGGAACCATATCTATGGAAAACTGGAGGGAGTTATGGACATCTAGTAAAGGGGAAGCAAGAAAAAGATTGGAACTAGAGGAAACTGATCACTTACTAGAACTAATTGATGAGGTATTCAAGGCCATTGAAAAAAAAGAAGCATCCATCATCACCTTTGAAGCAGGGTATCACGCTCAGATTGTAATAGAAGAGTTGCTTGCAAGGCAATAATAATCAAAGAAGAATAGAAGATAAGTAGAAATGATAATTAAGAAATAAGAAATAAGAATTAAGAAATAAGGAATATCTAAGATAGTATTAGGAGCAAAGTAAAGGTAAATAGATGGAGGTAATCAAAGTGATTGATGTGGTAGCTGCAATCTTAAAGCAGGGAGACAAAATCCTCATTGCTAGACGAAAAGAAGGTAAAAGTCTAGGGGGTTACTGGGAGTTTCCAGGTGGGAAAATCGAAGAAGGGGAGTCTCCTGAAAAGAGCTTGATTCGAGAACTAAAGGAAGAAATGATGATAGATATTAAGGTGACGGAACCCTTTGGAGAGAATATTCATGACTATGGGGATAAAAAAATTAGACTCATTGCCTTTTGGGGTGAAATTGATTCAGGTGAAATTGTTCTTAAAGATCATGACTGTATTGAGTGGGTTTTCCCTAAAGACCTACATCAATATAACTTTTCTCCTGCCGATGTCTCCTTTGTAGAGCAATTGATGAAATGAGACTAAAGATAGTATTAGAATAACGAATGAAGAATGAAGTAGTATAAAATAAAGTATCAGTTAATGAAGTATTTATAGGAAAAAGGACAAAAAAAAGAGCGTAAAGAATAAAAAAATGAAGGATTAGACGATTATTATCAATTAATCAGCAAAAAAATTAGCACTCTAGTAAAGAGAGTGCTAATTAGGTATTGACTGAAAGTTTAATAAGTTGTAATATAAGGTTGTACAAAGGATAAAGTTTCCTTTATAGCTAAAAAAATAATTAAACTTTCAAGGAGGTTATTTATGAGTAAGGAAAAGGGAAGTTTGTCAATTCACAGCGAAAATATTTTTCCAATTATTAAGAAGTGGTTATATTCAGATCACGACATTTTTATTCGAGAGTTAATATCCAATGCATGCGATGCGATCACGAAGGTAAAGCGATTAAATAGCCTAGGGGAAGCCGATCTAGGGGAAGAAACGGCCTTCCAAGTAAAGGTTGTGCTTAATAAGACTGACAAAACACTTAAATTTATTGATAATGGTATCGGAATGACCGACGAAGAAGTAAAGAAGTATATCAACCAAATTGCATTTTCAGGGGCAGAGGAATTTTTAAAGGCCTACAAAGATAAGGGGGATGTAGAGCAAATTATAGGGCATTTTGGACTAGGTTTTTATTCTGCCTTCATGGTGGCTTCTACAGTTGAGATTGATACCCTATCCTTTAAGCCAGATGCAAACGCTGTAAAATGGCAATGTGATGGTGGCACTGAGTTCGAAATGGAAGAAGGTACTAGAACAACAAGAGGTACAGAGATCACCCTTCATTTAGGAGAAGATGGTAAGGACTTCTTAAGTGAGTACACTTTAAAAACTACTATTGAAAAGTACTGTTCCTTTATGCCATATCCGATTTATTTTGAAGTGGCGGATGCAGAGGCAAAGAAGGATGAAGAAGGAAACATTATTGTAGAAGAACCAAAGGCTTTAAACGAGGTAAGTCCTCTATACCTAAAGCAGCCAAGCTGTTGTACAGATGAAGAATATAAAGAATTCTATAAAAAGACTTTTAGAGATTTCCAAGAGCCATTGTTCTGGATTCATCTAAACATGGATTATCCATTCAACTTAAAAGGGATACTATATTTCCCTAAATTAAAAACAGGCTTTGATACTATGGAGGGTAGCATCAAGCTATACAACAGTCAGGTATTCGTAGCTGATAACATCAAGGAAGTTATTCCAGAGTTCCTATTATTATTAAAGGGTGTCATCGATTGTCCAGACCTGCCTCTAAATGTATCTAGAAGCTTCCTGCAAAATGATGGATTTACGAAGAAGATTTCTGACTACATCACCAAAAAGGTGGCAGATAAATTGAATAGTCTATTCAAAACAGATCGAGAATCCTTCCAGAAGTTTTGGGGAGACATCAACCCCTTCATTAAGTATGGTATTTTAAGGGACGACAAGTTCTATCAAAAGGTGGAAGGAATTGTTCTATACAAGACGATTGATGGGGAATACCTAACAATGGAAGCGTACCTAGAAAAGCATGGAGAAAAGCTGGACAAGCAAATCTACTATGTTTCTGACCTGCAACAACAGGCTCAATATATTAATATGATGAAGGAGCATGGAGTGGAGGCAATAGTTCTAGACCATATGATTGATCCTCCCTTCATTTCCCATATAGAGAGCAAGAAGGATGACATCAAGTTTAAGCGAGTGGATTCTAAGATTGCTGACCTGATGAAGGACCTAGAAGAAAATGCTGATGAAGAAACCTCAAAGAAGCAGACTGAAGCTGTAACAAATGTATTTAAAAAGGCTTTGAAAAAAGAAGACTGTACTATCCAGCTGGAAAACCTAAAGTCTGAAGATGTGGCAGGTATGCTGATTCAATCAGAAGAAAATAGAAGAATGCAGGAAATGATGAAGCAGTACGGGATGGGGGGATTAAACCTTGGATCTATGCCAACGGAGGAAGTACTGGTGCTTAACAAAAAGCATCCTTTGATTAAGTATGTCTTAGACTTCGCAGGCCAAGAGTCTGAGGATCTAAACTTAGTTGCTCAACAGGTATATGATTTAGCTGTCATGACCCACAAGCCATTATCGGCAGAGGCAATGACTAAATTTATTAAGAGAAGCAACGAAATCATGAAGAAGATGATTGCTCAGTAATAGCAGTAATATTGGATACAAAAGAAAAGAATCAAAGAGTCATAGGTTATACTTTTTGACTCTTTTTAGTATAATAAAATCAGCTTGATAAAAATAAGATAAATGGAGGAATTCAAATGAAGAGAATTACTATTTACGGAAGTCATATGTGAGCCGCTTGCCCAGAACTGAAGGAGTATCTTTCAGAAAAAGGTGTAGCATTTGATTACTTTGATATCAGCACAGATTTTATGGCATTAAAGAGCTTTTTAATGATCCGAGACAACAAGCCCCAATATGATGAAATCAAAAAGGCAGGTAGAGTAGGTCTACCAACTGTTATCATTGATAATGAGATCTACATTACTCCTGAGCATGGGGATTTAGATAAACTTTTATAATAAAATTTATTCATAACTTTAATCAAAAACAACTATTGAATTCTAGCATCTAGCCCAAAAAGTTAGATGCTTTTATTGCAATAATCTTAATTAAGCTTATAAGAAAGGAGGGAAACCCAATGACTAGAAATAAAGGTAGCTGTTAATGAGCCCGACCTCCTCCCCACAGGGTTAAGTTGATTTAAAAATACAAATTAAACTTAACCGATTTGGAGGAGAATTTATGGATGCTAAAAAATATGAATCAAATATAAAGAAGATATTCGTTATTATGTTTCTCAACTCCCTCATCTTTGCCTATGTGATAGAGCGAATGTTTGCATTGGAGCGGGGAATCACTGTTCTACAGATGCAATATATCGGCATTATATACGCGGTCATTACCTTGGTACTAGAAGTTCCCTGTGGTGTACTGGCGGATAATTGGAAGCGGAAATATGTCTGGGCTTTGGGAATTGGGTTTTGTTTTTTCGAGTTCTTTATTAGTATCTTTGCCTATGACTTTAAGACTTTTGTACTTGCTTTTGTAGGGGCAGCAATTGGAGGTTCTTTGAAATCAGGTACATGGGATTCCATTCTTTATGAATCCTTAAGTAAACTGAATCGACAAGAAGAATATGAAAAGCTCAGGGGTCAGTTGAAACTCTTAAAATATGTTGCCCATGGGACTGTAGGTATTGCTGGAGGGTATATTGGACACAAATACGGTCTAGTCACCAACTATTGGCTATCCTTGTTGGGGACTCCTCTATCAATCATCATATGTTTAAGAATCTATGAACCTATGAAGCATAGGGTGAATATCAAGAATAACAGTAGGAATAGTAATAACCGTAACAAAATCTACAACAATTACTTTAATGTCCCACAGATACTTAGTCATATCAGAGAATCCCTAAAGGTGATTAAAGAAAATCGTCATTTGATCAATATCATACTATATGGCGGAGTAACAGGAGCTGTATTGTATGGTCAGCTCCATGAGATGAGTTCTCTAATCTATCCAGAAATCGGGATACCTATATATATGTTTGGGTTTGTATCATTTGCCATTACCCTCTTTGGTGGGGCAAGTAGTGTTTTAGCTCCAAAGCTAAAGGGGAAATACAACTATGATACGGTATTTGCAGGTATATTAATAGTATCTACAATAGCTGTGTATATGTTTGGTAATGCTAGGCACGGCTGGGAAGTAGTGTATTTGATTATGGCTATTGCTATAATGGAAATGGCACAACCCCTCACAGTTGGATATCTCCACAACAATATAACAGATGAATATCGGTCCACCATCAGCTCTGTGAATTCCTTTGTATTAAATGGACTGACCATCATTGTTGGGATGATTTTTGGATACTTCGCCGACAGATTGACTATACATGCAGGTTTTTCTGCTATGGCAGGGATATTGTTGATATATAGTGTTGTGTTTGTGGTGGGGGTTATAAGGAAGAGAAGTGGATTAAAAGTAGAAAGATTGCAAGGCAAGGAAATACTTTAGTATTTCCTTGCTTTTATTAAAGTGAAAGGTTCGAAGGAAGATGAATAATATGAAAACATCGAGGGGTTTTATTAGAGGATTTTTTTATGATCGTATTTATAGTAATTGGAATGAGAGTATCGAGATATAATTTTAATTTCTCTATTATTTTTGGAAATGGTTTTTTTGAGGAACTTATAGACGCCAGTTTGATAATTATTTCAATGAAATGCATTGTTTGGGCCTATAAGAGACTATTAACTTAGTTGATAATGACGATTATAATAAAATAATGATATGAATATAAATGAGGATGAAGGAGGGAAATCGTGTAATGAATAATAAAAAGAAAAATAGGTTTATCCTAATCGCTACAGCCCTCATAATACTCCTACTAACAATAAATAGATATAGACCGAGATATCTAACGGACTATATGAAGGAAGAAGACTTTAATAGTCTGTATATTATTAAATATGAAATGAATAATAATCGGTCTCAACAAATCGAGATCCATGATCAGAAGCAAATACAAGATATATATAACTACATAGCAGAACAGAAAGTCAGAAGAAAGGTAAAATGGAGTAGCTTACTTAGAGTCGAAGATGGCATTACTTATAGTGTACACTTTGTAGGTAGTCCTAATAAACCTAACTGTTTTATTAACTTGATAGGGGATGATTACATCATTCTCCAAGACCCATATGATGATAAGTCTACAACATTTGTGTATGTGGATAGTAAAATTGATTTGGAGTACTTTAAGGAATTAATTACTGATTGATAAGAGAATCTACTAAAAGTGTAGATTTTTTTTATAAAATTTTATCGTAATTTATGTAATAATTTCACGTGGTAAACTAGAGGCGTTTACACCACCGAACACCCTATGTATTCATTTAAAAAGTTGAAATAAATTTATCTCCTCACCTCTAAACGATATCAAATAATTGTGGGTTACAAAAACACAAAAAAATATCCATGTGTCTTGAAAATTAACATAACACTTGGTTTCAGTCCTGATAATTTACAAAATTAATTATTGAAAAAGAACAAATTTTAATGTAGTATTAAATAGTAAACACTACTATAATCAATTTAAATTTTGCAAATTATAAAATACACTTGAAAAGTTAACTGACATATAGGAATAGAGTTAGGACGGAAGGGGCTAAGGAATCAATGAAGGAGATTTTAAGTGCTGGGGAAAAAATCAGGAAGCTACGGACAGCCATAGGATTATCACAGGAAGAACTCACCGAAAATGTTGTTTCAAAAAGTCTCATTAGCATGATTGAGCAGGGAAAGAGATCATTAACTTTACAGACGGCAGAAATCATAGCCCAATGCTTAAATAGATACTATCATAAGATGGGACAGGACATTACGGCTGAGTATCTAATGGAGACAGAGGAAGATTCAATACGGGAAGAAATAGCAAAGGATTTAGACCACCTACGGAGGGCGATTAATTCTCGTAGAGCAGACGAGACATTAGTACAAAATACTTTTGAAAAAGTAATGAACTTGACCCAAAAGTGGAAGCTGGAAGAAGAGTATGCAGAGCTAAAGATATTGAGGGGTAACTTCTACTATGATAATTACCAATATCAATACGCCCTGAAGGATTACCTAGATGTAATGGATCACAGTACCAAAGTTCGTGAATATGGGCAGATTGCTAGAGTTTACAATCTTCTTGGGAGTACATATCAAATGCAAATGCTGCTAGAAAATGCAATAGCCCATTATCAAAAAGGCTTTGATACAGCTATGTTTTATTCAACTGATAATCAGGACAAAATTAAAGCTCAAACTATGTTTAATCAGATTGTGTGCTATAAACGGTTAAAACGTTATGATGTTGCTTTAACCCATATAGATCTTTTTAGGAATTTAAAATGGGACGACCCAGAGTTTAAAATTTATATTAAGCAAATCACTCTGATCGAGGCAAATATTTATCGAGATATAGAGAACTGGAGAAAAGCAGAGGAGACCTATAAATCACTATTAGATGAAGCCAAAAGACTGGATGCCGAGACTCTATATCTTTTATATGAAAACTATGGACTTCTACATCGTAACCAAGGTCATAAAACTAAGGCATTGAAATATTTTGAAAAGGCTTTCAAGCTAAAGGATGAAGTGTCGCTTAATTATTTGCCAGAATTGTATCTATACCAATCAACATGTTATAATATAGAAGAGGAATATGAAGAGATGGCTACTCTATTAGAACAAGGTCTAAAGTTAGCGGATATGATATCTGTAAAGCATATGATGATTAAAGTTCGTTTAGCTTATGTGGAAGTATTTATAAAGCTAAAGGACTATAATTCAGCCTTACAACAACTAAATTCAGTTGAAAAACTTGTCTTTCGTGGAGTCGCAAAACCATTACTTTACGACTTGTATAGCTACTATATTGAAGTATACAATGGACTAGGAAGTTATACAGAGGCTACAGAGTATGCTGTTAAAATACGTCAAATAAAACACTTAAGCTATTAGACATATTTCTCAATATATTATTGGGAGGAAGAAGTCTGAAATAAGGAGGTAGAACCACCTAAAAGGCAAATGAGCATGGCAAATAAGCCATCGTGGGATGACTTTTTAAAAGTATGATATTAAAACTTAAGAAGGGATCATGAATGTTGCTTAAACACCCTAAGTTTTTCAGCTTGTTCGGGGGTGATAAACCCATCATTAGCAAGCTCCAGTTCAGGAAGTTTTTTCTTCATAGAGCCATGAATAAGGTGTTGTAGGTCAAAACTGGTATCTAGTGGATTCTCTAAAAGTTTCTCAATAATATTTATAGAGCTTATCCCAAAGGTATCTGAAACAACATTACCAAGCTGAATATTAGATACAGTTAGACAATTTTGAAGACGATTTTTTTCGCTAGACATAAAGTTAGTTAATTTAAAGCGATAGCGCATAAGTTCACGCAATTGTCTAATACAAGGAGGAGGCATGAAACTTCCTGCTACAAGATCATGCTTAAATAAATCAGCAATCCATTTGGCATCCTTCTTATCAGTTTTTTTCCCACGGATTGCTTTGACATATTTAGGATGAGCTAAGGTAATATTGCAGGAATCTTCAAGTATATTGAAGATGGGCATCCAATATTTTATAAATTCCATACAAACATCAGAACAGTTATTTTCATAAAGGCATTGTGACAGCTGATTCAGACCTTTGGTATAGGTAGAAAAGCGATGGCGTTTATAGGTGGTGACACCTTTAATAGTTGAAGCAATACAAGCAACAACAAAAGTTTTGTGGACATCAATACCGCAACAAATTGGGTAAACAATTTTTAAAGCCATAGGGAAAACTCCTTTCAAAGAATTATAGAGATAGACAGCATTGACTGATTGTCTAGCAATAAACGAGTAATGTTATACAAAGATAAGTCTACGTGCTCTAGTGGCACACTTATTTGTGCTTGAAAAGACAATCTACACATATAAAAATACGGTCACTCCAAACAAGTTGAAGCAGCCCACTCGCCTCCACGTGATTTGTAGTTAACTGTATATCCCTATGACTTTAGGATAATAAAAATATAGCTCAAAGCCAATACATTTCATTACGTTTTGTGCCTTGAGCGAAGCGAAAGGAATGGTTATAAATATGAAGAAGGTTAAAAGGCTCTTAGCAATAACATTAGTACTAACTATGCTTGTGGTGAATACTGGGATTGTAGCGGCAAATAGTATCATTGACACAAGCAACTCAAATGATGGAGGATACACTACTTTAGGTGAGCCGATTCCGAAGAGAGATTAAGAAGCATTGCTTTGTACCGAGATGTACAGTATATCATTCAATATTAAATTAGAAGCATACATAAAAACTCCTTGATGAAAAGGGGTTTTCTTTTTTAGAATAAACTTACTCCAACCATTCTTTCAAAACACTAACCATACCACCATAATTTCAAATAGCCGCATCTCAACAGCTCATTAGTCCTCCACCGCTGTTTTTTTTATCAGCACATTCAACCCCGAATAAGGCTTCAAATGATACTCTAGCAACCAAACTTCCCCACAAAATCCTTCGCTACACTTTATATTTTGAAAATTTCATATCATAATTTTCACCTAAAAAACAGAAAATAAAAACACTGTAAATATAAGCAAATCAAAATCACGTAGGGATTGATCGTAACTAATCTTTAAAGACAGTGTTTTTATAAACAATGTTATTCAAAATAATACTTTTAAAACCCGAAACAACAAAGCAAATATTAGGAGGATTAAAATGAAGGACAGAAGTGGAAATGAGGACATTTTAAAAGTAAATCCCCAATCCTATTGGATAGTCTCTACTGACAAGACAGATTATCCAACTTTGAAGGAAGACATGCAGGTGGATGTAGCCATTGTAGGAGGAGGTATGGCGGGTATTACGACTGCTTATTTACTAAAGCAGGAGGGTGTAAGGGTAGCAATTATTGAAGCCGATGGTATTTTACAGGGGACTACAGCCCATACAACTGCCAAGATAACCTCTCAACATGGATTAATTTACGACAAGATAAGGAATAAGATGGGGAAAGAAAAAGCACAAATCCATGCTGATGCTAATGAGTCTGCCATTAGAATGATTCATGGACTGATAGAAGAGAAAAAAATCAACTGTGATTTTCAATGGCAACCAGCCTATGTATATACCCAGTCAGATGAGTATGTTCAAAAGATATATAATGAAGCAAAAACTGCATCCTCTTTAGGGATCCCAGCTGAATACTTAGAAGATATTCCTCTCCCCTTTGATGTTAAAGCTGCTATGAGATTTGATAATCAAGCTCAGTTTCATCCCCGCAAGTATTTGCTAGCCCTTGCAAAGGATATTCCTGGGGATGGCAGCTATATATTTGAAAATACTAGAGCAGTAGATATAGAAGATGAAGACTCTCCCACTGTTATTACTGAAAAGGGTCATAAGGTGAGGGCTAAGAAGGTAATCGTCGCCTCCCACTATCCCTTCTATGACAAACCAGGTCTCTACTTTGCCAGCGTCTATCCAGAGCGGTCCTATATTGTAGCAGTTACCATTAAAGAACAATTCCCTAAAGGAATGTATATCACAGCAGAAGACCCCGGTAGATCCCTACGATCCCAAAGGTATGGGGACAGAGACCTGATACTAGTTGCTGGAGAACACCATAAAACAGGGCATGGAAAGAGTACAATGTTTCATTACAATAATCTAAGGGATTTTGCTTATCAAACCTTCACTGTTGAAGATGTATTGTATAGATGGGCAGCCCATGATTGTGTGACAATGGATGAAGTACCCTATATCGGTCAGCTGTCGGTGACAACCCCCAATGTCTATGTGGCTACAGGCTTTAGAAAATGGGGAATGACCTCCAGCACTGTTGCCGCCATGATGCTAAAGGACATAGTAATAAAGGGAGAACATTCTTGGAGTGAATTATACAATCCATCACGGTTTACGCCTGTAGCTTCCACACCAAAGTTCTTCAAAGAAAATATAGATGTAGCCATCAATTTTGTTGCAGGAAAGGTGATTCCTCCTGAAATTGATGAAGATATCAAACCAAATGAAGGAAAGGTCATCAGTATAGATGGAAAAAGGATTGGAGCCTATCGAGATACAAAGGGTGAGCTTCATCTTGTGGATACGACATGTACCCACTTAGGTTGTGAGTTGACTTGGAACGATGCCGATACCTCATGGGATTGTCCTTGTCATGGTTCTAGATTTACCTATGGGGGAGATATTGTAGAAGGACCTGCAGTAAAGCCTTTAAAAAAATATAAGTAGTAACATTTTTCCAATAACAGCTTACTATATTATTGTAGGTAGAATATAGTAGTGATGAGTTGGAGGTGACAGTTTATGGATCAAGCTTTAGAAAAGCTAAAAATATATTTAAATAAAAATAAAGAAGAGTGCATTACAATTAATCAAGAGGGTATTCAAACCTGCTGAGGCACATATATGACACCATCCGTTGAGATGGGAAAGCCACAAACAGTAGAAAAATTTCTGTTATATGAAAGGGAAGGAGTAAAAATATATATCAATAGAAATTTATTTATAAGCAATGACTTACTTAGTCGTTTGATTAACAATTTTACAAGCGAAAATTAGTTAAGTCAACTATAAAGCTCAGGAGAGGGATAGGAATTTTTATTTAATATCCTTTATTGCCTGAGTTTTTTATTATTGTTTTTCCACAGGGAGGAAAATGACTTGTTTATCAAGAATAACCCCAAATACTATTTATTTGCACTGGTAAAATTGACAATTTAAGATAATAGTGTAAAATTAAAGTAATGAAATTGTGAAATGCATCATAACTCAATGGGAGTTGAAAGTAACTAAAACTAAAAAATGGTAGGAAGTGGGATGGGGATGATCAGAAATACTGCATATTCAATATTAATAGTGGATGATAATCATAACAATTTGTTCTCACTAAGAAACTTAATAGAGGAGTATATTGATGCTACAGTTTTGGAAGCAGACTGTGGACAAGTAGCGCTTCAAAAGCTAATAAGAAATAAAGTAGACTTAATAATATTAGATATTCAAATGGAAGAAATGGACGGATTTGAACTTGCTTCGCTAATCAAGCAAAGAAGAAAAACAAAAGATATTCCTATAGTGTTTTTGACTGCTTCCTATTTAGGAGATGAGTTCAAGAAAAGGGGTTTTGAGGTAGGAGCTGTAGATTACTTAACTAAGCCCATTGATGAGTATCAACTCATCAATCGAGTTAATGTTTATCTTAAGTTGATTGAGAAAGAAAGAGCTATGAATCTTATGTTGGAGGATAAAGTTAATCAGCAGGTGGAGGAGTTAAAAAAGGCTAAGGAGGAGGCAGAGGCAGCCAGTGAGTCTAAATCAACCTTCTTAGCTAATGTATCCCATGAGTTTAGGACGCCATTAAATATAATTATGAGTATTACTCAGATGCTAAAGCTATATTTGCAGGACGATGAAATAGACAGAAGAAAAATTAGTCAAAAGGTTGATAAGCAGGTACAGAACTGTTATCGACTATTGCGGTTAGTAAACAACTTAATTGACATCACAAAAATTGATTCTGGACATTTTGACCTTAGTATTAGTAGGTGTAATATCGTTGGTATTGTAGAGGCGATTACTTTATCAGTGGGGGAATACGTAGAGGACAAGGGAATTAAACTTACCTTTGAGGCTAATGTTCAAGTGGAAATGATTGAGTGTGATTTAGATGCAATGGAAAGAATTATGCTTAATTTGCTGGCGAATGCCATTAAATTTACTCCTAAAGGTGGTAGAATCCATGTCAAGTTAGAACGACTGGAACAGAATATCAGAATATCAGTAAAGGATACTGGTATCGGTATTACTGAAGAGAAAATACCCCTTATATTCCAACGCTTCAAGCAGGTGGACGAGCTATTGACCAGAAAGCATGAGGGAAGTGGAATTGGTCTAAGTCTTGTAAAATCCTTAGTTGAAATGCATAAGGGGAGAATATATGTTCAAAGTCAATATCAGATGGGGACTGAATTTTTTATTGAAATCCCCATTGATTTAAAACATAACGAAGACCTTATAAAAGAAGATCTTGTTTCTTCCTATAGGTCCGAAGAAAGTGTTATACAAAAAATACATGTTGAGTTTTCAGATATATATTTCTTAGATAATATATTTTAGATTATCTACATAGAGGGGGGGAAGTAGTGAAGGCATTTTTAAATCTAAATATTTTTAACAGGCTAGTCTTAGCATTGATTTTATCAATAGGCGTATTTGTAACCTTTGGCATATTCACCATTACTGAAATGAATGAATTATCAGCAGTGACTGAAGATTTGTACAACGACCCATTGAAGGTATCTAATGCGGCTACTGAGATTAGAGTAAATATTATTAAAATCCAAAGAGAAATGCGGGAATTGATTTTACATGAAAATGAGCATGACATTAATCAATCAAAGATAGAAGTTGACATTCTCAATAATGATGTTTTAGATAAACTGGACTTTATAAGTGAACATACAGTGGCTCAGGAAACAAAGGAGAAGGCGGAGGAAGTTAGGCGAGATTTCTTAAGATGGCGAGGGAATCATGATGAGGTGATTCGGCTATCTTTGTTAGATAGAGACCAAGAAGCAACAGATATGACTCAAGGAATTAATACCGATTTTGTAGATTCAATGTTAAAAAAGTTAGTTGCGGTAGAAAATATGTCTCAAGAAAGGGCCCGTGGACTTATTGAGAATGTTTATGAAATAGAACAGGGCCTTAAATCAACTGTTACTATTTTAGTATTAATTTTATCTTTTCTTCTCTCGATTTTCTTTATTTTTATCATCCGTAGCATTTTAGGTCCCATCAACACCCTTGTAGAAGCCATGAATAAGAGCATTGAAAGTAATAATCTACAAAAAGTTCATCTTGATGGAAAAGATGAAATGGCTTCTATCGCTAAATATTATAATATGCTTGTTGACAAGCTCAATACTCAGTTTTGGATTAAGGATGTTCAAAATAAGTTGAATGAAGTTGTTTCAGGAGACCAATTATTAAACGTAATAATTGAGAAGGGATTAAATTGCATTGCAAGGACCATGGGAGCTGGAAAAGGAGCATTTTACCTCTACAATAGAGAATTAAATCTGCTCCAGCTTAAGGGATCCTATGCATTTACAGAAAGGGAGATACTATCCAGCGAATATGAACTAGGAGAAGGGGTAGTAGGACAAGTTGCGATTGAGAGAAAGCCCATCCTTCTACGTAATATTAATCCTATGAAAGAGCGAATTGTAACCGGTGTATATCAAGGAGAGCCTATGAATACGTACACTTTCCCACTGGTGAAGGAGGGTGCTTTGTATGGTGTCATGGAACTTGCTTCTTTTGAAGAGTTTGATGCTCCAAAGTTAGAGTTCTTAAATCAAGCAGCAAGGATTATTACAACAAATTTATATTCCTCTCTGCAAAATCAAGAAATCATGGATTTATTGGTGGTATCGGAAGAAGCCCAAAGGGAAGTAGAAGTGACAGCTCATGAGTTGCAAAAGGCTAATGCTGTATTAGAGGAACAACAGGAACAATTACAAAAACAAACGGCAGAGCTACAGCAGACAAATGCGGAACTAGAAGAACAACAGGAATTACTCCAAAGACAGACGGCAGAGCTACAACAGTCCAATGCTGAGTTAGAAGAACATCAGCAGATATTAGAGCAACAATCGGGTCTGTTGAATATGAAGAATGTAGAACTAGAAAAGTCAAAGGAAGAGTTAGTTAAATACTCTCAGCAACTTGAAATGGGTAATAGATATAAGTCAGAGTTTTTAGCAAACATGTCCCATGAATTAAGAACGCCTTTAAATTCAATTATTTTATTATCTAGATTATTGATGAATAATAAAAATCATCTTGTAAACGAAGACTTGGAAAAGGTAGAGGTCATCAATAATTCAGGAAAAGAACTATTACGCTTGATTAATGACATTCTAGACTTATCCAAGATTGAAGCGGGAAAGGTAGATATCAATAATGTAGAATTCCACTCCAATGAGTTAGTGAAGGAGTTGAGACTGCTATTTGAGAAAATAGCTGAAGAAAAGAAGATTCAATTTAAGGTGACGGATTCTTTAAATACCTTCATAGTGGCAGATCGACATAAAATATCTCAAATCCTTCGGAATTTGATATCGAATGCCATCAAGTTTACTGAAAAGGGTACTGTCAATTTAAGTATTTATCATAGTCCAGAAAAGAAAAATTCAGTTAAATTCTCAGTCACAGATACAGGAATAGGCATTTCACAAGAAAACTTGGCCAGTATATTTGAGGAGTTCCAACAGGGGGATGGTTCGATTTGCCGTTGCTTTGAAGGAACTGGATTAGGCCTGTCTATTTCTAAAAAGTTAGCAGAACTTATACAGGGGTATATTACGGTGGAAAGTACTCCTTATAAGGGGAGTGACTTCACATTACATTTAGATAATGCAATAAACCAACATGCTGAGGAAGCGGATGGTTACACTTCTGGGCTAATGGAATCGGCAGCGACAGTTGATGGAGTTCAAATTCCTGAAGGAGACAAAGTGATTCTGATTATTGAAGATGACCCACATTTTGCAGCGTATATTAAAGAAATTAGCGAAGGGGTAGGGTTTAAAACCCTAGTGGCCAAGGATGGTAGAGAAGGTATCAATCTGCTTCACAATCATCAAGTTGATGGCATTTTATTAGACTTGATATTACCAGATGTTAATGGAATTGATATTTTGAGGGAGATTAAGGAGATTCCAGAATTTATGGGTATACCAGTACATATCATATCCTCTTGTAACAAAAATAATATTCCACAAAAACTGGGAGCGATAGGCTATCAAGAAAAACCAGTAGATAAGGTTGAATTATTAGAGATTATAGGAAAGCTTATGAGCTTTAAAGAAAAATATCCTAAAAAAGTACTATTAATGATAGACAATGTTCTCAAAAGAAAACTTGTGGAGACTCTATTAAAGGACCAAAAGGTTATGATAACAGGTGTTGAAACTGTTCAAAATGCAAAAAAAATGCTGGACAAGGAGAACTACGATGTAATCATTTTAGATTTAGAACTAGAGGATGACAAGGGTATTAGGATTTGTCATTATTTAGAGCAAAAAGAGCTAGAAGTTCCAGTAATTATTTACACTGGTAAAGAATTGACTATAGAGCAGGAAAAAAAAATTAGAGAATATGCAGATAGTATCATTGTAAAAACAGCTAATTCAGATAAGAGGTTAATTGATGAAGTAACTTTATTTCTCCATAATATTAAAAAAAGAGTGTTAAAGTCTCAATATTTAATGTCAAAAACAAATATTGAACATTCTTTGAGAATACAAGAAAAAAGAATATTAATTGTAGATGACGATTCGAGAAATATATTTGTATTAGCGACAGCATTAGAAGAATATGGGGCAGATATACTAGAGGCAGAGAATGGAGAGGTTGCACTATCCCTCCTACAAGAAAATAAAGTAGACCTAGTTCTAATGGATATTATGATGCCAGTTATGAATGGGCTTGAAACAATTAAGGCAATGCGAAAGGATGAGGATCTAAAGGACATTCCTATAATTGCAATCACTGCTAAGACATTAAAGGAAGATAAGGCAAAATGCATTTTAGCGGGGGCCAATGACTATATCTCAAAGCCAGTGGACTATGATGTACTTATAAGATTAGTAAAGGCTTGGATTGACAAAAGGTCTTGAAGGAGAAGATTTGATGGAAATTGATGTACACTATGATGGAAAAGGAAACAAAGAAATAACGATAGGTGGAGAAATAGAAAGTGATACTGATGTTGAAATCCTAAAATACCACCTGCACATAGATAAATTGGAGAATATTAGAATTACTATTTTAGATATCACTATGATTAAGAAAGCAGTAGTGATGGAGTTCCACAAGTTGCAACGGGAGAGGGGCTGTTTCATATATGTTTTAAAGCCTTACCTCTATTCCTACCTATGCAAGTTAGGTCTCCATTGCAAATTGATTCAACAAAAAACTCCCCCCAATCAGAAGGCTACTGTTGAAAAAGAAAGATTAAAAAATAGTCAATTGGATAAAAAAGAGGTAATTGAGTTTTTACAAGAGATTAATCAATGCTACGGATATGACTATACGGACTATCAAATAGATAGTATTATACGGAGAATAAAGATTTCAATGGTACGGCAAGGGGTTATAAGCTTTCATGATTTTAAGCAAAATATATTAAACAATGAAGATTTATTTGAGCAACTATTTATTGATTTATCAGTAAATATCACAGAGTTTTTTAGAGATCCTGAAGTTTTTGTGGTGGTAAAGGAGAAAATTCTTCCTGATCTTGATTCGTTTCCCCATATAAAAATATGGTGTGCAGGTTGTTCAACAGGGCAAGAACCCTATTCTATTGCAATATTATTAAAAGAGCTAGGGATGTTGAATAAAGCACAAATTTATGCAACTGATATCAATCCCTATGTGATACAAGAAGCGATTAATGGACTGTATCCCTTAGCTGGTATAGATAAGAATATTGAGAATTACCGATTAGCAAAGGGAAAGGGAAGCTTTATGGAAAATTTTAAAGTTAAAGGGAGCTACGTTGAGATTGATAAATCTCTGAAGGAAAGGATTTTGTTCTTTCAGCACAGTTTAGTTGGTAGTGGTATTTTAAATGAGTTTCAATTAATCTTTTGTAGGAATGTATTAATTTATTTAGACGTATCCCTACAGAAAAGTATTTTGCAAAATTTCTATCATTCTTTAGATGCCAATGGGTTTCTTGTTCTTGGGAAGAGTGAGGGAGTTTTCAGCAATGAAGGACCTGATAGCTTTTCCAGTTATTTGGAACAGGATAAAAAAATATTCAAACCAAGGGATAAGTGTATCTAATGGCTGGATTAGAAAATAGAAAAAGCAATATGATAAGAATCATATTGCTTTTTAAGTATAAATCTTGCTAACAAAAATTTATTTTTGCATTTGATTTTCTTTTAAATTTTCATAGAAGTTTGCCACTGAATTGTACAGATAAGGCATTAAGAAAAGACTTGCCACTATAGATCCAAGACCTACAATGATCGCAAAAATAATGGCTAGAATAGGTGCATTAATGGAGGAGATTATGAGACTGACTGTAAAAATCAGTACAATAATAGCCAGCATAACGGGTCCAACAATAGTAAAATATAGACAGAACAACTTAAATTTAAAACCCTTCATCATTGCTTTACTGGCACGGATGCAATCCATAGCACTCATTTGGGGATTGTCATGAAGGATAAAAAAGGACATAGAATAGCTAAGGGAAGCAATAATTCCTGGTATAATTAGTAGTAAAGACCATAAAAAGATAAAAATTCCTTGAATGAGATAAACTAAAAAAGCTGGCACGAAATTGTTAAACCCATCGAAGAGTTCTTCAAAATCGAAGTGATTTTTTCTGACTAGACTAAGAAAACACGAGGTAGCTCCCAACATCAAAGGACCCACAAGTACAATACTTATGATGGGACCTAGTAACGGAATTGCTCCTGGTAAACCAGTAATAATACCATATACAAAATATACTAGAATAGCCATTAACCAATTACCTTTTAATTGTGATCTCGCCTCTTTTCTAATCTGGGAATTTTCCTTAATCATTGAGGGATGCATATCCATTGAATTTCCTCCTTAAATTTATAATGTTTACTAAGGTTATTCTACATTTATGTGGAATAACCTCTATATAGGGCATGTAAAATAATTTAAATAAAGTGAAATTATTCTACAAATAACTCAAAACTATTATATTGTCATTTCAGCAAAAAGATGATGATAAAATAGGAAATTCAGCAGACTTTTATAATGGAGGGGCGTATAAAAATATAGAAGGGCATGGTAATATTTAAAAAAACTAGGACGTTTATTGGGGGATGGAATGTTCTGTTGGGGGAATTATGATGAATTTAGACTTTAACAATAAAGAAAGTGTTAGTTTGACCAATGAATATTTGGAGATTTGGTGGGACACAAGGGCTTGTTTTCCAGACTTTAAGAATAGAATTAATCTAATAAACCAGTATAGAAACGAAAGAAAGCTGGAGAGATTTAGGAAAGAGCTAACTAAAAAATTAAAGGAAATGGATACTAACCAAGTAGATAACGGCTGGAGTACCAGTTTACTTTCTATTATAAAGACGATGGAGAGTAACATTGTAGGTTACGAGAATAGTTGTATTGATTTCTTTGCTCAAAAAGGTTATTCACGAGTTACAGAGGGTTTTGTAAATGAAGCAAATGAGTTTGATCCCCAGATGGATATTTATGATGTTTTCCAAGCCATTAGAAATGTCTGGATTATGAATAGTATTCAGATTTTGCTAAATCAAGAGGTAGCCCTTACTCCTTCTGTTTTCGCCTATAGCATGCTATATCCCTATAGCGATAATTATCTAGATAATGCTAATATACAGGTGGAGGATAAGATTGCCTTTAATAATCGATTTAGAAAATGGTTGGTAGGCGAGCCTATTGGGGCTACAAATCAGAACGAAGACAAGGTGTATGAGTTAGTTAAAAAAATTGAGGGTCAATTTCCCCGAGATAAATACAAACAGGTATTTGATGCATTGCTATCCATCCATACTGCTCAAGAAAAAAGTCTAATACAACAACGGCAAGCCAGCCTCCCCAATGAGAAAAACATCATTGGTATTACCTTTGAAAAAGGAGGTGCATCAGTATTGACGGATGGGTATTTAGTAAAGGGACATTTATCAGAACAGGAAGCCTATTTTATGTTCGGGTATGGTGTATTTTTACAGCTAATTGATGACCTGCAGGATGTAGTGGAGGATCATAGAAATGGGCATATGACCCTCTTTTCTCAAATTGCCTTCAAATATCCCCTAGACCGTTTGACCAATAAGCTGTTTTGGTTTATTGATGAAGTTTTAATTAATCGGACGGCATTAGATTCAGCCGATAAACTGAAATTAAGGAATGTAATCTATGAAAGCTGTAGGATTATGATTTTTGAAGCGATTTCTAAAAATCAAAAGCTATATAGTAGAAGGTATATTAAGGAAGTTGAACAATATTCAATGCTGAGATTCGGTTATTATAAGAAGATGAAGAAAAAATTTCAAAATAGTCTTTCCTCCAAAGACCTCCATAGAATTTGTAATGGCCTGGTGCAAAGACCCCTTTTTAGAAGAGAAGAGTCCTAGTCAAGCAATTTGACGGCTGACGGACTTTACGGAGGAATGTAGTCCAAATATTGACCTAAAGCAGAAAAAATTAGGTGGTACCAACGATGTTTAAGAGTAAAAAAAGTCTAATGGGGTATAAAAGATAACATAGAAATTGTTTCATTAGAGGAGGACAATACAGAAAATGGCTAAAACCCTGTGCAAGATTGTAAAAAATGGCGGCGTGAAAGAGAATTTTGAAAAATATATAAAGCTCATCAAGAATCCTGAGTATGTTTGTAAGAGCTGCGGTCGTACTGCTAATGAATCCAAGAGGCTTTGTAGTCCAAAGGAAATATAATTCGAATAAGTCACGCATAAGAACCTGTATTTCATAAATCATACAGGTTTTTATTTTGTCTTCTGTTTTGATAAGATGAATATATAACATATAGGGGAGGATTTATGATGAGAAATATAAATCAATTTTTTGATGAACCGATTACAGAGATTATTAAGAGAAGAACATCTGTGAGGAGCTATAGAGGGGAGAAAGTATTAAAAGAAGAAGAAGAAAAAATAATTGATGAGATTAGTAAATACAAAGCCCCCTTCAACACAAAAGTACGATTTAAAGTAATTCATGACGATTATATTGACAAAGAAAAGGATGGAAAGATAGGTACATATGGAGTTATAAAAGGATCAAAGACTTACCTTTTAGGCATTATGGGGACGGGAGAAAAAGCTTTAGAGGATTTAGGATATACATTTGAAAAAGCACTTTTATATGGAACTTCCCTTGGATTGGCAAGCTGTTGGCTAGGGGGAACATTTAAAAAGAGTAGTTTTGAAAAATTAGCAGGATTAACAGACGAAGAAGCACTCCCCATTGTTTCACCTATAGGATATGAAGCAGACAAGAAAACTTTTGTAGATACTACCATGAGATTTCTCGCTGGATCTAATAAAAGAAAGGATTGGAGCGAATTATTTTTTGATAAGTCCTTTAAACACCCTTTAGACCCAATAGAGGCAGGGGAATATAAGACGGCACTGGAGATGGTACGGTTAGCTCCTTCCGCTTCAAACAAGCAACCTTGGAGAATGGTAAAAAATGGTAATGTATGGAATTTATTTCTTCATCCAACAAAGGGTTATGGAAAGGGATTAGGATTTAATATTCAAAGGATAGATATAGGGATTGCCATGTGTCATTTTGAAATGACTGTAGTGGAGGCTGGTATTAAAGGTGGCTGGAGGGTATTAAAGGATGTAAAACCAGAGGTAAATGAAGGGGCTGAATATGTAGTTAGTTGGATAGAAGAATAAAATTAAGTGCCTATATATTTTGCAATTAAAAACCAACCTAACTAAATAGGTTGGTTTTTAATTATTAAGCAAAAACTTACTTCTTTATGAACATTTGAGTATATACGTAGCCATAACGGGGACTACGACGTACACCTATGCCTATATGAGTAAAATCTGGATGCAGAATGTTTTGTCTGTGACCACTGGAGTTCATTAATGCTGTATGGGCAGCAGATACAGAAGAATTACCAGCTAAGTTTTCTCCTGCTACAATATATTCTACCCCAAAGCTGTCCAACATTTCAAAAGGACTACCATAGGTAGGAGAGTAGTGACTAAAGTAATTTTGGTCAACCATATCTTGAGATTTAATCCCTGCTACTCTGGCAACTTCTTGATCGATTGAAAGGGTAGGCAATCCATTTTTAGCCCTTTCTTGATTAACTAGATCCACCATTTGTAGGGCTTGACTCTGTATGTCGCCAGTGGGACCTTCTGCCCTATCTTGGGGAGTATTATCATCAACATTGGGTGTTGTTTCTCTTTCCTGTGGAGTTGGTCTATATAAGTCTGGCTCATCATCGGGTGTAAGCGTATCTGGTGGAACAAATCGATCAGCGATGTTTCCGTCATTTTCTGGGGGAATAATGTCAGCATCAGGTGTCGTTGGTTCAGGCTTTCTTACAATCGGCTCTTGTTGAGGTGCATCTTCTCTAATCACTGGTTTTGCACTATTTGTATCAATACTACCTATCCGATTGTCCTTCATCTGAACAACGTAACGATCACCAACTTCATCCAATACCTTAACGACATCATTACGTTGCAGCTTTGCAATGGTATTAAAATCAATTCCAATACCATTCTTTACCTCAGCAGAATCAACGACAATTTCACAGTATTGAACAGGCGCCACTCTAAAGATGGATGATTGGTTTGTTTCCATCTGCCCATTGTTATGATCTTCCTCTAGAGGTCGTTGTTGTGGACTTCTACAGGAGATCAAAGAGAGACATAAAATAAGTAACAATAAATATTTTTTTTTCATATTGTAGCCTCCATTTGATATGATATTTTTGAACAAAAAGAATCCTAAATATATTATTAGTAATTTAAGAGAAATATATATTCATAAATAGGTGTTAAATTATGTAAATACAACTTTAACCTGGTTAAAAGCTCTGAGCTGGAATCTCTAGCTTGCTTAAAATCATAATTGTGATAGAAATATGGGTTTTTGATGAAAAGTTTTCATAATATTTACAAAGTAATATTATACATTTTTAAATGAAATTGCACCTTCTGCATATAATATAATAATAAAAAGAGTTTACACTCTTACCAATTCACCAAAGGAACCAATAGACCTGGAGGTGCATTATATGAGAAGCATAACCTATGGAGAATTAACTTTTGAAGAGGCTTGTAGGAAAATTAAGGAGTATACGAAGAAGGACTCAACAGCTGATTATGTAATTTCTGTAGGAACGGATTCACAAAATATTGGTAATATTACTAAAATCGTTTCAGTAATCACCCTTGTACGAAAGACCAAGGGAGGCATTTTTTTTTATGATATAAAGAAAGTTAAAAAAGTTAAAAACCTAAGACAAAAAATACTTATGGAAACACAATCCAGCATAGAGCTGGCAAATGAGCTTGTAAAGTTTTTAAATGACAACGAAATAGATGCTCCACTGGAGGTTCATATTGATATTGGTGAGCATGGGGAAACAAAACATTTAATCAAAGAAATCGTTGGGTGGGTAATGGGATTAGGTTTTAAATGTTGTATGAAACCCGATTCCTATACTTCATCAGGAATAGCCGATAAGATTTCAAAGAGAGGTAGTCGCGTTGGATAAAAAATAAAGTAATAAAACCCCAGTCTTAGGACTTTACTCCATAGAACTGGGGATTTTTTATAACGAATAATTTACTCTAGCAATTATAGTATAGTGTGCTATATTACCCAATTTCCATTTCTAAAGATTGGATAGACAGTACCATCATGGGTCTCGCCATCTACAGACATGTCAGCAGAACCAATCATGAAGTCAACGTGTGTAAGACTTGTGTTAGCACCTTTCGCTTCTAACTCTGCTTTAGATAATTTACCCCCATCTTCAATACAAAGGGGATATGCAGAGCCTATCGCCAAGTGACTGGAGGCGTTTTCATCAAATAAGGTATTGTAGAAAACAACATTAGAATCGGATACTGGAGAGTGGTGGGGTACTAGAGCAACTTCCCCTAAATAAAGAGAACCTTCATCGGTTTCAATTAGTTTCTTTAAGGCTTCATAGCCTCTTTCTGCTGTAATTTCAATAATACGACCTTCTTTAAAAGTCATCGTAAAGTTTTCGATTGTTTGGCCACCATAGTTTAGTGGTTTTGTACTGGTTACATGACCATTTACACCAGTCTTTGTAGGTAAAGTAAATACTTCTTCAGTAGGCATATTCGGTATAAACTCTACACCGTTGTCATTCTTCAGACCTCCACCTACCCAGATATGTCCTTCTGGTAAGTCTACAGTAAGATGAGTACCCTTGCCTGTAAATGTTACGGTTTTGAATTTTTTAGCGTTTAAGAAGCTTAGACCCTTCTTTAAGTTGGTAATGTGGTCTACCCATCCTTGGACAGGGTCTTCCATATCAACTCTAGTCACTTTGAAGATACTCTCCCAAAGCTTATCAACACGTTTCTCTTCCTTTAGGTGTGGGAAAACCTTGTTAGCCCATTCAATAGTTGGAACAGATACAATACCCCAGCTTACTTTACCTGTTTGGGTATATTTTCTGAAGCCTTGCATTGCTTCAGCAGCAGTCTTATTGAAGGTAGCGATTCTTTGAGGCTCGACGTCCTTTAATAGGTCTGGGTTGGTGGCAGAGATAGATAAAAATGCAGCTCCGTCTGCCGCCATTTCTTCAAACCCTTTCGCCTTCCAAATTGGATAATGCTTAAAGCTTTCTTCTGGAGCATTTAAGTATTTAATCAGAGTCATTTCCTCGTCAGTCCATTCAACATGTACGTTTTTAGCTCCTGCTTCGTAGGCCTTTTTAGCCACTAATCTAACAAATTCAGCAGAGCTAATCGGACAAGTAATCACTAAGGTTTGGTCTTTTTGAAGATTAATTCCTACTTTGATCACTAGCTCTGCGTATTTATTAAGGTTTGTTTGAAAATTTTCCAAATGAAAAAACCTCCTTTTATATATAAAATAATCTTTATATTCTAATAATGAGGGTTTTTTAATAAAATGTCAACATAATAAGGCAAGTGAAGGGTAGCATACGTCAAAATAATTCAAGCCTTTATCAACTTATATAAAGACTGAAATAACTAGGGATTACTGGGTTATGCTATATAAGGGATAAGACTGAATATTTAAAAATCTTTTAACCTTTAACATAAATATAACCATTAAACTATATTATTATGATAAGATGGAGTTAGGGAGTTAAGAAAGAGGCATAATGTTTCTCCACTGAAAAGGGAATTCTTAATGGAGGGTTGCATAATGTTAAATGGAGCGAAAATAAGGGAAATCAGAACTATGAAGGGATATACAACTAGGGATGTGGCGAGATCTACAAAGATATCCAAGAGTTATATTGAGGAATTGGAGCGGGGAACTAAAATAAATCCTTCTTTTAATAAGGTTGTGTCGATAGCACAGTTATTAGGAGCAAAGGTAGATGAATTGATTATAACTACAGATTAAAACAAAGATAATAGTGAGAAAACCCTACAATCAATGAAATGCTCAGGGGAGTATATCAAGGTGTAGGGTTTTAAATATTTTTAAATAAACAGTTGCATATCAGAATTTATAGCGTCTTCTAAATACTCCTTGGACGTAATAATCTCAATCTCTGGTAATAGTTCATCAGGTTTGAAGCCCATAATATCAACCGACAACTTACAACCATAGAATTTGACTCCTTTTTTACGGGCACCATTTAAAAAATCTATCAGACGGGGAGCATCATCGTCCTTCATCATTTCCAATAGCATTTCTTTTCCCACTCCTGCAAAATTCATCTTGGATAAAGGCAAGTCTTCTGGTCCTTTAGGTGTCATCATTCCAAACATCTTTTCATAAGTAGTCTTTTCTTCATCGGAAGTTTTATCAGGATCTCTTACCAAGAACAGTCCCCAAAAGCCAAAGAATATGGTAACATCCACATCCATTTCTCTGGCGGTATTAGCTAAAATAAGGGCTGCCATAGCTTTATCATAATCTCCGCTAAACATCAACAAATTCATTTTTTTTGGCAAGATACATTTCCTCCTTTGTTATTTAAGTTTGAGTGAATTCACGTCACTTTAAAAATTTCTATAATGGTTTTTTCATTTTTAGTCTAACCAATGAATAGAAAATTATAAGTTTTTAAAAGAAGTTAGGAGAGTCCTTGTATAAATCAATATAATATTGCTTGTTGGAGGTAATAGTCCATAGTAGTGCAATTAATTTATCTATCTCATGAATCTGGTTATATAAACCAAAGCTAATTCTTACCATGCCAGGTCGTGGAAGCTCAGGGTGTTGAATATGTTCTTGGAGTTTTTCATCGGGGATACCCAGTAGCTTTTGTACATAGGGCTGTGCACAGAAACATCCGTTCCGAACAGCAATGCCACCCTCCATGGATAGGATTTTTGCTGTTAAATCATGGGAAATACCTTTAATATTAAATGGCACAATAGAAACCCGATTTTTCAGGTGTATACAATCACCATACAACTCCACCTCGGGAACCTGTCGCATCCGCATTAATGCATATTCCATCAGTCGATACTCATGGTATTCTATTTTTTTCATGTCTAGTTGAGACAAGGTTTTGATGGCGGCTATTAGGGCCACAACCCCAAATACATTAGGAGTTCCTGCTTCTTCTCTTTGGGGAACATCCGCCCAAAGAATTTGATTATGGGTTACTAAATCTACCGTGCCTCCACCTACTAAATCTGGTGGATTGGTAGAAAAAGAAGTTTGGGGTGCCACCAGTACACCTATTCCAAAGGGAGCGTACATCTTATGACCTGAAAAAACTAAGTAATCGATATGTTGTGGAGAGCTATGGGGCTTCATTTCGACTGGGGAATGGGGGACAAGTTGAGCACCGTCCACTAATATTTTGCAGTTATACTGATGAACAAGGGTAGCAATTTCATAAATAGGATTTTTATGACCAGTAACATTGGATGCACCAGTGACTACCACCAATTTCACCGATCCATTATATTTCTCCAGCTTATATTTAAGGTCTTCAATATTTAGTCTTCCGTCTTCATCAATATCAATATAGCCTACACGATAGTTTCTACGCCAAGGTAAATCGTTGGAGTGGTGCTCCATACAAGTGGACAAAACAACTGGCTGTTCATCGGTTGAAGATAGACTATGGGCCACTTTATTAATGGCTTCTGTCGTATTTTTAACAAATATAACGGTGTCTTTAGATAAATCTGCATTGACAAATTCTCCAACTGTTTTACGGGCATTTTCATAAAAATGGGATGATAGTTGCGACTTGTATCCAGTTCCCCTATGAATCGAGGAGTACCATGGTGAAAAATTCATGATTTCCTGCATTACAGCACAAAAAGGCGGAGTAGTAGCTGCATTATCAAAATTGATGGCAGTTACTAATCTTCCATTCCTCAGGGGGACAGTGGTATCAGCCCCAACAATTAAGTTTTCATAATTGGAAGGATAATAATTATCATACATAAACTGTCACCTACTCATTTATTCTTTCTTATTAGTTTATGAAGAAGCCGATGATATGTGATGATTAGGACAAAAATAAAAGGAACTCATTGTCAGATGAGTTCCTTAGTTTAAAAGCTTATTATAAGTTAATTTTAACTGGAAATTGATTCTTTAATTCTTCAATCTTGTTGTAATAAACTTCTTGTTGCTTCATTGTAACCAATTGTTGAGTTAATTGGGGTTTTACTTCTTCAAGAGGACTAACCTCAGAAGGTTGTTTTTCCATTACCTTGATTAAGTGGAATCCGAATTGTGTTTGAACAGGCTTGCTGATTGCTCCAGCTTCCATAGCAAATGCAGCTTCTTCAAATTCAGGCACCATTCTACCTCTTTGGAAGGAACCTAAATCCCCGCCTTGAGCTTTTGATGGACATTTAGAGTGCTTTTCAGCGGCTTCCTCGAAGGATAATCCGTCATTGATTTCTTCTAAGATTGAGTTGGCAGTTGCTTCATCATCTACTAGGATGTGGGATGCATGGACAGATTCTGGTGAAATGAACTTATCTTTGTTTTCAGTGTAGAATCCTGCTACGTCAGCTTCACTTACTGTAACATCCTTAATTGCTAAGTTGATTGCATATTGCTTAAGTAGATTTTCCTTCATTTTTTCTACTTCATTAACAAAAGCTTCGTCTTTGTCTAAGCCTTTGTTGATAGCATCTAAGTAAAATAACTCTTGGTTTACTAACTCTTCTACTAGTTTTTGTTTACCTTCTGGCGATGCAAATTGCATTGCTCGTTGAGGATCAATGTTTTTTAATACATTCTCCACGTATTCTTGAGTAATCTGCTTCTCGCCGACTCTGGCTACTACTTGATTTTTTTCCATATAATAACGCTCCTTTATAATGGTATCTATGTCATCATATCAAAAATTAGTGTATGTGTCCAATGATGACCTATGTTAGTTATACCTAGATTGTGGATATAATATTAAAAGAAAAGTAATATTTGTAAAATTCTGTGTAGACCAAGCAACTGGCTTGACTAGGGTTGAATAAATAGATATACTGGTACATAATTGAATTGTTATGCAATTTAATTTAAAATATAATATTTCAAGGAGTCGATAACATGAAAATACCACCTTTGCGGATAGGTGAATTGATTGCAAATGTCCCCATCATACAGGGAGGAATGGGGGTAGGAGTTTCTCTTTCGAAATTGGCATCTGCTGTTGCAAATGAGGGAGGAATTGGAATTATTTCTGGAGTGCAAATAGGCTTTAGGGAGCCAGATTTTGAATCCAACTGTGACGAAGCAAACGTGAGAGGACTAATAAAAGAGATTAGAAAAGCTAGAGAGTTGAGTCCTGAAGGCATATTAGGTGTAAATCTCTTAGTAGCAATTAATAACTATAAAGATATGGTGAAGGCAGCAGTAGAGGAGAAGATTGACCTGATTATATCTGGTGCTGGATTACCAACAGATCTTCCTGCATTAATTAAAGGCAGTAAAACTAAAATAGCTCCAGTGGTGTCATCTGGTAAAGCAGCAGCACTGATGGCTAAAATGTGGAAGAAGAGATTTAACTATACACCCGACCTTGTGATTGTAGAGGGGCCAGAGGCTGGTGGACACTTAGGCTTCTCTATGGAACAATTGCAAGATGAGATAAAACCAGATTTAACAAACATAGTAAAAGAAGTAATTGAGGCTCTTAATCCTTTTAAACTTGATAATGGAGAGAGTATTCCGGTAATAGCAGCTGGTGGGATATTTGATGGAGCAGATATTGCTAAGTACATAAAGTTAGGAGCCGCTGGGGTACAGATGTCTACACGGTTTGTAACTACCCATGAATGTGATGCTCATCCTAAATTTAAAGAGGCGTATATACAAGCTACTGAAGCTGATATTCAGTTGGTAAAGAGTCCAGTAGGAATGCCCGGTAGGGCAATTCGAAATGCCTTTATTGAAAAGGTAGAGGCGGGCAATGCAGCCATCAAAAAGTGCTATGACTGTCTAAAACCTTGTGATCCTAGAGTAAGTCCCTATTGCATCTCTACGGCTTTAATTAATTCAGTATTAGGTAATACTGATGATGGATTGATCTTCGTAGGAAGCAATGCCCATAGATTAGATAAAATTGTATCGGTCAAGGAACTGATACAAGCGCTGATAAATGAAACAGAAGTAGCATTAGGATAAATAGAAAAAATAAAAAAACCGCTATTAAAAAATATAGCGGTTTTTTTGATGCAATTATGTTGTGTTGAAGTAGCTATAGGTAAAATAGATCATATACTACTGTAAATAATTACAAATTAATACTAGAAAAAAATAGATACGTAAGAAGGAATTAGAATGTTATACGCGAATAGAGTACTGAAAGAAGGAAGTAATACTACAGAAATGTTACTATTAGGATTTATAAAAAGGAGAGAAGAAAATATGGATCAGATTAAAGATAATCGTCAATGGATGAAGGCAAACTTTGATGAACTAAAGGAGATAGAAACTGATCAAAGAAAGGAGTTGCCCCAGCCACCTTTGCAGAAGGAAGTTTCAGAATCAGATGGTAAAAAGATAAGGCTACCCAAAGTAAACAAAGAAGCATTATCTAATAATGATTTGCTGAAGGTTCTTCAGAAGAGAAGAAGCCATCGGAAATTTGAGAATAAAGCATTAACTTTGGAGGAATTTTCCTTTTTATTGTGGGCCACACAGGGAATAGATGAAATAAAAGGGGATAACTATGCCACGTTAAGGCCTGTACCCTCTGGTGGCGCTAGACATCCCTTTGAAACCTACTTAGCAATCAATCAAGTCGAAGGCTTGCAGAAGGGAATCTATCGTTATTTACCTTTAAGTCATGAGCTTCTTTTCCTATTTGAAATCGAAGACATGGAGGACACTGTTAGCACAGCTTGTCTTGGACAAAAGTTTGTGGGAAATAGTGCTTGTGTATTTATATGGAGTTGTATACCTTATCGAGGCGAATGGAGATATAATGTGGCTGCCCACAAAACAATGCTGCTGGATGCAGGGCATTTATGCCAAAACCTATACTTGGCATGTGAAGCAATAAATTGTGGAACCTGTGCCATTGGAGCATATGATCAAAAAATGATTGATGGTTTATTAAAATTAGATGGGGAAGATGAATTCGTTGTGTACTTATCACCGGTAGGGAAGATATAGGTATACGTTAGAAATATTCTTTACAAAGTAAAGTAACTAATGTAGGAAATATCTCGAATAAGATAAGGAAATTAATGACTAAAAAATTATGATTGATCAATTTCAGAAAGTATGTTAAAAATTTAATAATCCAGAAGGAAATAGTGCTTTCTTTGATGAATAAAATATTGTTATAATAAAAACAGAGGGAAATTAACTAAAAAAGTGGAAGTGTTAAAAAAAAATCCACTATAAATCCTTCTGACTTTTTTATATAATAAAAAGGTATACATGATACATTGCTTCTATCAACGATAGATCAATATAAAAACTAAAAGGAGGAACACAATAATGGCTAGAAAAATGAAAACCATGGATGGTAATGCGGCAGCAGCATATTGTGCATACGCATTTACCGATGTAGCGGCTATTTATCCAATCACTCCATCCTCAAACATGGCTGAAAATGTCGATGAATGGAGTTCATATGGACAGAAGAATCTTTTCGGTCAAACAGTAAAAGTAACGGAAATGCAATCAGAAGCAGGAGCGGCTGGAGCGGTACACGGTTCATTGGCAGCTGGTGCCTTAACCACTACTTTCACAGCTTCTCAAGGATTATTATTAATGATTCCTAATATGTACAAAATTGCAGGGGAATTATTACCAGGAGTTTTCCATGTTAGTGCCCGTGCAATTGCTGGACATGCTCTTTCAATCTTTGGAGATCACTCTGACGTAATGTCAGCTAGACAGACTGGATGTGCTTTGTTAGCAACAGGTAGTGTTCAAGAGGTTATGGACTTAGCTGGTGTTGCTCATTTAGCTTCTATCAAAGGTAGAGTACCATTCATTCATTACTTCGATGGATTCAGAACTTCCCACGAAGTACAAAAAATTGAAGTAATTGAGTATGATGAATTTGCTAAATTATTAGACTGGGATGCTGTAAAAACCTTCAGAAACAATGCTTTAAACCCAGAAAACCCAGTTCTTAGAGGAACTGCACAAAACCCAGACATCTTCTTCCAAGCTAAAGAAGCAGCTAACCGTTTCTACGATGCAATTCCTGATATCGTAAATAACTATATGCAGGAAATCACTAAGTTAACGGGAAGAGAGTATGCTCCTTTCAACTACTATGGTGCTGAAGATGCAGAAAACGTAATCATCGCTATGGGTTCTGTGACAGACACTATTGAAGAAACAATTGATTACCTATTAGAGAAGGGCGAAAAAGTAGGGGTAGTTAAAGTACATTTATACAGACCATTCTCTGAAAAATATTTCTTTGATGTATTACCAGCAACTGTTAAGAAGATTGCTGTATTAGATAGAACAAAAGAGCCAGGTGCATTAGCTGAGCCTTTACACTTAGATATTAAATCTTTATTCTTTGGAAAAGAAAATGCTCCAGTAATCGTTGGAGGAAGATATGGATTAGGTTCAAAAGACACTGTTCCATCTCAAATCTTAGCTGTATACAACAACTTAAAGTTAGATCAACCTAAAGATAGATTTACTCTTGGTATCATTGATGATGTAACTCATACATCTTTACCAATTGATGAGAAAATCAGCACAGCTCCAAAAGGAAACATCAGATGTAAGTTCTGGGGATTAGGTTCTGACGGAACTGTAGGAGCTAACAAGAGTGCTATCAAGATTATCGGAGATAACACTGACATGTATGCTCAAGCATACTTCTCTTATGACTCTAAAAAGTCTGGTGGGGTAACAATCTCTCACTTACGTTTTGGTCATAAGCCAATCAAGTCAACTTACCTAATTGACGAAGCTGACTTTGTTGCCTGTCACAACCAATCCTACGTAAATCAATATGATTTATTAAAGGGATTAAAGAAGGGCGGAACTTTCTTATTAAACTGTATCTGGTCTCCAGAAGAGTTAAACGAAAAGTTACCTGCTTCAATGAAGAAATATATTGCTGAGAAAGATATCAACTTCTACACAATCAATGCTACTGACATCGCTGCTGAAATTGGATTAGGTGGAAGAATTAACATGATCTGTCAATCTGCTTTCTTCAAGTTAGCTCAAGTTATCCCAGTAGAAGATGCCATCAAGTATCTTAAAGAAGCAATCGTGGACTCTTACGGAAACAAAGGTGAAAAGATTGTCAACATGAACTTTGAAGCGGCTGAGCGTGGCGTAAATGCTTTAACTAAGATCGAAGTACCATCTGCTTGGGTAGGAGCATCTGATGAAGCTGCAGCTACTAAAGAAGAGCCAGAATTCATCAAGAACATCCTAAGACCAATGAACGCACAAGAGGGAGATAACTTACCAGTAAGTGCATTCTTAGGTACTGAAGACGGTACGTTCCCATTAGGAACTTCTCAATATGAAAAGCGTTGTATTGCTGTAAATGTACCAGAGTGGATTGCAGAAAACTGTATCCAATGTAATCAATGTTCTTATGTATGTCCTCACGGATGTATCAGACCATTCTTAGCAAATGAAGAAGAACTTTCAAATGCACCAGAAGGCTTTACAACATTAAAGACTATGGGTAAAGAGTTCGAAGGATTACAATACAGAATGCAAGTAAGTCCATTAGACTGTACAGGTTGTGGAAACTGTGCTGATATCTGTCCTTCAAAGAAGAAGGCCCTTGTTATGGAGCCAGTTGAATCTCAATTTACTGAAATACCAAGATGGGATTACGCAATCAGTACAATTACTGACAAGTCTCATTTAACTAACATCGAAACTGTAAAGGGTAGCCAATTTGCTAGACCATTATTCGAGTTTTCAGGAGCTTGTGCTGGTTGTGGGGAAACGCCATACGTTAAGTTAGTTACTCAATTATTCGGTGATAGAATGATGGTAGCAAATGCTACAGGTTGTTCTTCAATCTATGGTGGTAGTGCACCGTCAGTACCATACTGCAAAAATGCAGAAGGTAAAGGTCCAGCTTGGGCAAACTCTTTATTCGAAGACAACGCTGAGTTTGGATACGGTATGTATTTAGCATCTTCTCAAATCAGAGCTAGATTAGCTGACTTAATGGCTGAAGGTTTAGACGCTGACTTCTCAGCTGAATTAAAGGATGCCTTCAAGTTATGGTTAGAAAACAAAGAAGAAGGTAAAGCATCTAAAGAAGCAACCTACAAGTTACTTCCATTACTTGAAGCTAATAAAGGTAATGCAATTGTAGATGAAATCCTTGAAAAGAAGCAATATCTAATCAAGCAATCAGTTTGGATGTTTGGTGGAGATGGTTGGGCTTATGACATCGGGTTCGGTGGATTAGACCATGTAATCGCTTCTGGAGATGACGTAAATATCCTTGTAATGGATACAGAAGTTTACTCCAATACTGGTGGACAGTCTTCTAAGGCATCCCCAACAGCTTCAATCGCTAAGTTCGCTGCTTCTGGTAAGAAAATTAAGAAGAAGGACCTTGGTATGATTGCAATGAGCTACGGTTATGTATATGTTGCACAAGTAGCAATGGGAGCTGACAAGAACCAATTAATCAAGGCGATGAAGGAAGCAGAAGCTTACAAAGGACCTTCTATCGTAATTGCATACTCACCATGTATCGCTCATGGTATCAAAGCTGGTATGGGTAAAACTCAAGAGCAATCAAAGAGAGCGGTAGAAGCTGGATACTGGCATTTATACAGATTCAACCCAGAGCTAAAGGAACAAGGTAAGAATCCATTCATCCTTGATTCTAAAGAGCCTAAGGAATCCTTCAAAGACTTCCTAATGGGAGAAGTTCGTTATGCTTCATTATTGAAGACTTTCCCAGAGCAAGCAGAAGAATTATTTGCTAAGTCTCAAAAAGAAGCTGAAGAAAGATACCAAACTTACAGTAAATTAGCTCAAGCATAATTTATAAATAAAATCTATAGATAAAACAAAAAGACGGAGGGTGCATCCTCCGTCTTTTTATGATATTCAAAAATAGAAGTGACAAATGTGGATAAGATCTATAAGTAACTTTTATATCGATAGAAGATACTCCGAAATAAAGATTAGTTATTGCTTAATAAACCCAGTATAATTAAAAATACTTATGTAGTTTTACAATAACAATAAGATTGTTTGACGCTAGATTAGTTTTAGATAACCTAGTGTCTAAATGACAAAAATTGAGTATAATAGAAGTATGCAATAAAATCATAGATCAGGGGGGATAGGGGTGCTGGGATTAACTTTAGAAGGTGGAGGAGCAAAAGGCTCCTATCAGATAGGGGCTTGGAAGGCATTTAAAGAATTGGGGATAGATTTTGATGGAATATCAGGAACCTCAGTGGGAGCATTAAATGGAGCCATGATGCTCCAAGAGGATTTTGATTTGGCCCACGAACTTTGGTACAATATGACACCCACAACAATAATGGATATAGATGAACGTATATACGAAATGTTTGGGGAGAGTGAAGTAAGTTCAGGGAGTCTTGGTGTTATTTATGAGGAAGTAAAGCGAATTATTAAAGGGCAAGGGATCGACCCTAAACCATTGAGGCATCTAGTAAGACAGTATGTCAATGAAGAAGTCATCAGAAAGTCTCCAAAGCATTTTGGTTTTGTTACCGTATGTTTGACGGACCGAAAGCCCTTAGAGATTTATAAAGAGGATGTACCAGATGGAAAAATGGCGGATTATCTGGTAGCATCATCCTATTTACCTATATTTAAATCTAAAAAATTAGATGGAAAGGTTTTTCTTGATGGGGGATTTTATAACAATTTGCCAATAGAAATGCTATATAAAAAAGGTTGCAAAAAAGTCATTGCAGTTCGCTTACTCAGTAAAGGGCGGGTAAAAAAAGTAGAGTATGAGGATTTAGAGATTACTTATATTTCACCTAATCAACCACTAGGGGGTATAATGGCTTTTACTAAAGATCTGGCAAGACATAATATGACGTTGGGTTATTTTGATACTTTAAGGGTATTTAAAAACCTTAATGGTAGTACTTACTATATACAGGACAGGATACAGGATTCGGTAGCTTTAAAATTTTTTATGGGGCTTGGAGAAGAGTGTATTAATAAGCTGGGAAGTCTATTTAACTTAACCACTACTTTACCTGCTAATCGATTGATGGTGGAGGAGGTTATACCAAAGCTCATTGCTTTAATGGGATTAGATAAGAATGCAACCTATGGTGAGGTGTTGACCAGTATTATTGAAAATATGGCAGCGTATCACAATATAGAGCCCTTCAAAATTTATGATACGGAGACTTTGCTGGAGGAGATCACTTATATAAAAAGCTGTAGCAATGAAGAAAAAGGAGTAGAGATGGGTAATTATATTATTAAAGACCTTCTACTAAGACTAGACAAGGAAAAACTGTTAAAGGAAGCAATTAGGATAATATTAATGAGTAATCAGAAACTAGTCATCTATAACTAAAATATTATTTCATTGTTCCTTATGTAAGGAGGTGATGTGTTTGTCCTTATTAAATGGATTTACTATTTTTTTTACGATTTTGACAATCTCAATTAGTGTAATGATTCTTATGGAGAATCGAAGCCCTTCTAGAACCGTGGCATGGCTATTGGTATTAATTCTTTTACCTGTCATAGGAATTTTTCTGTATCTATATATAGGACAGAACCATAAAAAGAAGAGAACCTTTATCAAAAAATCTCAGCAGGATTATAGGATCCTATCACAGCTGTTGAAGGAGCAAGCTTCCTTTACTAAGAACTCAGATTTCTTTCTCGAGAACATAACAGGGATTAAGAGTAAGGTCATTCCCCTTTTAATGAAAAATACTAACTCTCCGATTACAGTCAATAATGAATCTAAAATACTTCAAAATGGTAAAATAACCTATGAGGCAATGTTGGAGTCCATATCCTTGGCGGAAGACCATATTCATATGGAATACTTTATCATTAAGGATAGTGGGATCGGCAGAAGGATAAGGGATGCCCTAATAGAAGCTGCCAATAGGGGCGTTAAAGTGAGGGTATTGTACGATGCTGTCGGGTCATGGAGATTAAACAATGAGTTTTTGACCCCTCTAAAGGAAGCAGGAGTAAGGATAGAGGCATTTTTACCTGTATCTATCCCTCTTTTTGGGCATCGACTCAATTACAGGAATCATAGAAAAAATTTAATTGTGGATGGCACTACAGGTTTTCTAGGTGGGATAAATATTGGAGATGAATACCTAGGTATGGATAAGAAGTTGGGGTTTTGGAGGGATACCCACCTACAAATAAAGGGAGAAGTCGTATATGTGATGCAAGCCATTTTCTTAATGGATTGGTTTTTTGTAACAGGTGAGGTGATTGATGATCCCATCTATTTTCCAAGGCAGGGCTACTGTGGTACCCAGATGATTCAAGTTGCCTCCAGTGGTCCCGACTCCCAATGGGAAGCCATTCATCAAGCCTATTTCACAGCTATTGCAGCTGCCAAAAATAAGGTTTATATTACAACCCCCTACCTTATTCCTGATGAAAGTATTCTGATAGCTTTGAAGACTGCTGCCCTTAGGGGGGTGGATGTACGAATCATCGTCCCCAGCCATCCAGATCATCGAACGGTGTTTTGGGCATCTAGGTCCCATTTTAGGGAGCTACTACAGGCAGGCGTTAAGATCTATGAATACAAAAAGGGTTTTATTCATGGGAAGGTGATGCTGGTGGATGATGATTTTGTCAGTATTGGGACTGCCAATGTAGACATACGGAGTTTTCATTTAAATTTTGAGATCAATGCTTTTATTTATGACAAAGAAACGTCGGAGAAAATGATGTTTTATTTTATTGATGATTTTAGACATAGTCGTGAAATCACTTTGGAAGAGTATCACCATAGGCCATATATGGAGCGAATCAAAGAATCGGTGGCGAGATTGTTCTCACCTATATTGTAGACATGAAAAATACAGGCAAATTAGCCTGTATTTTTTATTAAAATCAATTCATTATTTGTCCACGGATAAAGGATATTCTCTTGCACTATAGTTGCTAACCTATGATATCCAGCAGGATGTTGTGTTAATCCTAAAATGCTCTTCTTGATTGCAGTGATTATTTTATGATTGTTTTGATTAGAGCTAGTCTTTTAATTAAACGTCCCTTGCTCTGTCTTTGATTTACAGTAACATATAGATGGATACTTAGACCCACAACTAAAGCTGGTACAACCCAACCAAAACCTTGACTAGCCAATGGAAGGGATTTAAGTGTATTGTTAATCATAGGGATTGAAACGTTAAAGTTGCCTAGAGCTTCAAATAAACTGATAACTAGGGTAACTAAGACGGTGCCAGTGTACACAATATTGTTTTTGATGAATCTATCTAATAATGCCAACACCACAAGCACGATGATGATCGGATATACCACCACTAGAAGTGGTACTGCCAAGCTAGTAATCTTATCTACACCTGCATTGGAGATCACCATACTGATTAAAGCAGTTATAATTGAAACTGTCTGGAAGCTCACTCTGCCCTTTGACAAGTTACTGAAGTATTCCCCTGCCGTGGCCGTCAGACCGATGGATGTCGTTAGGCAGGCCATACCTACTGAAATACCCAATAGTATTTTGCCAAATGTACCTAAAAGCCCAGCAGTAATGGTTATGATTAGCTCAGGTCTAGATAAATCCATTGAAAGATTCCCAGCTGTAGCCCCTAGATAAGCCAATCCACCGTAAACAATGGCCAGGCCAGCTGCTGCAACGATACCAGCTTGAACAGTTATTTTTGAAACCTCTTTTGACTCTGTGTAGCCCTTAGCTTTGATGGAGGCAACAATGATGGAACCGATAACCGTGGCTCCTAAAGCATCCATGGTTTGATAACCTTCACCAAATCCGCTGGCAAATGATACTCCTAAGCCTGTGTTAGCAATAGCTCCCTGAGGAGAGAATATACCCTTTGCAATAATTGACAATAGGGTAATCAATAGAACAGGCGTTAAGACTTTACCGATACTATCAATAATTGATGAAGATTTTAGTACAAAGAAAAGTACTATTGAGAAATAGATGGCTGAGAATAAAAGGGAATTCATATTAGGGAAGAATGGTACAATCGCCATTTCGTAGGTAGTGGCACTTGTTCTAGGAATAGCTAGTAGAGGCCCTAGGGACAAAATCACCACAATACTAAGTATAGTAGCAAATTTTTTGTTTGCCTTGGATGCCAACAACTCTAGGTTACCACCAAATTTTGAAACAGCCATAATTCCCATAAGGGGAAGACCTACTCCTGTTAAAAGGAAGCCAAATATAGCACCTATTAAATCAGTACCAGCCTTTTGTCCAAGAGCTGGAGGGAAGATTAGGTTTCCTGCTCCGAAGAACATAGCGAACAATGCGAAGCCAATAATAAAGATATCCTTGGTTTTTTTCTGCATTTTAAAAACCTCCTGTTTGTTAAAAAAATATCTATATATAATTTGAAGTTTCTTTCTTAATTTGATTATACCACAGGTTCAAATGAAATAAATCCCTTTGGATAATAGTCGAAATAGGAGTAATTACAACAATTGTCTAAATTATTAGTCTTGATTGAGATTCATTATCAGGGGTATAAATAGCAATTAAGATGCAAAAAAAGAGTTATTTACGATATAACAATGTTAATATATTAACGAATTATTTTGTAGAATAAGGGAGGTGCTGGGAAGGGGAGAAACATAAAAAACTCCCATCAGTAAGATAGATAGGAGTTTTTTATATTAGATTTAACTATTCAGTTATGTAACCTAAGATTATTCTACTACAATTTCTTTACTATTTTCCCATACGCCATGGATGTTACAATAACTGATGGCATAGATTGTACCAGACTTGCTTAATTTAGCAGAAGTAGCACCTACTGGGTCAGTGAAGTTATCCCCTTCGCCATGGGTTGTGAAATTGAAGTTTGCGATTTCGATTGGGAACTTAGCTCCTTCTGGATGGAAGAACACTTTAAACCAAGCTATGTAATGTTCGAATGAATTTGGATGACGAACTGCATCACCTATGGTAATCTTAATTTCAAATTCTTCACCAGCAGAAACTTTCTCTGGCGCGTGGATTACTGGAACGTGTTTTTCACCCTTCCAATCCCCTGATTGTAGAAATTTGCCAAAACTTTGCATTTATAATCTCCTCCTCTTTTTATCCTCTTTTTTTACAATGTGTCTCTCTGTCATATTTATAACCAAAATATAAAGATTATAACAGAAAATATATTAATTTTATTCTTTTTTTTTCTGATTATCATTTACAGAATTATTTTTAGAAATAAGGGATAATTTTATTCGGTTCCAATCCATTTATATTGTATAATATAGGTATCATTTAATTTAGGGAGACGAAAAAATATGGATACAAAAATATCAACTAATTTAACGGAAATTGAACTGAGGAAGCGAATTTATGCAATGATTATACCTATTACTTTGGAGAGTATATTACAGATGTCTTCTGGAATCATAGCAATGGGCATGATTGGAAGGATAGATACTGTTTCAGTGGCCGCAGTAGGATTAAGCACCAGAATAACTCAAATAATTTGGGCATTATTTAGAGGAGTAACAACAGGGGCAACGGTCTTCGTAGCTCAAGCCTATGGGGCAAATGATTGGGGTAAGCTAAGAAAAATTGTACAGCAGACTTTATTATCCTCTATTTTAGTAGTTTTAGCATTACAACAGTTGGTATTTTGGAAGGCACCAACACTTCTTAGTATCTTTGGGAAGAATAACCCTTTGTTATTGGAAAACAGTGCTCTGTATTTAAGGACAATTTCTTTTGGTCTTCCTTTTCTAGCCATCATGCTGGTGGTGACTGGAGTACTGCAGGGAACAGGAAACGCCAAGACCCCTATGAAAATTGCAGTAATCATGAACATCATAAATATTGCTTTGAACTATGGACTAATTTATGGGGAACTTGGATTGCCTGCCCTTGGGCTTAAGGGTTCTGCAATTGCCACTGCTACTGCACAGTTTGTTGCAGCTATGATAGGGCTATATATTCTGTTCAATAAGCGGGGAGTATTAGGCTTTAGAATAGACTCTAATTTATATAAAATTAACTTTAAGCAGGTATGGGAAATCTATCGAGTAGGAGGGCCAACATCCTTTGAATCAATGTTTTGGCAAGTATCAGCCATCATTCTGACTAAAATCATCCTTTCCTTCGGGGAAACAGCTTTAGCAGCCTATCAGTTGGGCTTTCAGGTGGAATCCATCTCCTTCATGCCAGCAGCAGGCTTTGGGGTTGCGGCTACAGCCTTTATCGGGCAGGCTTTGGGGGCAAAGGACCCACAGCTTAGCAGAAGATATCTGAGGGAGATTGTAAAGGGGTCTATGGTTCTAACCTCCATCAGTACAGCTATACTAATCTTCTTACCAGGAAAAGCAATGGCTCTTTTAACTGATCAACCAGAAGTAATTGCTCTGGGGGCAACCTATTTATTATTTATGGGATTGGTACAGGTGCCTCAAAATCTTGCAGGGGTTTTAAATGGCGCTATGAGGGGCGCAGGATATACGAGAGTGCCAATGATTGTGGCAGGTGCCGGACTATGGGGAATTAGGATTCCCTGTGCTTGGATTTTGACTAAATATTTTGGATGGGGAATAACTACGATTTGGGCAACTATGGCGGTGGACTTGGTGGTGCGATGTATATTAAGTCTTACTTTATTTAAGCGATATAATATTTATGAGGCTGAAGTCATTTATCAGCAGGTGGAGGCTTAAATTCATTGCAACGATGGCTAGATTGTAATATAATCTATACAGAAATAAAAAAATTTTTACAGAGGAGTAGTTGAAATGAGCTTATACGAACAATGGAAAAATATAGCTTTTGAAGAAACGGATCAAGAAAAAGTAAATCAGTTTTGGAATGAATACTGTGAAATTGAAAAAGGATTCTACGAGTCAATCTTAGGTAAAAAACAAGATAAAATAACTGGCACACTAAAGGATCTAGCGAAAGAGTATGGAGTAACTAATGTTTACTTCGTAGGATTCCTAGATGGAATTAATGATAGTTTAGTAGAAGCAATTGAATTAGAAGGGCTAAATGAAGATAGTGAAATCGATATTCAAATAGACTTTGAAAAGCTATACTTCAACATGTTAGCTGTAAAGGCAGACTGGCTGTATACGCTACCTCAGTGGGAGGATATCTATACAGAGGAAAAGAGAAAAGAAATCAAGAAGGAATACAATGCTACTAAAACAGTGGTAAAGGACGATAAGATTGGAAGAAATGATCCATGTACATGTGGTAGTGGCAAGAAATATAAAAAGTGTTGTGGAAAATAAATAATTAAATACTACTCAACAGATTAACCTGCTATGACGAATCATAGCAGGTTTTATCAAAGGTTTTTTCAATTTGATTCTTTTTAGGAGGTTTTATTTTGAATATACAAGAGCTGTTTAATATACAAAAGATATTGGATACGAAAATACTTCAGGAGCATAAGTTGGAGGGGGAAGATCTAGTATCCCGTAAAATCATGGCCTTACAAGTGGAGCTAGGGGAATTGGCTAATGAAACTCGATGCTTCAAGTATTGGAGCAAGAAGAATCCATCGGGAAAGCAGATTATCCTAGAGGAATATGTGGACTGTCTTCACTTTGTGTTAAGTATTGGGCTGGAAATTAATTTTATGGAGGTTTCAGCGGAAATCAAAATGGAAGAGACCACGGAAGTAGATCAGTTCTTGAAGGTATTTGCCAATATTGCTGATTTTCAAAGGGATCTTTCTCATGAAATGTATGTTACCTTATGGGGCAATTTTATCTTATTAGGTGCTATCATCGGCTTTAGTTGGGAGGAAATTAATACCGCTTATCTTAGAAAGAATGAGATTAATCATCAGAGACAGGTGGAGGGGTATTAGAAAAAGCAGCACCTTACGTATTTTAGGTACGTGGGGTGCTGCTTTTTATTGTTCAGCCAATATATTCTTATGAATAACCTTCTCCTGCCAGTTACCCATCAAATAAATCACCAAGCCTACACAGCAGATCAATCCGTTACTCAACACCATAGCGTACCACACTCCGCTAGAACCCCAAGTAGTTAGATTTCCAAATAGAAGGATCAAAGGAATCCTTAGACCCCATAGACGTCCCATATCCATAATCATGGCATATAGGGTATGACCTGAGCCTTGGAAGGTTCCTACGAAGACTTGGAAAAAGCCCATCAGAGGAAGGGAAGCTGAAATTAATCTTAAGTACTCCAAACTCTGGGCAAAAACAACAGGATTATCCTTAATAAAGACCCCAACGATTGTTTCTGCTAAAAAAAACATGATGGTGGAGCCAGTAATCATAAAGAGGGTAGAGAGCTTCATGGCAGATTTGAAGGCTAAGTTTGCCCTATCCTTCTGTTCAGCACCAAGGTTTTGTCCGACAATAGTGGCTAAGGCATTTCCTATTCCCATGACAGGCATTAATACAAGCGAATTAATTCTATTGCCAATCCCGAAGGCAGCCATAGTATCATCTCCGTAGGCTAACACAAAGGCGTTCAGAAAAATAAATCCAAAGGCTGATGCCGATTGTCCGATTGTGGCAGGCAAACCTATGCGGATAATTTTATATAAGACTTCTTTTTCAATTCTGAGATCCTTTACGCTTAAACTAATACCATTCTTATGGGCAAACAAGGTATAACCAGCATACAGAGCGAAAAGTCCTCTAGAAAATACCGTAGCGATGGCAGCCCCTGCCACCCCAAGCTTAAATACAACAATGAAGATTGGACTTAAAATAATATTGAGTATTACACCACTAACATTTAACTTCATTGGCGTAACTGTATCCCCTTGGCCTTGCTTAATTGAATTGTAAACAAAAAACAAAAATATAAAAGGCATTTCCCAAAACATTATACTAAGATATTGACTGGCATATTTATGTACGTCCCCTTCTCCTCCCATAAGCCTAACGATGGTGGGTGTTGCAAAATAGCCAATAATACTTAACACCACAGATAAAATAAGAGAAAAACAAAACATTTGACCAGCTATACGGCTGCTACTCTTCTTATCATCTGATCCAGTATATTGAGAAATTAAAGCTGTTCCCGCAATATTTACTCCCATACCAAGGGAAAGGGTCAAGAAAATAACAGGAAAAACCAACATAATTGAAGCAACCTCTGTAGTCCCCAGTGTCGTACTTACCCAATAGGTATCGGCAAGACTGTAAAGGGTCTGAACAAAATTGTTCAGCATAATGGGAGCTGCCAAGGTTAAGATCACTTTAGGCATAGAGCCGTTTAAAATAAGTTGTCTCTTCTTTCCGTAATCCATAAGTCCTCCTTAGATATATTTAGAATGTCTAAATTTATTATATCAAAAACATTTATAAAACAAAACAAAATATACAGAAAATTTTTAAAAGGACATGCAGATGTACATCCCCAATAGACATATATAATTAATCCTAACCAATAAAAGCACTAAATATAAGAAAAATATAGTGGTGTTTACTATTTAAAATACTTTATTAAACATAAAAAAGGAACACTTCCCTACGGAAATGCTCCCTTTAATGCATATAATTTATGACTATCCTAACATAGCTGCTAAGTCTTCCTTAGAATCTCCAGTAAGTTTTAAGTTGAAGGTATCTACTAATACATTTAACACTCCAGGAGTGATAAACTCTGGTGGCTTTGGTCCAATATAGATGTTTTGGATTCCTAAGCTGAATAGACCTAATAGGATGGCTACTGCCTTTTGTTCGAACCAGGATAATACGATGCTTAACGGTAATTCATTAACTTCACATTCAAAGGCATTAGCTAAAGCAATTGCAATTTTAACTGCTGAACCTGAGTTGTTACATTGGCCAAGGTCGATATATCTTGGGATGTTTGTTCCTGGCACTACTCCATAGTCAACGTCGTTAAATCTGAACTTACCACAAGAAGTAGTTAAGATTACGCAATCTTGAGGTAGTGAAGTAGCCAATTCTCTGTAGTATTCCCCACCTTTACCAGGAGCATCACAACCAGCAATTACAAAAAATCTCTGGATTTTACCTGATTTAACAGCATCAATGATTTCTGGGGCGATACTTAATACTGTTTCGTGGTGGAAACCAGTTGTTAATGTCTTATCTGATTCAACGTTAGCCTTAGGTAATGATAGGGCTTTTTCAATCATTGGTGAGAAATCATCATTTTCAATCTTAGCTACACCTTCAAGGCCTGCCACATCATAAGACCAGAATCGATCTGAATAACTTCCTTTAATCGGCATCAGACAGTTAGTTGTTCCTAAGATACAGCCTGGGAATTCTTCAAATACTTTTCTTTGGTCAAACCATGCTTTACCTACATTACCCTTCAGGTGAGGATATTTCTTTAATTGAGGGTATCCGTGGGCTGGAAGCATTTCAGAGTGGGTATAGATATTGATTCCCTTACCTTCTGTTTGCTTTAATAATTGTTCTAATGCAAATAAGTTATGTCCTGTAACTAAGATACAGTGACCTTCTACCTTATCTGTTGATACGGTTACAGGTGAAGGAATTCCTAATAATGAAGTGTGGGCTCTATCTAATAAGTCCATCACCTTCACTGTTGCTGTACCAACCTTCATTGCCATAGCGATATGTTCTTGTAGATTAAAGTTTGAGTTTGTTAATGTCATGTAAAGGGCTTCTTGAGTAATTTGATCAACCTCTGGATCTCTAAAACCTAATTGAGCTGCATGGGTAGCATAAGCAGCAATTCCTTTTAAACCGAAAATCATGGTGTCCTGTAGGCTGGCAATATTCTCATCCTTACCACATACACCGATTGAACTTTTACATCCTCCCTTTGGAGTTTGCTCACATTGATAACAAAACATATTTATTTCCTCCTTTATATTTGAATAATAAATGATTATTAGTGCTTGCTGTTGTAATGGCGTTGCTTTGTTCTTGACTATAATCATATGATACAGGAAATTTTCTTATGAAACTGTGACCTATATCACCTTTTATTGTGATGATTGTCAAGAAAGGCAAAAGCTACTAAAGAAAAATGACAACGTAAATGATATTGATTTTTAATTAATTGGGTATAATACTTATTAGGGAAAGATCCCATAGAAATGTAAACGATCCAAAAGGGAGGAAAATAATATGGGAGAATTCGAGGAAAGATTGAGCAAAGGTGAAGGAAATGTTGAAATTGCAACGGAGTTAATCGATTCTTTAAGTGAATGGGCTTTAAGGGAAGGATATAGTCAGCCACCAAAAGACTTAGCAGAGTTATTTATTGATCATAAGCAAGATAAAGCATAGTTAGCAATGAAATATTTAAGATATGCTATTGAAAAAATGTGGTTAAACATAAAATATAAAAAAACTGAAAAGAAGTGGGAAAAAGATAAAAAATCTTTGTCCCACTTCTTTTTTCATGCATCCCTTGTTTTATTTATTGTTGTCTAGTTGATAAGTGAAGGGATATACTTGCTCTGAAGTTTTATTTAATTTTGAAGCAAAGCTCTCGGCAACAATCTCTTCGACTGTTCCATGGTCACTATGGAGTTTCATGTTCCAAACCTCATCTCCATTTTCTATTAATAAATCTGCATGATATACGCTACCATCCGCTAGTCTTACTTTTCCTTTTTTCCATGGCATACTGATCACTCCTTTCAATATTAATTTAACCTTTTAATAATGAAATATAAGTCATAGATTATGGGAAAAATAGCAGAGATTAAGGAACTATGAGTTATGAAAATTTAACATCAAAAAATAATAGAGGTGATGAAAATGAATGAACCAAACATTAAAACCTTAAATGAAATTTTAAAGGGAGAACATATGGCAATAGAAGGATACGAGACGGTATTATCCACTATAGAGGATCACCAGTTAAAGACAAGGCTTAATGGGATTTTAGAAGATCACAAGAGACACGCAATGGAGATCACAAATCGCATTTACAAATTAGGAGGAGACCCAAAGGAATCTACGGGCATGGTAGGTGTAATGGCAGATATGAAGCTAAAGTTAGAAGGTATGGTCAGTCGAAATCATGTAATGCTCCACGAATTGTATCAAGGAGAAAAACAAGGAATAGAGGCGGTAAAAAAAACGATTAAAGGAGATCTGGACACAGATAGCCTAAGGTTAGTACAAGAAATGATTGAGACTGATACGAGGCATTTGGGTGAATTAGAGGCAATGATGAAATAAAAACACAAAAATTTTCAAAAGTACCTGATTGACAAAAAAAGTGAAGGGTATATAAGGAAAGTAAACTTTAACAAGAATAAGGGGGAAGTAAAATGGAGAGAAGAAACAATTTCGTTACCATGAAGGGAAATCCAGTGACACTATTAGGGACAGAAATAAAAGTCGGAAGTATTGCTCCAGATTTCACAGCTGTAACGAAGGAACTTCAACCTTTTGCATTAAGCGATCTTAATGGGAAGGTTAAATTGATTAGCATAGTACCTTCCATAGATACCGGGGTATGTGATTTACAGACCATGACCTTTAATGAAGAGGCTGGGAAACTAAAAAATGTAGCTGTCATTACCATAAGTATGGATTTACCCTTTGCATTAGGTAGATATTGTGCTACAAAGGGAATAGAAAATTCAGTAACATTATCAGACCACAGAGATGCATCTTTTGGTAAAGCTTATGGATTTTTAATCGACGAACTTAGATTATTAACTAGAGGAGTACTTGTAATAGACGAAAATAATGTAGTGAAGCACGTGGAGTATGTTAAGGAAATTACAGAGCATCCAGATTATGATAGAGCATTGGATGTTGTTTCAAAATTATAAGCCACCTGCTTCTTGTGGCCGTCATTGAGGAAAGGATGAAATCCATACTCTTTTAGCTAGCGATGTGACACATCATATTGCTGGCTTTTTTTATTGACTTTTAATTACATCTCCTGTAGGCTTTTCATAAGGGGGTGCAGATTTGAGAATATTTAAAATAATAGAAAAAATAAAATGTTTTATACTTGATCGTCCTTATATTCCTGAGGAACTTAAAAGAAAGAAAACAGGACCTCTGCTGCTACACATTAGTGATACACCGGCAGAGATTTTTCCATTTATAGAGAGACTCATAAAAGAAATTAATCCACAATATATTGTGCATACTGGGGATATCGTAGACAATATAAAGTTAGAAACCAATGATAAGCTATTGGAATCATACAAGGTAAACCTTCGAAAAATAGTAAGAATAATCGAAGAAAATAGCAATGCTAAAATATACTATGCTGTAGGAAATCATGACCATGAAGAAACTCTTAAAAGAACGATAAAAACTGGTTATATCCTAGAAAAAGGGATAATAAATATTGAAGGAAATAAAATTTATATGGGTCATTACTTTCAAGAGGTGGAAAGTGGTACGGACTATTGCCTCTATGGTCATAGCTTTGAACCCAGTCATTTTCAACAGGGGAATAGGATTTGCTTAAATGGTGTCCTTAGTGCCAACATCATTGACCTTCATTCTAAAAAAATTTATCAAATAGAGTATCCATTTGCCACCAATCGACTCAGAAGGATGGAAAAGGGCAGAATCACCATATAAAAGGGGGAAGTTATCATGCTGTTTCTAAGGATGGGACCACGATTTTTATTTATTCGTTCTGATGAAATTCAAGAGGTAAAGGCTTTTTTAATCCAACACTTAGAGGGAAAATCAATCCCATTTCATGAAGGGCTTGAACTGGCAACAGAGGACAGCACCCTCTGCTTTTTGACCGAAAAGAATAAGGAAAAGACCTCCATTAAGGATGCAAAAGAAATCGTTTTAGTGAACCAAGTCGCTTCAGTTTGTCTGTCGGAAATGATCAATAGTCATGTTGAAAAAATGGTGTATCGGGTTGATATGGGGCCCGCATCTATGATTATGCGGATTGCAGGGGATGAAAAGAAGATCATGAAGCGTTTTTTAGAGGTGTATCAAGGGGAATTGGTGAATTGGGAGGAGGGTATCTGCAAAGGAGAAAAGGGAGATACAATTTTATCCCTTACCCAAAAGCCCATCAACTCCGTTTTGAAGAAAAATGACATGATCACACCAAATATACTTTTATATCAACCAGTAACTTATCTATATAAAGCCCTCAGAATAGAGGGAACACGATTTATCACTCAAAATCTAGAACAAGGACAGTGGTATGAGCTACGGATTAATATTTATGATTCTGAGGGTAAATACCAAGAAAATTATGAGCGGCTAGTATATGTGTTGTCAAAGCTAGAAATTGGAATGATTTTAGGAGAGACTTGGACGAAAGATCATGCCCTTTCATTGTTTTCAGTATTAGCTTATCAAATAAGATTCTTTACCTACTGTACTCCAGAGGAAATTAAGAAGGTGTTGGTGGGCTTGGAGTATACATTTGAAGGAGAACGACTTGTAGACTACGATTTATATTATCGAAATAAGAAAATTTCATGGATAGATATAGAAAAGAAAAAAGGACGACGGAACAAGATGAATGAAAGTCGTACTTATCGGGAAGAATTATACACAAGGTTATCAAGGGATGATATCAGCTACCTAGAAAAAATAGAAGCTGGACTTGTATAAAACTTAGGTCGGGTGGTTATTCACCTGACCTTCATTATTATATCTAAAAATATATTCAAAAATCAAATGTTTTAGCATGTTGTAATGGGTATATACATATTAAAGTAAATAAGAGGTTGAAAGGGAGGTTAATATGATGAGGTATCGCTGGCTAATCGAAAATAGAATATCTGTAAGGGATTTTAGAGATATTCATGTAGACAAATCAAAGATGATACAGCTGATTAACTATAGCGAAGGAATCAAAGGATTACTAGAGGATATTAAGGTAGATTTCATCTTTGTATCTGATGGGAAGATAAAAAGGAATTTATTAAAAGGAAAAGTAGGCTATAAGGGACATATAGTAGAGGCACCCCACTATATTGTCATGACCAGTGAAGAAAAGCCTCAATACTTACAAAATGCCAGCTATATGATGGAGGAGCTGCTGTTAAAGGCCAATGAGCTAGATTTAGGAACATGTTGGTTGACAGTGGAAGATGAAGAAGGGCTAAGAAAGGATCTAGAACTCACAAACGCAGGTAAAATTGTAGCCATGGCAGCTTTAGGCTATCCAAAGGGAAGAGTGCCCTTTACACCAAAAAGCACTTCTACGCGAATATCCCTCTACGAATTTGTATACCATGAAAAATGGGGAGAAGAACCAAAGGAAAATGAATTAGAGTCTAGGGGATTGATGAACATTCTGTATCATATTAGAATGGCTCCTTCTTGGAAAAATCAACAACCTTGGAGATTAATTATAGATGGTGAAAAACTAATTTTAGTAGTAGGAGGAGAAGAAATTCCACAAAAATCGTTGCTACTGGATTCTGGTATTATGATGCTGTACCTAGAAAGAATCTTTAATGAAGCAGGGATTAGGGTTAGATGGGAACTGTATGACGATGATTTAGAAAATATTTATGAAACATACAATATACCAAAGGATTATAAAGTTGTCGGATGTCTTCGGTTATAGAAGAACCGTTGAAAAACTTTATCCTATATCTTTGTAAAAGAGTAGCCTCGTATATTATATATACTGGGGCTCTTTTTCTGTTTTTCGTTTGCAAATCTGAGAATTTAAATAATATAACCCCCTAAAATATAGGACTAATTCCACCAGTTTTGGGAAAAATAAGGTCAAAAGAAATGGAAGAGGTGAGACCCTTGAAAAAAGCGATTATAATAATATGTTTGTTGGCCTTAGTTGGGGGTGGGGTTGGGTGTAGTCCAAATCAAAGGGTAGTAGAAAGACTTCAAAAAATAGAAGCTATGGAGCCCTATAGGGAATATAGCCCCTTTAGGGTAGAAGAAGGAAGGCTGTATTTTACCACCCTAGAGAATGACGGATTAAATGTCTATCGTATGAATATCAAATCAAAAGAAGTAGATAAAATTTTTAGTAGGATAGAAGAATATGATTCCTTTGTGCCCTTAGTGGAGGATGAGGCTGTCTACGTAGATGCGGAAGGAAATCTTTTTCATAAAAAAAATGGCAAAGAGAAAAAAATAGATACACAAATCAGTGGGTTAAACAGCCCAAATGTCTTGATTGCACCAACCAGAGACGGGGTATTGTATACGAAGGGAACCCATGAGAGCTCAGATTTATATATGCATCTATTTGAAGAAGATGAATCTCGGTTAATTAAGAGAAATATAACAGAGGAAGCCTACAACAACTTTTCTTTTGCTACCCAGTGGTCCAACGAAAGAAATTATTTTGTATTTAATAACAATGAAGTTTATAATAATAAAGGTGAGAAAATTTCCAACATAGAAGCCACCAGTATGAGATGGGCTCCAAAGGATAATTATATTGCATATATTCAAAAGCCAGATAATCGTGAGGGGAATAAGGTTCAGATTGGCCACTGGCAAACTTATATTGGTGAAAAATTCATTTTACATAATGTAGATAATGGGGAAGAAAAGGTGATGTTGAAGACCTCCTATGGTTTAGTTGATCCTATTGATAGTATTCAGTGGAGTAAAAATGGTGAAATGACTGCTGTATTAGAAGGTAAAGTAAATAGAGGAAAAGAGGATGTCCTTGAAAAAATAGATTATAAGGGCGTACAGGTCTATCATATTGCTACTGAAAAACTGACAAAGATGGAGGGGCTAAAGTTCAACTTTTATCAATTACTATTTAATGAATATGTATATGGCAAGAATCTTGGAGAACAAGGGCCCCTTGAAATACGTCCTATAGGAGAAGGTGAAGAAAAAACCTTTAAAGAACCATTAATGCTGAACGACAAAGACTTGTTTATGATTATCAACCAAGATAAAGCGTACCTCATTAATGGAGATGAATTGATTCAGTTGGACGACAAAGGAGAGTCAAATAGTTTAATGAGGTTTCCCTGGACCCCCTATGCCATGTACTACGACGAAAAAAATCAAGGACTAATTATCATCAACGAAGCTAAAGAGATGTTCCTATATTCCCTATAGAAACTTATACAAGAGCTCACAACAGTGGGCTTATTTTTTATCAAGAAGAGGTGAATTAAATGAAGGTGAAGTATGTTATTGTACTTTTATTAGGTGTTCTCATTGCTATGATGATTAATATCAATGGCATCCTTGGGGTCTATACCAATGTATATTTTAGTTCCTTTGCTGTCCATCTAATAGCCACCACTGGAACTCTAGGATTGGTAGCCATCAATAAAGAAATAAATAGGCGTAATGTTCAACTACCCTTTTATTATTATCTCGGAGGGATTATGGGGGGGATGATTATCGTATTAAATAATGTTACCTTTCAAGCTCTAGGGGTATCAATCACAATAGCTTTAGTCCTATTAGGGCAAGTGGTTACCTCGTTGTTGGTGGATAGTTTTGGCCTGTTAAGAATGAAGCAAATTCCCTTTAAAAAAGGTAAGATTCCTGGTTTAATCTTAATGCTAACAGGTATATTTATTATGATGTTTTATTAGGAGGTAGTCCCGATGGTACTTTTTTATGGATTTCTAGCTTTTACAGCAGGATCGATGATTACCTTGTCAGGTATACTAAACGCTCAGCTGGGAACAAAGGTTGGAAAGTATAAGGCAGCATTAGCAAATAATTTCTTAGGAATGATTACCACTCTTGTGGTGGTATTAATGATCTATCGAGGATGGTCCATCGATGTAGCCACTCTATTAAGAATCCCCCTTTGGGTCTATGCAGGTGGGCTGATTACTGTAGCTGTAGTGGTAGGATTTAATATTCTAATACCAAAAATCCCAGTGATTTATACGACAATTTTGGTTTTTACAGGACAATTTCTTACTGCTTTAGTGATTGACTGGTTTAACAAAGTTCCCATTACTTCAGGAAAAATGATTGGGTTTGTTTTAGTTTTTAGTGGGTTACTATATAACATTTATTTCGATATGCAAAATAAATTTGCTAAATAAAGAGGGATTTTATAGTCTAAAGAGTAATTATATAAAATATAATCTTTTAAATTCAAATAAGGTGGGAAGCGTATGACGGAAGAGGTTAAAATACAAAGAATAATAGACATCATCAAAAATGGCGAGAAGGCACCCAATAGACAAGCCATTGGAGCGGAGTTTGAACATATTGTAGTGGATGGCAATAGCTTTGATTCAGTAAATTACTATCAAGAAAAGGGAATAGAATCGATCTTAAAGGAACTACAAAGGAAGGGATATGATCCTATTAAGGAAGGTTCATATCTTGTGGGGTTAGAAAAGCCAGAGGGGGTAATCACCCTAGAGCCCGGTGGGCAATTGGAACTTAGTGTTCCACCATCCTATAGTTTGAGGCAAATAGATGAGGGGTATGTAGGCTTTTTACATGAGGTATTACCGATATTAGAGGATAACAATCAGTTGCTATTGGCCCTTGGATATCATCCAAAGACCAGCATAAAGGACATCCCCTTTAATCCTAAAAAAAGATACGAGTATATGTCCAACTATTTAAAGAACACAGGTACCCATGCCCATAATATGATGAAGGGTACTGCGGCAATCCAAACTGCCATCGACTACACCAGCGAAGAGGATTTTATTAAAAAGTTCAGGGTAGCCAACTTCCTATCACCAGTACTGGCTTTAGTTTCCGACAACTCACCGATATTTGAGGGGGAAGTCTACGAAAATAACAGTATCCGTAGTGTGATCTGGGAAAATACTGATAAACAAAGAAGCGGCACCGTAAAGGGTGTCATGGATCAGACCTTTGGCTATCGAGAATATGCCCAATACATACTGGGGGTGCCACCGATTCTATTTATCAAGGATGGCAAATATTTACCCACTGGTAATATGACCACTTCGCAAGTCATGGGAGAAAATGACTTGACGGAGGATGAGGTAGAACATCTACTAACAATGGTATTCCCAGATGTGCGGGCTAAAAGATATGTGGAAATTCGTATGGGGGATAGTCTTCCTTATCCTTTAAATATTTCCTATATTGCTTTGATTAAGGGAATATTCTATCATCAAGGAAATTTAGATCGTTTATATAATTTATCTTTGGATGTCACCGACGAAAATTTAGCAAAATATAAGGTGGATATGATCCAATTTGGCTTTGAGGCCACCTTCATGGATGAGAAAATTGGTGCCTTCATTCAACAACTGATGGATATGGCGGAAAAGGGACTACCAACAGAAGAGACCCTATATTTAGCTCCCTTAAAGGATCTACTAGCCAAAAGCCAAAACCCAGCAATGGTGTCTAAGGAAATGGTGAAAACAGAAGGGGTAAAGGGGGTCCTATGGACAGCTCAAAACCATATTATAAGGAGGGAACACAGTGCAGGCAAGGAAGTTATTTAAAGCATACGAAGATCATGTAGGTCAAAATAAGCGAGAATATAAGGACAGTTACCAGAAGGTATTTAAAGAAATCGATGATTCCCCTGCAAAATACAAGGGAAAACCTGTGGAATTTTTATACCAACCAATGTTCTATACCGAGGGGGATCTAGAGGGCTTCCAAAATATAACAGAAAATCTGATGAAGATTTTAAATAAAACCATTGAAGAATACATAGCTAATCCAGCGTTTAGAAAATACTTTGGTTTTAGCCCCTTGTTGGAGGAATTGATTTTAAAGGATCCTGGTTATAATATGAATGTGCCTATGGGTAGATTTGATATCTTCTATCACTATGAGGAGGGGAACTTCCAGTTTTGTGAGTTGAATGCCGATGGTTCTTCTGGCATGACGGAACAAAGGGAACTGGAAAGGGTTTTCATGGACTCTTTGGCAATTGAAGAATTCAAAGGTCAGTACGAGGTTACAGGATTTGAGCTTTTCCAAAGTTGGGTGGAGGCTTTATTAAAAAACTATCGAGAGTACAGTAAAGGGGATGCAAAGCCCAATGTAGCCATAGTGGATTTTATGAAGGCAGAGCCCCCTAGTGAGTTTGTTGAGTTTCAAAAGGCATTTGAAGCGAATGGATGCCCAACCATTATTGTAGACCCTAGAAAGCTGGATTATCGGGATGGTGGTCTGTATCATGGAGATTTTAAAATAGATTGTGTCTATCGACGAGCTGTAACATGGGAGATTATAGAACATGCAGAAGAGGTAAGACCCTTCATAGATGCTTACCTTGATGGTAATGTATGCTTTGTTGGCCCCCTTCGATCCCAAGTCATCCACAATAAATCAGTATTTGCAATCCTCCACGATGAATCTATGTCCCCATTCTTGACGGAGGAGGAAAGGGATTTTGTAAAGAAACATATACCCTATACTAGCTTCTTCAATAATCAAGATGAAAAGCTGGTTACCTATACAATAGAAAATAAGGATCAGTTGGTATTAAAGCCTATGGATCGTTATGCTTCAAATGGTGTAAAAATCGGTCAAGACTATTCGGTGGAGGAATGGAAGGAAATCATCGAAAAAGAGGCGGTTGAGGAATACCTATTGCAACAGTTTTGTAGAGTACCAAAGGTTCCGATGGCAAGGTTTGATTTGGATGATGTGCAGTTCATTGACCACAACTATATCATTGGACTATTTGTCTACAATGGTCAACTACAGGGGGTATATACCCGTACAGGTACCCACAATATTATCGGAAGTATCGTAGAATGTTACACTGTACCCAATTTTCTATTGAAGGAAAAAAAATAATTTAAATCTAAAACTAATTATAAGTTTACTCTATTGATAATACTAATAAAAAAACTAGAGGATAGGTGACAGGATTGAAAAGAAATATACGAATGATTATTGAATATGATGGAAGTCGCTATAAGGGTTGGCAGAGACTGAAGGATACCGACCAAACGATCCAAGGGAAAATAGAAGCTGTTATCAGTAAAATGGCTAATACCCCTATTGAGATCATTGGCTCTGGTAGAACTGACGCAGGAGCCCATGCCCATGGACAGGTGGCAAATTTCCACTATGAAGGGGATATGACCCTACAGGAAATGAAGGAATATATCAATCATTACCTGCCACAGGACATTGTGGTAAAGGAAATACACAAGGCATCCGAAAGATTCCATAGTCGCTACAACGGGATTGCAAAGAGATACGTCTATTACGTATGGAATGATCCAGTGCCTTCTGCATTCCAGAGAAAGTATAGTTATCATATCCCCGAAAAGCTAGATATCGCTGCCATGAAAAAAGCAGCAGAGCTTTTCTTGGGGACCCATGATTTTATTGCCTTTTCTTCCGTAAAGAAGACCAACAAGTCTACTGAGAGAACCATCAAGGAAATCAATATTGAGAGAAAAGGACAGCAAATCGAGTTTAGCTTTATCGGTGATGGTTTCCTCCACAATATGGTTCGTATTATGATGGGGACTTTGCTGGAGATTGGTTTAGGCAATGAAAAGCCCGACTATATTGAGAGAATCTTCAAGGAAGGAAAAAGAGAAGTGGCAGGACAGACGGTGCCAGCCCAAGGTCTTTTCTTGGCGGAGGTTTATTATGATTAGGGGATAATTTAAGAGACCTAAGTTCGATTTTAAATTGAGCTTAGGTCTTTAATTTATAGACAACGAATATAAGTTGAGTTCTTTTTGGTATTTAAAGAATGTTATCGTATAGTTGGAGAAGGTTAGTTGTTTTGCATTATACATGGCATGTTGAGTGCGTGGTAGGGAAATTTAAAGATTAGGATGTTTGAGAATACTAGATTGGGAGTGTATAAATTTAAGTCCAAGCATATGGAGAACTGATGGTAGGGTGAATGGGGGATATGTATTAGAGGTATCAATCTTAGGGGGAGGTGCTCTTTTTCTAAAACAAAAGAAAAGGAAGGTTACATTTAATAATCCCCTCGCTCTTACTATATTACCATAAGATTTGCATTGCCTTTAGTATCTTAATAATGTATTTAGGTTATTAATAAAGATTTTTGATTTTCTTTATATGTTCAGTGAATAAAAGTAATATTAAGATAACCAATATTGATAGAACTAGAATCCATGTAATATTTTGAAGTTTAGAAATATCGTTAAAACGGTTAATTTCAGTAGACGTTGATTTTTCATCAATAAATACAAACATTCTATAAAGACGAAAAGTAATTTTTAAGAAAAATGACAACGTGATAGTTATGAAAATATTCAATAGTATTAGTGTGTTTTTTATGTGTTTCATTTCGTACCTCCTCCTAGTGGCTTATTTAATTATTTATTCTATAAGAAAAATAATAATCCTTTATTATTGCTTCCTTTGGCATGAATATAGGAATTTTTGATGGAAGTTTAGTGGGAGTAACAATCTCGATTTACTTTTCTTTAGCATTTTTTAGAGCAGATTTTACTTTTAGGAATTTAAGTAATGAAATGTAGGTACAAATGGTTCAGGTAAAACAACTTTAATAAAGCTTCTTTTGGGACTGTATATGCCAACTGAAGGAAAGATAACTCTTAATGGTAGGAATATTATGGATTATAAATATGAAGACTATTTAGATATTTTTTCAGCAGTATTTCAAGATTTTAGACTGTTATCCCTTACCTTAGGAGAAAATGTGGCAATATCAAGACAATATAATTGTGATGAAGTGGAAAGTGCATTGAAAAGTGTTGGATTATCTAAGTTTTTAGAAAAATATGATTTGAATACTTACCTTTATCGAGAGTTTAGTGAAAATGGAATGGAGATCTCTGGCGGGGAAGCTCAGAAGGTTGCAATGGCAAGGGCTTTATATAAAAAGGGTCATGTCATTATTTTAGATGAACCCACAGCAGCATTAGATCCAATTTCCGAACATGAGATATACTTGAAATTTAATGATATGATAGGAAAAAATACGGCTATATACATATCCCATAGGTTATCATCATGTCGTTTTTGTAGTAATATCTGTGTACTTAATGACGGAGTACTTGTACAGTATGGTACCCACGAAGAACTTCTGTCGGATGTTGAGGGTAAATACTATGAACTTTGGAGTTCTCAGGCTCAGTACTATGAGGTGAGTTAGAAAATAGAAAATATTAATCATATAAAAAGAATCGTATCCGTCAAATACAACCCACATATGAAGGAAGTCCTATCTATGAGATAATTCTCGTAAATAAGACTTTTGCTATTTCTTAGATTTAAAGGGAGTTCTACATTCTTCCGGCAAGGTCTCTGACCAAGGGAGAAGATGATCCAGTGCACCAGGGCTAGTAAGTTTCGTTAGGGGGATTTACAGAAAAGATAGTTTTTACGACCGATTACAAAGGGCTTAATCTGTCTTTCTGCTCCATTGTTGCTCAGTTCGCACTGTCCATCCTTTAGGACATTACTTAAAAGTTCCCAGTTAGATAGACTATAATTAATTGCCTGTCCCGGCTTGCTTTTCTTTACAACCTTAGGCTGAACTTCTTGAAGCCATGACAAATAAGCCTCTAGTACAGGCTTTGATTCAATATTTCTCATATTTTGCCGTTCTTCGGAAGATGAATCTTTCCACTTGGATTCAAGATAGAAAATTTTCTTGAAATATTCCAGGGCCGCGTAAGCGTGGTAGATTCGATTACTGCTTCCTTTGGAAGAATCTTCAAAGCATCCGTATAGTAACGCCTAGCATGAGCATGATTTGAGAAGTAAAATAATGCTCATGCTAGAAGGCGATTAGCAGACGTAGTGAAAACCCAAGGAGAAGAAAAAGCAAAAGACACCTTGGCCTACGAAGCCTTAAAACAGATAGCAGCCATATATAAACTGGACAACGAACTTTCAAAGTGTAATATGGAGGATAGAGTCCGGCAGAGAAAACTCATAGTAAAGCCCCAAGTGGAGGCCTTCTTTGCATGGGTAAAATCACACCAACATGAAGTACCACCAAAATCAGAAACTGGAAAAGGATTTACATACTGCCTAAATCAAGAGCGCTATTTAAAAGTGTTCCTAGAACATGGAGATGTACCTTTAGATAACAATGCAACAGAATCAGCGATGCTTTGTAATTGGGTGGGCTTTAATATAATCATAGGGTGAAGGAAGAGAAGGGGTGGGATGTTAATTAGAATTATGTAATTAGAATCCTAGTGGGAGAAATTACGTACGACATAGATTGAGTTATTTGAGGAGATAAAAAAAAATCTTCTAGTCCAATTTACACTTTTGACGTAGTTCAAAGATTTAGAAGTTAAATATATTACAATTATTTAATATATGGGTATATATAAATAAAAAAATAAGCGTTATAAATTAATTTTAGAACATATATACATTTACGACGTGTAGCACAACATGTACAAAGGAAGACAGTTTTGTTTTTATAATTACCTAATGAATAATTAAAATGGATAATTAGCAATTTATAATTTTTTTCTAAATAACTACATTTTTGACAACAAAATTCGACATAAAATACTAATATACTATGATATAGTTAAGTGGTAAACTTCGAATGGAGTTGCTTCTATTATTTACTACTTTCCCTAGAGTGGATAAATAATAGATACACCTTGTAGGGGAGGTAAAAAATACAAAATTAGTATTGCTAGAAACACAGGAGGCTAAACTATGAAAAAGATTGTTTTTTTATTAACATGTAGTATTATGATAATGTCATCAATGTTTACATCTTTTGCAGTAACAAATGAAGAGAGCGTGGCACAAGATATTAAAACAACGAATCCTATTTTTTATGAATTCTTATCTGAATCAGAAGTTTCCAAAATAGCAGTTATAAACGTTTATGGAGAAATTGTTAATGATAAACATAGTGCGGATGTAAAGAAGAGCTTAGAAAAGGGAAATTACAATGAGGTTATTAGCATGCTTATAGAGTTTGACTTAGCTTTAACACATGATGAGAAAATTAAAAAGAATAAAATTAGTGGAGGAAACGAAATTACACCATACACTATAAGCTCAGAAGTACAGTTTACTAAAGAATTCTACGAGTTAAGGACAGATAGTACAGGTACATTTACTAAAGAATGGATCACAAAATTAAGTGGAAAATATATTGAAAATTCAGACGGAACATTTACTGCAATGGGTAATCCATCAATAACTGTAATAGCTGATTTTGGTTCGTCATTCTCTGTAAATCCTCGTAGCTATTCAACAGGATACTCATATCAAAACAGTAACAGAGCTATTTCATTTTATGGTTCGTACACCATGGATGCAACTGCATCAGTACCTCTAAATATAGGTGGCTTTGAATTTCCAATTGGAAAGACTTTTACTTGGGGTCAGATATATAGAAGTCATACGGTACAATAATGGCTACTCTTATTATAATTAGCATCATAGTTTCTATATTTTCCACATGTTTGTTTTGGAATTGTTTGAAGTTAGTAAATAAAAATAAAAGCAAATTAAATATTTACTTGACAGTAATATTTTTCATTATTTACTTTGTCTTGTTTTATATTGTTCAGACAAGTTCACCTAAAGAAATTAAAAATTGGTATATCATTGACTCTTTAATGAGTAAAATTTCAGGCGTAGGATTCCTAGCGTTATTGTATAATATTTTTCAAAAGCTAAAACATATTTTGAAAAAATAAGAGCAAATCCTTCGATGAACTCTCCACTCTCAAGTTAGACAGTGGAAATAATAAAAACTCTATTAAGCGACTAGACCCCGATACTCCACTGGGTTCTAGTCGTTTAGCTTTTTTGCTTTTAATAATCATACAACAGTATGGCAATAATTTAATAGCGGGTATTATTAAAATCATGTATAATGAAAGTTAAGAATTAAGTTTTAAGAATGACTAATGGAGGGGGAGGTCAATGAAGTTAAATTTAGATAAACAATATTTTAAGTATTCTTTGTATGCCTTTATTTCAGTGGCCATGTCGATTGTTTTCTATCAGTTATTGGATAACATGGGTTTTTACTTGAAGAATTTTAGTTTTGCACTTGTGATTACAAGGAAAATACTCAGTCCCTTCATTATTGGTGCTTTTGTGGCATACCTATTGAGCCCAGGGGTGAGATGGTTCGAAAAAAGTTTCTATATTCACGTAGGATTCATTAAAAGAAGGAAAAAACTTCATAGACTCCTAAGTGTTGTAACGATGTATTTTATTTTAATCAGTGCCATAACCATGTTAATTGTTTATGTTGCACCTCAGATTGGGAATAACATTACTGATATCGTCACCAGTATACCTGAGTATATAAAGGATACAAATAAACTGATAAGTAACTGGGTGGAGGAGCTAGAGCAAATTAGTAGCTTCAATGTATCTGAGCAGATAGATGCTAAAATAGAGCAAGTCTTTGCCAAAGCCCAAGATGCTTTGGAGCATATTGCTGATAATCTAGTAGTGAGTATTTTGACCATCACCTCAGGAGTTCTAAATTTCGTACTAGGATTAATTATTTCCTTCTATGTATTGATGGACAAGGAATCCTTTAAAATGGGATCCCAACGTCTATTGAGATTAGTGTTCAAAGAAGATAATGTAGAAAAGGTAAAAATATTTGGTAGAGAGGTAGATGATCTTTTTGCTAAGTTCATTGTAGGGAAATCCATCGATTCCATTATTATTGGAATCATTTGTATGATTGGTCTAGTATTGATGGATATTCGTTACGCTCTGCTAATAAGTGTGATAGTTACTGTTACCAATATGATTCCGTACTTTGGGCCATTTATTGGTGCTGTGCCAGCCACCATCATTACCTTCTTCGACAGCCCTGTAAAGGCCTTTTGGATTATGGTTTTCATTTTTGCCCTTCAACAATTCGATGGATTAATCCTAGGGCCAAAGATATTAGGAGACAGTGTAGGAGTCAGCCCCTTCTGGATTATCTTCTCTATCGTAGTAGGGGGTAAATTATTTGGCGTGCTGGGGATGTTCCTAGGAGTTCCTGTGATTGGGATATTAAGACTGGTGGTAAATCGCTTCTTGGAGCAACAGTTGGAGCGAAAAAATATAAAGCTAGAAAAGAGTAAGGCTGTAGATTCGTAAAGAGTAAGGATAAATTAGTAATGGTAAACGCTAGAATGCTAAATACACATGATAAAATAATAGAAATATAAAGATATGAAGCCCTAACTATATATTGGTTATTTTTAGGAACCAATTGGAGTTAGGGCTTTGACTATTTTGTTTTATCTTTTTTTATTGGGGGGCTTTTTGTAACTTACGGCTACGATAGTTTAGATATGCTCCAGAAAGAATTAGTAAAATCCCTAAGAAGCTATAAGCATCAGGTAGTTCTCCCCAAATGATGATTCCAATTAGGATAGAGAACATAGTATTACCATAGCTATAAATAGACAAATCACTGGCCTCAGCATAACGATAGGCATAGGTCATCATATATTGAGCTGCTGTTGCAAATGTTCCCACTGCCAGTAGAGCTAGGGCTTGTAATGGAGTAGGCATCACAAATTGTCCCCAAAAGGGAATGGCACTAATGCTGGAGAGGGCAGTAAAGTAAAAAACAATTACCTTAGGATGGTCTGTAAGTCGCAGATGCCTAATGATGGTATAGGCAGATGCAGCAAATATGGAGGAACTTAAGCCCATAAGGGCTGGAATGATTGTTAGGTCAAACTGGGGTTTGACAATGAATATTACACCAGTTAGAGCCACTAAAATTGCCACCACCTGAGACCTACGGATGGATTCTTTTAAAAAAAAGAAGGCCAATAATAGCACGAAAAAGGGATTCATTTGATTCAGTACAACTGCGTCTGCCAGAGGTAGACGATCAAGGGCAAAGAAATAAAAGAAAACCCCCAATAATCCAAACAAAGAACGATAGAATAAATATTTTTTATTGTTACCAGCAAAACTTTGCTTGGACCTAATCATAATACCTGCGGTAACGATCAATCCAAGAAGATTTCTAAAAAAAACCTTTTGCATAGTAGGCAAATCTCCTGAAAGTTTAACAAAAGTAGCCATTAATGCAAAAAATAAAGATGAGAGAATCATCAGCAATATTCCTTTGTTTCTATTATCCATGTTTAAAACCTCCTTGCATGCTACGCATTTTTAAGTATGTGTAATAGATACTTTATTATAACATTTTTATATAAATTTACCGAATTATGTTGGGTTTAAATAGTAATGTAAATTCATAAAATAACTACGTAACTGACTAAATAGATGAATAAAATAGCTTCTTTAAAGGGAGTGAGGATATGGACTTATGGCAACCAGAAAGAGTATATTTTGAACCTACAGCAAAAGACACCATTGTCGGAAGACGAATTCAACAATATTGTGAAGAGCATAATGTTCCTATACTAGAGACCACATCCCACAATCAGGTAAGGGATTTGCCTGGGAAGGATGAAAAGTCAAAATATGCTGCTGCCAAAAAAACTTTAATTGTTGGTACAAAGCGAAGTATGAAATTAGACCCCTGCAGATCCTCAGCAGACTATCAATTTTCCTTGATGACAAATTGCCCCGGTACCTGTGAGTACTGTTATTTGTTCTCCACCCAAGGGAAAAAGCCCTATGTTAGAGTATATGTTAATATGGAGGAACTGTTTCAAACCATTGATAAATATATAGAGAAAAAGCTACCCCATGCCACCGTTTTTGAAGCCGCCAGCACAGGTGATCCATTGGGTGTGGAACATATTACAGGAACCCTAAAGGATACAATCATTCACTTTGGTAAGCTCCAAAAAGGAAAGCTTCGGGTAGTTACCAAATACTCAAATGTAGACGGACTGTTGGATATCCCCCACAACAATCATACCCGATTCAGATTTAGTATAAATTCCAATTATGTTATCAAAAACTTTGAGCATAATGTATCCAATCTATGGGATAGACTCAGGGCGGCAGGAAAGATGGCAGAGGCTGGCTATCCTCTAGGATTTATCATTGCCCCTATTATGCTCCATGAGAATTGGAAACAAGAGTACAAAGAATTACTAGAAGGGCTTCATCGTCAACTGGGTGCAAAAAGCGACAGCTTCATTCCTTTTGAACTGATTCAACATCGCTTTACAATGAATGCCAAAAATATCATTGAAGAGAGATATCCTAATACAAAGCTAGATATGGACCCTGAAAAACGAATAAAAAAGTGGGGTAAGTATGGAAGAACAAAGTATGTGTATCCCAAGGAGGAGGCTCAAGAGGCTAAAGAATATATCTCAAATCTCATCAAAGACATGTTTCCCCATGGACATATTCAATATTTCACTTAAAATCAATAAAATGTAAGCAAATAGAAAGAAGTACAAAAGATACCCTAGTAGGATTCTCCTAAGGGTATTTTTTCTATTGCTAGAACTCTAAGGTTTAGTTAGCACAGCACCTTTCCGTATTTAGTATACGTAATTGTGACTGTGCTTTCTTCTTTTTTTGCTCTCTGGGTCTAATGGCTTCCCAACAGGCAGAGCTTCATTGACTCTTTTAATAAGCTTCCTATCATAGGCCAAAGGTCTTAACTATGATTTTTGGTATAAAGATTAACGCCAATTTAACACTGGCTTAACAAATGCTTAATTGGGAATAAGTACTGACCCTGTATATTTAAAGTAGGAAATAATACTAAAAACCTATATTGGAGGAAAATTAATGAAGGAAAAGTTAGCAAAGGCAAAGCGTCTATTCTATAAGTTTACCTCGAGAGCAAGTCAAATTTTTAAGCTTACCTCAAGTGTAAGACCAAATCCTTTTGTGGGCAAAAAGGCTCATTTGTTTAAAGGGGGTAGAATAAATTTTTCAGTCTTAAATAACTTTAAGATTCGTAACAAGTTATTGCTCATGGTGCTGGCCACAGGTTTAATTCCCATCATTTTATTAAGTGGTTTAAGTATTAATAATGCCAGTAGTGAGATTGAAAAGGAAGTTTTAAAGGGGAATCAAGTTTTTACTACATTGACCCAAGAAAGAATAAATGAGTACTTTTACACACGAGAAGGGGACGGCAAAGTTTTGGCCAGCTCCACAATCGTTCGTGAAGGGGTTAAAAAACTAAATGGCTTTGATATACCTCAATCAGAAAAGGAAGAGATAATTATAGAACTTGAGGGATACTTAAGTACTGTGCTTGAGCAATATCAATATACAGATGTCTTTTTAACTGACAAATATGGAGAGGTAGTTTTTAGTGTTAAGTATGATAAATTAGACATGGCGCCACTGGTTTTTTCAGGTATATTTACTGAAAAGGCAATGAAGGGGGAGCAAAACTGGTCTGATGTATTTAGAAATAGCTTTATTGGGGACAACCTTATGGTTCTTGCAACTCCTGTTTATTCGGAGGTTGGGCAGCAGGATTTACAGCCTATGGGTACTTTAAATATTGTATTAAACCAAGAAAAGTTGAATGGCATTATACATAACGGAATTGAGCGTTTGGGGACAACAGGGGATGCCTACCTTATTGACTCAAAAGGGCTTCTACTTACAAATACAATGAAGGAACAGTACAGTGAGGGAGCAGCATTAAAGGAAACCCTAGAAACAGAAGCAGTAAAAATTTTATCAGAGCCCATTAGGCTTGGGGACTTGGGATTTAATCAAACAAAGAGTTATAAAGGATATATGGGAAAAGGAGTGATTTCAACCCTATCTATAGCCCAGATTGGAGATAGCTATGTTGGCCTTGTGATTGAAGTAGAGGAAAAGGAGGCCTATAAAGGGGTATCCCGTCTTCGAAGTGAGATAATGGGAATGGCATCAATAATCTTCATTACCAGTGCCCTATTGGCGACTTTTTTAGCTCAGACCATTAGCAAACCAATTGTTGAAGTAATTAAGGTGACTGATGAAATCGCAAACTACAATCTTACTGGACAAGCTACCGACAAAGATATTCAAAGAAGAGACGAGATTGGAGACTTAAAAAGGTCTATTATCAAAATAGAAGATAATCTAAAATCGATTATTAAAGAAGTTGAGAGATCTGCTGTCGAAATTGCAGCCTCGTCGGAGGAATTAAAAATGAACTGTCAGCAATCCTCCTATTCGGCAGATGAAGTGGCCAAGTCCATCGGTGCAATAGCTGATAACTCCACTGCCCAAGCCCAAGGAGCTGGTGGTAGTTTCCAAAAGTCTAAAGAATTAAGCCATATTATAGTAGAAGATATTGAAAATTTAAAAGAAATGACTAAGGCTACAAATGAAGTAATCACATTGGTAAATTCTGGTTTGGGCATCGTAGAGGGATTATCAGAAACAACGATTGAAGCTAACAGAGTAAATGTTGAAGTTCAGAATAGTGTAAAGAAAACCAATGAAAGCTCAAGGAAAATTGAAGAAGCCACTAAAATTATTATGACCATTGCCGATAAAACAAATCTATTGGCTTTAAATGCTGCTATTGAGGCGGCGAGGGCCGGTGAAGAAGGACGAGGCTTTGCTGTAGTGGCAGATGAAATTAGAAAGCTAGCGGAACAGTCTAAAGCATCCATCAAAACCATTGACGGCATAGCAAACAATCTATATCAAGATAATTTAGATACAGTAGAAACTATGGAAAACTTGGTGAGGATTTCTAAGAAACAGGTGGCGGGTGTCGTTGAAACAAAAGAAAAGTATTTAGAGATTGCTGAAGCCATTAAGACGACAGAGGATCGATTGGCTGAATTAAATGAATCCAGCCTAAAGATTGATGGTATGCGGGCAGAGGTGGAGGCTGGGATCCAAATGTTGGCGGCAGTAACGGAGGAAAACTCCAATAGTGTAAAGGAAGTCTCTGCCTCTATAGAAGAACAGACGGCTTCTATTGAAGAAATATCCCATGCCAGCAAAGGACTAGCTTCGCTGGCCCAAGGCCTTAGGGAAGTGGTGGGCAAGTTTAGGACTTAAGGAAAAATCCTCAGGACTTTGGTTGCAGGCATAACATGTTCTTAACAATTGATTAACAAATCGATAACAACGGGGGCATGTTTATGCGATATATTAGTAAATGTAGAACACAACAAATAAAAAACAAGAAAATTGATAGGGGGACTTATTAATGTTTAAAAAACTTTTAGTGTTATTATTAATCGCTGCTATGGCCTTCTCAGCAGTAGCATGTAGTACAGAAACAAATGATTCAGCTACAGAGGGAAATGAAAACCAAACTCAAGAAGAGGTTGCAAAGTTAGAAGGTCAAGTAATCGTAGATGGTTCAGGGACTGTTTACCCATTAATGGCTCATATCGCTGAAGAGTATATGACTAACGAACAACCAAATGTAAGTGTTCAAGTTGGACGTGCTGGTTCAAGTGCTGGTTTCAAGAAGTTCATTCCAGGTGAATTAGACCTTTCAAATGCATCTAGAAAAATCAAAGACAAAGAAGTAGCTCAACTTGAAGAAAAAGGTATGAAGGTTGGAGAAGATGTATTAGAGTTCAAAGTAGCTCTTGATGGATTAACAATGGTAATTAACAAAGATAACACATGGGCAACTGAAATGACTAAAGAAGAAATTATCAACATGTATCTTTCAGGCAAATACAATGCAGAGGACAAAGTACTTTGGTCTGATATTAGAGCTGATTGGCCACAAGAAGAAGTTAAATTCTTCGGACCAAATGAGAACCACGGAACATATGAGTTCTTCCATGAAGTAATCCTTGATAAGCAAGATATGGTTAAGACAGCTAACTTACAACAAGAGTACTCTACACTAGTTGACTTAGTAGCTAGCGACAAAAACGCAATCGCATTCTTCGGATTCGGTTACTATGTAAATAACCAAGATAAAATTACAGCTGTAAAGGTTGACTTCGGAAATGGTCCAGTTGAGCCTACTTTAGAAACAATCGGAGAAGACCTACCGTACGCAGGATTCACAAGACCAGTATTCACATACGTGAATGCTAACTACGCTAAAGAAAAGCCACAAGTGCTCGACTTTGCAAAATATGTAGTATCTAAAGAAGGTGCTGAAAGATTAGCAGGTGACAATGGATTTGCTCCATTACCAGCATCAGTATATGCTGAGTATACAAAGCAATTAGAAGCAATTAAGTAAAGAAGCGATTAACTAAATAATATAGATTGTTTAAGGCTTTAAGATGAGAGGACTAAGTTCTTCTCATCTTTAAGCCGTGTATAGAGAAGAAAGTTATTTTTTAACAGTTATCTTAGAAAGGATCGGATTATATGGATAAAACTATTCAGGTGAGAGATCTAATAAAGAAAAATCTTAATAACCCCAAAAATAGGAACATAGATAAGATAATGCCAAATATATTTCTGTTGGCGGCATCTATTTCAGTGATAACAACTATAGGAATTGTCTTAACGCTAATATTTGATGCTTTTAAATTTTTCAAAGAGGTACCCCTAAGGGAGGTATTTAGTACTCATTTAGCACCATTAGCGGTTAATCCCTCTTTTGGTATATTACCTTTAATCAACGGAACGATTATTACATCAATTATTGCAATGATGGTGGCGATTCCTATAGGCTTAGCTTCAGCTATTTATTTGAGCGAATTTGCTTCAGATAAAACCCGTAAAAACCTTAAGCCTATGATGGAAGTATTAGCAGGGATTCCTACTATTGTATATGGTTTTTTTGCTTATTCATTTGTAACGCCTTTATTAATGACAATTATCCCAAGTCTAGGGGCAAAAAATGCCCTCAGCCCTGGCATCGTTATGGGAATCATGATTACGCCCATGGTGGCTTCCTTATCAGAAGATGCCATGAACGCTGTTCCTAATGCCATGAGGGAAGGAGCCTTAGCTTTAGGGGCAACAAAATTAGAGGTAACTTTAAAGGTTGTTGTACCTGCAGCCATCTCTGGAATCATCGCTTCCTTCGTATTAGGGATTTCCAGAGCCATAGGGGAAACAATGATTGTGGTTATTGGAAGTGGTAGTTCAAAGAATTTCTCCTTTGACTTTACTCAATCTATGCAGACAATGACAGCTTATATTGTAGAATTTACCAGTGGAGATGCAGGTAGTGGTACGTTAGGTTATTATAGTTTATATGCAGTTGGACTGATACTATTTGTCTTTACTTTACTAATGAACCTATTTGCACAGTATATCTCCCGTAAGTATAGAGAGGAGTATTAATCATGGGGGTGGAATTTATGCATGAAAGGGAAACGAAAAATTACAGCAATGCACCAATGAATAAAAGCAATATGAATAGACGTATTTTAATAGATAAGGTCGCTAAAATGCTTTTCTTATCTTCGACTTTGTTTGCACTGCTGGTATTGGGGGTATTGCTTTATAGAATAGGTACTCAAAGTATAGGTTGGTTGGATTTAGATTTCTTAACAGGCAAATTATCAATATTCCCAGAGAAGGCGGGGATTTATGGTGTGTTACTGGGATCAGTATGGTTGATGTTGGTGGTAACTCCTATTACTCTAATCATAGGGGTGTCGACTGCCATCTATCTAGAGGAATATGCTACCAAAGGAAGATTACAAACCTTTATTAAAACAAACATTTCAAACTTAGCCGGTGTCCCATCGGTTATATTTGGACTACTAGGTTTGACGGTGTTTGGAAGATTGTTTGGCCTAGGTTCTAGTATATTGGCAGGGGGGCTAACCATGTCTCTATTGATCCTACCGATCGTTGTAGTAGCCAGCCAAGAGGCCATCAGAGCAGTTCCTGGTTTTTTAAGGGATGCATCCTATGCTATGGGGGCAACAAAATGGGTAACAATTAGAACAGTAATCTTACCAGTTGCTATCCCAGGGATTTTAACAGGTTCGATCTTAGCTCTATCTAGAGCAATTGGGGAAACAGCACCTTTAGTTGTATTGGGAGTGCCAACCCTAATCTTAAAAGTACCGACTAGTGTAATGGATGATTTCTCGGCATTACCTATACAAATTTATTACTGGACACTGGATACAGTCCTTACTCCAGAATATGCAAATTTAGCAGCAGCAACAATCGTAGTACTTTTAATGGTACTATTCCTAATGAACTCAACAGCAATTATCATAAGAAACAAATTCCAAAGAAGATATTAAGATGGGAGGACTTACTTTGACAAATCCTATTAATGCAAATAATGATGATAAAAATATCATTTTTGATGTTAAAGATCTAAATTTATGGTATGGTAATGATAAGGCACTAAAGGGCCTTGATTTTCAAATAAAAGAGAATGATGTTACTGCCATCATCGGACCTTCAGGATGTGGTAAATCTACTTTTATAAAAACCCTTAATCGTATGGTTGAACTCATTCCGTCAGTAAAAATTACTGGAGAAATCCTTTATAATGGCACTAATATCTTTGATAAATCCTTAAGGGTAGAAGAGTTAAGAAGTAGAGTTGGTATGGTATTCCAAAAGCCTAATCCATTTCCAAAATCTATATTTGAAAATGTTGTGTATGGACCTAAAATTCATGGAATTAGAGACAAAAGAAAATTAATGGAAATCACTGAAACAAGCCTAAAGAGAGCTGCCCTATGGGATGAAGTGAAGGACCGTTTAAATGATAATGCTTACGGACTGTCGGGGGGGCAACAGCAAAGACTATGTCTTGCTAGAGCATTGGCAATGGAACCAGAGGTACTATTAATGGACGAACCAACCTCTGCATTGGACCCGATTGCAACTGCAAAAATAGAAGAGTTAATAATGGAGCTTAAAAAAGAATATACTATTGTAATCGTTACTCACTCAATGCAACAAGCAGCGAGAATTTCTGACAAAACCGCGTTCTTTTTAATGGGAGAACTAATTGAAGTGGATAAGACTCAGAAAATATTTACGACTCCTAGGGATAAAAGAACAGAAGACTACGTTACTGGTCGTTTTGGTTAAAAAAAGGGGAGGCATATTCAATGAGAAATCAATTTATCAAACAACTTGATGAGCTTAACATTAAGCTATTAAAAATGGGGGCAATGGTACAGGAAGTAATTGAAGTAGCAGTAGAGTCCCTGACTAAACAAGATTTAGAACTGGCAAGAAAGGTATATGAGTTAGACGATGAGATTGACAAAATCGAATTGGAAATTGAGATGGAATGTATGAATCTTATAGCTCTTCAACAGCCTATGGCAAAGGATTTACGTGTAATTGGAACCATATTAAAAATTATTACTGACCTTGAAAGGATGGGGGACCATGCTGTAAACATTGCAAAGGTGACTCTAGAAATTGGAGAAGAACCTTTTGTTAAGCCATTGATAGATATCCCTAAAATGGCTAAGCTAGCTCAGACAATGGTTAAGAAAAGCCTAGATGCCTTCATGAAGACGGATGTAGAGTTGGCAACAGAAGTAGCCAATGATGACGAGGCTGTAGATCAATTATATGAGAAGATTTATACAGAGTTAATCAACAAGATGATTGAACAAAAGAACATTGTAAAGCAAGCAACTAACTTGATCTTTATCGGTAGATTCCTTGAAAGAATTGCTGACCATGCAACGAATATTGGTGAAAGAGTAATTTTTATTGCTACAGGAGAAAATGTTGAAATAAACTAAAAGATACCATGAAATGAAATAAGAAGGACACCCTCTATAGAGATTCTGTAGAGGGGTGTCCTTTATATAGAATTTGGTGATTTTAGATGTTGAAAATGGCAATAGGTAAATTACCCATAAAAAAAGAACCTCTAAGGTTTTAGAGGTTCTTGGGTAGTTAATGATATTCAGAACTACTGAGCTTGACTAAGGGCTTGGTTTACGGCTCTAATTAATGAATCTGTAGTATAGGTAACACCTGAAACAGCATCTACCCCTTCCGTAAGAGTCGTTTGCTGTACCAAGTATTTCTCGATGATCTCATCAAGGTTAGAAGCAGATATTCCTTCATCTGGGTTATCTGTATTAACAGTAATCGATTTGATGGCTTTATTTTCTATAATGACTGTAACATCAATCTTCCCATAGAAACCTTCTTCATCACTACCAGTATATTCACCATCTACAAATTCCATAGGTTCAGCAGGCGGTGCCACTGGTGCAGGGTCAGCTACTACTTCTTCTGTTTCTTCTATACCCAGTGCATTCTTTACAGCTGCAATTAACCCCTCGCTGGAGACTGTAGCACCAGATACGGTATCAACGCTTAAGGTTTGCTGATCAATGATGGATTGTGCCACCTGTTGAGCAGCGTCATCACCTAATCCTGGGGTATCTTTAATTTCTAAAATATCAATAGATCTGATTGCACCTTTAGCTACGACAACTTTAACTTTGATCTCTCCTGCATATCCTTCAGCAAACCCTTCGTGGTTACCATCAGGGAAAACAATATCATTTACAGCCGCTTCCAATGCAGCATTAATAGCATTGATTGTTCCTTGGCTAGAGAAGGTTGCTCCTGAAATAGAATCCACCTCTGTAGACTGTGCAGCGATTACAGCATCAATTGTCTTGTGGATGGCAACGTCTCCTAAATCAGGAGTCTCATCCTGTGAAACCACTTCTATAGAATTAATATTACCGTCTGCAATGGTTACTGCTAGTTTAATATCATCGTAATATCCTTCCCCTACTCCCTCATAGGTACCGTCAACATAAGTAGGTGGCTTTGGTGCATTTAGGTTTGTCCAGTAGGTAGCGCCAGCTAACAATGCAATTGTAAGAATCGGTAAAAGGATAATTGCAATTTTCTGTTGTTTATCCATTAAAAAATACCTCCTTCATATAAAATAAAAAAAATCATTATAATTATAATAACATAAAATACTTGTTAATTAAATCATTTTTAAGTATTAATGCACGATAATGATAGTTAATCTTAACTCGAAAAAGTTCTCTTTTATATTTATTCAATGTAGAACTTTCTTATTCGTTACAAAAAAAGGGTAGAGTCATAGGACTCTACTCTCTTAAATCTAAGACATTACACTTATATTTTATACTATTCTCTGCTCATAAAATCCATTGTTGACTCAGGTTGCACCTCAGAGTCAGACTCCAGTGGGATTATACCGATTCCCAAGTATGCAAATAGGATATTCACAAGGGGCTCTAGGATATTAAAGACAGCATATGGAGCATATACAAATGGATGAACCCCCAGAGTGGTCCACATGAAGGCTCCACAAGTATTCCACGGAATTAAAGCGGAAGTTACTGTACCTCCACCCTCTAAAGTCCTTGAAAGTACGCTTGGGTGAATACCTTTTTCTCTGTAGGCATCCTTGTACATTCTACCCGGGACTACGATAGACAGATATTGCTCACCAGTTAGTAGATTTACTGCGATACAAGTAAGGATGGTGGATAAAACTAAAGAACCAGTGTTATTGGCAAACTTTAGGATTGATTTTCCAACGGCATTTAGCATTCCTGTCTTCTCCATTACGCCACCGAAGGTTAAAGCGATTAAAATTAGAGAAACAGTCCACATCATCCCGTCTAATCCACCACGGTTTAAAAGTTCATCGATTACTGCATTTCCTGACTCGATGGAGAATCCATAATGGGCTGCATTAATAATATCCCCTAAATTTGAGCCTTGGAAAATGGCTGCAAAGATACCTCCTAAGAAAACACCACTAATTAAACCCGGTAACGCTGGAATCTTGTTTACGACTAAAAGGATAACGATTACTGGAGGAATAAGAAGTAATGGTGAAGTATTAAAGTTACCCTTAATAGCTTCTAATATAGCGTCTATTGAAGCTGTATCAACATTACTAGAGCTGGAATAAATAAATCCTAACACTCCGAAGGTTACAAGTGTAAGGGCAAAGGAAACGGTTGTTGTATAGAGCATACTTCTGATGTGGGCAAATAAGTTCGTTCCTGCCATGGCAGGAGCTAAGTTGGTGGTATCTGAAAGAGGGGACATCTTATCTCCAAAATAAGAACCGGATATAATGGCACCGGCTACTAATCCGATTGGAAGTTCAAGGCCAATACCAACTCCTAATAGAGCTATACCAACAGTACCTGCAGTTGTCCAAGAACTACCTGTTGCCACGGATACAATAGCACATATGACCACGGTAGCAACTAAGAAAATACCTGGAGTAAGGATATTAAGACCATAATAAATCATAGTAGGTACTGTACCACTTAATATCCAAGTACCAATTAAACTACCAATAACCATTAGAATTAAAACTGCCTGCATTGCCAGCTTAATTGTATCAATAATTCCTTCTTCTAACTCTGACCAAGAATAACCTAACATGAATACTGCTACACCTGCCGCAATCACCGTGGCAAAAATAAGTGGTATGTGGGGAGCTGCCTCATATACCTGAATGGATACTGCTAGGGTGGCAATCAAAACGACTATTGGGATAAGTGCATGTAGTAGAGTGGCCTCTTTCTTTTCTTTCAATCTCATTAACATTCCTCCTTGATTAGTTTTTTATTTTTTAGGGAAGTTCCCTTTGTAAGGACTGTGTATTTATTCAGTAAAATATAGTAGAAAAATAGTTTATATTGATTAATATGCATGTACAAATAATAATAGCACATAAAATTAGAAAATTCAAATAATTATTAAAATACAAAAAATGCAAATTAAAGGAGCTGATTGCTCAGCTCCCTCTGCTATTTCAATACTTGTTGACCTTCCTCCCAGTTAACTGGGCAAGCGCCCCCTGCTTGGCAGGCAGCTAAAGTTCTTAATATTTCCTTTACATTTCTGCCAACTGCTAAATTATGAACAGATGCGTGTTGAATAACTCCTTCTGGATCAATAATAAATACTCCCCTAAGGGCAATACCACCGGCCTCTTCTGTGAGAACCATATATTTTCTAGATAGTTCCTTGTTGTAATCCGACATTAATGGGAAATTTACTCCTCCAATACTTTTTGCCCACGCTAGGTGGGTAGGTAGACTATCAGTGTTGGCCCCCAACACTACAGAGTTCAATCTTTCAAAATTAGCTACGTTTTGATTCAACTCTGGGATTTCAGTACTTCAGACAGGAGTAAAATCTAATGGATAGAAAAATAGTACTACCCATTTACCCTTTTGATCTTTTAATGAAATCTCTCCTTTCGTACTGGGTAAAGTAAAATCTGGAGCTTGTTCACCAATTTTAAGCAATAGAATACACCTCTCAATCATGAATTTAGTACCACTAAAAGATAGATACACATTATATTATTGACGGAGATGATTGAAAAAATTTATTTAAATTCATTATTTAAAAATTATTCATTATTTAAAAATTTACTAACGCCTAAGATGAATCAGCATATAATAGACTAATACGTATGTATAGAGGAGGCATATAAATGAATATTACCATTAGTAAAACTGCAAAGGAGACGATTGCAACACAGGTGAAGGAGGATCAAAAAATAAGGATTCATATTACAGGGCAAGGATGAGGTGGACCTAGGTTTGGATTGTCTCGGGACGAGGCTCAAGAAAATGACATAGAAAAAGAGGTGGATGGACTTACTTTTATAATTGAAAAGAATTTAGATCAGCAGTATGATGGTGTTGGCATAATGATAGACTACCAACAAGGTTTGTTAAGAAAAGGATTTGCCGTTGGTCTAAAGGATGGCGGTAATACCTGCAAATAAAAAAAGTAAAAGGTAGATTTTTTACAATCTACCTTTTCATATTTCTACTTATTTTTTGTAATGGCTTCTTTTACTTCCTCTACAGTAGGAACTCTACCGCTAAAGATAACTTTACCATTAATCATTAAGGCAGGAGTACTCATTACTCCAAGGCTTAGAATATCAGCGATGTTACTAATGATATCAAAATCATCATTTATGTTTAATTCGTTTAATGCCCTATCAACGATAGGTGCTAATTTACTACCACCTCAACAAATTTGCTCCAAAATCTTAATTTCCATGGTAATTCCTCCTAAATTTTATATTTATATAGCCCTGTAAAGGGTTTTTGATAAGTTGGGACCTTGCTAGTAATAGCTTTCCCAATACCTATCTTTTTACCAGTTTATCAGTCCAAAATTACTTTTAATTTTAATCTGTTTAATCTTAGTGTATAACGTTTGCCAAAAATTATCAAATTAAATAAGTTTATATAGAATGAAACTTATTAATAGGAAGGGGAATATCGGGTGAAATTTTACATTGAAATATTTTAATATACCGATATAGCTATAATACATTACTGATGATCACTTGACAATATAAATTTAGTCATTTTATATCTGTTTGTTCTTGCATAAGCTGGGCATACAGTAAATAAGGAGATGAATAGAATAAATAGAAGGGAGAGATGAGGATGTTAATGAAGAAGGTCTTAATTGCAACGGATTTTTCTACAGCCGCTGATGGGCTTTTAAATTGTGTGGCTGAGCTTAAGCAAATGGGGATGGAGGAGGCGCTACTGGTACATGTAATTGATATTCGGATAGGAGAAGGTTCAATCCTTCATTTGCAGCAGTCGGGGCGAAAAAAGTTAGAAGAAATTGCTAAAGGACTTGAGGGTTATGGGATTAAGACAAAACTCTATACCCCTATTGGATTTGCTGCTACGGAAATTGTTCAGATTGCAAGGGCGGAGGATGCTTCTTTAATTTTAATAGGTTCTAGAGGTAGGGGAGTCATAAAAGAGGTATTTATAGGGAGTACGACCTTTGATGTAATCAGATTATCCAATGTACCTGTATTGGTGGAGAAATACATAAAAAATAAGGATCAAAAATACGTTAATGCCTGTATTGATAAGTTCCAGAAGATTCTTCTACCTATAGATTTTTCTGAGTGTTCAAGGGGAATAGTAAAAGAGGTAAAGGAAATGGCAAACGTCGTGCAAGAGGTAGTGCTATTGTCGGTGGTGGAGCAGGGAGAGTCCTATCAAGAATTAGAAAAAGTTAAAGATCATGTTAGAGCTAAAATAAATGACTTAGTCATGGAATTTGAGGTGTTAGGGATTGCTGCAAAAGGAATAGTGCAGGCAGGAATACCCTCCAAATGTATCGTAGAATTGGCGGGGAAGGAAAAGGTAACATCCATCATGATGGGAACCAGGGGTAAGGGATTGATTAAGTCCCTATTGTTGGGAAGTACCTCCGATGCAGTGGCGAGAACTGCCAAAAGAGCTGTCATCTTAATACCCTGTTCTAAATAGAAAGAAGACCCCTTGCATTGGGGGTCTTAGTTAGTAGCTGCTATCGGACAAGTTGTGCCGTCCTCTAAAATTTTATAGATTTGGAGTTCTTCTTTACGGGATAAGAATATTTCTATAAAGCATATACTACAAAAATACCTAGACTTGCTTAACTTTCCTGTGTGTTCATTACCACATATGGGGCATTTCATAGAATCCCTCCTGCCTTCTTTAGTTATTTATATATAAAAATTTAAATTTTATTTCGCTGTTTCCATTATATATAAAAAAAATACGTTTGACAATATATAATTTGAAAATCGAAATATTTGATATTGAAATACAGATACTAGTAATAATATAATAGGAGAAGATGGAAAGGATGGTTGTGAAGTGACAGATGAAGAATTAGCCTACTTAATTCAAAATTTTTATTTCTCCTTTAGTATCTGGATGAAGTCCCAGTTTAAAAATCAGATTATTAATGGGGGAAATCTTACCTTAACTCAATTTAAGGTGTTGTATATTATAAACAAACTAAAAATCTGTAACATGTCTCAGCTCAGCGAAATGATGGAGGTCAGCAAAGGTACCATGACGACAATGCTCAACAAGCTGGTGGAGGATGGGTACGTAGTGAGAAGCAACTCTAGCAAAGATCGGAGAACGGTGTTTGTTGAGTTATCGGAAATGGGTCAAGACGAAGTGGCGATCTTGCAGGAGAAATTATTGATGTCGGTAATGAATGCCACGGAAAAGCTGGCAGTAAAAGAACAAAGGGAAGCCTATTCTGTTATGGAAAAATTATATGAGATATTTAAGGATAAAACTAAAAAATAGCAATAGGATTGAGAAACCCCCAACTTTCAGAGAAGGTATTGCCCACCTTCTTTTTTTCTTTTTGAAATTTAGCCCTTCCAAAATAATTCCAACTTATCTATATATTCAAATCCCCTGGGATTTATGCACCTAAGACAAGAATAAATCATATTATATATTACGTTATTTAATTAAGTAAAATTGGAATGGAGTGAGATTTTTCTAAAGATTAAAGGAGGTATATATTTTGAAAAATAATGGAGATTTAATCATTAACATATATGATGCTTCCAATCAGTGGATTGCTAAAAAATGCTTAGAGGATTTAATTAAGGAGTTGGTGGCTTATAGTATGCCACTATCTTTTCATATAGAGGCGCTAAAATGCCAGAGTATCGTCATGAGGACTAATGTAATGAAAAAAATTAAGAATTATCTTGAATCAGAAGTAGGAGGGGAAGTAGGGAAGGGTATTTGTCTAGAGGATTTTAGGGAATGGAAGTCATTAGAAGAATACCAAGAAATATGGGGAGAAGATTATAGTAGTTGTGAGGAAAAAATCAATGAGGCTGTTAAAGCAACAGCGGGTGTTATTATAACATTTAATGACAAGCCAATAGATGCAAGATACCATGAGATATGTGGAGGGGCAACGGAGAATAGTGAGAATGTAGATGGGAATGTTGTTCTTTACCTTAGACGAGTTCTTTGTCAATACTGTGAAGGGAGTAATCACTATCATGGTTATAAAGATCTCCCATTAGAAGAAGTGGAGGAAAAGCTTGGGATAAAGTTTCCTAGTATAGCGGCCACAGATAATGTATCTATAGAAAATATGATCGAAAATATCATAAGGGATGAAAATGGAAGAGTAACCAAACTCAAGGTTGCGGGTAAGGAGTTTGAGGGGAAAGAAATACGAAAATTATTGAATTTAGGGTCTACTAGATTTAGTTGGAGACCCCAGTTTATACGATTCTTAACAATAGGAAAGGGTGACGGAGTGGGGTTCTGCCAGCAGGGAGCCAATCGTATGGCAAAGGATGGTTATGCAGCAGAGGAGATTATAAAATACTACTATACAGAGGTAGATTTAAAAAAGTTTTTAAATTCTAGTATAAATCAGCCACTTTTGGGTAAGGTATTAGTGATTGATCCTGCCCATGGAGGAGAAGAAGGCGAAGGTCATATCAGTCAAAGAGGTTTAGAAGAAAAGCAATTGAATTTAGAAATCGCACTCTATCTAGAGAAGATACTATCTCAATTGGGAGCCAAGGTATATTTAACTAGACAAGAGGATCATTATGTTCCCATCACAGAAAGAGCAAAACTCACCAACGAAATAAAGCCAGACTTTTTTTTAACTATCCATCAAAACTATCTAAAGAATCAAAATGTTTCTGGGACTGAAATTTATTATTATCGTGGAGATCAAGAGGCACAGATGTTGGGGTGTTTAATTATGGAGAAGATGAATATAGCATTGGATACCATAAATAGAGGTGTTAGAACAGCAGACTTTTATTTGCTACGGGATATTAAAGTTAGTGGATTGCATATAGAGGTAGCATATCTATCAAACCCGATTGATGAAGCCAAATTGTCGAAGGATAATTTTAGGTACCAAGCAGCATTAGCAATATCTGAAGCCCTCCAGACCTATTTCCATTATACTTTATAAGGGGTAGAAAAAAAGTGTGTATAGTATGGGGTGGTTTTGATGCCTTTAGATCTTTTATTGATGATATTATTGGGTTTTTTGAGTTGTTTCTATTGAGAATAAAGAATTTAGAATAAATATCTGAAAAAACAAAAAAAGATTTGACAAGTGTAGGACTCAAATTATATAATAATTATTTAGGATTTGACAAGTTCTGTCGTGTATGGTATAATTATTTTGTAAACTGTGAAAGAAGGTGATTTTTTGGCAACCAGAACCACCCTAAATGAGATCAGAAGCAACATTGAAGGGTTTGTAGGACAAAAGGTTACGCTGAAGGCAAACAAAGGCAGAAAAAAGACACTAATTCGTGAGGGCATCTTAGAGAACACATATCCAAATATTTTTGTAGTAAGAATTGACGGAGGATATGATTCGGTTCGTAGAGTTTCGTATAGTTATTCCGATATTTTAACTGAGACAGTTGAAATTACCGTATGTAAAGATAATAAGCAAATTAAAGTTAGTTAAAGATAGCCACCCTAGTATTGGGTGGTTGTTTTATTGCATAAAAAAATTATAAAAATTTATAAATTAATAAACTTGAATATATATGTGTATAAAGATAGTGATTATTAACATCTGATAATGCTTTAAAAAGTTGTCAATGGGATAAGACTAGTAGCTACCCATAATCTATTTAACTGGGCAATAAAAAATGGAATAAAATAGAATTAATAAATATACAGATAATGAATAAAAGTTATAGAAACCTGTAAAAATAGCCACTTGATTTATGTATAGAACTCCTATATACTGTTATTAAAATAATTGGAATATTACTAAATTAGTTAAAGGGGGTTGAACAGTGAATCAAGGTGGTTTTTTAAACATAACATCAGAAATCGGAAAGTTAAAAGCTGTGTTACTTCATCGTCCAGGCAGAGAACTGGAAAGATTAACACCACAATATCTTCATGAACTGTTATTTGATGATATTCCATGGTTAAAGCAAATGAAAAAGGAGCATGATTTATTTGCTGAGGCAATGAAAAGCAGAGGAACGACAGTTTACTACTATGAGGAACTACTAGAGGAAGTTCTTGTAAACAGAGAAATACGACAAAGCTTTATTGGAGATATTGTATATAACACTAATATTGCAAATCTTGAGCTAGAGAGATTAATAGAAGAATTTCTATTATCTAAAACACCAAAGGAAGTTGTAGAAATTGCTATTGCAGGACTACATAAGAATGACTTGCCAGAAGTAGAAAGAGAGCTTCACTTAGTAGATTATATTAAGGAGAGACATCCTTTCTATATTAATCCATTACCTAATCTTTATTTTACTAGGGACCCTGGTACAGTAATCGCAAATGGATTATCCATTAATAAAATGAAGACTCCAGCCAGAGATAGAGAGACGATGTTCTTAAAGTATATCTACAAGCATCATCCAACATTTAAAGGTAGTAACACTCCACTGTGGTATGACTACGAAGAATCCCACAGCCTAGAAGGGGGAGATATACTGGTTCTAAGCGACAAAGTAGTGGCTATTGGTTGTAGTGAAAGGACTTCAGCAAGAGGAATCGAAGTGATTTCTCAAAGGATTCTAGAGAATACTAATATCGAAAAGGTATTGGCTATTGAAATACCTTTTACAAGGGCGTATATGCACCTAGATACAGTATTCACAATGGTTGATCGTGATAAATTCACAATTTACCCAGGTGTTGAAAGTCATGTTAGAGCTTATGAGCTGACTAGGGGTAAGTCCACACCTAAGGTTAAACCAATGGATACCCTTGAGGGAGCTTTAAAGAGTGCTTTAAAACTGCCTGCTGTTAAGCTAATTCAAAGTGGTGGTGGCGACGAAATTACTGCTGCTAGAGAGCAATGGAATGATAGTACGAACACATTGGCAATCGCACCAGGTGTTGTTGTTACTTATAATAGAAATGAAGCTTCAAATGAAACCCTAAGAAGAGAAGGGGTAGAGGTAATTGAAATAGAAGGTTCTGAATTAGTTCGGGGAAGAGGCGGCCCGAGATGTATGTCGATGCCTTTGGTAAGGGAAGACTTATAAAGTCTATTCATTATAATTCTATTGAATCTTAAAAACCAAGGAGGATTATTTATGCCAGTAAATTTAAAGGGAAGAAATTTTCTAACACTTAAGGAATTTACACCACAAGAAATCCAATACTTATTAGACTTATCAAAAGACTTAAAAGCTAAAAAGAGAATGGGCATCAAGGGTAAGGCATTAGAAGGAAAGAATATCGTATTATTATTTGAAAAGGCTTCTACTAGAACAAGATGTGCATTCGAAGTAGCGGCTTTAGATGAAGGTGGTCACGTAACTTTCTTAGGTTCAAATGATTCTCAAATGGGTAAAAAAGAGTCTTTAGAAGATACTGCTAAAGTATTAGGTAGATTCTATGACGGTATCGAGTTCAGAGGATTCAAGCAAGAGACAGTAGAAATTCTTGCTAAGCACGCTGGAGTACCAGTATGGAATGGATTAACTGACTTATACCATCCAACTCAAATTTTAGCTGATATGCTTACAATCACTGAGCATGTTGCTAAGCCTTTAAACCAAGTTAAATTCGTTTACGTTGGAGATGCTAGAAACAACATGGGTAACTCTTTAATGATCGGTGCTGCTAAAATGGGTATGGACTTCAGAGCCCTTGCACCAAAGAGCTTATTCCCAGCTGAAGAATTAGTAGCTGAAATGAGGGAGTTAGCTAAGGAAACTGGCGCTAAAATTACATTGACTGAAGATATCGCAGAAGCTGTGAAGGATGCAGATGTAATCTACACAGATGTTTGGGTATCTATGGGTGAAGAAGATCAATTCGAAGAAAGAATCAAGATGTTAAAGCCATACCAAGTAAATATGGATATGATGAATCAGACAGGTAACCCTAATGTAATCTTTATGCACTGCTTACCAGCCTTCCATGATCTTGAAACTAAAGTTGGTAGAGAAATCCATGAAAAGTTCGGCTTAACTGAAATGGAAGTAACTGATGAGGTATTCAGAAGCAAACATTCAGTAGTATTTGATGAAGCAGAAAACAGAATGCATACAATCAAAGCTGTAATGGTGGCTACAATCTAATTTGTTGAATACCCATCAAATTATATAAAGAAGATGATACGGTATAGCTAAAAGATATGGAGAAAGTACACGGGGGAGTAGAAATCACTTCCATATCTTTTTTGCTATACATTTATTTTCACAAAAATTATCGGAATAATAATTATTTTCAATCATATAAGAAAAGAGGTTGAGAGAAATGGTAGAAGGAAAAAGCAGAATCGTATTAGCTTTAGGGGGAAACGCATTACAAGCAAACCCTAAGGATACAAGTGCAGAAGCCCAAATAAAAACAGCAGCTGAAACAGCAAAGTCTATTGTTGATCTTATTGAAGCAGGTCATGAGGTAATCGTAGCCCATGGTAACGGACCTCAGGTAGGACAAATCGTTGGAACTTATGAGGCAGCACACCAAGTAAACAACGGAATGCCAATCATGCCATTCCCAGAGTGTGGAGCTATGAGCCAAGGATATATCGGATATCATTTACAACAGGCTATTAGACAAGAATTAGTAAATAGAAAAATTCAAAAATCAGTTGCCACAATCGTTACTCAAGTATTAGTAGACGAAAATGACCCAGCCTTCAGCAACCCAACAAAGCCAGTAGGTTCTTTCTTCAGTGAAGAAGAGGCTAAAAAGCTTCAAGCTGAAAAGGGATACACCATGAAGGAAGATGCAGGAAGAGGTTGGAGAAGGGTTGTTGCATCTCCTATTCCAGTGGATGTAGTAGAAGCTCCTATTGTAAGTACTTTAGTTGAAGCAGGTCATGTTGTCATCACCGTTGGTGGTGGTGGTGTTCCTGTGATCAATAAAAATGGAGCATTAGAAGGAATCCCTGCTGTTATCGATAAGGATTTTGCATCTGGAAAGATTGCAGAAATCCTGGATGCTGATTTCTTATTCATTTTAACTGCTGTAGAAAAGGTTGCCATCAACTTCAATACACCAGAGCAAAAAGAATTAAGGGAGGTTTCTATCCCAGATCTTGAAAAATACATCGAAGAAGGACATTTTGCACCAGGCTCTATGCTGCCAAAGGTAAAGGCTGCTATGAAGTTCGTTCAGTCTAAGCCAGGTAGAAGAGCCCTAATCACTTCTTTAGACAAGGCTAAAGAGGGGATCATGGGACAAACAGGGACAGTTGTAGTAGAGTAGTCCACAAAGATGATTCACAAGAGCAGATGCGTCTGCTCTTTTTTTGTGTAACTAACTTATTAAATATAAAACAAAGGGGATTTTGATTTATTTGTCGAATTACCAAATATATTGTTTAAAAGGAGGGACACTATGGAAAAAAATACAAAAGTTAGACCTTACTGGCACATAGACTTGAAATGGATTACTGGTATTATTCTTGTTTTTGTATTAAGCTTAACGTTTTTTATTTCTGGACTTATGGTGATAACTAAAGAGGACATGGCTGTGGAGAAAATGAGCATCCTCTTAGCTGCAATGTTTAGTCCAGATGGACTCGATGCTGAGGCCGATTTTGATGAAGTTGAAAAAGAGCTAGAAACTAACTCGAAGGGAGAGTTTAACCCCTTTCCGGGCTTAAAGATATCTTTTACTAGAGAAGATATCGATATGTACCCTCCTAGAGAATTAAGGATAAAAATATTTAAACAGATTGCAGCTCCGGTCTATAGGGAAGGAGCAGAAGGCATACATGCTATAGTTGAGGGAGATGACCCGGAACTACAGCAGAAATTCTCAGATGATATGGGGATTTTGAGTATCATTAACTTAAAAAACCACCTTGTGCTCAAACGTATTCAGTTATATTTATTGATCACCACGATAGTGTTATTGATTCCATTCATTTATTTTAGCTACGGTTTTGGACGTTTGGGCAATCCTGGTTTAGTTGTATCATTGGCTAGTCTACCATCCGCGTTGATTTTTACTATTGCATCTAAAATTATGGAGAATAAAATAGCTTCTATAGCAATAGTAGAAGGAGGGAGCCATAGATTTAAAGAGATTCTGTCTAGTGTGGCATTGCCAGTGGTAAAAAGTTTTCTTTCAATCTACTTAAATGCGCTAAAGATAGGTGTAGGGTTGGTAATTTTGTGTATTGTTACAAAATTAATTTGGAGGATAATTTCAAGAATACAAAAGACAAGAAAAAAAGCGCCCGCGAAATATTGAAAAAAATAAACTTTAGGATGGAATTTTATAATAATTTAAATGTGCTATAATATTAAATATTCAAATAATTTACAATTCCATTACAAAACAGAAATATAAGTCTTATTGTCCAAACCACCACATATAACAGAAGAGTAGAAAACAATAAGGGGTGGTCTAAATGAAGTACAAAAAAGCACTAAGTGGGTTGCTGGTGGCAGGGATGGTATTTTCCAATGCCAGTGCATTTGCAGCCGACGAAATGATGGTAAAAGAAAGTAAAGCTATAGGTGGTAGTCAAATCATCTCGGAAGAAAGTCAACCAAACCTATCCCAAGAAGAAGCAGAAGGAATCTTTAAATCGCATATCAAAGACTTTTACAACATCAACATTGATGAAGGAAAAGAAGGTATGCACATTTCTATTCATTTTAGAGAAGAATTCCATATGAATGGAGCAACTTGGCAGTTAAATCTCCACCACAACGATCAAGATAAATATCTCAACATTTATGCCATGATTAAGGATGAGACAAAAGAGCTATTATCCATCAGAAAACATGAAGGTAGTCATAGGCAGACGGGTCAGATTACAAAATTCACCTTTGAGGAAGCAGAAAATATAGCACTAAAGTTTCTAAAGAAGTATAAAACAGATGCGTTGTCTCAGCTATCCAGTAAAGCACAACAACAACCCATGTATTATTACTATGGGCTAGATCGAGGACCAGGACTACATCCAAGAGAATACTATGTATTCTTTGAAAGAGAAGAAGAGGGAATTTCCTTTATGAATGAGGGAATTACCATTGGAGTCAATAGTGGTACAGGAGAAGTTGTTTCCTACGAATATAGATGGAGTAATGAGGAACTACCAGCAAAAAATGATGTGATTACACCAGAAGCAGCACAAAAAAGCTTTGTAGAAGCGCTAGACTTCAACCTACAGTATGTACCGATTTACAACAAAGGTGGCTATTATGGAGAGCCAATAGAAGAGGTGAAGCTAGTCTATTCTCCAAACTTTGCAGACGGCCACCTAGTGGATGCTACTGATGGTAAAATGATTAATCCGTACCAAAACCAAATGGCAGAAACTAAAACAATAGATGTATCGGATGCAGAGAAGAAAAGCTTTGAAGCCATGACTAAAGAAAAAGTAGAGAGAGAGAAGGAAATCAATAAAGAAGAAGCAGTAAAGATTGCAAAAGAAGTATTAGGGAAATTTTACGAAGATTTTAAGATTCAAAGTACCAACTATTACTCAAACCGTGGACACAACAGTCAAAAGAATTGGCAGATTGAATTCACCACTGGAGAAGACCTATACAATAGGGGGAACATCAGCATCAATGCCATGACAGAAGAGGTTATGGACATCAACAACTACAACTGGGCTAGAAGAGAAATGATGATGATGAATCAAGAGGATTTTACAGCAGTATTAGAGTGGGAAGATGCCTATAAAGAGGCCATCGAAATCATTAAAGAAATTTATCCAGATAGATTGAAGGATGTAGAAACAGAGCAACGATATGCTGAGAGTTATTTTTATATGAATGATGTTAAGATGCCAAACCCTGAGTATCACTTTAGCTTCAACAGAAAGGAAAATGATATAGCATTCCTTCAGAACAATATCCTAGTAAGCTTTGATCGAACTACAGGACAGCTACAAAGTTTGAACTATAGATGGGATGATATTGAATTACCTAAACCGGAAGGACTAATGTCAAAGGAAGAGGCAGTGGATTTATATTTAGAGCAGACAGACATGGAATTGGCATATGTCGTAATACCAGAGAGAAAAATAGAGGAAACAGAATCAGAAACGGTTTTAGTATATAGAAGTACTCCAAAGAGAGATTTTATGTACTACAGCATAGATGCAAAGAATGGCAAATTCCTTGACTATAGAGGAAAAGAAATCAAGGAAGAAAAGCAACAGCTAGACTCGGTAGGAGATTTATTAAAGGGACATTGGGCAGAAAGAGAACTAACCATTATGCACGACAGCGGTATTATTGACCTTCAAAATTACAGCCTAAAGGAATCAGTACCAAAGAAGGAAATTATCAGAATGATTATTAAATCCATTGGCTACTATATGGACTCAAGGGATGTAGAGTTAGAATTAAAGTTCACTGATATCAGTAAAGAGGACCCATACTATGAAGAGATCAAGTTGGCAGTACAACAAGGGATTATCGAAAATGAAGCAGTTGCCTTTAAGGGAGAAGACCCAGTGACTAGAGAAGAGCTGGCTGTCATGTTGGTGAAGATGGCAAAACTAGATAAACTAGCAAAGGTAGAAGAAATATATACTCTACCGGTACAGGATGTAGACTGTATTACTCCAGACTATTTAGGATACACCGCTTTAGCCTATGGATTTGATGTCATCAAAGGGGACGGAGAGAAATATAATCCGAAGGCAGTAGTGACATTAGAGCAGGTGGCAGTGGCAATTTACCGTAACTTTAAAAATCTACTTTATATCATTAGATAGTAAATCGTAGCATAAAAATAGTCGAATAAAAATTAATAGAGACTTCATTTGGTATAGATTCAACTAAAAGTAGATAAAATTTTTTAAACCTAAGAAAAAGAAGTGAAAACATATAAATTTCGCTTCTTTTTCTTGTTTGTACCACATATATATAGATGGAGAAATTCTTTTGGACTAACCAGAGCTTTTTTAAATTTTATATCATAATTTAACAGGAGCTAAATATTATTATAATAAGACTTTTTATTACTGTGGAGGGAGGAAGTAAAATGCCTGTAGAGTTGATCAAAGATGTTTTTTTAGCAGATCAGGTAGTTGGTCAGGATACTGCTCAGGCCATCATTGAAGGAGATATTCTAGTGCCAGATATCAAGCCAGATATCACAAGAGTAATTTCGGTGGATGGTGTCATTCAAGTAACGAAGAAAGAGATTGTAGAGAACAAAATCAATACCGAAGGCGTTATCAAGTTTAAAATTCTTTATGTTTCAGATCGTGGGGAAGAGCCTCTATACAGCATAGACAGCAGTACTAGCTTTAAGCAAGCTATCCCTGTAGAAGGAATTAATTCAAAGATGAAGGCGGATGTTCAAGGGGAAATCGAACATATTGATTTCACCATCAACAATGAACGGAAAATCGGCGTAAAGGCAGTAGTGAACCTAGATGGAATCGCTGTTGAAAGCACTCAACAAGAGTTGACCAAAGAGGTTGGCGGTCTAGGGGATTTACAAGTATTAAAGGAAAACCTACAATTTACTGATATTGTAGGAGAAGGAGTTTCTGAGACATTGGTGAAGGATACCTTTGAAATTGATGAAGACCTTCCAGGGGTTAAGGAAATTCTAAAATGGAATGCTAGGGCCATTGAAAGAGAAACAAAGATTACTGATGGTAAAGTGATTGTTGGTGGAACTATGTTGGTAGAGCTACTTTACATAGGGGAAGATGAGGAGAACACCCTTAACATTCTTAAGAAGGAAGTTCCCTTCACCCATTTTGCAGAATTAAGAGATATTTTTAGTGATATGAAATATAAGCTAAAATTAAATGTTGATGATGTTTTCACTGAAATCAAGGAAAATATCCAAGGTGAAAGAAAAATCATCGAAGTAGAGGCCATAGCAAAGGTAGCCGTTAAAGTAATGGATACTCATAGCAGAGAACTGATTGTTGATGCGTATTCTCCAAGTCAAAAGTTGAAGGTTTTAAAAAATGAAGTTTCCTTCAAAGAAAATGTTGGTATGAATCGTGCCCACATGATGTTAAGGGAAACGTTAGATATTCCTTCAAATCAACCAGAAATCAAAAGAATGTTCTCAGTTCAAGTAAAGCCTGTATTGACAGACTATACATTAGTCGAAGATAAGACGATCATTGAAGGGGTATTAGAAACAACTGTGATCTATGTCTCTGAGGAAGACCTCCAGCCACTATATAGCTTTATGCAGGAAGTTCCCTTCAGACATTATGTAGATATTGATGGACTAAAAGAAGATATGGAGGCTGGCGTTGACTTATCCATCGAAGAGGTTGACTATAGTCTAATAAATAATAGTCAGGTAGATGTTAAGGTAAATATCGCTGCAACCTGTGAAGCCTTTGCCAAGAGGACAATTGAAGTAGTAAACAACATTGAAGAGTTGGGGGAAGCACTAGATACTAGTAAAAAGCCTAGCTTGACAATTTATTTCCTACAACCAGGGGATACCCTATGGCAGGTGGCTAAGCGATATCATACAACAGTGAAGCAGATACTTGAAAGCAACAACCTATCAAATGTTGAGGACATAAAGGTAGGGGACTACATCATCATAGAAAAAGTTCATCAATTTAAATTTTAGAACAAGAAGATAAAAAACTTAAATTTAAAAATTAGAAGGCCGCTTATAGAGCGGTCTTTTCTTTGGAAGAATAGAATAAAATTATTTTATTAGGAAGGTTTTGCAGGATATGAACTATTTAGTATATAATATATAGTGTTAGGTAATTATGAAGGAGTGGATGGGGATGAGGGAAATCCAATTAAAATCAAGAGCGAAAATAAATCTATCCCTAGATGTACTAAGGAAGAGGGCCGACGGGTATCACGAGGTAGAGATGATTATGCAACAAATAGACCTTTACGACCGAGTGGTGCTAAAGGAGAGGGACGACAATAAAATTACGGTGATGAGTGATTGTGAATTTATTCCTAAGGATTCAGGGAATATAGCTTATCAAGCAGCATTGTTAATGCAAAATAGAGGCAATACACAAAAAGGAATAGACATATATATTGAGAAAAACATCCCTGTAGCAGCAGGCTTAGCAGGGGGTAGCTCCAATGCAGCAGCTGTGATTACGGGTTTAAACAAACTTTGGAACCTTAACCTTTCGATGGAGGAACTGATGGATATCGGTGTTAAAATAGGGGCTGATGTTCCCTTCTGTATCTTGGGAGGGGCGGCATTGGCAGAAGGAATCGGGGAAAAGCTAACCCCAATAGAGGGACTAAAAAATGTATGGTTGGTAATTGCAAAGCCGTCTATTTCCGTTTCTACTGCTGAAGTATACGGTCACCTGGATTTGTCTAAACTTACAGATAGACCCAATACACCTGAGTTATTAAAATATGTGGAAGATGGGGATTTGTTGGCACTATCAAGAAATATGCGAAATGTATTAGAAACAGTCACAGAGACCAAATACCCTGTTATCAAAGAGATTAAAAACAAAATGGTGGAGTTTAATGGACTAGGGAGTATGATGTCTGGCAGTGGACCAACGGTTTTTGGGATCTACAAAAATTATGAGCGGGCAAAGTCTGCCTATGAAAATCTATCGATATTATATAAACAAACCTATATGACTCAAAGCTACTGTAGGAGGAAAGAGGATGAGTAATTTGCAAAATCTTAAGATAGAAGGCTTTAAGCCCCTCAGGGAAATTGTATTTGAAAACCTAAGGGAAGCGATTTTAGAGGGACGATTGGAGCCAGGTCAGAGGATGATGGAAATACAGCTGGCAGAACAATTGGGTGTCAGTAGAACCCCTGTTAGGGAGGCTATAAGGAAGCTAGAGCTGGAAGGGTTAGTCATCATGATCCCCCGCAAAGGGGCTTATGTTGCCGATGTGTCGGTAAAGGACATCTTAGAAGTTTTGGAGATTAGAGCGGTGTTGGAGGGTTTGGCTGCTTCATTAGCAGCTGAAAGAATGACAGAAGATGAAATGGACCAACTGGAGCTGATCTCCTACCAATTTAAGCAAAGCTATGAGAAAGATGATACAGAGGGCATGATTGAAAAAGATGTGGAATTCCATGATTGCATTTTTAACTCCGCCAGAAATGAAAAACTAAATCAAATTGTTCAAGGATTGCGGGAGCAAATCTATCGTTTTCGTGTAGCCTACATATCAGAATATAATAAGTCTAAGGCTTTGGTAGAGGAACATCAAGCTATCTTAGAAGCCATTTCCGAAAGAGATACAGAGAAAGCCAATGAGTTAGCCGTTAAGCATATAGAAAATCTAGGAAGTCAATTAATGGAGTCGGTTCATAAATCAAAATAAGTCAACTACCCATCACCTAAAGGAAATGGGCTTGTAACTGCCCAGTAAAATAAAGGGGGACAAATCCATAGACCGGTCAGGGGGCTTGTATAATGCATGCTGTTATTTTAGCTGGAGGAAATCAAGGTAAAAGTAGCAATACTTTTGGAAGCATTAAAGCATTGTGTGATTTTAAGGGGATTCCCATGATTAAATATGTTATCAATGCCCTAAGGGAATCGGGACATATTGATAAAATTATGGTGATTGGAGATCAAGGGAAACTCAAAAAAATCATTGGCGATGATGCCGATGTGCTCACTCAAGAAGAGGAATCCATGATTGATAATTTGATAGTTGCCACAAATTATTTTGCTAATGAAGACCGATTATTAGTATCTACCTGTGATATTCCCCTCTTAAAAGGAGAAATGATTGCAGACTTTATTGAGGCTGGACTGAAGGAAAATAAAGAATTAATCTATCCCATTGTTGAGAGAAATATCTGTGAGGGGGCTTTTCCTGATGTAAAAAGAACCTTTGTCACCTTAAAGGAAGGTGCGTTTACTGGAGGGAATTTAGTTCTATTAGATCCAAAGGCAATGGGGAAAATAGAAGCAATCTCCCGTATGATGGTGGAGAATCGAAAAAATCCCGTCAAGATGAGTCGTCTGCTGGGGTGGAAATTTCTTTTGCTGCTGCTTTTAAAGCGACTCACAATAGAGGATATCGAAAACCATATAGAAAAAACTTTTAATATTAAAGCAAAAGCCATGATTAATCTTAATCCAGAAGTAGGGAATGATGTTGATCGTTTAGAAGATGTAGCTATACTAGAAAAATATTTATAAACTAACTACCCACTATGATGGGTAGTTTTTAGGTGATAGGGAGGAAACGGAAAAAACTTATATATTGAATAGCAAAATCAGGTTAATGGGCATATAGAGTCGAGGGGGACGGTTCGTGCGCCAAGCAAAGGGCGCACCATATAGTGGGTGGGAACCCCGCTGAGAAAGATTTAGCAAATCACTCATAGCGAGTCTTGGGCGACGTAGGG
>NZ_JAFBEE010000009.1 GCF_016908555.1 Alkaliphilus hydrothermalis
CAATGATTTTTGAGTTTTACTCTATAATCATTGCCGAAGATTATGCAAAGTAAATCAGAGGTAACATCAGTAATTATGCTACACCTACAGGTTTATTTTGCATAAGTACTTACTTTGCATAAGGTGGTCCCCTAAGTCCTTTGCTCTCAAACATAATGCTAGATGAAGTAGATAAGGAATTGGAACGTCGAGGACACAAGTTCTGCCGCTTCGCGGATGATAGTAATATCTATGTAAAAAGCAAAAAGGCAGGTCTACGAGTCATGGATAGTATGATGAGACTATTGGAAGGAAAACTTAAACTCAAGGTAAATAAAGAAAAGAGCAAGGTGGACCTAGTAACTAGAAGGAAATTCTTAGGGTTTTCATTTTACTTCGACAGAAATGGCGTTCAAGTAAGAATACATGAAAAGTCATATAGTAGATTTAAGGAAAAGATTCGAGAAATAACGAATCGGAATAAAGGTATAAGTATGGAATATCGCCTTAAGAGACTAAATGAAATAACAGTTGGATGGATTAACTATTTTAGTATAGCTAAAGCGAAATCAAGAATTAAAAGTTTTGATGAATGGATAAGACGAAGACTGCGAGCATGTATATGGAAACAATGGAAAAGGGTTAAAACTAAGTTTAGTAACTTAAAGAAACTAGGAATTAACAAACATAAAGCATGGGAATATGCAAACACGAGAAAAGGCTATTGGAGAATATCCAAAAGCCCTATCTTACAAAGAACGCTTACTAATGACTACCTTGATAAACTAGGTTTTAAGAGCATTAGTAAACGATATCAGTTAATACATTAGTTCCTAATGAACCGCCAAGTACCGAACGGTATGCTTGGTGGTGTGAGAGGTCGGTGGATAAAATAATTATTCACCTCCTACTCGATGTGCGCCGTAAACGGTTAATAGTGCGTACCTATCAGAGTGCATCTTGATATGATATTCTTGGTATAGTCTAAAAACTTTAAAAACTTGAAAAACTTTCTTGTAGTTTTTCAAGTGCTTTAAAAACTATCAAATCAAGGAGACGCCATATGGAAAATAAAATCAAAACGGTTATCCAACAGTATCGTCAAGAAAAATGGGCTAATATCATATCAGAACGTAATATCAGTGGATTGAGCATTAATCCATTCATTCTGGAGGGGTATACTGAGCTGACACTAACTGACGTTAAAGCAATATAGGACTATTTTATCAATGCGTATTCTTTAACATATTATTGAAAAAAATGCAGGAAATACAGTGCTTTTATCGAATTATATTACTTACACATGTAATATATGGAATAAAAGGAGGAGTAAAATTGAATAACTTAAGAAGAAAGAGTATACGGAGTACTGTTACATTTATAGTGATTATTATGATCTTAAGTAGTAGTGTAGGATACGCGGAAAGTATCTTTAGCGATGTTCCGTCCAATCATTGGGCAATAGAGTATATAAATAAGATGAATAGTGAAGGAATTATAACAGGGGCTAATGGAATGTATAGCCCAAACTTAAGTGTCTCAGTATCACAAGCAATCGTGATGGTGACAAGGTTGATGGAGCCATCAGAAGAAGAATTGAGTACAGCAGTAGATACATATGGACAGTTGCTTTCTGAGGTAGGCGTTGAATTCTGGGCTAATGAACAAATGGCCTATGGTTTATTTAGAGGGATTATTACTGAAAAAGAATTGAGGTCCTCCTATGTGAATGGGAAGTCTAGATATGCAAATAAATTAGAAATCTGTAGATACTTAACTAGGGCACTAGACCTCGAAGAAACTGCAAAAAGTAAAGAACTAATTGTATTAAGCTTTAATGACAATATAATGATTCCAGATCAAGAAAAACCATATGTCAGTATGATGATTGATATTGGAGTAATTAATCAATATGGGGATGTATTAGGAAACTTTAATCCACAGGATTCATTGAACAGAGCCACTATGGCAAAGGTACTTTCTGTTGCCTATGATTACAGACAAGGAAACCAAAAGGATACTCGAATATCGGGGTATATAGAGGACATTAAGTTTGGTGATAATCAGAGTCTGATGATAAGAGATAAAAATAATCTTATAAAAGAATATTTATTAGATGATGAAGTTAATATATCAAAAGAAGATCATGAAATTAGTATCATAGATTTGAAGGTTGGTGGATGGATAGATACTACTCTAGAAGGTAACTTGATTACTAATATTGATTATGATACCAAAATAGAGCCACTTAAAGAGGAAATTGAAGGTACTATAACATCAATACTAATAAAAGAAAAAGCTGAAATTAATATTAAAGATATGGATGGAATTGAAAAAACCTATAATTTAGCATCTGAAGTAGTTATAGAGCTAAATCAGGAGCAAAAAAATTTAGTAGATATTAGGACAGGCTATCCTGTAAAATTAATCCTCCAATCAGATGAAGTCATTAGGATTCAAGCTGAGGTTGTAGAAGTAGAGGTAAAAGCCAATGAAAGATTTAAAGGTAAGGTTGAGTATGTAGATGGAGAGCAGGAGGCATTTATCATAAGGTTGGAAGATAATCAATTAGTAAGAATAGACACACTTGCGTCCACTACGTATATAAATATCATTGATGAGAATGCAACAAACTTTGATGCTATAAAAAACACTAATAAAGTAACAATAATATGTAAGCATCTAGATGGAAAGTACTTCGCAGAAACAATCGTAATAAGTGAATAAAACCTAGGTTTACAAACCCCTAGTCGTAGGCTAATAGATGCGATTAGGGTATTTTTTGGCTAATAGGTACAGTAAAAAGGAGGCAATTATGAAGAATGTGATGAGCTTTTTTTTAGGGGTTATAATTATGATTGTGATACTAATCGGAGGTCGTTACTATAAATTAGCCCATAATAAACCACAAATTGTTATGAATACTTTGCATAGGACGAGGGGACACATAGGACGAGGGGACAGGTCAATTGTCCCATACCCTGCGGGAGAACTCAAAATAGGTTATATTATATTGGTACACAATCTTAGCTCTGTTTGTACAGGGCTTTTTATTTTTTGATTTAATGTATTTTGAAAATTTAAAAATTTAAAATGTGCAAATTTCAACGTTATACCTATGTCCTATAAAAAATAGACCTATGCATATTAGGGAAATACTACTAAAATATAAACAAGAGGACAAAGGGGTTATAGAAAACCAAAGATCGGCATAACTAGACCCTATCCCTATAGATAAAAACGGTAGGAGGTTAACTTATGGCAAATATAGAAACTGGAAAAGAACTTAAAATGGAGAATGTATTATCCTTAAGAAAGAAAATGACTCAAGGAGATATACAGCAAGAAATGATGAAGATAGGTAAGTTCTTTGAAGAGAATGGAATTAAGAAAAATGGACCAGTTGTTACTGCAACGTTTGCTGTGGAAGAAGTAAATGGACAACAGTTGCTAGATATGGAAATCCTTGTCCCAATGGACCGAGAAGTACAGCTAACAGGAGAATATGTGCTAAAGAAAGAATTTCATTTAGTTAATGCAGTTTATGCTAGACACCAGGGAAATCCAAATCTCTTGCAAAGTACTTATAATGAAGTGATGAAATATATTAATGAAAATAGACTACATCAGATAACTATGGGATATAACGTTAATGTGAATGAACCACAAACAATAGAAGAAATGGATGGTATGATAGTAGATATATATATAGGTGTGAATCCATCTATCTTATAATTTAAGTTATTAAGTAAGTATTAATTAACTGATCAATGAAAGGGGGTGAAGTTAATGGAGATAACAACTAATAATCCTTTTATAGAATTAGATTTACAAACACTTATGGAAACAAATGGCGGTGGAACCATGTTGGCTATCGCAACTGGCCTGACATTTGTGGGTATTGTGGCTTTAACAGTTTTAAATCCACCAGCTGGGGCTGTAGCCGCTACAGTTTGGAAAGCTGCAGCTGTTAAAACGGTAGCAGGTATAGTTGCTACTGGTGGGGCATATTATGCATAAAGTTAAAAGGGGGAAAGAAAATGAATAACAGTCTAATAGAGTTAAATAATGATGAGTTGTACTTGATCACAGGGGGCTCCGCTGATTGGTTTTCAGGCGCTTCAGTAATGGGTGTAGGAATCGGTGCAGTAGTTTTAGCAACGACCACATTGACAGCACCAGTGTCGATACCTGTTGCAATAGTAGCATTTGGTGTTTTTAATGTGGGAGTAGCTACGACAACGCTAGGGTTGGCGAAAATGTTTGGTGCAAAGGTATAATTCATCCTGCTAAATTATAGGTAGACTGAGTCTATCTATAATTTAGCATAAAAATATATTTATGTGAACTTAGCAACTAAAAATGAGTAAAGGGTGATGCGCATGGATGCTAGAAAATTTTCGGATATATTAATTTATGCTGGTGCGATAGGACTATTAATTATCGGCATCATAAAATTTTTTTTTTAAAAGAAACTAGAAACTAGAGAAACTAGGGGACAGGTCAATTGTCCCATCTCCACTATGTTATTTCTAAAAACGAGCGTGATAAAATGCCAAGAAAACCAAGAGAAAAAAGTAAAACGGGAATATACCACATCATCCTCAGAGGTATTAATAGACAGAATATCTTTGAGGATGATGAAGACAAGCTAGAGCTGCTAGATACAATAAAACATTTCAAAGAAAAAAGTGGCTACGATGTATATGGTTACTGCCTAATGTCTAATCATATACATCTACTTCTAAAGGAAACAGAAGAATCAATTTCCAACATAATCAAAAGAGTATGCGGAAGATATGTCTATTGGTACAACAATAAGTATGAAAGAGTGGGACACCTGTTTCAAGAAAGATTCAAAAGCGAAGTAGTTGAAGACCAGCAATACTTATTAATTAATCTAAGATATATTCATCAAAATCCTGTAAAGGCAGGGTTAACTAATGATTTATCTAATTTCTATTGGAGCAGTTATCGGGAATACATGAGGGAAAGACAGCTAATAGATGTGAAGCCAATTTTGGGTTTGTTTTCTCATGAAGAAGCTAAAGCATTGAATATGTTTAAAGAATATACAAATCAGAGTAACCATGATAAATGCCTAGATTTACAAGAGAAAATACAAGTGGCAGATCAAGATATCATCAGCTATTTGTCGGAGTTGGAGATTTCGTGTATCAGTCAGTTCCAGCAGTTAGAGAAAAATAAAAGAAATGAAATATTAAAAAAGCTAAAGAATTTAGAGGGGGTCACCACCCGTCAATTATCAAGTAGACAGGGGGACAGGTTGACTGTCCCAAAATAAAAGGTTTGGATAGACTTTTAACCTTCAATCTATAGTTAATACGTGTAGATGGAGTGACCTTTTATCTTATGGTCAGATGAAGGATAAAATATTAATCTTAATAGTAATTTAAACACGAGTGTGATAAAATGCCAAGAAAACCAAGGGAAAAAAGCAAAACAGGAATATATCATATTATTCTCAGGGGGATTAATCGACAAAACATTTTTGAAGATGAAGAGGACCAACTAGAGTTTCTTAAGACTCTAAGAAAATATAAAGTATTATGTGGATATCAGATGTATGGTTACTGCCTCATGACAAACCATGTCCATCTATTAATAAAAGAGATAGATGAATCCATATCTAATTCTATAAAAAGAATTTGTGGAAGCTACGCCTACTGGTATAACAATAAATATGATCGAGTAGGCCACTTATTTCAAGAAAGGTTCAAAAGCGAGGTAGTGAAAGATGACCAGTATTTATTAACAGTTCTGAGATATATTCACCAAAACCCAAGTAAAGCTGGATTAATAAAAAATATCGAAGAATACGACTGGAGTAGCTACAAAGAGTTTATAGGAGATAGTCAAGTAGTCGATATAGATCTGGTGTTAAGCTTATTCTCTAAGGATAAGGACGATGCCATACATATGTTTAAGGAATACACAGAACAAAAGAATCAAGATATATGTTTGGAGCTACAAGAAAAAATACAAGTGGAAGATGAAGTCGTCATTAGTTATCTAAGGGAGCTAGGCGTTATTTGTATTAGTCAATTACAACAACTAGAAAAAGTACAAAGAAATGAAGTCATAAAGAAATTAAAATCAATAAACGGAATTACCATACGACAATTATCAAGAATAACGGGAATATCTAAAAGTGTTATAGGACGACTTTAATATTCATTAAAATATTCATTAATTTACAACAATCAATAATCACATCAACAATGGAGGTAAACATGCTAAAAAATCCATTTAAAAAATACCATTGTATCAAACAACATGATATCACTGATTGTGGTGCTGCTTGCCTTGCTACAATATCAAAGCAATATGGACTTAAGATTCCCATAACAAAAATACGAGAAGTAGCAGGGACCGACAAACAGGGGACCAATGCCTTGGGGGTAATCAAAGCAGCAGAACAACTGGGCTTTACTGCTAAGGGGGTTAAGGGAAACCAAGAGGCTTTCTTTAGTGATTTTCCTTTACCAGCCATAGCCCATGTTGTAGTAGATGGCTCTCTTTTACACTATGTTGTTATTCATGAAATAACAAAGCAAGAAGTCATAATTGCAGATCCAGCAAAAGGTCTAGTAAAATATACCCCTGAAGAATTCTTCAAGTTATGGACAGGTGTATTAATCTTGATGGTACCGGCTGCTAGTTTTAAAAAGGGAGATGAGACTAAAGGGATTTTTAAGCGATTCTTTGGACTATTAAAGCCTCAAAAGTCTCTAATATTACACATTTTCTTAGCTTCTTTAATTTATACCCTTTTTGGAATATTGGGGTCCTTTTATTTCAAATTCCTACTAGATGACATACTACAATACAATTTAAGTAAGTCATTACATATTGTTTCGATTGGAATTATTGTACTTAATATTTTTAAGATTTTATTAAATGCTTTTAGATCCCAACTAATGCTTTATCTGAGCCAACGCTTGGACATCCCTTTGATTTTGGGGTACTACCAACACGTTTTAGAATTACCAATGAACTTTTTCGGGACAAGAAAAGTAGGGGAAATCGTATCCCGTTTTATGGATGCCTCTAAGGTAAGGGATGCCATTTCAGGTGCAACCCTCACCATTATGATCGATACCCTAATGGCCATTGTAGGTGGTATTATCCTATATACTCAAAATAGTATGCTCTTTGTTATAACACTTATTATAGCTATTTTGTATGGAGTAATCGTATTTGCATTTAATAAGCCAATTAAAGACATTAATAGAAAGCAGATGGAGGACAATGCCCAACTTACCTCCTATTTAGTAGAATCTTTAAATGGAATCGAAACCCTAAAGGCCTTCAATGCTGAAAGAAAGGCCAATATAGAGACGGAAATCAAGTTTGTAAAGCTATTAAAAAGTGTATTTAAGGGCGGAACGATAGGGAATTTTCAATCTTCCTTATCAGGATTTGTAGCCTCTATAGGAGGAATAGTAATTCTATGGGTAGGAGCCTACAATGTAATTCAAGGGAATTTATCTGTAGGGCAATTAATTACCTTTAATGCGTTATTGGCATATTTCCTAGATCCAATAAAAAACCTCATTAACCTACAACCTATGATGCAGACGGCCATCGTAGCATCGGATCGTTTAGGGGAAATACTTGACTTAGAGTTGGAAAAAAGCCCAGATGAAGATAAAAAGATTAAACCAAATTCTCTAAAGGGAACAATTGAGTTAAAAAATGTTGACTTTAGATATGGAACGAGACAATTAGTACTAAAGAGTATAAATATGAAAATAAAGCCTGGTGAAAAAATAGCCCTCGTGGGGGAAAGTGGATCAGGAAAAACAACTCTAGTAAAGTTATTATTAAACTTCTACTCATGGGAAAAGGGAGAAATATTAATAAATGATATCAATGTAAAGGATATCAGCTTAGAAAAATTAAGGGAACGAATTGCCTATATATCTCAAGATATTTTCCTATTTAGTGGAACTATAAAGGAGAATCTTTTGATGGGAGATCAAGATGCAGGTCTAGAAGAAATCATTGAAGCTGCAAAGTTATCAAAAGCTCATGATTTTATCAATGAACTACCCTTAAGATATGAAACAATGCTGGAGGAGAATGGTTCCAATATATCTGGAGGACAAAAACAAAGACTAGCCATTGCTAGGGCTATTTTAAAAAATCCTGATATATTTATTATGGATGAGGCCACCAGTAATCTAGATTCCATTACAGAAAAAGCCATAGAAAGAACGATAGATAAATTAAGTGATGGAGTTACTACCATTATCATAGCCCATAGATTAAGTACCATAAAAAGATGTGACACAATCTACGTTATGGAAAAAGGTGAAATTATAGAAGCTGGTAATCATGAGGATTTGATGGACAAGCAGGGTAAGTATTATGAACTATGGAAAGAACAGCTTCCCAACAATGATGACGGGCTGGCATGTGAAGCAGGAGGTGCCATATGAAGGGAATCATTCAAGATATCAGCGAAATAACTGATAGTAAAGAAGTCATGCTAGGAAAGCCCCACCCCTTTATGGCAATATTTATCTATCTAATCATAGGGATATTAGTAATTACCTTAGGTTGGTCATATTATGGGGAAATAGATATTTATGTCAAGACCAATGGTGTAGTTAGGCCGCAGGAGACGGTGAGCACCATTACCAATCAAGTGACGGGTAATGTTAAAGAAGTGCATTATGAAGATGGAGAAAAAGTAAATGCGGGAGATATCCTTTATACAATCGATGTTGAAAAGTTTTTGCTGGAAAGAGATGTATTGAAAAAAGAATTATCGACTTCTCAACAGGAGTATGACAACTTAAATAAGCTTAGAAAAAGTGTAATGGATGGTAAAAACTATTTCGATCCAAACGTAGAAGAAGAAAATGATTACTATAATAAGTTTCTTAAGTATCAAACAGATCTAGAAATCGAACTAAGAAGAAGTGAATTAGCAGCCAAACAGTATGAGGAAGTGAGCAATACGTTGGAAAATTTAAAACTGCTTAGGGATTCAATTCTAGCAAATTCAAACTTAGTTGATAGTAGCAATACTGTTTATTTTACCAAATTTGAAGACTATAAATTTAATATCCAGCGCTTTGAAGATACACTGCTACAACAGGAAGCAGCCTACAATACGTCAAAAGCCTTGGGAGAGCTTGGTGCAATCCCCCAAAAAGAAGTAGAGGATGCTGGAAAACTTGTAAAAAGTACTCAACTGGAGTTGGAGAAGTATAAAAATGAATATCTGTTAAGTATCAATACTTCAATTGACTCCAATGAAAAAACTATTTCAGAATTAGAAATCAATTTAAGAAGTGCCAGTGGAGCTTCAAGTGGACAAGGGCTGATTCCCCAAAAGCATAAAATGGACAATCTAGTTCAAATAGAAGAAAACATAAAAGCCTATGAATCCAGGATTAAAAACTTAGAACGAGATTTAGAAAGTATTGAGATCAACATAGCTGATGCAGTAGTTAAGGCTCCCCAGTCAGGGACAATCAATGGAAAAGTGGAGATGGCAGAAGGGGATTTCCTGCAGACTGGAATGCAGGTATTAACAATTCTTCCACAGTCAGAATCCCAATATAAGATCCAGCTCTATGTATCCAATAAGGACATAGCAGGGATTAAAGTAGGCGATGAAGTGAAATACCATTTCTTAGCCCTTCCCTACAGAGAATACGGAGCCCTTACAGGGAAAATCACACGAATCAGTACGGATGCTAGAGTTGATGACCAGAGCGGTATGAGTTTTTACCTAGTCGAAGCCTCTGTTGAAAATAGACCTCTTTTTAGCTATAAAGGGGAAATGGCGGAAATCAAAGTAGGTATGATGGCTGAAGCACAAGTGATTACAGGTTCTAAGAAAATACTATATCATTTATTAGAAAAAATAGATTTGAGAGATTAACGCTCCTCTTGATTTAAATGATTGAAAATAGGTTGAAGTTTAATGACTTTAGCACTTAAAGATATTTTTTTGATCTTATACAGAATAAAGTAATAGGAATGTATTGGTGGGTCTAAAAATATGAAAACAATAAAAATACTCATTGTAGAAGATGATCCTGCATGGATTAAATTACTGCAAAGGTTGTTCAATTTATAAAAAGACTTAGAAATTGAAATAATCTATTGTTATGGGATATCCCATAACAATAGATTATTTAATTATGAGGAGGTTAAGCGTTCAAACGCAGAGCTAAATATGAGTGAAGCTAGAAAAAATAAACTTAATAAGGATAGTTTAAACATGATATTACCGTGGATAATGGTTATAGTATTTAGTCTAATAATACTTGTTATGTTAGAGATTCATGAAAAAGATAAAATTAAATATGAGAAATATGATTATTTTTTACAGTATTTTATTGAAAATTATTATGCATTAGATCAAAATCAAATAGATTTACTAGATAGTAAAGATGATTTTTGGATTTCAGCTGTTTTTAATCAAGTAAATGAAAATGAAGATGAGATGATAAAAAAATACAATCGTGTAATAAGTAAAGAATTAGTTGAGAAAAATGAGGAATATCATAAATTATTCTCAAGTAATGTTCAAAGTAAAGGCATTGGTGATAAAATTGTATATATTAAATTTGATAAGTTTGTTGAAAATACATTTAAGGATATAGAAAATGTCCTTAAAAATACAAAAATTAGTCAAAACTTAATTATCGATTTGAGTAATAATATAGGTGGGAGTGTTGAAACTGCCAATAAAGTAATAAATCTTTTTACTGAAAAAGGTCAAACTTTATACTATATTGAAAAACGTGGAGAGATGCATCCGGTCATTGATACAGATGAGCACAATATAGTCTTTGAGGAAATACAGGTAATAACAAGTAATAAGACTGCAAGTGCAGCTGAAATTATGGCAATTTCCTTAAAATCAAATTTAAGTAATGTAAAAATTTATGGAGAAAAAACGACAGGAAAAGGTATTGAGGTATCAAGTAGGAAATATCATGATGGTTCTATGATAGCATTTGTAACTGGAAAGTTATATGGACCAAACAAAGAGGATTATCATATGAAAGGATTTGAACCTGATATAAAAATCAATATCAACTATGATACAAATAATTATAATAGAGTAACAGAACAGGAAAGTATAAGAATTCTAAATGAAATTCTTGAACTTTCTAAAGATTAGAGAAATAGCTCCTTTAAGGACTTAGAAAAAGCAGGTAATGCTATTGCTGACTTTGGGAGAGATTTAGCAAATTAATAACAATATTTAGCATGGTTTTATCAAACCATGCTAAATATTAGCTTAGTAAAAAGTAGTATACACTGCTAATAGGTACAGAAAAAAGGAGGCACTTTATGAAGAATGTGATGAGCTTTTTTTTAGGGGTTATAATTATGATTGTGATACTAATCGGAGGCCGTTACTATAAATTAGCCCATAATAAACCACAAATTGTTATGAATACTTTGCATGAGAACTATTATAATCTACAAAATATAAATAAAGCCATTGAAACGAAGTTGGGTGACCAGTATTCACAAGACAAAAATAAAAATTACGAAAAATACATAATGAAATTAATTATGGAAGATATCAACAAGTACGAAAGTGATGAGATGGTTATATATAATAAATATTATACTAAAGAGGAACTTAAAACACTTTTTAGCAAACTATCTAACGACACAGATGTCTTTGAAGGCAGATATTTAAACAATGATAGCTATTATATTAAATTTACCAGTTTTGAGAAGGGTAAGACCTTCAAAGAATTTGAAGAACATATATCAGATATAGGGGATTCCAGAAACTTAGTTTTAGACATTCGAGATAATAGCGGAGGATCCGTTGATGAGTTTAAGAAAATTATGAGTTTATTCATAGATGAGGGACAACATATGTTTAGTTTGGTTTCTGATACAAATGAAGAGAAGGTATATTCACAAAATAGAAAAATTATTTCAGTTGAAAATATCATCTTATTGACTAATGGTAAAACAGCCAGTGTCTCAGAGCTTATGATATTAGGACTTTCTAAATACCATAACAATGTTACAATAATTGGAACTAGAACACGTGGTAAATATTTTTCATTTGGACTTAAAAAATATTTGGATGGTTCTGGAGTAACCTTTGTCAAGAATATAATGGAAGGCCCTGATAAGTCGATTATACCTAAAAATGGGATTGAACCTACTATTTATATAGGACATTCTGAAGAGTACTATAAATCACTAAGCGAAGTTGAGGATCAAAAAACACGTGAAAAAGACAATAGACTGCAACTTGAAGAAGTCTACCGATTACTAAATTGAAATATGTAAAGGAACTTAAAACCTTTTATAAAAAACTTGTCTAGTGATTGTATTCTAGCAAATACAAACTTGTTTGATGGTAGTATTACTGTTTATTTTACCAAATTAGAAGACTACAAGTTCAACATACAGCAGTTTGAAGATACACTGATACAACAGGAGGCCGCATATAATACGTCAGAAGCCTTGGGGGAGGTAGAAACAATTCCTCAAAAAGAAGTAGAGGATGCTGAAAAACTAATAAAAAGTACTCAACTGGAGTTGGAGAAGTACAAAAATGAAATTCTCCTAAGTATTAATACTTCGATCGACTCCAACAAAAAAACTATTTCAGATTTAGAAATCAATTTAAGAAGTGTCAATGCAGCTACTAACGGGCAAGCCTATATATTTAGTGGATTTGTATTAATATTATATCTAAGAAGGGGAAGAACATAATGAATCACGTGAAAAATATTAACAATTATCTAAACAGTTTATCAGCACCGATGTTTATATTCCTTATGACTATAATAACGTACATAGTATATATTCCTTTTATACCTTTAATTAAATTATTTTTAGATAAAGTAGGACCAATGGGGGGACCTAGTGCAATTAATTCACTGCCACCAGCTGGAATATTCATAGTGGTTGTCATAGTTGCGCCGTTACTTGAAACCTTTTTATTTCAACTAATGCCAATAAAGATTCTACAGTGGATTCCTGCACTAAAATCTAGAAAATATATCGTTATCTTAGTATCAGCAGCATTGTTTGCAAGTACACATTCTTATAGTATGCTTTATATTTTTTATACATTTATTATAGGGATACTATTGGCATATTCATTCTGTGTATATGAAAACAAAAAGAGTTCTGCTTTTATGGTAGTAGTTCTAATTCATGCTCTAAGAAATGCTGTGTCATTCTTATTATCAAACGTCATTGCTTAAAATATGGAGGAAATAAAGCATTTAAATAAATACAAAAATTTTCATTAAGTGATAATGTAGTGTTCTTTTACATCGCTTTTTAGCATGAGTATTCTAGTTTGATAAAATTTTCAGAAAAAATTTCAAATTAAATGTTGAAATATAAACGTTTGATGGAGGGTCTATAAAAATTTAGACCTAGTCAATACTGGAATGTTTTACTAAAATATAACTAGATAGACAAGCAGTTCTTATAACAAAGTAACATATGAGAGATGGAGGGATAATTATGATTAATATAGAGACTGGCAAAGAACTTAAACTTGAAAATGTTTTATCTTTAAGAAAGAAAATGACAGAAATGGACGTCCACCAAGAAATGGTGAAAATAGGTAAATTTATTGAAGATAATGGAATTGTAAAAACCGGGCCTGTGATTACCGCAACCTTTACAGTGGAACAGGCAAATGGACAGCAGTTGTTAGATATGGAAATACTAGTGCCAATTAACAAAAAAATAGGAAATATAGGTGGATACAAAACCAAAGATATATTCCACTTAGTAAATGCAATATATGCAAGGCATCATGGTAATCCTAATTTACTACAAAATGTTTATCAAGAAATGATTGGATATATGCAAAGAAATAATCTTCAGCAAATTACTCCGGGTTATAATGCGGGGCCTGGGGACAGGTTATCTGTCCCACTATTCTGTATTAATTTTAAAACGAGTGTGATAAACTATGCCAAGTAAACCAAGACAAAAAAGCAAAACAGGAATATATCATATCATCCTCAGGGGGATCAATCGTCAAAATATATTTGAAGATGAAGGGGGACCAACTAGAGTTTCTTAAGACTTTAAAAAAATACATTCTATAACTATTGAAAGGACGGATGAGCTATTATGAACAGATATGTTAAAAATTTCTTGATATTTAGCTTAATGTTTGGAGTGTATAAGGCAATATTCGATGGATTACTTGATGGAATAATCTATGGGATTCTTTTTGGAGTGATTATGTCAGCAATGCTTACAATAACCTTTGATAAGTTACATAAAGTATTTGATAAAAAAAATAAGTGACATATAGAAAGTAGACAGGGGGACATGTTGACTGCCCCAAAATAAAAAGATTTGGATAGACTTTTAACCATCAATCTATAGCACTAAACATGCAGTATATGGAGCAATATTGAATGGATATACTCTCCATAGTGAGACAAAAAATAATTAAAGAGACGAACAGACATAAAGAGACAGGTTGCTTGTCCCTACATTATTGATTAAATGACAGTGAGACATATGCCTAGAACATCAAGAGAAAAGAGTAGAACAGGAATATACCATATATTGCTTAGGGGAATATACAGGGAAAGAGTATTTGAAGAAGATATAGATAAGTTAGAGTTAATGAGAATAATTAACAACTATGTGGTAGTTATGGGTAAAGTGGTAAATGGTAAATTCGTTGCAGAAACAATCGTAATAAGTGAATAAAACCTAGGTATACAAACCCCTAGTCGTAGGCTAATGGATGCGATTAGGGTATTTTTATGTCATCTATAAAGATTTCCAGACTGAATAAATAATCCCTTTAGTTTGTTTTATAGGTTATAAGGGTATATACATGCTATAAATATTTGCAATGGATAATCGATATGTGCCGAAAATCTTCATAAAAGCAAATTTCTATTACAAAAGGACAAGTATTCCAACATAAATTTACAAAATTTAGAGGAAATATTGTTTAAGTATAGAATTAGTATGAGAGGATCTATTAATATTTATGCACCTTACGATAATAGCAAACTCAATGAAAATTGGGGACGCAAAACCAACAGGTCTACGGTGGAGATTCCACTATGATGGCTGGGTTACCGAAAAAGGGGGATAACAAATGAAAAGAGAGTTTTCTTTTTCTCGAAGTTTTTTTGTGGTCTTATTTATTAGTCTAATTTTTATAGCTAACCTTTCTGTAGGTTATGGATCCACTAATTGGCCAATGAGTCATAAAGGAGTATCTATAAAAGGTATGGGCTTTGACAGTGAAGAGGGAGTGGTCAACCTGTGGGGTACTACCTCCCATGAAAAGATCAAAATACTAATAAAATATAAGGATATTAATAAATGGCTAGAAGTAGAATTGCAGGAAGGAAAATTCAATGAAAGATTTTGGCTTACTGAGGGAAAAGGTAGTTACGAAATAATAATGATGATCCATAAAGAGGACAGGAAATATAGCTATGGACCTCGTTTAAATATTGAAAATGAAGCTGATGTAAATCCTTTTCTTGTACCTATAACACATATAGAAAGTGACAATGAAGATATTATAGAGATGGCAACGACAATTACTCAACACTTTAATAACGACACGGATAAAGCTAAAGCCATCTTTAATTGGGTTACAGGAAATATTAAATATGATTATGATAAATATCATGATCAGTTGAATAGCAATTATAATCATCAATATGGTGCCCTTAATACCCTGAAGACCAAAACAGGCGTATGTTATGATTTTGCAACATTAACAGCTGCTCTTGGAAGGGGAATTGGACTACAAGTAAAAGTAGTAGAAGGACTAGGAGTAACTGATGAATTCAGCGGACTTCATGCATGGAATGAGGTTTATATTTCAGAGGAGAATCGTTGGATTAGTTTGGACACCACCTTTTCGGCATTGTCCAGTAAGGATTGGTTCGATAATCAAGACTTTAATGATTACCATGTAAAAAGTAAAGAGTATTAAATGAACCTTAGAGAGGAGATATATCCTCTCTTTTTTTTGTTTATTGGCGTATATTTATACAACGTCGAAATAAGTGGTAATTTTTGTTACGAAATATAAAGGGAATAATAAGTAATGGTAGAAAATACTGTAAACAGGTCAATAATATATATAAGCTTAAAATACTAGGATAATAATGCTTCTGATGGAGGTGAGTATGAATTTAGTAAACTGGGGTATTGGGTGTGAAGCAATGAAAACCGATTTTTATGTGGTCACTTGAATCGGAAGGAGCTAGTAGTGAAACCGGAGCACCTTTTAAGGAGTAAACACTTAAAAGGAGGAAGAGTATGAAAGGTAAAAAAAGACAAAAATCAATTGCTTTAGCTTTAGTTGCATTATTAATTACAATGTCATTTCCGGGTTTGCATGGGGGGAAACACCAGAAATAACAACTGCATTAGAGGAAACTATAATAGTAGAAGAAGAACCTACTGCAACAACTGAAGGAGAAATTACGGAGGTGGAGGAATCAACTTCTACTAGCACGACACAATCTAACATGTTGACGATTTATGTATCAAGTGATGGGAACGATGAAGGTTTAGGAACATCAGAAAGTCCTTATGCAACAATTCAAGCAGCCATCAATGCTGCAAGCGAAGAACAAGTAATTTTAGTTGGTGAAGGTGTATATAATGAAACACTAAGGATTAATAAACCGATCAGCCTACAGGGTATTAGTCGAGATAGCGTTGTAATCAACACAACTCATACAAATGGATATGGGTTAGAGGTAGAGGCCAATAATGTTACTTTAAGTAACTTCACATTGATAGGCCCAAACCAAGGTAAAAATGCAAATTATGGAATAAAGGCTACAGGAGTAGAAGGGGATGAAGGAGTAGATAATTTATCCATCTCCAACATAACTGTTAAAAACTCCTATAAGACAGGTCTAGACCTCCATGGTATTAATAGTGCAGTTATTGATAATGTATTAGTTCAGGATACAATTTATGGTGTAGGGATTGCAATGACGGATTGTAATGATGTGACATTATCAAATATAACTACTACGAACAATGCATGGGGTGGTATGGCAGTTTTTGCAAGTGGACAATATTATCCGCCAGGAGGATGCGATAACATTGTTTTAAGGGGAAATAATAGCTTTAGCGAAGATAACGCCCTATACACGCAAGTTAAAAATGGTAAAGAAGTGACCAATTTACAGGTTGCTAATGATTTTACCTATAAGGCTACTATAGCTGAAACTACAGTCTACCTAAAATCTCTAGAGGGTATTACCCCTATATCAGGTGCAGTTATAAGCAACCTAGAGGGTACAGAGTACTACGTAATTGAAGGATTAAGAATCCAAGATGCTGTAACACAAGCTACAACTGGTTCAAAAATCAGTGTATTACCTGGGACATATAATGAAAACATTACAATCAATAAAGAGGGTATTGCATTAGTTGGAGCCAATGCTGGAATATTTGCAACAGCTGAAGGCAGAGATACTGAATCGACTATTGACGGTTCTATCAGAATCACCGCTATGGGTGTAGCAGTTGATGGATTTAGAATCCTAAATGGAGATGTTAATTTATCAGAAAAAGCAGGGATATATGTTCAAGCAGACCAAACTACTATAGTGAATAATATCCTAGTAGGTCCAAATGCTGGAGATGCCAATGCCAGCTGGAATCATAGCCGAGGAATTATTAAAGCCATAGGCAAAAGGGCATTGAATGTACATAGCAATAGTTTTACTCAATGGTGGACTGGGGTTTACTTGAATAGAGGTGCAGATTCTAACGTAGAAGGAAACCTATTTAATAATAACCGAGTTGGCGTTTCAGCCGATGAGCAAACAAACCTTTATGTCCATAAAAACTTAATTAAAGCAAATGATTTTGAAGGTATGGGAGCTTGGAGAGCAGATAGGATCACAATAACATTAAACGAATTTGAAGACAATGGTATGGCCCTTAGCTACTATCATGATCCAACAAAAGATGCTAATTATGACGCTTCAATAAATGCAACGTTAAATGACTGGAGGGTAGATGATCCAGCAGAAGTGGTTAATGGAGAGGTAATCTATGAACCTTGGTTAAGGCAAATCCAACTGGACTTAAGTCACCCTGTAACGACAACTTCATCAGCAACTAATATTACTGGAACAATAGACGCCTATGGTATAGGTACACCGATCGTAAAGCTTGGGGATGAAACAATTGAAGTAACAGAAAATGAAGGTCTATTTACTTTCTCCCACAGTGTAAACCTTGTATTGGGAAGCAACAACATTACTCTTGAGGCCTATGTGGATGGAGAGGTTGTGGAGAAGTATACTAGAGTAAGTAAGTCTGTTAGCATCACTAGAAATGCTCCATATGTTCCACCATATATTCCACCATATGTGCCACCAGTAGAGAAAGAAGAGGTTGTGGAGGAGCCTGAAGTAGTTATTCCTGCTATTCCAACCACTAACGGTGTTAAGCTTAAGGTTGAAGGGACAGTTGAAGAAGGAAAGACAATTGTTTCTATTCAGAAGGATTCTCTAGTAGATGTACCAAGTGGTAAAAAGATTATATTAGATGCTTCTGGAACAGATGCCAATACCGATGTTGTTGTAGAAGTATCTCCAGAAGCAGTTCGAGAAATCATGGCTTCTAGAGGAACAATGGAGAAACCCTTACAGGTTATTACAAGCCATGGGTCAATAGAGCTTTCTAGTGAAATATTAAATGCACTAGTAAAGTCAGGTCAAGATTTAAAAATGACGACTAGAAAAACACCACAGGTCGATTCTATTGAAGAAGGTAAGTATTTAGGCTCAGAGTCAGTTACCATCAGTTTAGATGGTGTGGAGACAGGTGTAGCAAATATCACCTTATCCTTAGAGGGAGTTTCCTTGATTGATGTAAATCTTGACAGATTAGGAGTATGGGTAAACCATAAGGATGGATCAAATGTATTCTACCCTGCTACAGTAAACTATGAGGGTTCAGGTGAGGCGGAAAGCTTAACCATTACAATTCCAAAGTTTAGTACTTTTACAATCATGGAATATACTAAGACCTTTAAGGATATTGATGGTCACTGGGCTAAAAAAGATATTGAGCTAGCACTATATAAGCAAATTGCTACAGGCTATTCTAAAGATGAGTTTGCTCCAAATAAAGAAATTACTAGAGCTGAGTTTGTGTCAATGCTGGTAAGAGCTTTAGAGCTTGAGTTAACTGATGGAAAAACTCAATTTACCGATGTAGATGAATTTGCTTGGTATGCGTCATCTATTAAGGCAGCCAATGAGGCAGGTATAGTAAATGGATTAAGTGCAACAACCTTTGCACCCAATGGGGGTATAACCCGTGAGCAAATGGCTGTAATGATTGCACAAGCCTATAGAGTTAAAAATGGTAAAGGTCTTACTGTAGGTGATATTGCATTTGATGATGCAAATTTAATAAGCCCATGGGCAAAGGATAGTGTAAGTGGCGCTTCGGCAGCAGGTATTATTAAAGGTGTAACAGAAAGCATCTTCGCTCCTAAGAGCAATGCTACCCGTGCTCAAGCTGTGGTGATGATTAAGCGTTTAATGGGATGGTAGTCACAAGATAAACAATAATTGAATGATATAAGAGCTAATAAAAACTCCACAGATTGTGGAGTTTTTATTAGTAAAGGTAAAGTGTTATAAGTACAAAATAGGACTATCAAAGGGAGCGACTATAAAATTTAGACCTTACTATTTCATCAAACTAGGTATATAATGAAATAAGCGTGACTAATTTACCAAATATGAAAGTCGAAAGGGGTAGAGTAAAATGATACAGACGAAAAAGAAAAGCTTAAGAAACAGCTTGATGACTGGATTATTAGTATTGATGATGATTTTATCAACCATTATTCCAGTACTGGCTAATGAGGTACCAACACCTGATATTAGTCAATGGGCTGTGGAGACTTTAAATGAGGGTGAAAAATATGGTATTTATCCTATGGAATGGTACTATGATGGGTTTAGGTCAGGGATCTCTCAGGAGCGTATAGAAGCATTGGTAGAGGCAACAGAGGAAAAATTAGCTGTACTAGGACTAGAAAAGAAAGAAGGCTTTGTTCCGGTTTCCTCAAAGGGAGATAGTACTAGAGGTGATGTAATCACTAGACTATATAACGTGTTAGCCCAGTATGAGCTGGAGGTAGGAAATTCACCTGCAGAATACCTACAGGAGAGAAAAATTCTACAGGGAACAGCAAAGGGATTAGAATTAGATAACATCTGTACGACAGAGCAGGCAGTTGTATTGGCTACTAGATTAATCAAAGATACATATGGGCTACTGGATGCTGGCTCAAAAGGCTTAGCATGGAAGGTAGAAAACAATGGAAATACTGTGTACCTTTTGGGATCAATTCATATTGGTAGTAGTGAACTATATCCAATAGACGAAGAACTAAAGCAAGCCTTTGATGAATCTGATGTTTTAGTGGTAGAGGCAAATATCTTAAACCAACAGGCTGGATTACAGTACTTCATGCAAAAAGCTACCTATCAAGATGGTACGACTATAAAGGATGCCGTTAGCCCTGAGACCTATGATAAGTTAGTGGAGGTATTGGCGCAATATCAGATCCCAGTAGAGGCCTTAGCACAGTTTAAGCCTTGGAGTTTAGCAAATAATTTACAAGTTCTTTCTATGGAGAATTCAGGGGATATGGCACAGGCAGCTCAATCGGCTAACCTTGGTATAGATGTATATTTCCTATTAAATGCTTACTTAACCCAAAAGCCTATCGCTGAGCTTGAGGGAATTGAACTTCAAGCTGATTTGTTTGATGGTCTAACAATGGAAACGCAATTAGAGTACTTAAATGGTGTATTGGATGGTATACTTGCAGCAGAGGATTCGGGAGAAAATGCTTCTGCAGAATTATTAAAGCAATGGATTGAGATGTGGATCAATGGTGATGTAGAAGAATTCTCTGATAGTTTTGGAAGTGCGGAGGAAGCATCTCAAGATGAGTTTTCAAAGATGCTATTCGGTGAAAGAGATAAAAACATGGCAGAGAAAATTAAAGCTATGTTAGAGTCAGAAGAAAAAGGAACTTATTTTATTGTAGTAGGAGCTGGACATTTAGTACAGCCAAACACAATCATTCAGCAGTTAGAGGAAGCAGGCTATACTGTTGAGTTATTTAATGAAGTAGAATAATACAAATATAATAATTAAAAGAAAACAAAGCCATGGGGGAGAACCCTGTGGCTTTGTTTTTTAAAAACTTTTAAAAGAATACAAATAAGTAGGTACAAGCAGGAATACTTTGGCATTGATTGGAATAAAATTTTATAGCTAAAATAATTTATATGTTGAAAAGTATTAAATTAAACTAAAAACCAATTTAATTTAATATTTGAGAATCACTATTATTTTATACAGGGGGGATGCCCAAGTTGATTAGCTTTATTTATTATTCAAATAATTAAAAAGGGGGATTTGAGTTGAGTAACAGAAAATTATTATCATTAATCTTAATCATTGCTCTTGTATTTTCTAACTTTGCAATAGCAGTGGCTGCTCCTATTGATAGTATTGTTTCCTTTGAGCAAGAAACCTTAGGAGAGTTCTATGAAGGATCTAGCATTGCAAGAGATCCAAGAGTAGAAGGACTAAAGGACAGTGACCTTATTAGAATTATTGTCGAATTGGAGTCAAAGCCAGTAGTTGACTACGCTATAGAAAGAGGTATTAGCCTCCAAAAAATGTCTATTCAAGAAGTAGGTACAATTTCTGATAAGTTAATGAAGGAACAAGAAGTTGTAAAAGCAAGCATAGACAAACGCGGTATTGATCTTGTATATCACCATGAATTTGTTCAAGTACTTAACGGATTCAGTGGTACCACTACTCTAAAAGAAGCGAGGGCGATTGAAGATCTAAGTGGAGTAAAAAGGGTAACAATTGCTACTGAATATGAGAGACCACAGCCAGAAATGCATACGAGTCATGAAATTGTTGAAAGCATGAAGGCTTGGGAATTAGGATTTAAAGGTGAGGGAATGGTGATTGCTATCCTAGATACAGGAGTCGATCCATCCCATAGAGATATGAGTATCCTGACTGATCCTTCTAAAGCAGAGCTTCAACAATCTGATGTTGAAACATTGATTGCCAATAATACAGTTTCAGAGGGAAAGTGGCACAATTACAAAGTTCCATATGGATACAACTATGCAGATAACAATACTGAGATTTTAGATCTAGGACCAGGGGCCTCCTTCCATGGGATGCATGTTGCTGGTACAGCCGGTGCAAATGGTGATACTTCCAATGGGGGTATTAAAGGGGTTGCACCAGAAGCACAAATTTTAGCAATGAAGGTTTTTGGTAACGATCCAGGGATGCCTTCTACATATGGTGATATCTATGTAAGAGCAATCGAAGACTCTATTAAGCTTGGGGCAGATGTTATTAACATGAGTCTAGGCTCAACAGGGGCATTTGTATTACCTGAGGATGAAGATCCAGCTAGGGTTGCAATCAGAAAGGCAACAGAAGCTGGTATTATAGTAGCTGTTTCTGCGGGTAACTCTAATCATATAGGAGATGGTTTCGCAAATCCTTTAGCAAAAAATCCTGATATTGGGGTTGTAGGGTCTCCATCAATAAATCCCCAGACATTATCAGTTGCATCAATTGAAAATAATAAAATACTAGCAAGTGCATTGAGATACAAAAATGGCGAAATCGTTTATATGCCTGCTGGGTCAATAGATCCTGTAAGTCATTTCAAAGGCAAACAAGTCAATTTCGCATATGCTGGATTAGGCGCTGTAGAAGATTTTGATGGTCTAGACTTAACTGGTAAAATTGCATTAATTAGCAGAGGAGAATATCCTTTCGTAGAAAAAATTATGAATGCCCAAAACAATGGTGCCATTGGGGTTATTATCTTCAATCATGCAGGGGAAGAATTAATCAATATGCAATATCCAGAGGAAGGAACAATTCCTGCTATATTTATGGGGAATATTGGCGGTGTTGCATTGAAAGAGCTAGCAGAAACAACAGACAATTATGTTGTTTTTACAGGCAATCAACAACTGGCTGATAATCCTGAAATGGGTAAAATGTCTAGCTTTACTTCATGGGGGGTTACACCTAGTCTAGATTTCAAACCTGAAATTACTGCTCCAGGTGGAAGAATTTATTCTACATTCCAAAATAATAAATATGGGATGATGAGTGGTACTTCAATGGCAGCACCTCATGTTGCTGGGGGTTCAGCCGTAGTACTTGAAAGAATTGATAAAGATTTTCCACAATTAGCATTAGCAGAGAGAAGTAAATTAGCAAAGAATATACTTATGAATACAGCTAAACCGCTACTAGATAGAGCCCTGTACAATAATCACTACAAATTAGGAAACTATGTTTCTCCTAGAAGACATGGTGCTGGGGTAATGAATTTATATGGAGCTACTACAACTCCTGCTGTTGTAGTCAGCCCAGCAGATGACAATTTAAGTAAAGTAAATCTAAAGGAGATTGGAAATGTATCTACATTTACTTTAAAGGTAGAAAACTTTGGAGATACGCCAATTACTTATAATTTAACTGGTACTGTAGGAACAGATCTTGTGTTAAATGGAGCTAATAGATTGGAAACCCAAGGGGTATTCAAAGCGGGTACGATCGGTGACGCTGCTCCTTGGTTAGGAGAATTCCCAATTGCATTTAGTGCAACAGATAATACACCAATTTCTCAAATAGAAGTACCTGCAGGGGGAACTGTTGATTTCAAAGTTACTTTAGATTTAACACATGCAGTAGAATGGAGCTACAATGCACCATTAGCTGCTATTTTCCCAAATGGTACCTTTGTAGAAGGATTTGTTCAATTAAAGGATGCTGCAGACGCAGTACCTGAGTTAAGTATTCCATATGTCGGTTTCTATGGTGATTGGGATAAAGCGCCTATTATTGATGATACCATCTATAATCCAAACGGAAGCCCTTATTATGGTAATTTTACCTCCTTAACATGGTTAGATGAAGCTGCAGATTCTTTTGAATTCTTAGGCTTCGATCCAAAAACTGGGGAGTTTAATGAAGACTTAAACGTAATATCCCCTAATAATGATGGATTAGCAGATCATGCTAGAGGATTATTCACATTCCTTAGAAATGCAAAAGCTGTTAACATTAACATCTTAAATGAAAACGGTGAAGTTGTACGAAAAGTAGCAAGAGATACTTATGTAAGAAAGAACTACTATGATGGTGGTGACGGTACAAGATTTAGAGCAAATGACTCATGGATTTGGGATGGATGGATAAACAATCAAGTTGCCCCTGACGGTCAATACTATTATGAAGTTGAGACTGTAATTGATTTTGAAGGTGCAACTCCACAAAAAGTGATATTCCCAGTAAAGGTAGACAATCAAGTACCTACCATTACATCTGTAGAGTATGATAATTATGTTAATCATTTATCTGCTGCTGCTAGTGATAATCATATGGTCTTAAAGTATGATTTGTATGATGTGGACGCAGAGGAAGTATTACTGGAGAGCATTGATGGTAACTTTAACATTAATGATTTACCATCAGGAGCATATAGTATTCGGGTTCGTGTACATGACTATGCCTACAACATAGCAGAGTCAGACACAATAATGATTGGAGATATTACAATTCCATACGTAACGCTTGAATCTCCAGCTGTATTAGAAGCGTACAACGTGAATAATATACCTGTTGTGGGGGCTATTCAAGATGTTAGTAATATCGAATCCTTTAGCTTTATGATAAATGAAGTAGCGACAGGTATAGCACTTCAAGATACCACAGAGGAAGGGGTAGTATCCTTTAATGGTCAATTAGTAGACTTAGAAGATGGAGTACATCGAGTAAGGGTAAATGCTGAAGATCAATTGGGAAATGTGATTGACTTTGAGCGAAAATTCTTCGTGGATACAACCATGCCTACAATTACGCTAGATGATTCTATAGTAAATGCAATGAGCAATGGTGTTGACGCTGAAGTAGCTACGATAGACTTTAAAGCGACGATAACTGATAACTTCCCAGCGCTATTTGTGAAGTTAAATGGTAATGTTGTATTCTCTCAAGATGCTAATTATGCTTACTTAGAAAATAGTGATATAAAGGACGATGCTATTACCCATTCTTTAGTTGAAGCGATGGATTTGGCCTACGGTGAGAATTACATCGTACTTGAAGCTATGGACTATGCAGGAAACATAAAAGAGGAAATAGTAACAATTACAAGAGGGGCTTCTGATACAGATGTAGCTATCCAGTTGGGCAGCCCTACAGCATTAGAGTTCTTTGATAAGGATATAGTTGATGTAAAAGCAACTGTAGTAGACAGCTCCGAGCTTGGTGTTGAAAAGATTGAGGTTAAGCTGGGGGGAGAAACTAAAGTTGTCTACCAAGCAGAAGTACCACAAGTGGTAGAAGAACCGTTAGTAGAAGTGCCTGTAATAGAGGAAATCATCGAAGAGCCACCAGTATCAAAGGAAATCATCGAAGAGCCACCAGTTATAGAGGAAATCTTAGTAGAAGAGCCTGTAATAGCTTCACTAGTAGAAGAAACAACAGTAGAGCCTACTACTTATACTATTGAAGAAAACTTTACTAATGTAGCTGATGGACTACATTTTGCAACAGTTACAGTAACTTTAAAGAACGGAAATGTGGTTGAAGCAAAGAGAAAGATCTTTGTAGATACTACAGCTCCTATTATCGTAATCCCTGAAGACACGGTACCAGAAACGGTAACCCATGATGTTGATAGTGTTCACTTAGTTGGTGCTATAACTGAGAATTTCCCAGCACTATATGTGAAGGTTAATAACACGACTATTCATCAAGAGACAGCTCAATGGCTAACTGTTACAGAAATCACTGGTATAAACTATGCTTTAAATAAAGCTGTTAATCTAGCTTACGGAGAGAATGATATTACAGTTACTGCTGTAGATCATGCAGGTAATGTAAGTTCTCAAGCATTTACAGTTGTACGTGAAGATGCACCAGTAGTAGAACCGCCTGTTGTTGGATTAGGTATTGATACGATTAGCATTTCAAGAACTTCAGATGTAGCTTTTGATAGAGATACTACCATCGCTGCAACAGCCAACCAATCTGCTTCTTGGGATATTACAATCTTCAATCCTAATGCAGAAGAGGTAGGAAGCAAAACTGGTGAAGGAACAAGTATCAGTTACACTTGGGCTCCTGCTGAGTTTATGAAATTAAACGGAACATATAAAGCAGTAATTACGGCTACTAAAGGCGAAGAGGTTGTTGTAGAAGAAAGGACTTTCACTGTATATAACTATCCGATAGAAATAGAAGTGATAGAAGTAATTAAACAGGGAAGTAATGTAGTAATTGAGGCAGCCATTAATAACATTAGTACATCTGCTAAAGATGTTATGCTTGTTATTCAGGTGAAGGATTCATTAGGTAGAGTGGTTAATATAGCTACTGCTAAAATGAGTGGATTACAGGCCGGAAATGTTATAGAGCTAGGATCTGGCTTTGGTCTTAACACCTCAGGAAATTACACTGTAGATGTCTTTGTATGGACTGGATGGGAAGATCCTGAATCTTTAGCAAGCCCAACAACTACCATATTTACAATGGAATAGGATAATTAATTGAAAAGGGGGCAATTCCCCCTTTTCAATTAAAAAAATTATCTATAGGGATATATTTTTTTGGAGGGAGGCATTAGGTTGAAGAAAACTATTTCCGTATTATTAGTGTTTTTAATGTGTATATTGACTATACAGCCAGCTATTGCGGCTCTACCTACATATAGTTTAGAGGTATCCTTGCAGAGGGATAGCTACTATCAAGGGAGTTCAGTCCTTTTTAATGGACAGGTAAAGAAAGATAATGAAGGACTGGGGTATACTTCCGTTACTGTTAAGGTAGAAAATAGTGAGACCCAGAAGGCTATTTACGTAGATCAACTATTAACAGATGCTGAGGGAGGGTTTACAAAAACCTTTACTCTGCCTGGAGATGTTGCTACTGGAAATTATATAGCAACTTTTATAGCTGCAGAAGTAAAACAAGAGCTGTCATTTGATATATTAGCGGGTGCCATAAGTTCCAGTTTAACCCTTAACAAGACTCAGCTGCATCCCAATGAGGTTTTGGAAGTGAGGGGAGTAGCTACAAAGGATGCAGAGGAACAGGCTTATGCACCAGTAATTATTAAAATATTGAAGAATGATACTGTAAAATATGTAATGGATTTAGTGACAGATGGACAAGGGAATTTTAGTACTACCTATAGGGTACCTAGCAGTGGTGCATTAGGAGAGTACGTTGTACAGGCTTATATATTTGACGCGACATTAGAAAAGGAGTTTACAGTAATAGAAAGAACATTGAAGCCACCACCACCGGTAATCACACCGCCGCCGGTAATCACACCACCTCAACCAGAGGTGCCTAAGGGTAAAGAAACAGACAGTGGTAAGGCGACTGTCACTAAGAATGATACTGGTAAGGTAATGCTTAAAGTAGAGCTAGATCAAGAGAAAGTAGGAAAAATGATTGAAGCAGCGGTAGGTAACAGGGTAAATATTGACGTAAAGATACAGGAAGGTACATCAGAAGCGATAGTCGAATTTGATGCAGCGATCATTACGAAAGCTAGAGTAATGGGGAAAACGTTGGTAATCGACACTGGTATAGCAGAGGTGGAAATTGATGCAGATGATATCTCTGTTGAAGAAGGGTCTGTCCTATCCCTTCAAACTAGTATTGATAGTAAAGAAGATGCTGAATTTGTCCTACGGAACAGAGGGTCCAATGATTATAAGGCTACCTCCCAGGTCTTCAACTTGAAGTTAACTGCAACAAAAAACGATAAGACCCACAAAGTAGTTTTTAATCAACCCCTTACTATTAAATTAAAATATAGTCATTCAAAAAATATCAATACAGCAAAATTAGGGGTATATTTTTTTAATCCTGATTCTAGAAACTTTGAATATGCTGGAGGAAGAGTTGTAGAAGAAGGAACGATAATATTCAATGCTAATCACTTTAGTAAATACACAGTGATGGAGTACAATAGAGTCTTTGATGATATAAGTGAGCATTGGGCTAAAGCAAATGTTGAGGTGTTGGCATCGAGACATATCATAGACGGTGTGGACGAGAGAAATTATGCACCAAGTAGTAATGTGACAAGAGCACAATTTGCTAAATTAATTGTTGAGGCTCTAAATCTAACAAAAGGTGAAAAGGAGCAAGCCTTTGCTGATGTAGCTCCAGATATGTGGTATACACAACCAATAGAAATTGCTGCTAGCTTAGGGATTGTAGAAGGCTTTGACGGGAAATTTGATCCTAAGGGCGAAATAACCAGAGAACAAATGGCAGTTATGCTAGTAAGGGCTCTAAAGGTTGTAAATCCTGAGGCAACTGATCGCATTAGTGCTGTGAGTTTTGCTGATAAAGATGAAATGGCTACATGGTCTCAGGAGGCAATCGCTATTGCAACGGATCATGGTCTGGTAACAGGAGTTGGAGAAAACAAATTTAACCCGAAGGACAAAACTACCCGTGCACAAGCTGCAGTAGTAATTTACCGATTGCTAGAGTTATTAGATAAAATCTAATTTAAATTGTAAAAAGTCTTGAAGATAAAATGTCTTCAAGACTTTTTATATGCGTGGCTCCAGAGAAGCTGAGGGACGATTAAGTTTTTTCCTTTATACCTCCTACAAATAATGGTAAAATAAAAGAAACATGTCAAATATTACATACATGGAGGTATAATATGAGAAAACATAGGACCTTAAGCCTACTACTTGTAGTCATAATCCTACTAATGACAGGATGTCAGATAAATACACTTGCATTAAATCCGGTTCAGAAAATTCAGGTAGAACCAAAGGAAACTCCCAACTACAGGATGAAAATGTTGGTGGTCTACGGGGACGATGGCTACTTGCCCCTATATCAGCAATTGAAACAAAGTCTAGTGGTGGGGTTACAGGTGGATTCTATCCCCTTAGAATCAGTAACAGGCACAAACCTTAAAGCCTATGACATCGTTTACCTATCTTCAATGGATGCTAAAATAAAGGGACTGAAGGGGAATCAATCTTCTATCTATGAGTATGTTGAGCAAGGGGGACGTCTCATACTTTCTCAAGAGATTTTAGCCGCTTTTCCTTCAAGTTTTACAGGACTTGAACATCAAGTAAAATTAGTTGATATTAATCAACAGAATCTAAGCTACCCAGAAGTGGGAGGGGATTTAAAGGGTGTTCAAAAAATAGCTCAGGCCTTTGAAAAAGACTATAGAAAGCACATTAATAAAGAGCTGAAAGTACAAACAGCAAAGGTCAAGGGGGCAGAGGTAGTCATAGGCTACAAAGACCAAGCCCTTGTTTCTATAAATCAATATGAATCAGGGAAGGTGATTGTCCTATCAGACTTCCTACCCAACTACAATCAATACATCACAGGCTTTGACCTAGTTGAAAGAAAAGAAGAAAACAACTACTTTCAGTTCTTCTACGCAACAGCTAACTATCAGATGTTGAATGAACTGATGAGTTACTTTTCAAAGGATCAATATGGAATGTCCTTTAAGAAGGTTTTAGGAACCTATGGAAGACCAGCAATGGCATGGCAAAATCATTATGAAGTATTGGATTCTATAAAAAATAAGGAACTAATTACTTGGATAGATATATTAAAAAAGCACAATCAAATCCCCTCTATTTCCCTTGTAAGGGGGTCCTATGACTGGGGTGAATGGTATAATACCATTACATATCACATTAATGTAGGTAGCAACAATAAGCCCAAATTCATGGGGGAGGAAGAAAACTCCTATTATTCCAATGGAGTTTACATTAAGGACACTAAAGACCAAGATATCACCCTAGAAAAATATCCAGAGCTCGTCAGCTACTATTCTAAAGTAGATAGGAACTTTAGACCCTACCCCTATTTTATTGACTGGAATAAAGACAGCCAGATGGATATTATTGTAGGAAATCATAATGGTACAATAGCAATTATGGAAAATGCTGGAACAAAAGAAGCACCCCGTTTTAAGGAACCAACTACTTTAAAGGATTCAAAAGGCAAAGATATCAATCTAGGGGAAAATGCAGCCCCCACAGTGGTGGACTTTGACGGAAATGGACTTAATGATCTGATTGTTGGAAATAAGGCAGGTAAGGTTTATCTTTTAATCAATACAGAGAAGGGTATTTTATCTCCTCAAGCCCTCAAGACGGCAAAGGGAAAGGAGATTAAAGTCTCTGGAGAGGCAGCCCCCTTTGTTGGAGATCTAACTGGTGATGGAACCATGGATTTAGTGGTGGGGGATCAAAGTGGTAAGGTGTATTTTTATGAAGGAATAAAAGCACAAGGACAAAAGCTGAAGTTTACAGAGGGTAGAGAAGTGTCCATTAAGGGACAGTCTCTGATAGTCAACAAATTTGCTTCTCCCCATATAGGAGACTATAACGGTGATGGAAAAATGGATTTGTTGGTGGGGGATGCCAACGGTGATATCCACATAAATCTGAATACAGAGACAGAAACAACTAAAACAAATGGGGAATTGCCCTTATCCTATAAAGGAAAGGCTGCCGCCGAAAGGAAAAATATCTACGGGAAAAACACAATCTATACTGGAAAGAATGTTGTCCCCTTCCTCTTGGACTGGGATGAAGATGGACGGATGGATTTAATGACTGGCCAATTAAGCTTCTCCAGGACCTACGATTTATCCCTGAATAATTTCCCGTACAAAAATGAGCTAGAAGAAAACTTAAAATATGCACAGCAACAACATGTTCCTATTTTTCCCCATATATATTTCCATAGCCACAAGGATGATGCACTGGAGAAGAGGGAGATTGAGCTACATCAAGAAAACTTTAAGAGGTTAGGCTTGCCCTGGGGCTATACTGGCACCAATCAGCATACATGGCGGGTAAATGTTGATGATCCTACCCAGAGCTTTAGGAATTTAATGGAGTATGGTATTTGGAATAACTTTGGTTTTAAAACACCAAATGCCCCTACAGACCCCAACTTTGGTAGGGACTACATTTGGTCTACCCCCTTCATAATGATGGAGGGAGAAGAATTTTTACCAATGGTGCTATTCACCCCATCCCCCTTCATTAGAAACTATGGGGAAGTCTACGATCATTTAGCTGATATGGATACTCCCTTTACCTTTTTTGAACATATCGAGTACAAAATTACTAGGGGTGGAAGTGGCCTTCAGCATCTAATGCAGATGATTGACTTCTCAAATGAAGTAAGAGAAAAGTATAATTATGCCTTTATGACGGAGGAGCAGATGGCAATGGCCTTCATCAATACCTTTTATACTGACTATGAAATCACTATAGGGGATAAGCAGGTTCAAATAACACCAAATATTGAAAATGTTCCTCAGCATCTGGCGGCGGAGTACATCGGTACTGGTGGTATTGGAATAGAACTGGGGGAAAAGTTAAAAGGAAACAAGATTACCGCAGATGCTTTAATACAATACAGACAGGAAGATCGACTATATATCGGAGTAGGAGGGGCCGTTAAATTAGATATGACTAGTAATAAATTTAGTGCAGTTTCTAAACCTCCAATATCAATACTAATGGTAAATGGACCCATTGAATACCAATGGGAAGGAAATGAATTAATCATAAAGTTCAAGAGTAAAGGATTGAACCAGATTATGCTTTCATCTGAAAATACACTAGAAGTAAAAGGAGAAGAAATCAAGGTAGAGGAGCAAGATAGGATATACACTGTAACCCATTATGGGGAAAACCTAGAGATGAGGGTTAATCCCAAAAAATAATTTTAAACAGTTTGAATGAAACAGTTTAAATGTCCCTTCAGGAGAAATCCTTTAGGGATTTTTCTATTAAAATTCATACAATTCTGCCACAATTTAATCATATTTATCCCAAACTCTCCACCTATAATAAAGTTGTAATCAAAACAATATAAAAAAAGGAGAGATAAACATGAAAAAGATAGTTGCGATGGTTTTAATGGTATGTGTTTTAGTTGTTGGTGGAGGAAATACATTTGCTTTTCAAGGTGAAGAAGAGATTTTCTTAGGGGAAGATATGGAGAGTATTGAAAGAGAAGGTCAGTTGCCAGAGGTAAAAGAAAACAAGCGATTTAACACATTAAAAGAATTTAGAAATGAGCTTCAACAGCTAAACCAACTTAAAATTCAAGCTTTGGAACTTAGAACTGAAGCTGCAGAAAAACACGGTACAATCCTAGACTTATACATCGAAGCAAGGGAAAATCAGATGATGGAAGAACTACAGGAGGCGAAGGAAGTACGTCAGACCATAAAGGGAGTTAACAATGAAATTGCCCAATATAAAGAAGAAATGAAGGAATCTATGAAGAGCTTCCGTCAAGCTGTGAAAAATGATGAAATTGAAGTAGCTAGACAACACATAAACAATGCAATAACGTTAAAAAGTTTAGTTAATAGCAAAATATCAGCAAAGCTACTTCTACTAGACGAGATTATTGAAATTCTTTCTTAAGCTACACGCTAATGGATTAGACTAAAAAATGAATAGACTTAACAAGTAAAGGGATGGGGCAACCGATCTCTTTACTTTGTTATAGGAAGTTTTATATAATTTATATATAATTAATGTAGGGGGTGGAAAAAGTGAAAAAGATATTTGTGGTGGAGGACGAGTTTAATATTCGAGATTTGATTAAGAAATATCTGGAGAAAGAGGGCTATAGCGTCACTACCTTTCAAGATGGAAGTACGATTTTGCAAGAAATAAAAAGATTAAAGCCAGACCTAGTGGTGTTGGATATCATGCTACCGGGGATGGATGGATTGGAGATTTGTAAAGAAATAAGGAAGGATAGTAATATACCCATCATATTTGTATCCGCCCGAGATGAAGAGTTTGATAGGATTTTAGGTCTAGAAATCGGGGGAGATGATTATTTATCAAAGCCCTTTAGTCCCAGGGAGCTGGTGGCTAGGGTGAAAAATATCTTTAGAAGGCTGCAAACGGCCAGTATTGAAGAAGATAAGATAATTGAGATAAAGAACATGAAAATATATCCCACCAGAAGATACATTACCTGTAATGAAGAAGAGATTAAATTATCAAACAAGGAATACGAGCTGCTTGAATTCCTATGCAAACATCAAAATCTTCCCTTTACAAGGGAACAACTACAGGAAAATGTATGGGGTTATGAGTACATAGGGGATTCGAGGATTGTAGATGATCTTGTAAAACGCCTCAGAAAAAAACTAAAAGAAAAGGAATCGCAGGTGGATATCGTAACCGTCTGGGGATATGGGTATCGGGTAGATGGCAAATAGAGGAGGAATAGGACGTAATCTTTTACTATCATATTTTATATTACTGTTTTCCATCATAATGATTACAGGGCTATCCTTTAATCTATTATCCCACAGATATTTGATAAATGAGACAAGACAGCAGATGATTGAAGAGGGGAAAATTATTGCAAAGAGATTGAACAATCAATCATCCCTTAAAGCGGAGAATATAAAAGGAGGATTGGTGACTAGAAGAGAGCTGAGGCTAATGACTACAAATCTAGAAACCAAGGTGATTATTTTAAATAATGAAAAAAGAGTAGTTTATACCAATATTGAAACCAATGAGTTAAAAAGATATCAAAAGATTATTAATGGAGTTAATGGGGACAGGGATTATGTGACTGCTAGGGTTCCTATAAAAAACAATAGAGGAAACGTAGAGGGGAATCTTCTTTTGATTGCTAAAACAAAAGATATAAAGGCCCTTAATGGGCTAGTGAGACGAGCACAAATACTGAGCCTTTTATTAGCCGCAGTAATTGCCATAATCATGTCCTTTATCTTTGAAAAGAAATTAACTAAACCTTTAGAAAAACTAACAGAATATATTCGGAATTTTAACATTAACAAATCTAAACCTGTTAAATTGAAGACTGGAGACGAATTACAGGAGCTGGCGGAGGGGTTTAATGAGCTAGCAGAAAACCTGAAGGCATATGACGAGAAGCAAATGAGGTTTCTCCAAAATTCCTCCCACGAGTTGAAGACTCCCTTAATGTCTATTCAAGGCTATGCAGAAGCCATAAAGGATGGGGTTGTAGAGGGGGAAGAAGTAGTAAAAAGCCTAGATATCATTATAGAGGAAAGTAAAAGACTAAAAAAGACGGTAGATGAAGTAATTCATTTGACAAGACTAGAAAATCCAGACGACCTTTTTAATAGAAAACCCGTAGATTTTGGGGACTTAATCCATCAAACGGTGGAAAAAATAAAACCATTAGCCATTGAAAAAAATATCAGCATCAATATTTATGGAGAATACCCCACCATAGTAGTTGATGGAGATGAAATGCTGCGGGCCATAATAAATATACTTGGAAATGCCCTAAGGTTTGCTAAAAGTAAAATCCATGTGGAGGGAGTAATCCAAGAGGAGGACTTTCGCTTAATTATAGAAGATGATGGTCCAGGATTTAAGGAGGGGGAAGAAAAGATTGTTTTTGAACGCTTCTACAAGGGAGATCAAAGTGGTACAGGTATTGGATTAGCCATGGTTAAGGCAATCGTGGAAGGTCACGGTGGAATTGTTAAAGCAAAAAATATATTGCCCCATGGAGCATGTTTTATCATACAGCTTCCCATCAAAAAGAATATATTCTATCCCCAAAGGTAAACCTAAAGTATGAGGCAAAAAATATTTTGGGGAGGAATGCAAATGCCACAGCATACTCAGCAACTACAAAATGCCCAAACGACTTTACAGCAGATCCAACAGCAATTGGAACAGAGGAAGCAAACTATTGAAGTACAAGGGACCATGACCAATCAGCTCCAGACAGCAGCCCAAGAACTACAACAGGCCTTAAATGATGCAGGGTTGGGACAACAATATGCAATTCAACAGACCTTAAGTAATGTACAGCATGCACAACAGCAATTGACTCAAGCTCAACACCTACAGGCTTTGAATTCTATTCAACAGGCACAGCAACAGCTAAAACAGGCTCAACAACAATTATAGTTAATTTGATAGCATAGAAAGAGTAGCATAACTCATTAATGGAGTAGCCTTTAAACTTCATTAGAGTTATGCTCTTTTTTTGAAACAGATTCAAAAAATTGTTAATATGTGCTACAATAGGGCTATAGTACTAAAAAGGAGGAATATGGTATGTTTGGATGGGACAAGATGTACGAAACAAATATACAGATGGTTGATCAGCAGCATAAACGGTTAGTTGAGCTAATAAACCAGCTTAATGCTGAGGTAATCGCACAATTAGAATTTGACAACTATGATCGAATTATGGAGATCTTGGGGGAGCTAAAGGATTACACAGTGGAACATTTTCAACATGAAGAGTCTTTAATGAAGGATGCAATGGGAAAATTTGATGACGAGAAGCTAGCAGAATTTTGGGCATACTTTAAAAACCATAAAAATGAACATGCAGACTTCGTTAACAAAGTTGAGGAAGTTTACTGTAATAATATAGATGAAAACCAAGTGGAAATATCCATAGAGCTAATCGATTTCCTAGTGGAATGGATTAAGAATCATATTTTAAAAATAGATTTGCAGTTGGAAAAATACATAGTGTAGCGTTAAGTAGGGATGCCTTGAAAATGAGGGCATCCTTTTAATTTTACCTTTAAATATTAGATACGCATTGAAAAGTGATAGACATAATACTACAATTTTTTTAAAAATAATCATTATTTTAACTAACATAAAAGGAAAAAGTAAAAATAAGAAGAATATTTAAACATTATCTAAGTTGTTAGAAAATTTATACCTTTAAGGAAGAAATAAACAAGAGGGGGAATAGAAAATTATGAAAAAAATTAGGTTTATAGTAGTACTCATATTAGCATTTTCAACAATGATAGCCTCAGCCCAGACAACTACAGGATATAGAATGGAGAATATACTAAATCAGCTCAACAGGACTACCTCCAGTAATATTAAGGCTGCATTAAGTAAATTTACTGATATGACAAATCATTGGTCTAAAGACTCAGTAGGAAAACTAACTTACCTAGAGGTTATCGGGGGCTATTCCGATGGCACCTTTAAACCCAACCAAAACATTAAAGTAGATGAATTTATTAAGCTCACCGTAACAGCCATGGGATATAAGCCCGAAGCAGGGGACAAATACTGGGCTACCCCCTACATACAAATCGCCAAGGATGAAAAATTAATTGGAGAAAAGGAATTTTCCGATTATAAAAGACCCATCACAAGACAGGAAATGGCGAAGATCATTGTCGGGGCCTTAATGACGAAGGAGGAGGCCCCCAGCTCCCATGAATTAGCCTTAATCAGAAGTGGCATAAGGGATTATTTAGAGGTTTCCGACACCCATAAGGATTCAGTATTAATCGCCTACCGAATGGGCTTAATCGGGGGATATCCCGATAGAACCTTCAAACCCACCAACAAATCCACCAGGGGTGAAGCCAGTGCCATTATCGTAAGATTCCTAGACCCCAATATGAGAAAACCAGCCGAGCCTGATATGGAGAATGTGATTATATTACCCGACTACCATAAAAATACCCATGTACTAACCCCCCATGGGAATCAAGAAACCTTTGATATGACTAAGGCAATGCTTGAAGCTTTGGAAAAATCTAAAGGATTTGGATCTAGAATGTTTGGGCCTGAGAGTAGAAATGTTGGGATGGGTCTGTATGAAAACGAAGCAGCCTTTAAATACAATTCAGAGCATATCTTTGCAAATAAAATGCAAATGGCACTCGGGACTAAAACGGCACTATTAGAAGGATATATAGGAAGTGTTGTTGTTTATGATGTGGATGCCGTTAAGGAGCTACATTACGGGGTATTAGAAGATTTGTTTAAATTTTGCTTCGAAAAGGATTATGAAAAGGCCATGGGGGAGCTGGAGAAGGTATTTATCGCTGAAAAAAGTAGCCCTAAATATTTTAGAAACTTCACCTTTAATAATCGTCATGTGAGATTTGAAAAATATGAAAATGACTCAGGATTCCAGTTTTTTATCAGTACTAAAGGATATCGACCATAAGGGGTGAATCGATGCTTAAATACAAAAACAATATTATAGGATTAATCCTCATCATGACGTTACTTTTATCGTTTATTCCCCTGGAGCTTTTCAGCTATAGTAGTATTGGCTTAAAGCCAAAGGATCTCTATGAAGACAGAAAAATACCCTTCAAAGAGATTGAACATTTACTGCCACCGGGAACACAGGCTGAAAATAGAAAGGGCTTTAAATTAAACACCACCATCTTTGTAGATAAGGGAATCATTGTCTATGGGAATCATCCTAAAAATTTCAACCCAAGGGAGATAGACTTTAAAAAGGGAACCCAAAACCCATCCGGTAAGGGCTACTATGAGAAGGAAATAAAGGGGGTACTTGAAAGGGGGGAGTACCGCTACCATGGACAGGACTATGAGGGAAACCCCTACACCAATGTTCACTTTAAGGATGATGTGGACTTGGGGATAGACCTATCGGAAAAGGCTTGGATTGGATTCCCTTGGGAGAAAGGATTAGCAAAAGAAAGTAATATGACTCGACGTGCTAATTATGATGAAGATGCAACCTTCCAAAACGACATCAACAAGCTATACTACGATGCCACTAAAGCCACCACTAAAAATCATCAACCCTATCAAATCTTCAATGTCCTTAGCCCTGCCACCTTATTTAATGCAGGGGAGCTGAGGGGATGGCACGTGGCGGATAATATCACCTATTATCAAACCTTTTCAGTGCCTAAAACAGAAAAGAAAATGACCCCCGTTGAAGCAAAGGTCACCATCCAAAACTCCCCCCAAGAGCTGGTGATGGTGGAGGGGCAGAGTGAAGTCACCCTTGAGGTAAAGGTGGAGGGGATCTTAAAGGATGAAGGCTATATCAAGAAGCTTGAGGAATACATCTACTACACTAGAAAGGATATTAAGGAGTTTAAAATTGAACTCATTGGCCACGGGGAAGAAACCATTAAGCTAAAGGGGGCCAATGGGGGATATCATGTCTTTGAAGTCACGGTGGGTCGAAGTCAACTAAATGCTGATTCCCAAATCACCTTTACTGGAAAAGCCACCGCCATCTTTGTTAATGATAAAAGCAGTGGTACCGACAACGACCAAACAACAGTTACCCTCCAGCAACAGGGGAAGGGCTTTGCCGCCAACTTTGATGTGAGGAACTATATATCCTTACCCAATGGCGATATGTACGGTCTTCACCACGTCAATTATCTAGATGGCAGCATTGGTAAGCTGAAAAAGTATGATTATGTCATTGAATCCTACACAACAGGCACATCCCATGCCTTTGGCTATACAGCTTCATCGGTGGATAATGATATCATCGACCAAGCCCTTTTTAACTTTATTAAACCTATTGTAGATGGGAAAACCGAAGAACAGTTTGTCTTTAGGATAGTACAGACCGTCACCCAAACAGATGGACAAACCGACTCCTGCGGGAGGGAAATTCTAATTGACCTAAAAAGTCCTGAAGAACCAGTCCTAGAGTTACCCGAAATCAATATTAATATCCCCGATAGATGGTATGATATTATCCCCCTACCCGTCAGTAATAGCTCTAAAAACATAGATTCCTATTCCATCAAGGTAAACGGAATGCCCGTCAATAGCAATGCCTTTTTAAATGGCAGCTATGTCTTTGGAGCCAGTGACATAGATAGGCTTTACCATATCGAAATCGCCACCAACAGCACAGTGGATTTTGGGGGAGTAGAGCAGGAGGGCTACCTCCATGGGGAACAGAACCTAGAAGGAACCATGACGAAATGGGTATCGGTATACAGTACGAAGCCAAGAGCCCAATACAAGCTAGATGGCAACTATAAGCAAAATAGAAGGCTATCGGCTACCAATACATCCAATGATGCCAACGCTGAATTTGTCTTAAGTAGCTACCCTATTAACAATTATCAATGGAGATATAGAAGCGTAGAAGGGGATATGGACTCCTTTAGATTAAGAGATATCAGTAGCCTATACAAAGAATTTATGTTTAAAGAACCAGGGGTATATGAAGTAGAATTAGTCGTTACCAATACCTTAGGCAGGGTATCAGACCCCTATATCGTTACCTTCCCCATAGCAGAGGATTATGAACCCTCCATTATCTTAAACATATGGAACAATGTATTAGGAAGAAACGAAGCCCTTAATATCCTCCATGATGTAGTCAGTACCGAGGAAGATATCATCACTAAAAACATCATAGAACTATACTATGACCATAATAATGATGGGAATGCTTCACAACTATTAGAAACCTTCACAAATGCCGAGGACTTCTTAGGCTATACCCCTACAAAGCTGGGGACATATAAAGTGGTTAATACAGCAGAAGAAGCCTTTGGACAACCAACCCTAGATGAATATATAACAGCAGAGGATACCGTAAAAAAAGTAGTAGAGAGGGAATTCTATGTAGATAACTTTAGACCCCTAACAGAACTTTATATTGACATACCAATAGTACTACCCGAAATAGATACCTACTTTATGTTGGATAAAAACCTAGACAGGGCAAAGAACGATTATGTTCTCAGTAGTCGGATGGATATCGACAACTACCTAAGGGGGAATAACATCCGCCCAAAGGTAGCCACATGGGATATGCACACCTATGTATATTCCCAACCTGCCAGCACCAGTAGCTTTACTGGCACTTCTTATCCATCATCAACCATAGGCTATAGTAGTGGGGGATATTCGGGGACATTAAATCGGTATTCCGTATCGGATAATGGCTACACCCATGACTTTGGACATTATGAAACAAAAACAGAAAGCCAATCCTTCACAGGAAGCCACACCAATACCACCTATTCTTCAGGAACCGTATCCCCCTATACCTCCAAAAGTAGTAGTAACCCAGCCCCATCCTCCATCTACGTCAGTGGAAATGGGTATTCGGGGTATATTCCTAGAACAGGGACCTCCACCAACTGGACCCATACCGATACCTATTCAGTATCAGGGAATAACTGGAGTTCCAGTGCCTCCTATACCGCCCATTATGCGGGTACCCTAACAAAGTCAGTACAGGTATGGAAATCCAATTTGCAATGGGTAAACCAATATACGGGTCATTACAGTGGTACCATTTACAAACATGTAAGACAGCCCTATACAGACCCCTTTAGAACTTTATCGGATAAATATATTATCTATATCAGTGATGGAAACATATCTGAATTAGCTGATCTACAAATGGTACTCTCTAAAACAGATGCAAAAGTGATATTAATAGGACAAGACATTATAAAAAGTCAGATCCCCCATGAACACTTTATTCTAAACAACAAGCCAATAGATCAGCTAGTCATAGAAGCCCTAGACCATATTGCCACCTCCAACCCCTATGTGGGGCAATACTACGTAGTGGCAGGGGAAGAAACCTTTAACCTATCCCATGGGAGCTATGATGATGAAGGGGATACGATTATTGAAGAAGGCTTCCAATATGTTCAAGACCAACACTACTATGATACCCCCCTAGGGATGGAGAGCTTTGCTAACAGTACCTACTCCGAAACAACTTGGACATCCACGGTACCCACCATATTCAATAAGACGGGGAAGTTTGATATCTATCGGAGAATTAAAGATGAACCCAGCTCCAACCCTTTATTCTCCAGCTACTCCTATTACTCCAATATTCCTAAAATCACAGTCTACTCCCACCGTAGACCCATCGCCCTAGCAGAGTTGGATTGGGATTATGATGTCGGAGAAGACATTTACCTGACAACTTGGGTAGACAAGTCCTTTGACTATGACCATCTAGATAGTAGGGGAGACAAAGGGATCATTGAAAGAAAGGTGCGTTACAGGAGAAATGGTGGGGAATGGATTTACAAAGTCCCCGATAGGTTAAACGAAGGCAGCTATGAGTTGGAATACTACGTCAGGGATGTGGAAAATACTTGGTCCGACACCTTTACATTAAATTTTACCTTAAGTCCAGCACCACCAATTCAGTTTGATGCTAAAGCAAGGGCAAAGGAAACAGCGTTTCATCTTGGAAGCATTCCTGCATCTGAATCTCTAGAAGTCTACGAAGCATGGACCAGATATCCCTTTGATGTAAAGCTGGAGGTAGCATTGTATCAAGGAACTGTCAGACAAACCCCCATCAAAACGATCCAATACAGTTCAACAACAGGAACAAAAGCAGGAAATGACATCCATTGGAACAACATCAGCTATCAAATTCCAGAAACTTTACCGGATGGAGGCTACACCCTGAAGGTATCCGCCATTGGAGAAGGGGGGCAGATCCAACACAAGGATTTTCCAGTTACCGTCCGCACACCTATTAACCTAGTGGTGGAGGATTTACCCGTATTCATAGGAGATACAACAGCAACACTGAAGGGAAAGACTACCAAGTACCCCCATCAAGTGGTGGCGAAGCTCTACTACCAGACCCCCCAAGAAAGTAGTGTGCAAATGAGTGGGACACTTTTGGGTAATCACAAAGATTGGATGCTGCAACACAATGTCCCAACGGATATGGAGGAGGGGTTATACAAAATTGAATTCACCGCCACCACCCCCAATGGCAACAGGGAGACATTATTGTTGACTCATCAATTACTAAGCTTGAAGGTGGAAAACCTACGAATAGGAGCAATCCTAGATTTCAACTGGGAGGAATATTTCCAAACACCAGGAAAAAGACCCACCCCTCTGGCAGTAGAGGGAATCCATGTAAAGGATATGCCTGTATTCAGGAACAAACAACATCAAGGGATTAAATTAGGCTACAGGGTAAAGCTTAAAATTGATACCATTGGACTCCAAGGCCATGGGGATGAAATCAGCATTAAAGCACGGTATTACGCCCTAGATAAAAAGAATGACCTATATGATGCAGAAATTTACGTAGAAACAAAAGAGGGGGACTTTATGAAGATGAAGGAGAGTTCCTATTATAAAACAGCAGGAAATATGACTTTGAATCAAAGCAGTCGAAAACACCATGAGATTTATCCCGAGAAAAGCCATTACAACACATGGGAGTTTGACGTATTCATACCCTACTTTGCAAAGGCAGTAAAAAAAGGAGAAGAATTAGACCTTTTCGATGACAATACCTTTAACCACAGACTATTAATAGCCCTAGATATAAGCGGGATAAAAGCAGATGGCACAATCTATGACTATACCTTAAGGGAAACCCAATGGGGACAGGATGATGGCAAAATCTATGGAGGAAATCTCCCCACAAACATCAATCTGGCAGGAAAGGGAATCAACCACGGAGAGGTATTTTGGTATGATTTAAGGGATACTGCTTTGGATGATGTAGAACTCCAAAGAGGTTGGTAGAAAAAGTCTGTTGAAAATCCCTCATCTTCTGCGTCGCTGCCAATCCTCAGCCCTCTCGCGTATTACTTATACGCCACGACCGCCGAGGATTCTTGCTCCTTGAATCTAAAGAATTTTGAACAGACTTTAGTCTGGTGAGAATCCCTCACCTTCTGCGTCACTGCGAGTCAATCAGCACCCTTGCGTATTACTATATACGCTACAGTCGCTGATTACTCTTGTTTCTTGAATCTGAAAGCTTTTGAACAGGCTGTGTTGTTGAAAATCCCTCATCTTCTGCGTCACTGCAGATCCTCAGCACAAAAAAATGATCCCCTTGTATTTGGGGATCATTCATCGTTATTTTATATACCTGTCATGATGCCAATAGGGGTCAACGCTATAATGCTTATAGATACTTTCGCGGAAATCAGATTGATGTACATTTAAGTAGGGATCCTCATTGAAGCCAGGGGAAGTCTCAAGCTTTTCTTTACTAATATCTACAACCACTTGCTTGTCCACTAAGTCAACTTCAAGACTCTTCCACGGAATTGCGAATAGCTTTCCACCAAAGCCAAGGAATCCTCCGAAGGATAGAATTGCAAAGGTGACATATCCATTATTGCAATCAATAAGTATGTCTTCGATTTTTCCCACTGCTTCTTTTTCACGGCTATAGACAGGGAAACCGATTAGGTTTGTGGCCTTTTCTGCCCCAATAAATTTTTTAGTAGATTCAGTAACAGTCAAATTAATCATCTCCTTTTTATATAGCTACCCAAATAGAGATAAATTAATCGAACTTTTCCTTATTATCGTATAGGATAGCGTTAATCTCCGCTCCTAAGAGCACGATAATACTGCTAATGTAAAGCCAAATGAGTAAAAGGAAAACCCCTCCGATACTGCCATACATATAGGAAAAATTACCGAAATGATTAAAATAGTAGGCAAATAAAAAGGAAATACCCAACCATCCGATAATAGCAAAGGTAGAGCCAGCAATGACGTCCTTAAATTGTATCCTTTTATTTGGGGCATAGCGATACAGGGCGGTAAAAGTGAGCCACATGATGGCAAAGGAAATACCATATCGTATCCATTGCCATATACGAATAAAATACTCTGAAAAGCCTAGGGATTCAAAACCATAAGTAATCCAAGTCTTCCCCAAAACCAAAAGAACTAGGGCAGATAAGATGACCACCACCAGGCCGAAGGTAAATAATAGGGCAAGACCTCTTAATATCCAAAAGGGTCTAGTTTCCTTTTGATCGTAGGATTTATTAATTCCCCGTAGGACAGCCGCCACCCCATTGGATGCTGCCCAAAGGGCACCAATCATACCAAAGGATAGCAAAGTAAGACTTCTTTCATAGACCACCTCCAGTACAACGTCCATGACCATATAATAGGTCTCCAAAGGAAGTAAGTCAGATAAAGTATATAAGGATTCCTCTGTTACAAGGGGTGTATAGGTAATAATCGTAATCAAAGCAATTAAAAATGGAAAAAAGGCAAGAATTAAATAAAAGGTCAGCTGTGCACTTAGGGCTGTAATTTCATCATCCTTAAACCTAGTGTATAATAATTTTAAAAATTCCTTCCATGATTTACGTGACAAATTAAACCCTCCTTTAAATCTGCTGGCGAATTACCTTAGTCTACCATTATTTATTGCCTTATGTTAAGAAAATAGAACACTTAATTAAATATTACCATTAATTGAGATAAAAAAACAAAAAAATCAGACATTCTATAAAATATATCGTAGATAAAGTAGACGAAGGAATAATTAATAAATGAGTAATTCTTAAGAAAATCTTAATGGTTTTGGTTAAATAACTGTAATAATATAAAGAAATGGAGGTAATTTATTATATATGTTGAATTATACTATCACACTGTATTCATAGTTTGAGGAGGTATTTGATGGCTTCACTATATAAAGGATTTATTTTAGGTTTTGTAATGGTTCTTCCCGGCATGAGTGGGGGGACGCTTCTTGTTATATTTGGGATATATGAAAGCTTGATACGGGATTTGGGAAAACTAAATCTAAAACCCTACATACCCTTTGTAGGTGGTGCTATTGGTGGAATTTTTGCCAGCGGATTTCTTTTTGCAATGTTTTTTGAAGCCCATCGAAACCCAACCATTGCCCTCCTTTTAGGCTGTTTATTGGCCTCTATAAGGGCTGTATTAAATGATTGTCCAAAGCTCAATAAAAAATATGTGATTGTTATGGGGCTTGGGCTTTTGTTTGGATACTTCATGGTGGCAGAACCCGTCAATATAGTCAATGCAGGGGACAAAGTAAGCTGGTGGCTTCTTCTGATAGGGGGGGCATTATCCAGTGCAGCGATGATTATCCCTGGGGTACCAGGAAGTTCAGTATTAATCGTGTTAGGAATCTATGATGCAATACTCTTCTACATAAAGGAGATTAGTTTATTACAACTATCCATTTTCGGTATAGGAGGTATTTTGGGAATTGCATTATTGGTAAAACTATTGGAAAAGGTTTATCAGAGCTATAAGGGAGCCATTTCATATTTCTTTGTAGGACTAATTATTGGTTCCTGTAGAGGCTTGATTCCCTCCACGATAAACATAACAATCTTGATGTTGTTTGCTATAGGCTTTGCTTTGGTATGGTGGTGGAGTGGAATAGAAAATAAAGTAGCTGATGAGAAATAGAAAGAGTTTTCAAAAGGAGGAATAGAACATGGCAATTGTAGAGGTATCAGTAGTGCCCATTGGTACAGGAAGTACAAGTGTCAGCGAGTATGTTGCAGCTTGTCATCGGGTATTAAAGGAAGAAACAAGAATCAATTACCAGCTTACACCTATGGCAACGATACTGGAGGGGGATCTAGACCTACTGCTGGAGGTAGTTAGAAAACTTCATGAAGTTCCCTATGGAAAAGGTGCTGAAAGGGTTTATACAACCATACGTATTGATGACCGTAGAGACAAGGATACCAGTATGGAAAGAAAAGTACAGGCGGTAGAAAGCAAGCTATAATATGAGAGGGCTAGAAAAGGGAATGCAATCCCTAGTTCTAGCCCTTTTTTTATCCTTCAGAAGAAAGACTGATATGATAGTTAGGCACTTCCATTAGTATAATAGATTGAATCTCATGTAATATGGAAAACATATTTGATCGATCTTGATATTCCTCAATAAAAGAATATAAATCCTTTACCTTTACCACAGGAATATTGGTATCACTTTCAAATATTGCGTCATGATTATTGATGACAAAGATAGATTGAATAGGAATATACTTAATGTAGTTTTTCTCCAATAAATCCTCGATGATTCTTTGGGTCCTCTTGTGGGGATCTACAGGGTTTTCAATGGTTTTATTAATCGTATCATAGGGGTTAAGTACTTGTGTATAACTCCAAAGCTGGTCATTTTCCATGCCAGATATGGTTCCCTCAAAATCTAGGATTCTAATATTAAAAATCCCTTTTGGAGAAATCACAATATAATCAGAATAGCCTTGCCGATTTGCATCCGATAGTTCGATTGCAGGGAGGATCGAGTACTGTTGTGAATCATTAAATTTTTCTAGCTGTTTTGCTACTTTTTGATGGAGGTGATAGTTCTCACCAAAATAAAGCAAATAAATAATTACTAGGGAAGCCAATAGGACTAACAAGGCCAATAAGTAGCCTCGAAAAGAATTCACCAGTACAAAAGTAAAGCCAGATATCCCCAATAGATATAACCACAGAGGGTCCTTGGAAAAGAGATTTAGTCGCTTGGAGGTAGAGTTATTCTTTTTTTGAGTATTCATATCATCAACTCCTTCCTCATATAAAAGAAATACAGAATTATTATTAACTCTATAATATGCTTAAAATGCATAAAATTACACACTTTCCTTAGGTATATATTTTCATACCCATTTATAAAGATTTTACCCACAAATATATAAACATATATAAAGTATGGAATGTCATTTGTAAAGGAGTTTTTTATGTTTAAAAAACGATAGGAATTATAGTGATGAAACTGCTTCCGCTAATTTTAGGTTTTATTCTTATCTATTTATAATTATACATAGATTCAACCAGAGGAAAGGGGTATCGAATAGCAAAATAAACAAGCTGAATGAAACTATTTTAACTAGTAATAATCAAAGCAAATGAGATGGTACCTAGAAGTGATGGATTAGTTTACAAACTTTCTAGGTATTTTCATTTTTAATTCACAATTGTAAGAAATTGCGTCGAAATATTTGTTAAATTAGAGGGTTATGGGATTATTGGGAGAATAGTATATAAGTATTTAGTTATAACACAATAGAATAGAATATTCTGACTGGAGAGGAAGTAACTCATATGTTTAAGGCAATGTTGCATCATGGGACTTTAATTATGGCAATTTCTTTTATTTTTAGCACCCTAAGTCAGGGCTATTCTTGGTGGGGTAATGGGGATCGGCTAAAAAAGTTCAGTTGGGCTATATCGACACTGGCGGGGATCCTATCGTTTTTACTATTATTAGACCCATTTATAATAAATGGAATGTTTTTTGATTTGAGTAGTACCCCGATACTTTTTATTGGATATCTATTGGGATGGAAATATGGTATGATTTCAGCAGCATTACCCACATGTTATCGATTGTTAATAGGTGGAACAGGTACAGCTGTAGGGGTTGTGATGGGCACCATTATGCCGTTGGTTATTGGAGCCCTTGCTAGAGAAATTGTTAAATCAAAAATCGAACCCTATCAAGTAGTTAGTTTTAAAAATCTTTTAGTGAGCAATCTAGTACTGAGTTTTCTCAAGGCTATTGTTTTTTTATATATGTTGGGTTTGTCAATGCAAGAGTGGAAAATGATTAATGTTAACACGATGATATTCTCAAGTATTTCCCTTTGGGGTATAGTCCTGATGTTTAATGATTTTACTAAAAATAGCATATCACAAAAGGAATTAAGAGAAAGTGAAGCTCGGTTTAAGCAGTTGGTGTCACTGATCCCCGATGGTCTTAGCATTACATATAACAGTGAATATGTTTTTGCAAATAATAACTTAGCAGATATTTTGGGGAAGAGATCACCAGAAGAACTGATTGGCAAAAGGATAGGTGACTTCTTTACAGTGGGGGAAGAGTATAACGAATTAATTACTAATAGAGAAAAACAGGCACGGAGTGGACAAGTAGCTCCTTTCCTCGCCAGACAAATCCGTCGTCATGATGGGGAGATTCTTAACGTAGAGGTGGCTGCGGCTCCCTTCGTGGAAAAAGATGAAAAGTACATACTTTCTATTGTTAGGGATACTACAGCTCAAAAGAAGGCGGATATATTGAAACGAAAATTAGAGGAAACTGAAGCCTTAGATAAATTCAAGACAGAGTTCTTCTCAAATATTTCCCATGAGCTAAAGACACCTCTAAATATCATTTTGGGAACAATTCAGTTGGCAAATGTCTCTTACGATGATGCTTTTGGTTATCAACACTTCCATAAGCATATGGGGATTATGAAGCAAAACTGCTTTAGATTATTAAGATTAATCAACAATCTTATAGATATTACGAGACTTGAGTCAGGTTCTTTGGCAATACAATTACGTAATTACGACATCGTTAAAGTCGTAGAGGATATTACGATATCTGTAGCAAAATACATAGAAAACTATGGAATAGAATTGATTTTTGATACAGAGGTAGAAGAAAAATGCTTGTCCTGTGATGCTGATCAAATGGAGCGGATCATGCTGAATCTTTTATCAAATGCCATTAAGTTTACCAAACCAGGAGGCAGCATTATGGTAAACATGTTGGATCAAGGAGAAAGTATAATGATTTCTGTAAAGGATACAGGTATTGGAATTCCACCAGAAAAGCTGAAAACCATCTTTAATAGATTTCAACAGGTGGAGTCCACCCTAAAGATGAATGCTGGAGGAAGTGGGATAGGACTATCGTTGGTAAAATCCTTAGTAGAAGCCCAAGAAGGTACAATTACCGTAAAGAGTGAATTAAATAAAGGCAGTGAATTTATGATAACCTTACCAGTAAAATTGGGTGAGGCGGTTGAATTAGCCTATGATGAGGTGGCGGCTACGGATCAGTCGAAGATGGTGGAGAGGATTACCATTGAATTCTCTGACATCAACTCGTAGTCTGTTGAAAAGCCATCATCTTCTGCGTCACTGCCAAAGACCCGCATTCTCGCGTATTTCTTATACGCGACGATCGCGGGTCTTTCTTGTTCCTTGAATCTAATAGCTTTTGAACAGACTAGGACGCCTGTTGAAAACACCTCATCTTCTGCGTCACTGCGACTCCTCAGCACCCTTGCGTATTACTGATACGCGGCGTTCGCCGAGGAGTCTTGTTTCTTGAATCTAAAGTGTTTTGAACAGGCTAAGTATTGTGCCTGTTGAAAAGCCATCATCTTCTGCGTCACTGCGAAAGACCCGCATTCTCGCGTATTTCTTATACGCGACGATCGCGGGTCTTTCTTGTTCCTTGAATCTAATAGCTTTTGAACAGACTAAGTATTGTGCCTGTTGAAAAGCCATCATCTTCTGCGTTACTGCGAAAGACCGGCATTCTCACGTATTATTTATACGGTGGAATTGCTGGTCTTTCTTGTATAATATCCTAAAATATACAAAAACTAAAATGAGAACATATGTTTCCAAAAACATCCCTTTATGATACAATTAGGGGATAGTTGAAGGTAGAAGGAGGGGCATCATGGAGCTACAAGAAAAATTGAAAATACTATCGGATTCAGCAAAATATGATGTTTCCTGCTCCTCTAGTGGTAGCAACAGGAAGAATGTAAAAGGGGGGATAGGAAATGCAGCCTACAGTGGTATTTGCCATAGTTGGTCTGATGATGGACGCTGTATATCCCTACTGAAAATTCTTTACTCAAATGAATGCGTGTATGACTGTGTCTATTGTGTGAATCGCGTAACAAATGATGTCCCAAGGGCATCCTTTACTCCGAGGGAAGTAGCGGAACTAACCATTAACTTTTATCGTCGTAACTATATTGAAGGGCTATTTTTAAGCTCTGCCATCGTCAAAAACCCTGATCATACAATGGAGGGATTGACGGAGGTTGTTCGGATTCTTCGAGAAGAACATCGTTTTAATGGTTATATCCATCTAAAGGGGATACCAGGGGCCGATGCAGCTTTAATCACTAAGGCAGGTCATTATGTTGATCGAATGAGTGTCAATATTGAGTTACCCTCAAATGAAGGATTAAAGCTCTTAGCACCCCAGAAAAAGAAGGAAAACATCCTCAGGCCTATGGGACAGATTAATCGACAGATCCTGCAATCAAGGGAAGAGAGAAAAAGATTTAAGGGGGCAAACACCTTTGTGCCTGCGGGGCAAAGTACTCAACTAATGGTTGGAGCCACTAAAGATCATGATTATAAAATATTAAAGCTAACGGAAGGCTTATATAATAGCTACCAGCTAAAGCGGGTTTATTATTCTGCCTATGTACCCGTATTGCAACATCCCAATTTACCTAAATTGATTAACCCACCCACCGTCAGAGAGCATAGACTGTATCAAGCGGATTGGTTGCTGAGGTTCTATGGATTTGAAGCTGGGGAGTTGTTGGATGAAGAAAATCCAAATTTTGATAATCATTTTGACCCTAAAACCGACTGGGCATTAAGAAATATAAATCTGTTTCCAATCGAGATTAATAAAGCCGAGTACGAGATGCTTTTGAGGATACCAGGAATAGGAATAAGGTCTGCCCAACGGATTATTACCGCCAGAAGGATGGCTCCAGTCACCTATGATGGTTTAAAAAAGATAGGTGTCGTAATGAAAAGAGCCCAACACTTTATGACTTGTCAAGGAAAGTACTATGGGGAAGTAGGGATGAGGGTGGGTCTAATTAAACAATTTTTGCTACCGAAGGAAACGAAACCCAAGACCCCTTCATGGCAGGATAGGCAACTTTCATTTTTCACCGACATGGCCCCCTACAGGCAAGAGGCTATTAATTCTATCATCACAGGAGAGTTGTAATATGATGATTTATCTATATGATGGTAGCTTTGAAGGATTATTGACAGCCATATATGAAGCCTACTATCTCAAGGATTCCCCAGAAAAAATGATTGCTGAAACAGATTTTGTACCAAACCTCTTGGACATAACAGTAACAATAGAAACCAATACAGAAAAAGCGGATAAAGTATACAATTCAATAAGAGAAAAGATTTCTCCCCGTAGCTTGAGAAATGTTTATTATGCTTTTTTATCAGAGGACCCAGAGGTAGGTTCTTATATTTACCGCTATCTTCGTTTAGGTTGGAAGATGGGCAAACGCATTGATGAGTATTTATTGGAGGAACGGGTACTGGCGGTTCACCAACTCTGCCAAAAGGTGAATAAAGAAAGGCATCGAATGCTGGGATTAGTTCGATTTCAACAGCTCCAGGGGGATTATTACTATGCAACGATTGATCCCGACCACAACATTTTAGCTTTGATTGCTCCTCATTTTCAAAGCCGTATGGGGGACCAAAGTTGGATGATTCGTGATGAAAAGAGAGACATTGCTGCTGTGTGTTTTAAAGGACAGTGGGTCATTAGGGAGATTGCAAGAGGTTTTATCCCTCGGTTTGATGGAGAAGAAAGTCAGTATCAACACTTGTGGAGAGAATATTTCTCCAGCATCTCCATTGAAGAGCGGTTTAACCCTAGTCTTCAAAAAAAGAATATGCCGAAACGATATTGGAAAAATCTTGTAGAAAAATAAGGTGAGAGTCCTGTCTGAGTATTTACTTTTGTTAATATTATGTTAAAATTAAAATGGAATATAATTGCACTAGTGTAAGGGGGAGCCAGCATGGAGCGTCATGGATTAATCAAATTAAACCAATTTAGGCCCTATCAACAAGTTGTTGTTTTAACCAGTATCACACTGATTAAACTATTGTTTTTTCATCGTTTCATAGGAATTACCCAAAAATACTGGGTAATTTCTTTGTTAAATGGATTAACGATATTTGGAATATATTATCTAATCAACTCAATAGATCATCCAAAGAAAAACAAGTTCCTATTTTTTGCTCATTTTATAGTTTCATGTTTGTTGTTTGCCAACACCATGTATTTTAGTCATTTCTTCACCCTAATGCCGATTCATATATTTTATCAGATAAAGCACCTGAAGGGGGTATCTGATAGTGTAAGGAATCTATTGAACTTTAAGTACATGTTATTTTTTGTTGATGTGCTACTAATATGGATTTATCAAAAAAAGATAGTTTGGCAGAGCCGTCCGCTGCAGGGAAGGAGGAGGCTGAAACGTTATTTAGTATTGTCCTTAATTGTTCTGGTGGTATGGGGAGGGACCCAAACTCTTTATAGTAATGTTACTGGATACTATACACCTTTGAACTTGGGTGTATTCAATTATCATATATATGATATAGCTAACTTTGTTATGGGAAAAGTACCGGAAGAAGAAGTAGAGGCCACTTGGACAGATGTACTGGAGGAAGAGAAATCTCCTCAAGAGCTGCCAAAACACCTCGGTGTGGCTGAAGGGCGAAATGTTATCATGATTCAAGCAGAGTCTTTACAGAGTTTTGTTCTAAATAGACAGGTCAATGGTCAATGGATTACACCAGTCTTAAATCAATTAATGAAGGATTCCCTATATTTTTCTAGGTACTATGAGCAAGTGGGGTGGGGAAATACCTCCGATGCAGAGTTTGTTTCCCAAACAGGTTATCATGCCTCTATCAAAAACTTTAGCTTTAAGCAGTACGAAGGGAAATCCCTAGTTACCTTACCAAAGGTACTAAAGGAGCAGGGTTATGGAACAATGGTGTTCCATGGTAACGACGCGGACTTTTGGAACCGTGATGACTTCTATCCTTTTCTAGGGGTGGACGAATTTTATAGTAAAGAAAGACTTGAGGAAGAAGAATTAATAGGAATGGGTATTGGAGACAAATCTTTATTTAAACAAGCGATACCCCATTTGAAATTAGTTAAAAAGCCCTTCTATTCCTTCTTTATAACCCTTACATCCCATTACCCCTATGAGATGGAGGGAGAATTCAAATATATAGATGTAGGGGAAACCTACTGCGAAACTGTAGTAGGAAATTACTTTGAATCCGTAAGATATTTAGATACAGCTATCGGAGAATTAATTCAATCCCTTAAGGATGAAGAACTATATGAGGATTCTATCATTATAATCTACGGAGATCATCATGGTTTAAAGGTCGGGAATGAAGAAACTTCAGAATATATGAATACATTTCTAGGAAAAGAATATAGTGAAGAAGAAATGTTGAGGGTACCTTTAATTATTCATGTCCCCAATAGTGACCTAAAAGAGGAAATTGACAACGTAGGAGGACAAGTAGACCTATTTCCTACATTAGCTAACTTACTGGGGATGGACATGCAGGATTATCAGTTTATAGGAAAGGACCTGCTAAATACTGACGACAACTTTGCAGTAAATATGGTGCACACAGCCAGGGGCTCCTTTATCAAAGATGATTATATATTCACCATGTCTAAGGATGGATTATTTGAGAATAGTAAAGCATGGAATGTATTCACGGGTGCAGAAGTGGATGTTCATAGGGCAGATGTAAGAGATGGCTATGATAGAGCTCTAGCAGAAATCGAGCTTTCGGAATATATCTTAGAAAATGAATTGTTTCCCAAAATACAAGAAGAAGATTATGAAGTAGATGATACAGAAGTAGAGGATAAAACAGAGATAGAGCCAGAGGTACAAGAAGAACAAGAAGAACAAGAAGAACAAGAAGAACAAGAAGAACAAGAAGAAGATACTGTAAAACCTATAGAAGAATCACAAAAACAGGATTCAAAAGGAAATTAATTTATATCAAAATCAAAATAATGAAGACCTTCACTGGGGAATGCGGTGAAGGTCTTTTAGGTAGGGTAAAATTTTAGATTGCAATAAAAAAGCACCGTTGAAAGATCAACAGTGCTTTAAAATCATTTTTAGCTAAAGAATACACCTTGAACAAAGATTACTGCAATTGCGATTGGAGCAACATACTTAATAACAAAGCCCCATACATGCATTAAACCAAACTTAACTTTTCCGTCGTTAGTAACTTCCTTGTAGGCATTGTCAAGACCCCATACCCAACCGATGAAGATACATAGTAATAGACCACCTAAAGGCATCATCACGTTCTCAGCTAAGAAGCTCATACTGTCAAGAATATCTTTTCCACCGATTAATTTAATGTTACTCCAAACACCAAGTCCTAAGGATGATGGAATACCCATTAAGAAAATTAAGATACCAAAGATTAAGCTTGCCTTCTTACGTTCCCAATTCATTTCGTCTACTACATATGAAACAACAACCTCTAGTAATGAGATAGAAGAAGTTAAAGCAGCAAACAATACAAGTACGAAGAAGATAATCGCAAAGATTGAACCTAAAGGCATTTGTGAGAATACTGCTGGTAAAGTAATGAAAAGTAATCCAGGACCACCTGATGGGTCAAATCCGAAGGCAAATACGGCTGGAAGAACAGTTAAACCAGCGATTAAAGCAACTGCTGTATCAATTAAAGGAATTTGGAAAGAACTTTCTACTAAGTTCTCATCCTTGCTTAAATAACTTCCGTAGGTGATCATTGTACCCATACCTAAGCTTAGGGAGAAGAATACCTGACCTAGGGCTGCTAATATTGTACCACCAGAGATTGCAGAGAAGTCTGGTTTAAGCATAAACTTAACCCCTTCCATTGCACCTGGTAATGTCATGGAACGAACCATCACTAAAGTCATCATAATAAATAGCGCAGGCATAAGAATTTTAGAATACTTCTCAATACCACCTTTAATACCACCGAAAACGATACCAAGAGTAAGAATCATGAATAGTGCATGATAAATTAGTGGCTCAGCGGGGCTAGTAATGAAGTTAACGAATATTCCCTCGAATGCCGTTGCCTCAACACCAGCAAATGCACCTGTAATTCCTTTTACGATATACTTAATTACCCAACCACCGATGACACTGTAGAAAGAAAGAATGATAAAACCAGCCAGTACTCCGATACTTCCGACCCAAGCCCACTTAGCCTTAAGCTTTCGATAAGCACCAACGGGACTCAGTTGAGTGTGTCTACCGATAGTTAACTCTGCCATCATTAAAGTAAAACCAACAATAATTAACATTGCAAAATAAATTAATACGAAAGCTCCACCACCATTTTTTCCTGCCATGTAAGGGAACTTCCAGATGTTACCTAAACCTACTGCGGAACCGGCAGCTGCAAGTAAGAACCCTATCTTAGATCCCCACTGTTCCCGCTCTTTTTTTTCATTTAGATTTGTGTTTAAATTCATTTTATTCTCCCCTTTCTAGAATGAAAAATTAAATCAAAATTCTAAATATTCTATCAATTCACCTCCCAAAAATGACAAGTAAAGGAAGTCATAAAAAATACATGAAAAAAATAAGAAAATTTATACTATTTATATTTCATAATTATACAGTGGAGGACTAGGTTATGCAAGTGTTATTTTTTTGACAATTCAGACTATGGATCTAGCATTATTTATGTAAATATTGAAGTTTCAATGGATTATAGGGAGTTTTATCTGAAATTTATTACTTAAAAAATTTTCAATAGTATAAAAAAATTTTAATTTTATGATTAAGGATTTTAAAAAGTGAATATTAGTTCCCGAATTTTACTCTTAAACATCATTAGTAATGATATTAATAATTAAATCCAGTCAAATTTTATGAATAGATTAATATATCATTGTTCAGTAGAATAGATACATATAAAAGTAGCGTTAATAGTAATCTACAATAGGGATAATAATAATATAGAAGGGTCAAAAAGTATTCTTAGTGGACCCACTAGTCATAGATTTATAGGGGTAAATATGGTATATTTTAATAATCTACTAAAATAGCAATAAATCTACTGAGTGGACCGATGGATAAACGCAAAATTTATATATAATGAGGAGGAAATCGTTATGAAGTTTTTTATTGATACTGCCAATGTTGAAGAAATAAGAGAAATTGCAGAATGGGGAATTATTGATGGGGTTACAACAAACCCCTCCTTGATTGCTAAAGAAGGCAGAGATTTCAAAACAGTCATTGGGGAAATCGTACAAATCGTTAATGGCCCCATCAGTGCAGAAGTAGTGAGCTTAACTGCTAAAGAAATGCTACAGGAGGCAGAGGACCTTGTGTCGATTCATCCTAATATAGTCATCAAGGTTCCTATGACGGAGGAAGGCTTAAAAGCTGTTAAGGAGTTCTCCCGTAATGGAATCAAGACGAATGTTACTCTAGTATTTTCAGCTACACAGGCCCTAATGGCGGCAAAGGCAGGTGCTACTTATGTAAGTCCCTTTGTTGGAAGATTAGATGATATTGGTCATACGGGAATGGATTTAATCAAAGAAATCGTTGCTATATTTGCCATCCATAACATATCGACCCAGGTACTGGCGGCAAGTATTAGACACAACCTTCATGTAACGGAAGCAGCTAAGGCTGGGGCAGATGTTGCAACAATTCCCTACAAGATTTTTAAGCAAATGGTTCAACATCCCCTTACTGATATTGGGATTGAGAAGTTCTTGCAAGACTGGGAGCGAGCCATCAAGTAGCCGAGTTGAAAAGCCATCATCTTCTTCGTCACTGCAAAGAACTAGCACCCTCACGTATTATTTATACGCTACGGTCGCTAGTTCTTTTTACTCCTTGAATCTGAAGACTTTTGAACTCGGCTACGCCGTCTGTTGAAAAGCCATCATCTTCTGCGTCACTGCAAATCCTCAGCACCCTTGCGTATTACTTATACGCGGCGTTCGCTGAGGATTCTTGTTCCTTGAATCTAAGGACTTTTGAACAGGCTTATGTCGTTAAAAAGCCATCATCTTCTTCTTCACTGCAAAGAACTAGCACCCTCACGTATTATTTATACGCTACGGTCGCTAGTTCTTTTTGGTCCTTGAATCTAAAGACTTTTGAACTCGGCTACGCCGTCTGTTGAAAAGCCATCATCTTCTTCGTCACTTTATCCTTTTTTTCTTGTACTTTTATATAACAGACCTTGAGAAAATCCTTAGATTTAGTATAATAGACATGTAGGCATATAGTGTATACTAAATAATATATATGATACAATATTAGATAGATTGGCAAAATTGCTTAAGGAGGAAAAGTTAATATGGATAGAGACTTGGCTATGGAATTGGTAAGGGTAACGGAAACTGCTGCATTGGCGGCTGTAGGATATATGGGCAGAGGGGACAAGATTGCCGCTGACCAAGCAGCTGTAGACGGTATGAGAAAAGCCTTTTCTAGCCTTTCCATCTGCGGTACAGTAGTAATTGGTGAAGGAGAACTGGATGAAGCTCCTATGCTTTATATTGGAGAAAAAGTAGGATGTGGAGAAGAAGGTACTAGTGAGGTTGATATTGCAGTAGACCCTTTAGAAGGAACAACATTAATCGCAAAAGGATTACCAAATGCAATTGCAGTAGTGGCGATGGCTCCCAAGGGATGCTTGTTACATGCACCAGATACATACATGCATAAAATTGCCGTAGGGCCAAAAGCGAAGGGCAAGATTAATATCAAGGCATCTGTTACTGAGAATCTTGTGGCAGTATCGGAGGCATTAAATAAAAATATTGAAGATTTAACAGTAATCGTACAGGATCGACCCCGTCATGCTGAGTTCATCAAAGAAATTCGAGCAGCAGGAGCAAGAATCAAGCTTTTCAGTGATGGAGACGTTGCGGCGGCAATCGCTACTGGATTCGAAGATACAGGTGTAGATATTATGATCGGAATAGGTGGAGCACCTGAGGGCGTAATCGCTGCTGCTGCCCTAAAGGCAATGGGGGGAGATATGCAGGGTATCCTTCATCCTATGAGCCCTGAGGAAGTAGAAAGATGTAAGCAATTAGGATTAGAAAATGATGAAGATATCTACAAAGTGTTACAACTTGATGATTTAGTAAAGGGAGAAGATTGTCTTTTCGCTGCTACTGGCATCACCCAAGGGGATCTGCTAAAGGGAGTAGTCCACAAGGGTAATGGTATGGCAGAAACCCACTCAGTAGTAATGAGGGGAGAGACGGGTACTATTCGGTTTGTAGAAGCCCTTCATCGATTAGATAAGACTAATGTATTACAAGAAGTATTAGAAAAACATAGCCAAGCATAAGAAAATAGAATGGGGTGAAAAAATGGATCGTAATTTAGCTATCAACTTAGTAAGAGTAACAGAAGCAGCGGCTTTAGGTGCTGCAAAGCATATGGGTAGAGGCGATAAGATTGCAGCCGACCAAGCTGGTGTAGATGGTATGAGAAAAATGTTTGACACCATTAATATAGAAGGAACTGTCGTAATTGGTGAAGGGGAAATGGACGAAGCACCTATGCTTTACATTGGAGAAGTAGTTGGTAATGGTGGGATTAAAGTAGACATTGCAGTTGACCCTGTAGAGGGAACAAATTCAGTGGCAAAGGGACTTCCAAATTCCATTGCTGTTGTGGCGATGGCTCCAAGGGGGTGCCTATTGAATGCGCCTGATATGTATATGGATAAAATTGCTGTTGGACCAAAGGCAGCAGGTAGAATTCATTTAGATGCACCAATCCACAAAAACTTAAAGGCTACAGCAGAAGCCCTTAACAAAAGCATTACAGACTTGACAGTAACAATGCTGGATAGACCAAGACATGAAGATTTGATTCGTCAATGTAGAGAAGCTGGTGCAAGAATCAAGCTGTTTAAGGATGGAGATGTGGCGGCGGCTATGGCGACATGCTTCCCAGATACCGGGGTAGACATGTTGGTTGGTATTGGTGGGGCACCAGAGGGTGTTATTGCGGCTGCTGCTCTAAAGTGTATGGGGGGAGAATTTCAAGGAAAGCTAATCGCCTATGAAGATCAAGAAAGAGAAAGATGTATAAAAATGGGTATAGATGTCCATAAAGTATTATATATGGAAGATTTAATTAAGGGAAATGAAGTATACTTTGCAGCCACTGGTATCTCTGATGGCGAGTTATTAAAGGGCGTTGTATTCAGTGGTCAGGGTATTGCTAAGACCCACTCAGTGGTAATGAGATCAGAAACAGGAACGATTCGTTTTGTAGAGGCCATCCATAAGCTAAATAAAAAGCCTAAGTACGCCTATTAGATGAAATATAGTCTAGTGTGGTATTGACTATAGGGCCAGTAAATGGTAGAATTTGAATAATTAAGGGGCAGAGTTCGTTTTGTCCCTTCCATAAATTAGTTTTATTTTGGAGGTGGTTTATTGAATATTGAAGCATTAGAGGAAATGAAGCTTCAGGAGATTAGAGACATTGCTAAAGGTATGGGAATGAAATATGTGACTAAACATAAAAAAGATGAAATAGTCCAGTGGATTAAGGATAATTATAAACCGATAATAGACGAAGGAACTAGTGGGTCTATCGTAAAAGAAGAAGCCCCAAAAGAGCAGGTACAAAAGCCTGCAAATCCAAGAACTAAGAACCAAGGGTTGCCTGAACATCTTTCAGATGAAATACCTGCTGGCGAAGAAGTAAATATCGCTGAAGGGATTTTAGAAATCCATACTGATGGTTATGGTTTTTTAAGGAGAGAAAACTACCTTTCCAGTGATGATGATATCTATATATCCCCATCCCAAATTAGAAGATTCAACATGAGAACAGGCGACAAAATAACTGGAATCACAAGACCACCTAAAAGTGGGGAAAAATTCAAAGCCCTTCTCTATGTCAAAAAGATCAATGGAGTAGATCCAGAGTCAGCTACTAAAAGACCTAATTTTGAAGTGCTCACCCCTATTTATCCCAATGAGAGAATTAACTTAGAACTGAATAGTACCGAACTTTCTACCCGTTTAATCGACTTAATCGCCCCAATAGGTAAAGGTCAGAGGGGTATGATTGTTGCACCTCCAAAGGCTGGTAAGACCATCTTGCTACAGAAAATAGCCAATAGTATTGCTACAAATTATCCTGATATGGATATTATCGTACTGCTAATTGATGAAAGACCTGAGGAAGTAACTGATATGCAACGATCCATTAAGGGGGATGTGGTTTATTCCACCTTTGATGAGTTGCCTAGCCATCATATTAAAGTAGCGGAGATGGTATTAAACCGTGCCCAAAGACTAGTAGAGCATGGGAGAGATGTTGTGATATTGTTAGATAGTATCACAAGATTAGCCAGAGCCTACAACTTGACGATTCCCCCTACAGGAAGAACCCTATCTGGAGGATTGGACCCAGGAGCACTGCACAAACCTAAGCGATTCTTTGGAGCTGCAAGAAATCTTGAGGAGGCAGGTAGCCTTACGATTATCGCAACTGCCCTAATCGAAACAGGCAGTAGAATGGATGATGTCATCTTTGAAGAATTCAAGGGAACTGGTAATATGGAGCTTCACTTAGATCGAAAATTATCAGAAAAACGTATTTTTCCAGCTATTGATGTAAATAAATCCGGCACAAGAAGAGAAGAATTATTATTAAGCCAGGGGGAATTAGAAACGATATGGAGTGTTAGAAGGGCTCTAGGAAATAGCTCTGTTCAAGATGTCACTGAAAAGATTGTCAGCTCCTTGATGGAAACGAAAAATAATCTTGAATTTGTAGAAATGTTTAAGAAACGGATTTGATATAATTTGATGTTGCACCTGTTTGGTATGTATGCTATAATGTAATAGTTAATTTGCCTGTTGGCAATAGTATTAGTGCTAAATACAATTTACTTAATTGTAGAGATATATAAGCGCAATGGAAAGAAGAGGTGAAGACAATGAAAAAGGATATTCATCCAGAGGTTAATGAGATAGAAGTACACTGTGCTTGTGGCAACAGCTTCAAGAGTATCTCAACTAAGAAGGAACTTAGAGTAGAAATTTGCTCAGAATGCCATCCTTTCTATACTGGTAAGCAAAAAACAGTTGAAAAAGGTGGACGTGTTGAGAAGTTCAACAAGAAATTCGGTATGTAATCATTTACTAAGAAAAGAATTTATCAAGGTTGGAAGAAAACTTCTGACCTTGATTTTTTTCGTAGACTATTAGTCTCAATTAATGACAAACGAGAAAACCTACTTTATTATTAAGCTGTTTTAAACTATAATTAATTGTAGTAAAGCTGAGGGAGGAAAATATAGTGGTCGACATTATGGAATATTCAAAGATTGGCAGTATAGAAATTATTGTAGGTCCTATGTATGCTGGTAAAAGTGAAGAACTTATTAGACGGATCAACCGTGCCCAGATAGCAGAATTAAAAGTTTTGGCCTTTAAGCCCAAAATCGATCAGAGATATTCCAGTGACTGTATAGCTTCCCATAACGGAAAGCAAACCCCCTGTATACCAATCGAAACAACTGATGCAATGCTGGAGATTATAGAGAAAGAAGAATTTGATGTCCTTGCAATAGATGAAATACAGTTTTTTGATGAAAAAATTATAGAAGCCTGTCAAAGGGTGGCAGATCAAGGAAAACGGGTAATCTGCTCTGGTCTTGACATGGATTTCAAAGCGGAACCCTTTAAGATTGTACCAGCAATGATGGCAATCGCAGAGCATGTCATGAAGCTGACAGCCATCTGCATGGTGTGTAAGGACCCAGCCACTAGAACCCAACGTCTAGTAAATGGACAACCTGCAAAATATACAGATCCCATTATCCTAGTAGGGGCAAAGGAAGCCTATGAGGCAAGATGTCGTAAGTGTCATGAGATTGTAAAGCGATAAATGACTAAAATAATAAAAGACTAAAGGAATTATACTAAGAACACTACTAAAAAAATAGTTTTGAAATGAAAACCTTAAAATATGATAGATAAAGTACTTAGCATTAAAACTTATTGTTAAACTGTAGTGACCTCTGAGGATGATCTTGGGGGTCTTTTGTTTTGGCATTAAATCAATCATTGTCAAAAGAGATTAAAACACTTTGAAATATAAAAGACTAAATTACTAAGTAACTATAAAGGAATAGCAATAGAGAAAAGGATTGACAAATACTTCACCAGATAATATTATATTATTATGAACACATACTCATATGGGTATATATACATATGAAAGAGGGGTAACCTCCTTCCTATTGATACTTATACTAAAGGAGGTGGAACATGGATAAATTAATTAATTTGTTTAGGGTGTTGTCTGATGAAACAAGAATGAGGATATTGGTTCTCTTATATCATAGAAAATTATGTGTATGTCAAATGCAGGGGATATTGGGAGAAAGTCAGCCTAAGATCTCAAAGCATCTAGGCAAGCTGAGGGATATGAAGCTGGTAAATGACGAAAGACAGGAGCAGTTTGTATTTTACTCTTTAAATCAAGACAACAGGATTCTTGGGGAAGTATTGAAGAACATAGTATTGGATATAGACGATTATTCGATTATAAAAAAGGATATTGAGGGGCTTCAAGAGGCTGAATCCTTTATCCTAAAGTTGGGTAAGGGTCTATAAATTAATTATTATAAACTATAGTAGGTGGGTGATTGGAATGAATTTAATAACTCAAGTGTTCACATTTTTAAGCGATCAATTATTAAAAATGACATGGCTCTTTCGATTAGTGGAAACTTTGGTTGAAAAAGTATTTGGCCTTTCTATTCAGGATAGAGTAGGCGGTAGTATACACTTCTTTATTTATGACACCATAAAGATATTTATCCTTCTATCTGTACTGATCTTTGCTATATCCTATATTCAAAGTTATTTTCCTCCTGAAAGAACGAAGAAAATATTGGGGGGAATCAAAGGGATAAAAGGAAATATACTAGGGGCATTATTGGGAACGATTACTCCTTTTTGTAGCTGTTCTAGTATACCGATCTTTATAGGATTTACCGCTGCAGGGCTACCCTTGGGGATTACATTTTCATTTTTAATATCTTCACCATTGGTGGACTTAGCATCATTTCTACTGCTGATGTCCTTCTTTGGGGCGAAGATCGCAACAGCCTATGTGGTGGTGGGGCTGATACTGGCGGTAATTGGAGGAAGCTTGATCGATAGGCTAGGGCTTGAGAAATACGTAGAAGGATATGTTCGAGAGATACCAAATGTAGATGCTGAAATTCCAGAAATGAATCGAAAACAAAGAATTTCCTATTCAAAAGATCAAGTTAAAGAAATTATCCATAGGGTGTGGCGCTATGTTTTAATTGGGGTTGGAATCGGTGCGGTAATCCACAACTGGATTCCTCAATCAATGGTAGAGCAGTGGATAGGCTCCAACAATCCTTTTGCAGTACTATTGGCAACGATTATTGGGATACCTATGTATGCAGATATTTTTGGAACATTACCAATCGCAGAAGCTTTATTTATGAAGGGGGTAGGAGTTGGTACGATACTGGCCTTTATGATGGCGGTAACAGCTCTTTCCTTACCATCTATGATTATGCTAAGTAAAGTTGTGAAGCGTAAACTATTAGGAGTTTTTATTGGTATTGTGACTGCAGGAATACTGATTATAGGATATTTATTTAATGCTTTTGCATACTTCTTTATCTAAGCTTTCTTAAATATAATTAAAGTAAAATTCATTTGTCGTATAAATTGCAAAGATCATAGCAAACTCCGACTGTTAGTTTAAAGGACTAGTAGGCGGAGTTTTTTTGACCCTAAGAAAACAATCTACCCTTGGGAGAAATCATTGGACATGGTGAAGAAAAGAGGTTCTTTCCCTTGAGAAGACTGAGACTTAGTAGTGATTGAATAAAGCAATAAGAGGAGGAAAATACTAAAATTATTAAAAAATCATTAGCATTAATTCTGTTGACATCATATAGATGATATTCTATACTTTAAGTATAGATAATTATCGATATGTTCATGAGAATTAACAATTGAAAATTTTTTATGATAAATAAAAGGAGTGGAGTTAGATGAAAAAAATGGTGATATTTGAACCAGCTATGTGTTGTTCTACAGGGGTTTGTGGCCCTTCGGTAGATCAAGAACTATTAAGGGTTTCTACTGTAATCAATAATCTAAAGAATAATGGAGTAACTGTGGAGAGACATAACCTAACCAGCAATCCTTTAATATTTGTTCAAAATACAGAGATAAATACAATGCTAGATCAAGAAGGCATTGAAATCCTACCAGTGGTGATGGTGGATGGGAAGGTTGTAAAAACGAAGGGATATCCAACAAACGAAGAATTTTCCTCATTTTTAGACGTGTCAGAAGACTGTTTAAAACCACCAAGTAAAAATGAATCTAAAGGATGTTGTGGTTCTGACGGTGGCTGTTGTTGAAGCATAAAAGGAGATGAACTTGTATGTTACTTAAAGACTTTGATATAGCAGATATTAACTTAACCAAATATTTATTCTTTACTGGTAAGGGTGGGGTTGGAAAGACCTCAACAGCCTGTGCTATTGCAGTAGCTTTAGCTGATCAAGGTAAAAAAATAATGTTGATTAGTACCGATCCAGCTTCAAATCTTCAAGATGTTTTTAATACAGAACTCAATAACAAGGGAGTACCCATCAAAGGCGTCCCCGATTTAGTAGTCGCAAATTTTGAACCAGAAAAAGCCGCTGCAGAATATAAGGAAAGTGTAATAGCGCCCTATAGAGGGAAGCTACCAGAGGCAGTAATCAATAATATGGAAGAGCAACTATCTGGGTCATGTACAGTGGAGTTAGCAGCTTTTAATGAGTTTTCAGGCTTTATTACAGACAAAAAAGCAGCTATGGAATATGACCATATTGTATTTGATACTGCACCTACAGGCCATACACTAAGAATGCTAGAACTACCTTCAGCGTGGACAAATTTTATCAACGAAAATACCCATGGTGCATCATGTCTAGGACCATTATCTGCCCTTGAAGATAAAAAAGAAGTCTATAAAAATGCAGTAGAAAATCTATCTGACGGAGAAAAAACGACTCTTTTACTGGTTTCTAGACCAGAAGAATCATCCTTAAAAGAAGCAGAAAGAGCGTCTATAGAGCTTCAAGATATAGGAGTGAATAATCAAGTTTTAATCGTCAATGGGGTCCTAAAGCTTCATGATGACCAGCTTTCTATTGCTATCTATCAAAAGCAAAAGGCAGCACTAGACCATATGCCAAATGGACTTAAGACGATTCCCACTTTTGAAATTCCCCTAAGACCCTATAATATAACAGGGATAGAGAATGTTAGGGGATTCTTTAAGAATGATGTTGCTAAACCTAGTAGCGATACATTGAATGCAAGCCATATTCCTAACTTAAATGATGTAATAGAAGACCTATATCAATCGGATAAAAAAGTTATCTTTACAATGGGAAAAGGTGGAGTTGGAAAAACCACCATAGCCGCTACAATTGCATTGGAACTTGCTAAGAAGGGTAAAAAAGTACATTTAACCACCACTGATCCAGCAGACCACTTAAAGTTTGTATTAGAGGAAGGTAATAACCTTACAATAAGCAATGTGGATGAGAAAAAAGAGTTAGAAAAATATAAAGAAGAAGTGTTAGGTAAAGCAAGAGAGACAATGAGTGATGATGACCTTGCCTTTCTTGAGGAAGAATTAAGCTCCCCTTGTACTCAAGAAATGGCTGTATTTAGAGCTTTTGCTGGAATAGTAGAAAAGTCAGAAAATGAGGTTGTTGTTATTGATACTGCACCTACAGGCCATACGTTATTATTATTAGATTCAACCCAAAGCTACCACAGGGAAATTGAACGATCTCAAGGAGATATACCAGAGTCTGTTAAAAAGTTATTACCTAAGCTAAGGGACGAAAAACATACGGAAGTGATCATTGTTACCCTAGCTGAAACGACCCCAGTTTATGAAGCCATAAGGCTGAAGAAAGATTTAGATAGAGCAGGGATTAATGTAAAGTGGTGGCTTATTAACTCGAGCCTTTATGCCACCAACACCACCAATGAAATACTGAAGGTTAAGGCAAGTAATGAAATTCAGTGGATTAACAAGGTAAATGAAGTATCTAAGGGTAATATTGCAGTGATTAAATGGATTCCAGAAGAAGTGAAGGGTGAAAATCTAAGTAAGCTATTCAAATAATCAATCAAGTATATAATTGATGGAGGCGATCTAATGGAGGAGAAAATAAAAATTCAGATGTTTGGAATAAAGCATGAAAGGGTGGCAGAGCCCTGCGGCTGAGGCCCAAGCACAGACTGCGGTCCTAGTGAGGATCCAACAACGATGGAAATGTATAAAGACCTTTGTAGATTTCTAGAGCAAACAGATGTAAAGGATAAATTTGAAATGACATTTATTGATTTAGAGGAAGAAAACATGGAGGATTTTGAAAATGCAAAAAAAGTAATTGAGAGAGGGCTTAAACTTCCCATTACTCTTATCAATGGAAAACCAGCTTTCTCGGGAAAGGTTGACCAAATTAAAACTTATCAAATTGTAAAAAGAATGTAAATCCTAAAAAAAGTAGCATCATTACGAAGTTGGTTGATGCTACTATTTCTATTGTCCTAATAATTCTTTGCAATGCACTTCATGCTCAAGGCAGTAGTTGATGTATCGTTGGAAATATTGCAATAAAATAATAATAAAAAGGGTATCTTCATCCTATATGAAAATACCCTTTTTATGGATAATAGAATCGGAAGTAGCTATACCAACCTAGGTGTTGCTTTTTTAACTTTGTTGCCTCAATCGTTATCATAAATTGGTGCATCATCATCCTTTCTTGGTTTTGACTTTTGTACAAAATGGATATGAACTTTACCTTGAAAATTTAGTGATTAGCTTCAAACGCGTAATTTATGCTTTTAAGGTGGATTGGTAGGAAGCTACCGGATTCTATTTACTTTATTATATAACAGAAAAGTCAAAAAAGGAATATAAATTTTTATAAAATATAAAATATTCTGAAATTAATTTAAAACGACAGCATTGACACCATCATTAGTGTGTGTTATAAAGAAAATATTGAGGAATATCAATGTAAACGGAGGCGATGGTATCAAAGAGTTAGTAGATATTTTTAAAGCCCTATCGGATGAGAATAGAATAAAAATAGTACAAATGCTAGTGGGGGGAGAATTGTGTGCCTGTGATATACAGGAACATTTTCAACTGACCCAGCCTACAATATCCCACCATATGAAGGTGCTGATGCAGTCAGGTTTGGTGGAAGGAGAAAAACGAGGGAAGTGGATGTTCTATTGTATAAATGATTTAAGGATAAATGAGCTAAAAGCATTTATTGATGGTGTTACAAAAAAAGGATTTGAAGATGACCAAACAATGATAGACAGAATTAGCTATTGCCAATGTGATGGTGAAAGGAAAAAATAATGCAACTCATTCACGATAAGATATCACTATTGGAGAAATAGAACGAAAGTAAGCAACGAAAGGTATACGTATAAATTATTAAGAACAAATGGTGTAATATCATTTAAAAAAATATTTTATTACCTACAGGTTTCTACAATTTTCTAGGTGTCAAGGGGTTATAATGTACTGGGACATGAGTTTACAAGAGTAGAAATGGGGTATTGTCCTAATACTAACACCAAAGTAAAGGGAGGAATAGAAGTGTTCTTAGTAATTTTCGCAGTAATTATCTTTTTATTAGCATTTGCTTGGAGTCTTGGGGGAGGCTCACTAGTGATTGAAGAGGACTAGTAAAAACTAATCAAAATATTGATTATGATAATCAGGATAGTGTGGAGCTCATACCATTACTATCCTTTTCCATTGATATACCCAAAGCTCTATAATATTGAATCATAGAGGATGGAGGATGTTTTAAATCTTCTTCTTCTTATACAAAATATAAAGGATGATAAAACCCACAACCACAAATAAAAAAGTAAAGAGGGCCTGAAGCCACAAGTCCATATAAATTCCTCCTGCATAATTCTTTTTCAAATGCTCTATATTACTAGTATTAAGAAAAAGAAACTACATTATGCTAGGGAGAGATTAAACATGAGAGTTTACATTGAGATTGTACTACAAACAATATTGGCCTTTTTCTCAATACTTTTCATTACCCGCATTTTGGGGCGACAACAGGTTTCACAACTAACTCTTTACGAATATATCAATGGGATTACTTTTGGATCTATAGCTGCCACATTGGCAACAGACTTGAACCAAAGGACTTGGCATCATTTGATTGGTATTTTCTTATTTGGCGTTCTTACCCTTGCAGTTGCCTATATGGCTAAGAAAAACAGAACCTTTCAAAAGTTGGTGGAGGGGGAGGCCGTTATGGTGATTAGAAATGGAATGATACTAGAAAATAATTTAAGTCGTTTTCAATACACAATAGATGAGCTGAATGTACTCTTGCGGAAAAAGGATGTTTTTGACATTAGAGACGTCAGGTATGGGATATTAGAACCAACAGGAGAGTTGAGTATCATAAAGGTTGCAAAGAAGGAATATGTGAGGGCGGAGGATTTGGATTTATTGACAAAACAACAGGAACTACCAACTGAGGTGGTGGTGACGGGGACAATTATTTATCAAAATCTCCAGTCTAAAGGATTGACGGCCCAATGGTTGTTTCAGCGACTCAAGGAAATGGGAATAAAGGATATTAAAGAAGTAATCTATGCAACCCTTGATGATACAAATCAACTGTATATAGATGGACGGAAAGACCATCTAGTTGGCAAAAAGAGTATTTCTGAAAGTGACCAGACGGAAAAATAAAGAAACCATTATGAATTGTTAAGTGTGGCAACATAAGGTATAATAAAAGTACATAGTAATAGATAAGTGGGGAATATTGGTTAACATGATTGCGTAGAATAGCGTATTAATGTATAAAGACTATTATGGTATTTTTAAGTAGTATACCGTTGAAAGGAAGATTATTATGGGGAAGACCAACCAAAAGGAGGCCCGTCCAACCTCAATAGGAGGACAAGCCTTGATAGAAGGGGTAATGATGAAGGGCCCTAGAGAAGTGGCGATTGCAGTAAGAAGGCCAGACAATACGATAGCGGTAAAGAAGGAACCTGTTTCAGGCTTGACAAAAAAGCTGAAGCTAGAGAAGATTCCTTTTATTAGAGGAGCAGTTGCTTTAGTAGATTCAATGGTACTAGGGGTTAGGTCCTTAACCTACTCCGCCGAGGTGGTGGAGGAGGGCTTTAAAGATGAAGAACCTGATAAATTTGATTTATTTTTGCAAAAAATCTTCAAGGATAAAGCCAATGATGTGATGCTATACACCTCTGTATTTCTAGCAATATTGATGTCTGTAGGAATCTTTATTTTAGGGCCAACATTTTTAGTAAGTTTGTTTAGTCGATTTATTACCGATAACACCGTGGTGCTAAATCTTATAGAAGGTTTTGTGAGGTTGGCTATTTTTACAATCTATATTGTGTTAGTTTCTAAGCTAGAGGATATGAGAAGAGTGTTCCAATATCATGGAGCAGAGCATAAAGCCATTTATTGCTATGAAAATGGTGAAGAATTGACGGTGGAGAACACTAAAAAATATACGACACTACATCCCCGTTGTGGAACCAGCTTCCTATTTATTGTAATGATGGTAAGTATGTTGGCGTTTTCTGTAATGGGATGGTCAAGTTTATTAGTTAGAGTGGTTTCTAGATTGGTGTTATTACCATTGGTTGCTGGAATCTCCTATGAAATTATTAGACTGGCAGGAAAGAGTACATCACCACTTATGGCAGTAGTAAACTATCCTGGGATGATGATGCAAAGACTAACCACCATTGAGCCAGATGATCAGCAAATAGAAGTGGCATTAGAAGCTCTAAAAAATGTTTTAGTGGAAAATAAGGAGGAAGCAGATTGGTAAGGATTTTTGATCTGTTGAAGGAAGCAAGAGAAAAATTTAATTCAGTTGGCTTAGATACACCTCAGTTAGATGCTGAGGTGATTCTATGCCATTTACTAAAGGTGGAAAGAATACATCTGCACATGTATCCCGGGAAGGAAATTTCCTGGGAAATATGTCGGAAATTCAGAGAAGCGGTTGAGAAAAGGGCTAAATTTATGCCAGTCCAATATATCATCAATCAACAGGAATTTATGGGAATGAACTTTTTTATTGAGGAAGGGGTACTGATTCCACGGGGAGACACAGAAATTTTAGTGGAGGAAGTCCTTTCCCTATACAAGAAATACTATCCTACTCAACAAATAAAAGTAGTGGATATCGGCACAGGCAGTGGAGCCATCACCATCAGTTTGGCAAAGTTCATCGAAAGGATAGAAGTTATATCCATTGATATATCACCTAAAGCCCTAGAGGTGGCAAGACGAAATGCTGAAGGCTTAGGGGTAGTAGACAAAATACAATTTGTACAAGGAAGTATACTGGAGCCCTTGAGGGATAATGGACATGACAATGGCCTACAAATGATTATTTCAAATCCTCCCTATATACCTAGGGCTGTGGTGGAGGGTCTACAGCCCCAAGTAAAAGACTATGAACCCCACCTTGCTTTAGTGGGGGGAGAGGATGGACTAGATTTTTATCGGGAGATTATTGTAAATGCCCCTCTGTATTTAGAAGATGATGGATGGTTAGTCTTTGAGATTGGTTATGACCAAGGAGAATCGGTTTCCTGCTTGATGGAGGCTAGAGGGTTTAAAGAAGTTAAGGTAATAAAAGATTTAGCAGGTTTAGATCGAGTGGTATTAGGCAAAAAATAGTGATATAAGATTTTCAAAGCATAGTCACAAATGCTAAAGTATGGTATAATATTTAAATGTGTAAAATAAAATGCGGTAGAGGTGAATTACAATGCTAGATAAACTAGCTTTTTTAGAAGACAAATATATTGATTTAAGCAAAAAAATCAGTGACCCTGATGTAATCAGCAACCAACCGGTTTGGACAAAGCTGGTAAAGGAACACGCTGAATTAGAACCTATTGTTGAGAAATATAAGGCCTTCAAGCAATCAGAGGAATCGTTGGCAGAGGCAAAGGAGATTCTTTACGATAAGAGTGCAGATGAAGAATTAAGAGAAATGGCAAAAATGGAAATCGGTGAAATGGAAGAAAAGATTGGAGAATATCGTGAAGAGTTAAGGATTCTTTTATTACCTAAAGATCCCAATGACGATAAAAACGTTATTGTTGAAATTCGTGCAGGGGCTGGTGGAGATGAAGCGGGTCTGTTTGCTGCTGTGCTTTTCAGAATGTACACGCGATATGCTGAAGACCGTGGCTGGAAAGTAGAAATGATGAGCGTCAATGAAACTGGTGTGGGAGGATATAAGGAAGTCGTCTTTATGATTCGTGGTAAAGGTGCTTACTCTAAGCTAAAGTTTGAAAGTGGTGTTCATAGAGTCCAAAGAATTCCAACTACAGAATCAGGTGGAAGAATTCATACATCTACTGCCACTGTAGCAGTATTACCAGAGGTTGATGACGTAGATTTCCAACTAAATATGAATGACGTAAGGGTAGACGTTTTCCGTTCATCTGGTGCAGGTGGACAGAGCGTTAACACCACCGACTCTGCTGTTCGGGTTACCCATGTTCCAACAGGTTTGGTGGTATCTTGTCAGGATGAAAAGTCTCAGCTTTCCAATAAGGAAAAGGCACTGACAATCCTAAAGGCTCGTTTACTTGATCAAGCAATTCAAGAGCAAAATGCAGAGGTTGCTGAAAACAGAAAGAGCCAAATCGGTACAGGAGATAGAAGTGAGCGGATCAGAACCTACAACTATCCTCAAGGAAGGGTTACTGACCATAGAATTAATGTAACGATCTATAAACTTGACTCCTTCCTAGAAGGAGATATTGAAGAAATGATTCAAGCTCTGATTACTTCTGACCAAGCTGATAAACTGAAAGAAATGCAACAATAACATAAGATAATAAGAATTATGATTTTGACACCTTCTATGATAGTGGATGCTATTGTAGGAGGTGTTTTTTTATAACGAATAGGAAAGTTCTACATTTAATTAATATAAAAGAGAACTTTTTCGTAAATGAGTTTCAACATAAGTCATCAATAAATCCTCCGAAGGAAGACTTTGTTCTAATCAACAAACGCAATAAAAATTTAGCAACTTTGGAAATGTCATATTGTGTCGAAGGATAATAAAAGGAATATAATGAACAGTGTCGAATTGTACACTCTAAGTTAACTTTAAGCTTTTTGGTGCGTGATCAAATCATACAAAAAATAAAGCCATAAGGGGAAAATCATACAGAGCCAGCTATTATGATGTGGTGATATTTTAATCGAGTAATATGAAAAAAATTGCAATATAACGAGTAAAATCAGACTGGTGTTGGAATGTTAGTTGACAATAGAGTTGCAAGTCAGACAAAAATTGCTACAAAAGTTGGTGGAAAGGTGTTTGCTGTAGGTGCAGTAGTTACTTCGACTGGCATGGGAGTATATGATAATATCCAAAATGGAACGGATACACAGAGGATAGTAACTGATGCAGTAGTTGATGCAACGTTTAGTGCAGGTAGTGTTGCTGCAGGTGCGGCCATTGGCTCAGTCATTCCTGTTGCTGGTACAGCAGTAGGTGCAGTTGTTGGAGGTGTAGCGGTCGTTGGAGGTTCTGTCCTAGCATCGGGAACCTTTGATACAGTAATGGAAAAACCTAAAGCACAAGTTAAAGAATGGGTGGATGTTGCAGCGGATTTCTATATGAGCTCATTTAAGTAGGAGGAAGATAAATGCTATTTAGAGTAACAAGAAAGATTGACAATATAGATTTTGTCATTAAGAATAACGTAGTGCTAATGATATTTATAATGGCTGCAAGTTTACTGAACTTTGGTTTGAGTATTTTCAATATCGTTTTTGTTGGACTTTCAAGCAGTGTAATTATTGCATATAGGTTCCAGTGGAAGAAAATGAATGACTCAAGACAACGAATGTTGGTTGGTATAAGTTACATGGTCAACTCTATTTCAATGTTTGTCATAGGTTTTGTTTTGGCTGAAGTTCCTTTCATCTTGTTATCAGTATCTTTTATTTCGTTTTACGTAATTGAAATATTTTTAATAATTTACTCTGTGTTAAAGCAGTCTGGTGAGAAAGACGATGAAAATAATAATCAGTTAAAGTATTCTACTGCGGCATTAATAACTGCATCATCACTAGGTGTTGTTATTTCGACATATATACGAAGAGCATTATCATATGATATTAGAATAACGACTGCTGCATTTGTATTTATCGGAATGTCATATATTTTTGCATTAGGAGCTAGGTATATTGTGCTTGAGTTAAAAAAAAGCTGACAACATAAAAAGGAGTAATCTCACCACATAATTCGACACACAACCCATGGTTTCGACAATCCCAGTCAGACCATGGGTTTCTCTTTGTCCATCAATAAAAATCTCACGGGAGAAATAACATTCTGCAGTCACTTCAAGCGTATCCGTCAAATACATCCCACATATGAAGAAAATTCTATCTATGAGATAATTCTCGTAGATAGGTCTTTTGCTATTTCTTAGATTTAAAGGGGGTTCTACATTCTTCCGGCAAGGTCTCTGACCAAGTGAGAAGATGATCCAGTGCACCAGGGCTAGTAAGTTTCGTGTTTGGGAGCTCTTCAAATAGATACTTTAGATAGTAAAAGGGATTTAACCCATTCAATCTAGATGTCTCTATAAATCCCCCATGGGACAAGGGTTAGTGTCATGATGTATAGCATAATGAAAAACATCCCAAATCGTTACAGCAGTTACCACCATGGGTAAGACCACCAACTATACTTATGATGTGTTGGGAAGATTGGATACTGTAAGTGAAGGTAGTAGCCTATTAGCCACCTACACCTACAATGTTGACAATACCATCGCCACAATAAACTACAACACAGGAATTAACATTACTTATGGTTACGACCGAGATAAAAACATAACTTCAATACTTCAAAAGGATCCTCAGGGGGGAGTCATCAACAACCTAACCTATACCTATGACCTACGAGGCAATCAGTTAAGTAAAGATGAGAATAACGAAACAACCATCTATACCTACGATAAGGTAAATAGGCTAAAAACTGTAGAGTATCCAACAGCAGCAGTAGAATCCTTTACCTATGACAACGCAGGAAATAGAACTCAAAAACAACTGGGACAAGATACTACCACCTATGAATATGATTCCAGAAACAGATTAACAAAGTCCATGGCCAATGATATAATAACCACATATGACTATGACAACAATGGAAATCTATTGACGGAAACAACAGGAACAGAAATTACCTCCTACACCTACGATGGCTTCAACAGAACATTAGGAGTTGAAAAACCAAATGGTTCCTACCAATACAACCACTACGATGCAATGGGACTAAGGGTTGGCATGACAGAGAATGGAGTTCGCCATGAATTTATCTTCTCAGGAGGAAACGTTGTAGGAGAAATCAACAGCAATACAGAGGCATTTACGAAGTATGTAAGGGGTTACGGCTTAGTAGCAATGGAAGACCCGAAAGGCAACACCAACTACTACCTTAACAACGAACATGGAGACGTCATCAACCTAGTAAAGGGTACAGGAGAAATCCTAAACGACTATCAATATGATGCCTTTGGTAACACCACAAGCTATACTGAAAAAGTTGCTAACCGTTTTAGATATGCAGGAGAGCAATTTGATAACATCACAGGTCAATATTACCTAAGGGCTAGATACTACGACCCAGAGATAGGACGCTTCACTCAAGAAGATACCTACAGAGGTGATGGATTAAATCTTTATGCTTATGTAAGTAATAATCCGGTAAGGTATGTGGATCCTAGTGGGAATGAGAAAGCTCCTAAAAGTAGTAGTAAAGGAAATTTTGCTTTACCCGTGTTGGGTAGTAATGGAGAACCACTGCAATTAGCTTATAACGGTAACTTAAATAGTAGCATTACTACTGTGGCAAGTGTTTCTGGTGTTGCCACTGCTTCTACTCCAGCTATCACAATACCAATTACGCAGTATGGTCCTACCATACTGGACACATTGGGAAGAGTCATATATCAGATTGGACCTGCATTAAATGAAGCTGGTCAAATCATAGCACAACATGGGGCGCAAATAATGGAAGGTATAAAGAATATGTTTTCGGAAACATCAGATGATGAATCTAATTCTGATCGAGGTACAAAGACTGTAGATGATGTATTGAAAGATGCTACGCCTGGCAGAAATACAAAAGGTAAGGCAAAACAATTCGAAAAGTCTGGGGATTACGATGATGCCCTGAATGATTTTAATGATTTGGGTCCAATAGATGTAAAAGATATACCAGGTGGAAAAGTTGGAAAATTACCAGACGGTCGAACTATAAATGTTAGGAATAAAAGTTCGGATGGTAGACCAACATTAGAAATTTATGATGGAAAGAGTAGCATTAAAATTAGGTATGGAAATTGATAGGGAGATGAAGCTAATGTCAGAGCAGTGGGTCGAGTGGAAACCAGTCGATGGATTGTCACAAAAATATTATATAGAGTCCATTTCAGATGTTCTTGATGGATTTAGGATTGTTCTTTCTGATGCAGATAAGGAAGAAAACAAGGTTAATGTGATATTTGAAAATTCAGTTCATGCTTACAGAAGTACTGATGAAAGTTTCAGACAAAGTACTATAAATATTTTAGATGAAGCCTACGGAACTCAGTTTTATTCTGAATGGACATTTTTTAAAGTTGTTAATTCAGAGTATATGAAATGGTTATCAGTTCAATCATATAATATCATTGATTCAGAATCATTAATTCATTTTTCGTTCTTTGCTGTGGACTCAATAGTCGATGTTATTGCTGCATATGAACCTAAAGTTGAATTATTGTAATGAAGTGGGATTGATGAATTTAAAACCTCATGCATGGTTGTTGAAGTACGATATTAAAGTTGTCTTTTAAATACAGCAGTTTCATTTAATGTATGGGAATAGTAGAAGTGTATATACTATTTTTTGCCACCCTTGGTATTTGGAAGTTTTTATCCGGGGTGGCTATTATTTTTTGTTAAAAGTATTCATTAAATATTATCAAGTATCTGATTTTATATTATGCTTTTTAAAAGTAAAGAATAGTGCCTACAATATTGACAACACCATCTCCACAGTAAATTACAAGACAGGAATTAACATCACCTATGTTTAATATACTAAAAACTGTAGAGTATCCAACAGATGCAGTAGAAAGCTTTACCTATGAAAATCCAGGAAATAGAACACAAAAACAACTAGGAGAAGAGTAGCATTGGTTTAAAAATTAATTTTAAAATGGGTAGATGAAAACAAACTGCTATATTTTAGGTGAATTATGGATATGTATAAAAAACTAAACAATATTATATAGAGAGAATGGAGGATGAAAAGGTGGAAATAAAAAGAACTTTGTATAGTAAGATATTAGATATGACGATAATCGCTTCATTGCTCGTAATGTGGAGTATCATAATGTCAACCCATTTTATCAAATCCCTTGTGATAACAATATGGATTAGTAGTATAGGAGCAATTCTAATAATGGAAAAGTTTTACTTTTTAGTATATCCCTTAAAGTTAAGAAAGAAGATGAAAGAATATTTATTTACAAACTAATCAGTAAAAAAGAGATTTTATTAAAAGATATCAGATTATCGCAAATTGGTACAAAAAGGGGTACTTTTAAACTAATGCATATATATTAAAAATATTAAATAATAGAAAATTATTACTAAATAAGCATAGGTATAAAAATTTTCATAAATTTATAAATAGATTACTCAAGGAAAGTTAGAATTTTGCTTTCTAGTTATATGTATAGCAAGATGATAGGCAGATTTTTAAAGCTCCTTATTGTAGTTATGAAACTTTAAATAGGGGGCTTTTTTAAGTCCCTCCTTGTATAATATAGTTAGAACATTTGATAGAAAGCTAATCTTATTCTCTACCGAACATTCTTTTAAAACTTCCAATTAAAATTCATACTTCTTCATAAATCTTCTTATTGTTAATATCTCTTCTACCTATCTTTTTCTATCTTAGTTCTTTAATTCTAATCACCTAATAAAGGAAGGTGACTCAACTGGTTAATCTATAATATAATATCTCCTGAATAGGGGATAGGCGTATCCCTCCTGGGTGGTTTTTAAAAAAAACCGATACCCGTAAAAAAGCGTGCCATTCCAACAGTGAGATTCTATGATTTAGCTGGTTGGGTTTCCTTTTTAGGAATTACCCTAGTCACCAACAAGGATGTTTGACTTGCTGAAAATAATGGATACTCTATTTACTCCAGTTAATGAAAGGAGATTATTATGTCAAATTATTATAATGTTCCAGTTGTCGGTATAGATGTTTCTGCTGATTTTTCAATGGTTGCAATTTTAGCCCCTAACGGGGATATTTACCGTAAGCCATTCAAAATCAACCATGATGCCAGTAGCTTCAACTACTTATTAGAGCAAATAAAAAAAGTAGAAGAAGAGTTTGCCACGAAAATTGCACTTTTCATGGAGGCGACTGGTATTTATCACCTTACTCTTTTCTACTTTCTTCAAGATAACGAAGTAAACAGTTTCGTTATCAATCCTCTTGTTACTAATTGTACCAAGAATAAGAACATAAGAAAAGTAAAAAATGATAAAACAGACGCAATTTCTATTGCTAAGCTTGGTAAATATGAAAATATCAAGGCATCAAGTTGGCTTGATACCAGTGTATATACCTTAAGAAACCTTTGGCTAGAATACTATGACCTCGTTGATTCTAGAGCTAACCTTAAGAAGAAATTATCAAGTGATCTTCGATTAACTTTCCCTGGTTATCAAGACGGTTTTTCAGATATCACAGGCAACACATCTTTAGCTATATTAGAAGCATACTCAACACCAGAGACAATTGCTAAAGCTCCTAAAGATGAAGTAGTTAACCTTCTTAGTACTCACTCTAGAAAAGGGATTCTATGGGCTCAAAAGGTCTATATCAAACTAATGATGGCTACTGAAAATGCTCGAGCTATAGGGGTTAAGTACGTTGCTTTCTCAAGCAAAATCCAAAGATACTTAAATCTTCTTTCTGCCAATACTACTGAAATAGATACTTTACTGAATCAAATCAAAGATATCTTAACAAGTGAATCCTTATCAGAGGCATTTCGCCAAGGCGTAAAGCTGCTCACTACCCTATCGGGTGTTGGATTTATTACAGCGGTTACAATTGTCTGTGAGATAGGGGATATCACAAGATTTAAAAAATCTAAACAGCTAACAGCCTTCTTTGGTATTGATCCATCAGTTAATCAATCAGGTAAATTCAATAGTACACAGAATAAAATGTCTAAATGAGGTACTAGGATTGGCCGTAGAGCTCTATATGCCGTAGCATTAGCATCAGTCCGTAAAACTCGTACTGGTATACCTATCAACCCAGTTCTGCTTAAATACTATCAAGAAAATTTAAAGGGTAAAAAGAAGAAAGTAGCACTAGTAGCAATCATGCACAAACTAATAAAATATATTTTTTCAATTTTGAAAAATGGACAACCTTATGAAGTTAGAGATCCTAAGTTACATACCAAAATGTACTTAGAAAACAAAAATAGATTAGTTATTGCAGCATAGACTATTTAGCCATTGTTCGTATTTTACAAAGGTGTTTTTGTTATGCAATTTTTTAAGTTCAGCATTTAAAAAACTTTTTCATTAAAAGCTATTGACTATTACTAGCTGGTCTACTATTATTATGACCCCTGGTTTCCATGTCCCTTTTGGTATCCTGCTTAGTCTCATACGATAAATATAATCGACTCATCTCAGTAAAGGACAAGACAGGTAATATCTCAAGAGTATTCTATGATGAAGTAGGAATAGAATCAAAGAAGTTATGCCAGAAAACTATGATGCTACGCTAGACGATGGGGCAGGAATAACCTATACCTATGATTCCATGAATAGATTATCCATCATCAAAAACCCACAAGGGGCAGTGGTTCAAAAGAACATCTATGACATCAATGGAAATATAGTCAAAGTAATTGATGGACAAGGGTATCTATCAGCAACCACTGATAGTGGAAGATACGGTGTTGAATATACCTACGACATAGGAAGCCGTGTAGTAAATATTACAACCCCAGAGGCAAAGACAAATAGTAAAACCAGTGTAAGCTTCACCTACGATGCTCAAAATAACATCTTGACCCAACAGGATGCAGAAGGTAACATAACAACATATGAAAGAGATCCATGGGGAAGAGCCACTAGAGTCATTGATGCAGAGGGTATCAGTGAATACTACCAATATGACTTTGCTGGAAATGTTGTCATGTCAAAGGATGGTAAAGAAAACACAACATATTACAACTACAACAGCCTAAACCTAGTATCCAGCATAACAGATCCTTCAAATCAAACCATCATCTATTTATACGACAAAGAAGGTAGAAGGGTCAAAGAAATTGACAGAAATGGTAACACTATCAACTATCACTACAATCGAGATAATAACCTGACCTTAAGACAAGTGGAAGGAACTCAAGACGTAGAATCCTACTACTACAACAAAGATGGAACCCTATTAGCAGCAGCCAATAGCAATGGAATAGATGTATTTGAATATACCTTAGGCGGATATTTAAAGAGAAAAAGTAGAAATGGTGAAACCCAGTTGGATTACACCTACAACAAAAACGGTAACGTTACAGGAGTTACCACCATGGGTAAGACCACCAACTATACTTATGATGTGTTGGGAAGATTGGATACTGTAAGTGAAGGTAGTAGCCTATTAGCCACCTACACCAACAATGTTGACAATACCATCGCCACAATAAACTACAACACAGGAATTAACATTACTTATGGTTACGACCGAGATAAAAACATAACTTCAATACTTCAAAAGGATCCTCAGGGGGGAGTCATCAACAACCTAACCTATACCTATGACCTACGAGGCAATCAGTTAAGTAAAGATGAGAATAACGAAACAACCATCTATACCTATGATAAGATAAATAGGCTAAAAACTGTAGAGTATCCAACAGCAGCAGTAGAATCCTTTACCTATGACAACGCAGGAAATAGAACACAAAAACAACTGGGACAAGATACTACCACCTATGAATATGATTCCAGAAACAGATTAACAAAGTCCATGGCCAATGATATAATAACCACATATGACTATGACAACAATGGAAATCTATTGACGGAAACAACAGGAACAGAAATCACCTCCTACACCTACGATGGCTTCAACAGAACATTAGGAGTTGAAAAACCAAATGGTTCCTACCAATACAACCACTACGATGCAATGGGACTAAGGGTAGGTATGACAGAGAATGGAGTTCACCATGAATTTATCTTCTCAGGAGGAAACGTTGTAGGAGAAATCAACAGCAATACAGAGGCATTTACGAAGTATGTAAGGGGTTACGGCTTATTAGCAATGGAAGACCCGAAAAGCAACACCAACTACTACCTTAACAACGAACATGGAGACGTCATCAACCTAGTAAAGGGTACAGGAGAAATCCTAAACGACTATCAATATGATGCCTTTGGTAACACCACAAGCTATACTGAAAAAGTAGCCAACCGTTTCAAATATGCAGGAGAGCAGTTTGATAACATCACAGGTCAATATTACCTAAGGGCTAGATACTACGACCCAGAGATAGGACGCTTTACTCAAGAAGATACCCACAGAGGCGATGGATTAAATCTTTATACCTATGTCCATAATAACCCCATAAGATATATTGATCCGACTGGAAATTATACAGATGATGGTAATGGCGGAATTCATTTTAACGGTACCACATATGATGCTAAGGGAAATTCTGTATATAGTAAAAAAACTACAACAAAGACTACAACTACTTCAAATCAGACACCTCCAAAAGCTAATCCACAATCTAATTCATCTTCTAAATGTGATGCTAAGGGGACGGGTGAAACTGGACCTACAACTACACAGAAGTTGGTAGGTTACCTAAATTCATCAGCAAAGCAAATGGTTATGGGTAATTACACTGAAGATGTAACCGTACTTGGAACGGCGGGACAAATTGGTATGGGTATCGTAGGAATAGGCGTACCAGGAGATATAAGAGATTTGACTTATGATGTTACAAATTGGGAATGGTCATGGAGGCATGCAGGACAGACAACAATTGATTTAATAGGATTACTCCCTGTAGTTGGTGCACTTAAATATACAGACGAGGCTAGTGTAATATTAAAGAATAGTGATGAAACAGCTACAGCTTTAAGGGGGACGGTAAATCTTAGTAGAAGTCAGCAAAAACACATTGATAAACTTGATAATTTGATCAAAGACCATCTGAAGGAAACTGATTTCTCTGGTGCTTTGCGTGATTTACAAGGTAATCCTGTATCGAAGCCAGGCGGAGGTTATTGGGACCATCTTGGTGAAATGCAGGATACACTAACTGGATTACAAAGAGTTCAAAAGGGACTAGAAGGTTCATTAAACAATCTAGATTCAGCGACTAGACAGTTCTTACAGGAATCTTTAGATAGTGCATCTCAATATATTCAAAGAATTAATGATTTAGGAATAAAGTAGGTGATTAATTGTGAAAAAAAATATATCAATTGAGGAAATTGAGATGAAAAAAGGAATTGCATATGATGATAAGCATGAGATTCAAAGTGCATTGCCTGCTTGGTATAAGAGTATTCGTACAAAGAAGTTATCTCAATTATCTGAGGGGGATTTAGCTAGATTCATAAGACAGGGGATGTATTTAGAGTATATTCTCTTTGAATCCATAAATAGGCTCTACAAAAATCCATGTAGTGGAGAAAAATATAATGGTGAGCTAATTGAAGTTATATCAAAGGATATTGATACTTTCTTCTGGAAAGAAAATGAAGATTGCAGAAAGCATTTGAGTAACTTTCTAAGTCATTTCAGTTCGAATATTTCAATGGAAGACTATGAGGAACTTGATGATTTTGAAAAAGAAGAGATAATGGAATCTGTTAATAATCTGAGCAGAACCATAAATTAGAAAGTAAATAATCTTGCGGTGAGTAATGTTTATTACTCATTGCTTTTTTTTGGAGGGGTACCCGGTGCCTAGGTAAACCAATACCACAATTACTATATAGGATACCCCCGCCAGCTCTATGAGATATTTATTGAATTTCTCTGTACGCACAGAATAAGACTGTAAAAAGGTATTATAAACCACAAAAAAACTGAATACAGAAAATCACTTAAATTGCCAGTTGCCACCGTGTATCTGGAATTTTTCTTTACCTATTATTACCTAGTCTTTATCTATGTTTTAATCAGGCGAGGGCAGAAGCATGATGAACACAGAAGATAAATACCCATAGACTATTAAGTACATAATATTAAAAAATATCAACATCAAAAATATAAAGGATTGGGATTACAATAAAGCGACTGAATTTCCTTGACAAATATGCTGGTTAGGGTCTTTCATTAAATAATACTGAAAGCAAATTTCAGTTGCGTACTTATGTCTAAAATAAGAACTAAACTCCTAATCTATATAAATCTACCCGCAAATATAATTACATTCCCTATAAAAATGGAGGTGTCACAGGGATTACCTCCATGGGTAAAACAGCAAGTTAGACCTATGATTTATTAGGTAGATTAACACTGTAGAATAAGGAGCAGCCCTATTAGCAACATATAACGACAATGTAGATAGTGCCATTTCAAAGCAACATAAAAATCCACATGGAGAAATAATCAACAATTTTTCCTACACCTATGACATTAGAGGAAATCAGTTGACAAAGAATGAGGATAATGAAACGACAATCTATACCTACGATAAAATAAGTCGATTAAAAACAGCGGAATATCCTGAATCAAAGACAGAAGTCTTCACCTACGATAACGCAGGAAATCGTATAAGGAAATAAAAAGGACAAGATATTACCACCTATGAGTATGACTCTAGAAATTGATTAACAAGAAGTACCAACAATGGTATAATAACCACATACAACTATGACAACAACGGTAATTTAATAAAGGAAACAAAAGGAACAGAAATCACCTCCTACACCTGGAGGCCCGGGGGATGCTGCCGCTGGATTTGTTGCAGGGGTGATTGGAGGAACAGCATACACTGTTGTTACAGAAGTTATGACTACTAATGAAACTACATTAGAAAATAAGATTAAAGATGGTTTCTATGATGCAATTACCAACGCACCGCCTCTGCCAACTATTGGAGACTCAGTAAATGAAATAAGTATTCCTTCAAATGAAAATAGTGGTCGAGCTAACAAAATAGAACCAATACAACTTATAGAAAACAGAATGCCTCTGTAAACATGGGGCATGACCAACCAACGGTGATGATATATAAGTAAGTTAAAGGTGCTTTGGCAGACATGTTTCTCCTCAATCGTAATTACGCTGTTTTTAGTAGTTAATATTTACTATAAAATGTGTTTTACCAGCTATTGCACAAAGAAGAATATAAGGAGTTAAATGGTTATTATTAATCAAACTTTATGCAATTGTTGGCTAATACATATTAAGGAGATGATTTAAGTGATAAAAAAAACAATAGAAATACCTGTAAATATTATGAGTTACATTAAAGACAATGCTCATATTACAGTTACTAATAAATATTTGTGGGATGTGTCTATATTGTTATTAGTTGCTATTATTCCAACTGCTCTATTTGGGGTATACACCGAATATACTCGACCCATTTATTTGCTATTAACAATTTCTTGTGGTATTTGGGTACTTATAGTGACTAACAAAAAGAGCAGTCCTAAGAGTTTTTTTTTATTAGAAGGGGTGATTTTTTTAATATTTTCTATAACCTTATTTCTTGCTGCATATAAATTTTTTTCATGGATTGGTGTAATGACAATTGAAAGAACTTTGTTTCTAGTTGTGTTGTACATTTTTTCTGTATTAGTTTCTAATTATATAAATCTAAAGCTTATATGTAATGGATACTATACATCGGTAACAAATTATTCCTTCAAGTCAATAGGAATAATTACCATTGGAAGTGGATTAGGTATAATTATAGCAAAAAGTATGATTGGTAAGGTCGATAGTAATAAACAAGTAGTTTTTATTTTAGGAACACTCTTGATCTTATTGGGCTGTATAATGAGTTTTGGCACTCACTTGTTGATGAAATATTATTTTATTACTAAATTAAAAATGGATGATGAAGCTATTATTAGTAGAGTTCCAGAGGAATTCAAGGGGAGTCATAAGAAGTGATGCAATTGAAGACTTAATTTTTCTAAATGGAAATAAAAGCATAATATAGGTTCTATCTTGAAATAAAAGTTGAAAGGTTTTGTGTACCATTCACTTTTTTAAAATCTAGATATAAATAAGAAATTAGAAAAAGGACTGCTCCTAATGATAGAGGCGGTCCTTTTTCTAGATTAACTTAGTTAAAGGGATGAATCATTGGGGTGATCCTTTAAAATTTAATGTTCATGATGCCCCTCTTCTCTCTCAGCATCCTCTTTAGTCCTATGAATCGTTCCAAATGGATGCTCCGGGGGTGCATAAATAGAATATAACTTCAGTGGTTTGCAACCGGTGTTAGTTAAGTTATGCCATTTGCCAGCAGGGATAATAATGGCGTAATCATCGTAGACCTCTGCTTGAAAATCTAACTGATCTTTACAATTCCCCATCTGAGCCAAGCCTTGACCTTCTTCAATTCTGATAAACTGATCTAGCTTAGGGTGGACTTCTAACCCAATACTTTCCCCAACAGGAATACTCATTAAAGTGACCTGTAAATGCCCTCCTGTCCATAAGGCAAGACGGAAATTATCGTTTTGCTTAGAGGCTTCCTCGATATTAACGACATAGGGACAAGGTCCATAATCCTTCAAGTGAATAGGTTGGCTCCCATAGTTGTGATTATACATTGGTGGGTAGACCCAGCAGGGGTATTGCCGATAGTAGTTATACACATTATAGTCATTGTTTGGCGTGTTACCGTGGTAAGGACATCGGTATGGATTATTTCCATGATACATTCATTTCACTCCTTTTACTTAGTTGTAGAAATTACTCTTTTCACAACGGGCGACTCGGTTTTTATTTTTGCACAAATCCAATATAAAGTCATAGATAAGGTATTATGCAATGTCCTCGCTTAATAATATAATATGATTTGTATTATGGAAGGTGATGAAAAATAGTGACCTACAACGTACGTATTAATCATATTAAAAAAATTTACTACGGATATTGACATCGGCTATTTTAATGATATTTCTCCTCCTACAAGAATATATTTACAATGATGAAGGGGTAGGTAGTGTTAAACATAGGGGGGGAGTCAATTGAGCGAATTGTTAAGAACAACTTTAGTGGGTTTTTTTGTAGGAATAGTAGGTACTGGTGTTGGGGGGGCTATGGCGTTTTTTCTAAACAAGCCCTCAAATAAGTTTTTGAGTTCTATTATTGGGATGTCCAGTGGGTTGATGATGGCGATTGTCACCTTTGAATTATTACCAGAGGCATTTTTGTTGGGGGGAGTCACTGCAACAGTTTTAGGATTAGGGGCAGGAGCTCTGATGGCTTCGGTATTGGATAGTATTATATCTGGATTTAGTAGGAGAAGAAAAGGAGGTGGTAATGGATATATCAAGACAGGGATTCTTATTGGTGTTGGTATTGCCCTACACAACTTTCCAGAGGGTCTTGCTATAGGCTCGGGATTTGTGGCACAAGAAAGGCTAGGCATAGGTTTAGCCATTGTCATCGCCCTTCACAATATGCCAGAGGGAATTGCTATGGTCACTCCCATGAGGGTAGGGGGAGTAAGGAAAATGAGGGCTTTTTTGATCACTCTTTTAGCTGGGGCACCTATGGGGGCAGGAGCGTATCTAGGGGCCTTGATCGGTAAATTTGCTTTTGGGTTTATTGGTGTATGTCTTGCCTTTGCGGGGGGAACAATGCTATATATAACCTTTGGTGAACTATTGCCTAGGGGAAAAGAACTTCATAAGGGGAAAGTATCCACTTATTTTGCTATTATGGGCTTTATGCTGGGTATAATAATCTCAAAAAGGTTCTAGAAAACATTGTTAATTTAGCGATTATTGTATAAAATAAGATAAATAACAAAGTTGAAAGTAGGTAATTTTCCATGTTTCAAATACTTTCTTGGACAATAAGATATCTATTTATAGGAATGATCTATTATTTTATCTTTAGTATTATTAGGTTGATTTATTTAGATATCCAATCCATCCACAATCGAGGAAGACAGAGTCAGGCGGAGGTATATTTGAAGTTGATTAATCGTAAAGACCGCCTTGACTTTGATATTAGAGAATTCTACGATTTGGGGACAGTTACCACAATTGGTCGCAACAAAAGTAATGATATTCAAATTATGGACAAGTATATCTCCTCCAACCACACTAAGATTATAGTAGATGAAGGGGCGTACTTTTTAGAAGATGTGGGGAGTGTTAACGGCACTTACTTAAATAGTGAAAGAATAGAAGATGTGGTGGAGCTTAAAAATGGAGATCGAATCGGTTTGGGGCAGGTGGAGTTTTTATTTGTAAAAGAGGTGGATTAGTAGATGTTTAAAAGACTTGTTTTAAGTGGACCCATCAACATATTGTTTTTTATCAACTTCCTGTTTTTTGGACTGTTGTTCCTATACATAGGGCCCTATGATACGGATATCCTATTGGCTGGTGCTGGACTGACGGGGCTGATGATGCTGGCGTATTTTATCATTGTTAAAGCCAAGATGGGGGACCAATATATTTTTTTAATCCTGTCGGTACTAACAAGTATTGGAGTAGTGATGCTTTACAGACTTAACCCCTACTATGGCCTTAGGCAGATCAGCTGGTATGGGATAGGAGTAGTGCTATATTTCTTGGCCTATCTGATTTTCAACTGGATTAAGGGCTGGGAGAACTATGGGTACTTATATGTCGCAGGAGGACTGATTTTATTTGTGTTAACCTTTGCTTTAGGGACAAAGGTGAAGGGGGCAACCAATTGGATTAAAATCAGTGGATTTACCCTACAACCGGCAGAAATCATTAAGATCTTCTATGTTTTTTTCATCGCGGCCTATGTTAAATTTCCCGATAAATTTAAAAATGAATATATCTTTTTAGGATTAATTTATGTACATATTATGTTCCTGGTCCTCCAAAGGGATTTAGGGATGGCGGTATTATTTTATGGAATTTTCATTAGTATTTATTATATTTACTTTAAGGATTGGAGGTTGTTTTACTCAAACTTCTTGTTGGCAATTCCCATCGCAGTCTTTAGTTACTTTACCATGACCCATGTTCAAGTCCGTTTTGAAGCATGGCTCAATCCATGGAGGGATATAGCGGGGAGGGGATATCAAATCACCCAGTCCTTGTTTGCCATAGCAGAGGGGGGCTTCTTTGGTGTGGGTTTGGGTTTGGGAAGACCAGACTATATTCCAGAAGTACATACTGACTTTATCTTCTCTGCTATTTGTGAAGAACTAGGGATTTTCGGGGGTATTGCAGTAGTATTATTGTACTTTATTTTAATTTATAGGGGCTTCAAGATTTCCCTTACCATCAGGGAAACCTTCAAACGAACCGTGGCCCTTGGGATTACTTTAACCTACAGCTATCAGACCTTTATCATTATCGGAGGAGTAATTAAGCTGATTCCATTGACGGGGATTACACTACCTTTTATTAGTTATGGAGGGAGTGCGTTGATTTCTGGATTCATTGCATTAGGTATTTTACAGGCTCTTTCCAAAAAATCTATGGATGGAGAGGAGGTTGCCATCGTTGGAGGCCAATGATAAGAAGATTATTCATTTAATTGTTTTTACTTGTCTATTGTTTTTTAGTATTATTGCATATCTTACCTACTTTCAAATCTTTCAAGCCAAAACCATAGTGGGGAATACCTACAATAGAAGACAATGGCAACGGGAGGAAATGACCCTAAGGGGAAATATCTACGACCGCAATGGCGTTCTTTTGGCAGAAACCTTTGATGGAGAAGAAGGATACACACGGAAATATCCCTACAACAGGCTATACAGCCATCTAGTAGGTTATAGCCATAGACAATATGGTCGGGCTGGAGTTGAGGATTTTTACAATGAAGAATTGATGGGTCTTTCTGATGGAAGGACTGTAAATAAAATTATTGAGCGAATCACCAATGACACCATTAAAGGAAATCATCTATATTTAACCCTAAATCATCAGCTACAGGTGAAGGCTGAGGCTCTATTGACGGGTAAAAGGGGTTCGATTGTTGCTCTAGATCCTGCCACTGGGGAGATTTTAGCAATGGTTAGTAAACCAGATTTTAATCCCAATAGATTGGTGGAGGATTGGGACGATTTGGTGAATGATGAGGGCAGTCCTTTACTCAATAGGGGCTTATCAGGGCTTTATCCCCCAGGCTCAACATATAAGACAGTTATAACGGCTGGGATTTTAGAATCGGGAGATGTTGATCCTCAGTATGACTGTGTTGGCAGCATTACGATTGATGGATATACCCTTTCGGACTATGATAAAAGTGGTCATGGGCCATTGGATTTAAGGAAGTCCCTAGTGGTATCATGTAATACGAATTTTGCCCGTATGGGGGTTGAGCTAGGGGATGAAAAGATTATGGAGATTTCCCGTCGCTTTCTCTTGGATGGAGATCTAAGGGGGGATTTTCCTATAACTAAAAGTCTATTCCCCTATAAGGGAAATATGGAGCCTACAGAGTTGGCGGCTGTATCAATAGGGCAGGGAAAACTTTTAGTGACCCCCCTACATATGGCGTTGGTGGCAGGGGTTTTTGCCAATGGTGGTGTCATGAAGGAGCCGAGGGTTTTGAAGGAGATTGAAACGCCAGAGGGGAGAGGGTCTGAGGCTGAGGAGAGCGAGGCAATAGATATTGTGGAAGCTTCTATTGCCAACCAAGTGAAGGACATGATGGTGGCGGCTGTGAATGAAGGAACAGGAAAAAATGCGAGGATCAAAGGGGTGTCAGTGGCTGGTAAAACAGGAACGGCTGAAAATGATAGTGGAGCCAGTCATGCGTGGTTTATAGGATTTGCCCCTGCTGATAAACCTAAAATAGCAATAGCTGTGGTGTTGGAGAAGGAAGGTAAGACGGGTGGTGCAGCGGCAGCTCCTATTGCAAGAGAACTAATGAAGGAAGCGTTGAGGAGAGGTGTTTTAAATTGATCGATACAAGGATACTAGAGGTAGATCCCTCTAGTATAAAGGAAGAAATACTAGCAGAAGGTAGCAAAATTTTAAAGAATGGGGGAACGGTGGCTTTTCCTACTGAGACAGTATATGGACTAGGGGCAAATGGATTGGACCCCAATGCAGTGAAAAAGATTTTTATAGCAAAGGGTAGACCAGCTGATAATCCGTTAATATTACATATAGCAAATCCTCAAGATGTGGAGCCCTTGGTTATGGAAATCCCAGAGGTGGCAATAAAATTAATGGAAACCTTTTGGCCTGGTCCCCTTACGCTACTGATGAAAAAAAGTAGCATTGTACCAAAGGAAACCACAGGGGGATTAGATACTGTAGGGATTAGAATACCCCAACATCCCATTGCCAGAAAACTAATAGAAGGGGCTGGAGTCCCTGTAGCAGCCCCCAGTGCCAATGTTTCTGGGAAGCCAAGTCCAACAAAGGCAGAGCATGTGATCAAGGACTTAACAGGAAAGGTGGATGCCATCGTTGCTGGAGGTAATAGTGACGTAGGGGTTGAATCGACGGTGTTGGATTTGACGGTAGAGCCTCCAACTATTTTACGACCAGGGGGAATTACTAAAGAGATGCTGGAGATGATTCTTCCAGAGGTAGCTATAGACCCTGCTTTAGAGGACAAAAACTTTACAATGAGCCCAAAGTCCCCAGGGATGAAGTATACCCACTATGCCCCAAAGGCTGATGTGACCATTATCAAAGGACAATTAGATAAAGTTGTCGATGAAATGATGGCAGTACAAAAGAAGTGCCAATCTGAAGGAAGGGTGATTGGGGTTATTTGTACTGATGAGACTGAAAAGTTTTTTGGAAATCATTTAGTGAAATCAATGGGAAGTCGAAGTAATCCAAAGGAGATTGCGGCGAACCTTTTCAGGATTCTACGGGAGTTTGACGAAACTGATGTGGAAGTAATCATAGCTGAGGCTGTTGAAGAAACAGGACTGGGACAAGCAATTATGAACCGTCTGATGAAGGCGGCAGGACATCGGGTGTTGGAGGTTTGATGTTGGTAATGGTGTAGATATTGGGGATAAAACATATATTTTTTATTAGAAATGTGGATAATATTAAAGGTTTAGATTGAAGGAAAAATGGTGGTGATACAATATGAAGAAAATTCTATTGGTGTGTACTGGTAATACCTGTCGTAGTAGTATGGCAGAGGCTATTTTAAAGCAGTTGATTAATGATAGAAAAGAAGTTTTTGGAGATATTGAAATTTCATCTGCTGGAACCTATGCAATGGAGGGGGGCAAGGCTTCTCCCCAAGCAATTGTTGTAATGGAGGAGTGGGGGTTATCTCTAGAGGAACATCGATCAACCCCTATCACAAAGAAATTAGTGGAGGAGGCAGATTTAATCCTTACCATGACCATGAATCATAAGAGGGCATTACTGTATATGTTGCCAGATGCAGAGGAAAAAGTCTTTACCCTAAAAGAATTTACAGAAGAAGAGATTCCAATAGATATGAGGGCTTCCTTAGATATATCAGACCCTTTTGGGCAACCGGTGGAGGTTTATCGAAATTGTGCTGAGGAAATAAAGGAATGTTTATTGAAGTTATTAGTAAAATTAAAAAAGAATTAATAAAAAGCCAACCCCAAAGCCAAACTAAAAGCTAGAAAACAATCACGATCAAAGTACGATAAAAGCACAAATAAAAAAATACCTTATGACATAAAATAACATAAAATAATTAAAGGGTTTTTAAAAAAAACGTAGAATAGTATATAGGTTTGAGATTTTACTGGAAGGGATGTGTAATTATGAAAATTGCGATAGGTAGTGATCATGGTGGATTTGAACTGAAGGAAATCATAAAAAGTCATTTATCAAAGAAGGGGATTGAGATAAAGGATTTTGGCGCTGATTCTACAGATTCCTGCGACTATCCTCATTTTGCTGAAGCAGTGGGGGAAGCAGTGGCAGAGGGATCTTATGAAAAGGGTATTCTTATATGTGGCACGGGAGTAGGTATTTCAATAGCTGCCAACAAGGTGCCAGGGGTTAGATGTGCTTTAGTAAGTGATTGTTTTACAGCTGAAGCAACTCGCCAACACAATGATTCAAACATCTTGGCCTTAGGTGGTAGAGTGGTTGGTCAAGGGTTAGCTCTTAAAATAGTAGATACATGGCTAGGGGCAGAGTACGAAGGTGGAAGACATCAACGTCGTGTGGATTTAATAACTGATATTGAAAAGAAGTATAGTAAGTAGGACTTTGTCTTTATGGAGTAAATTTTAATACTAAGTAGTAATCTTTTAATACTAAGGAGGATATTTGAATGAGTAAAGTAATTGTAATTGATCATCCACTACTTCAACATAAGTTAACCCTGTTGAGGGATAAGAATACTGGAACAAAGGATTTTAAGCAATTGGTAAAGGAAATGTCTATGTTGATGGGCTATGAAATCACTAGAGATCTTCCTTTAGAAGAAGTAGAAATCGAGACACCAGTATGCAAGACTAAGTCTAAGGCAATCGCAGGAAAGAAGCTAGGAATCGTACCTATTCTAAGAGCAGGTCTTGGAATGGTGGACGGAATCCTAGAGTTAATGCCTGCTGCTAAGGTAGGTCATGTTGGTCTGTACAGAGACCCAGAAACTCTAGAGCCAGTAGAATACTACTGTAAGCTACCTACTGATGTTGAGGAAAGAGATTTAATCGTACTTGACCCAATGTTAGCAACCGGTGGTTCAGCTATTGCAGCCATTAAATTCCTAAAGGACCGTGGAGCCACTAACATTAAGCTTGTTTGTATCATTGCTTCTCCAGAGGGTGTTGAAGCAGTACAAAAAGCCCATGCTGATGTAGATATTTACTTAGCTTCTATAGATGAAAAATTAAACGACCATGCCTATATCGTACCAGGTCTTGGGGATGCAGGAGACCGTTTATTCGGAACGAAGTAGAATAAAAGAAAATGAAAGAATGTAAGCCAATCAGAGGGAATGATTCCTAGGGTTGGCTTTTTTTATATACCAAATAAAAAATTAATATAAAGCTCCCCCCAAAAATACATCCCCTACCCGTATATATAAAATGAGGGTTTTTTCATGGCTTAAATCAAACCAAAGGCATTATATGTAAATTGGTAGATTTTTCTTAATTATTAAGTTTTCGTGACAACCAATACATTTTTTTAGAAGTATGTTAAAATGTAGGATAGTAGACTATACTCAATTAAGGGGGAAAACGATATGCGCCCTTCCTGGGATCAATACTTTATGGAAATGGCAGAAGTAGTTAAAACTCGAGCTACATGCCTAAGAAGACAAGTAGGGGCTGTGATCGTCAAGGATAAAAGGATATTAGCCAGTGGCTACAATGGAGCACCCAGTGGATTAGCCCATTGTGCAGATACAGGATGCTTGAGGGAACAATTAAATATACCATCAGGTGAGCGACACGAACTTTGCCGTGGGATTCACGCAGAGCAAAATGCGATTATTCAAGCAGCTCTGCATGGAGTAAAGATAGAAGGGGCAACCCTTTATGTAACGCTACAGCCCTGTGTACTTTGTTCTAAGATTATTATCAATGCTGGGATAGAAAAAGTTGTATTCAAAGGAAGTTATCCTGATCAGTTTTCGGAAGGAATGTTACTGGAGGCTGGTGTGGAGTTAATAAAATTTGATTAAGAAAACATAATAAAGAAAATATTGATTATTAGAAACCATTGTTGTATGATGATGAATGATTAAATGTGATAAGCAAGGAGTGAAAACATGGAAAAATACATTATAGCTTTTCTAATTGCCTTGATGACTTCTTATATATTAACACCCTATGCCATTAAAATAGCCCATAGGATTGGTGCTATTGACGTACCAAAGGACAACCGTCGAGTGCATAAGACCCCAATTCCTCGTTTAGGTGGGTTGGCAATATTTAGTGCTTTTGTGATTACCTCTCTAGTCATGATCCCAGTTAATAAACAACTGGCAGGGATTTTGGTTGGCGCCTCCATGATTGTATTGATAGGGATCATCGATGACGTAAAACAGATTTCCGCCAAGTACAAGCTAGTGGTGCAAATAGCAGCTGCGTTAGTGGTAATCTATAGTGGGGTTAGAATAGAGTATTTCAGTAATCCTTTAAACAGAGGATTGATTAAAGTTGGTATTTATAGTGTTCCGATGACATTGTTTTGGATTGTGGGGATCACCAATGCAGTAAATCTAATTGATGGACTAGATGGATTGGCAGCAGGGGTATCTTCTATAGCCTCCATCACCTTAGCTGTGATCGCTTTCTCAAATGGACAGCCAGAGGCAGCGTTACTACTTTTAATATTAGCAGGTGGAGCGTTAGGTTTCTTGCCCCATAACTTTAACCCAGCCAAAATTTTCATGGGGGATACTGGTTCTTTATTAATTGGTTTTGTACTGGCTACGGTTTCAGTGGCAGGAGTAATCAAGAGTGCTACGGTGATTGCTGTTGCAATTCCGGTGTTAGCCTTAGGAATACCAGTGTTCGATACAGCTTTTGCAATAGCAAGAAGATTGGTGAATAGAAGACCGATTATGGAGGCTGATAAGGGCCACCTACATCACAAACTATTAGATAGAGGGTTGAGCCAAAAGCAAACTGTACTGGTGCTGTATAGTATTAGCGGACTTTTGGGGGCCAGTGCGGTTTTCATATCCGATACCAACAGTAGAGTAGGAGCCTATACGGTATTAACAGCTGTAGCTTGTATTATTCTATATGGTGCTTTAAGAATTGGGTTGGTAAAGAAGGTTGTAACGGAAGAAAAGGCAAAGATATAAGTAAAACACTAACCTATCTTATGATATAAGATAGGTTTTTTCTGCATTAGTCTTTTTTAACATGGCTTGATTTTGCCAATTAGTTAATATAGAATATAGTAGATTGTAAAAAAGTATTAATTTTCCGAACCAGAGGAGATGTTTTATGAAAATTGCAGTGGTTGATGGTCAAGGTGGTGGATTGGGTAAATCCATTACCGAAAAGATTAAAGCACAAATTAAAGCTACAAATATTGAAATCATTGCTTTAGGGACGAATTCTCTAGCCACCTCCAATATGATGAAGGCAGGGGCAAATTCTGGAGCTACAGGAGAAAATGCTATAAAAGTAATGAGTAGCAAAGTGGACGTAATTATAGGGCCAATAGCGATATTAATGGCTAATTCCATGATGGGGGAAATTACATCAGTAATGGCTGAGGCGATTACCAGTAGTAATGCAAAAAAAATGCTTCTTCCCATCAATAGATGTGGTGTATACATAGCGGGAACTCAAGAGCTAAATATGAGTCAAATGATGGATAGCATAGTAAAGGAAATACAACGGATGGTTACACCTAGTGATGATTAAAACAAGTCTATACCAAGGGTATGGACTTGTTTTTTAAGAAACAAAACTAAAAGTAGGTCTTATTTACGTACTATTATTAACCTTAAATGCTTAAAGTGTTGTAAGTATGTTAAGGGTTTTGATTATTTCTATGTATAAAATGAAAAAAATTAATTTAATTACTACATATTGATTGAAAACTTTGGGAAAAATCAATAGTGGGATAAACTAGGAGGAATAGATAAATGAAGAGATTAAAGGTAATGTCCATATTTGGCACCAGGCCAGAAGCCATTAAAATGGCGCCATTGGTGAAAAGACTTGAAAAAGAAGAAGAGATCGAATCGGTTGTATGTGTTACTGCTCAACATAGGGAAATGTTGGATATGGTTTTGCAAATTTTTGACATAAAGCCCCAGTATGACTTAAATCTAATGAAACATGGTCAGACGATCTCAGACATTACAGTAGGGGTGTTAAAGGGCTTAGAGGGAGTCTTGGCTGAAGCGAAGCCGGATATCGTTTTAGTGCATGGGGATACCTCCACTACCTTTGTCGGGGCATTAGCAGCCTTTTATCAGAAAATCAAAATAGGTCATATGGAGGCAGGGTTGAGGACTGATAACATATATTCACCCTATCCAGAGGAAATGAATAGAAGGCTTACGACGACACTAACTAACTTCCACTTTGCGCCTACAAAAGGTAATTATGAAAATTTAATAAAAAATGGTGTTTCCCACGATGAAATACATATAGTTGGTAATACTGTAATAGATGCATTGCTTCAAGTAGTACAGGATGATTATCGCTTTGAAGAAGAAATATTAAACCAAATTGATTACAAGTCCAAAAAAGTAATTGCCATGACCTGCCATAGAAGAGAAAACTGGGGAAAGCCCATGGAAAATATTTTTAGAGCAGTGAGAGGAATTGTGGAAAGAAATCGAGAAGTAGAGGTGGTTTTTCCCGTTCATATGAACCCAGCTATTAGAAAATTAGCACAAGAAATCCTTGGAGGGGTAGAAGGAATCCATTTACTAGAACCTTTGGAGTATATGGCATTTGCCAACCTATTAAACAAAGTTGATATAATTGTAACAGACTCTGGAGGGATACAGGAAGAAGCTCCAGCCCTTGGTAAACCAATAGTTGTAGTGAGAACGGAAACAGAAAGACCAGAAGCGGTTGATGCAGGAACTGTCAAAGTTGTAGGGGTGGAAGAAGAGGATATTGTCAGAGAAGTTGAAATATTATTAAAAGATTCAGCAGCCTATGAGGCTATGGCAAATGCAGTAAATCCCTATGGTGATGGAAAGACCTGTGATAGAATAGTCGATGTACTGTTGAACTATCATAAAAATAATTAAAATAGAGAAAATTATGAAAAATGATACAAAAATACTACGTTAAATCACTTAGAGTTAAAACATTAACAAGAGATTCTAAATTAAAAAACATAAAGCAAAATAGTGTTTTTTAAAAGGATTTTGTAATTCTGTGTCGAATACTATATGACGTAGTAAACACCTGACGTAAGTGATTTCTGCATAATATAATACTGTATACAATATGTGCATAAAATTTAAGTTAACCTGCAAATATTGATAATGTTTTAACGAGATTAATGTAGGAGGTTATCGTTATGAGGTGGGTTAGTAAGCTTCGAAAAGGAGAAGGATATGGCAAAGAAAAGTCATCCATTACAAAATCTAGCTCTGATCAGTCATATTGGACTGATGATGCTATTGCCTATTTTAGGTGGCTTATATTTAGGGCGATGGCTAGATGATAAGTTTAAAACCGAATCCATATTTTTGTTTATTTTTATTATACTCGGAATAATTTCATCATTTGCAAATTTATTTAGAGTGGCAATGAAGAATGTTTCAAAAAAAGGACGTGATTAAATGTGCAAGTAAAAAATAGTCAGTTTATTATTATTATTAAAGAGGTGTTTATTCTAATAGGCATCATATCTGTTGCATGTTTAGTTATTTTAAACAATCCTAAATCCTTTATATTAGGGCTAGTTTTTGGTGGAATAACAAGTGTCCTAAATTTTAGACTGTTATATTTAACATTAAGTAGAGCAGTTCATATGTTACCACATAATGCTGAGAGATACGCAGCCAGTAATTACTTAGTTAGATATGTTATTACCGGAATAGTCTTATTTGTTGCTGTAAGGGCTAATCACATTAACGTGTATGGCGTAGTAACAGGCTTGTTTTTATTAAAATTGGTAATTCTAAGAAATGAGTTATTGAATAAAAAACTAATAAAAGACATTTTAAAGAGAAAGGAGGAGGAGGTATAAATTATGGAAGGTGCAGAAATAATTTTTACATTACCCATATTGGGTATACCTGTATCAGAAACAGTAGTTAATACGTGGATTATAATGGGTGTACTCACCTTATTTGCTATTGTTTCCACACGTAGTTTAAATAGGATACCAAAGGGAATGCAAAACGTAGCTGAGGCAGTAGTAGACCTATTTAATAATTTTACTGCTGATACTATGGGGGAGCAGCAAAAAGGATTTAGTCCTTATATGGGATCATTAGCTCTTTTATTATTATTCGCAAACTTAGCAGGTTTATTTGGTCTTAGACCACCCACAGCGGATTTAAACACTACTTTTGCATTAGCCACAATGACTTTTTTAATAATCCATTTAGGTGGAATGAAAAAGAAAGGTATTAAAGGTTATCTTAAAAACTATATTGAACCCTTTCCTGCAATGTTACCACTGAATATTATTGGAGAACTAGCTTTCCCAGTCTCATTAGCTTTTCGTTTGTTTGGGAATGTAGTGGCAGGAGCGCTAATCATAACGTTATTATATGGAGCACTACAATCTTTGAGTGGTATGTTAGGTATTACCATTATTCCGGTTTTCCAAGCTGCCATTCCGATCGTATTTCATCTATATTTTGACTTATTTTCAGGAGTGTTACAAACTTTTATTTTTGTAATGTTATCTATGGTATTCATTTCTATGGCTGTAGAATAAAGGATTATAATGAAAAAGGGCATACGTATTATAATTTTTCTATTTTATATAGAATAGAAATCTAAAAAATAAGCTAGTAAAAAAATAATCTATATTTATAAGGAGGAATTACTAATGGAAGGAATTACAGGTAGAGAATTAGTTATGGCAGCGTCTGCAATAGGTGCTGGTTTAGCAGCAATCGCAGGTATTGGACCTGGTATTGGACAAGGTTACGCAGCTGGTAAAGGTGCTGAAGGAGTAGGTAGACAACCAGAAGCTCAAGGCGAAATTATCAGAACAATGTTATTAGGTCAAGCGGTTGCAGAGACAACTGGTATCTATGGGCTTTTCATTGCAATAATTCTGTTATTTGCCAATCCGTTTTTGAGACTATTAGGTTAATTAATGTTACGGGGGACAAAACTCCCCCGTATTTACCTAATATTATTTATAGTGGAAGGGAGGCAACAAGGTGGAACCATTGGTAGGTATAAGTTGGAGTTTTATATTCCAAATTCTTAACACGATTTTAATTTTCGTTATTCTTAAGCATTTTCTTTTCAAACCTGTAACTGAGTTCATGGAAAATAGACGTAAAGGCATCGAAGATTCTATCAAAATGGCAGAAGGCAAAAATGCAGAAGCTGAAGAATTAAAGAATGCATATCAAAGAAAGCTGGATGAGATTAAAGAAGAGAGAAGTGAAATGATAAAGGACGCCACTAAGCGTGCAGACCAACGGGGTGAGGAAATCATCAAGAAGGCTGAGCTAGAGGCTAAGAAGTTGATAGATAAGGCCAACAATGATATCGCTAGAGAAAAGCAAAAGGCCCTAAACGAATTAAAGGAGCAAATTTCTGGACTAGTGATTATGGCGGCTTCAAAGGTTGTTGAAAAGGAATTAGATCAGAATAAGCATGAAGCATTAATCAAAGAATTTATTGATGAGGTAGGGGAAGCTAAATGGCAGAATTAGTTGCTAAAAGGTATGCAGGTGCCTTGTATGAAGTAGCCATCCCTTTGCAAAAGCAAGAGATTTTTAAGGAAGAGCTGCTGGCAATACTAGACACTTTAACTGCGCACCCACAATTTGACCAGTTGTTAAAATCTCCCCTCATCCAATCACAAGAGAAAAAAGACATTCTCACTAAGGTATTTCAAGGGAAGATTAGCCAAGAAGTATCAAACTTCCTATACATTTTAGTGGATAAAAGAAGACAAAATCATATTCAAGAAATTATCCATGAGTATAAAGGGATGGTGGAGAAGGCTAAAAACATGGTTGAGGCGATTGCAATTACAGCCGAAGCAATGTCAAAGGATGATTTGTCTCGATTACAAAAAAAGCTTTCATTAACCTCTGGTAAAACAGTAACAATCAAAAACGAAATAGATGGCAGTATAATTGGTGGAGTTCTAATTAAGATGGGAGATCAAGTCATCGACGGAACAATCAAAAACCGATTAGCGCAAATGAAGGAACAATTATCACAAATCATAGTATAGGATAGGGGTGATTTGACGTGAATCTCAGACCCGAAGAGATAAGCTCAATTATTCAAGAGCAGATTAAAAGATATGAAAATAAATTAGAAGTTAAAGATGTTGGAACTGTGATTCAGGTTGGTGACGGGATTGCAAGGATTCATGGGCTAGAAAAATGTATGGCCGGTGAATTATTGGAGTTCCCTGGTAATGTATATGGTATGGCATTAAACCTTGAGGAAGACAACGTAGGTTGTGTACTTTTAGGTTCTGATGACAATATCAAAGAAGGGGACATCGTAAAGCGTACTCAAAGAATCGTGGAAGTTCCCGTAGGTGATGCTTTACTAGGTAGAGTAGTAAATGCTCTAGGTCAACCAATTGATGGAAAAGGTGCTCTTCAAACAAGTAAATATCGTGAAATTGAGAAGGTTGCGCCAGGAATTATTAAGAGAAAGTCTGTACATGAACCATTACAGACGGGGATCAAAGCCATTGACTCTATGATTCCAATCGGTAGAGGTCAAAGAGAGCTTGTAATCGGTGATAGACAAACTGGTAAAACAGCCATCGCCATTGATACCATCATCAACCAAAAGAATACAGATGTTATTTGCATATATGTAGCAATCGGTCAGAAAAAATCTACTGTTGCTCAAATATATGATACATTAGAGAAGCAAGGTGCTATGGACTATACCATTATCGTATCAGCTTCCGCCAGTGAATTGGCTCCATTACAATACATTGCTCCTTATGCTGGTTGTGCTATGGGAGAAGAATTTATGGAAAATGGAAAGCACGCCCTAATCATTTATGATGATTTATCAAAACATGCAGTTGCTTATCGTGCAATGTCATTGCTATTAAGACGTCCGCCAGGTCGTGAGGCATACCCTGGAGACGTATTCTACCTACATAGTAGATTGTTGGAGCGAGCTGCAAAATTAAGTGATGCTGAAGGTGGCGGTTCATTAACAGCTCTGCCATTTATTGAAACCCAAGCGGGGGACGTTTCAGCCTATATCCCAACTAACGTAATCTCAATTACTGATGGACAAATTTTCCTAGAGTCAGAATTATTCCACTCTGGTATTAGACCAGCAGTAAACCCTGGTATTTCGGTATCCCGTGTTGGGGGTAATGCTCAAATCAAAGCTATGAAGCAGGTTTCTGGTAAGCTTAGATTAGAGTTAGCCCAATATAGAGAATTAGCTGCCTTTGCTCAGTTCGGTTCTGACCTAGATAAGGAAACTCAAGAGAAGTTAGCCCAAGGGGAAAGAATCATGGAGATTTTAAAGCAGCCACAATACCGTCCAGTTCCTGTTGAAGAACAGGTAATGATTATTTATGCTGTAACCAACAAGTTTTTAACTGACATCCCTGTTGATGCCATCAGTAGATTTGAAGCTGAATTCTTAGAGTTCATGAGAAATCAACGTTCTGAGGTTGGAGGGACCATCGTAGAGACAGGTAAGCTTGAGAAGGAAACAGAAGAAAAACTTAAGCAGGCAATTGAAGATTTCAAGAAGCAGTTCAAAGATGAATTATAATCATTAAATTTGATGCCGCTTTAACCGGGAGGTGAGATTTTTGGGACTTGGAATGCGGGATATTAAAAGACGTATAAAGAGTGTTAATAGTACAAAACAGATTACAAAAGCTATGGAATTGGTTTCTTCAGCAAAGCTTAGAAAAGCCAAGGAAGAGTTGGAAAAAACTAAGCCCTATTTCAATGCTATGGAGGATACCATCCGTGGGATTTTTGCAAATACAAAGGGGATAAAACATGAGTTTTTAACCCAAAGAGATGTAAAGAAAACTGCATATATTGTTATTACAGCCGACCGTGGTCTTTGTGGTGGTTACAACTCAAATGTAATCAAGCTTGCCAATAGTCATATGGCTGAAAAGCAAAACAAGTCTATTATTGCTGTAGGCGCAAGGGGAAGAGATTTCTTCAAGAAGCGGGATTTTGACTTTGACGGAGAGTATACTCAGCTATCTGAGACGCCGTCCTTTTCGACTGCTCAGCAAATCAGTAGACTAGCTCTAGAGTTATATAAGCAGGGATTAGTGGATGAAGTAAATTTAGTTTATACACAGTTTATTTCAACCATTAACCAAAAGCCAACGGTGAAAAGAATACTTCCTCTAGAAATTTCAGCAGAAGAAGGTTCAAAGGGAAGTAAAACAATGATCGCCTACGAACCATCCCCAGAAGCTGTATTGGATTACCTAGTACCTAAATATGTTGATGGAATGGTATTTGGGGCTTTAGTGGAATCTGCCACCAGTGAACAGGCAGCTAGAAGGGTAGCGATGGAAAGTGCTACCGACAATGCTGAAGAAATGATCGGTAACCTAAAGTTAGTATATAACAGGGCAAGACAGGCGTCTATTACCCAAGAAATCGCAGAGATTGTTGGTGGAGCAGAAGCCTTGAAGTAAGAGAATAATGAATAATGAAGAAGAGCAATTAAGAATTAGGAATGAATAATGAATAATGAAGGATTGATGTTTTAATTATTAACTATTAATTATTAATTATTAATTATTAGTTATTAGCTATTAATTACACATCCTTCGGAGGGAGGTAACGACATGGCTGGAGGAAACATCGGTAAAGTAGTTCAGATTATCGGGCCAGTTCTAGATATACGATTTAACAGAGATCATCTGCCAGCGCTTTTAAATGCCATCGAGGTACAGGCTGGAGAGAAGAAGGTTGTTGTTGAAGTTGCTCAACATATCGGAGATGAAATCGTAAGATGCGTTGCCATGAGTTCTACAGACGGATTAGTAAGGGGAATGGATGCAGTTGATACTGGTGCACCTATTACAATTCCTGTAGGAAGGGCAACTCTAGGAAGAATCTTTAACGTATTAGGGGAAGAGGTAGACGAGAAGGAACCAGTGGTTTCTGAATTCAAGTCACCGATCCATAGACAAGCGCCATCTTTTGAAGAACAAGAGACATCAACTGAGATTCTTGAAACAGGAATCAAGGTTGTAGACTTAATCGCTCCTTATTCTAAGGGGGGTAAAATCGGTCTGTTCGGTGGTGCAGGAGTAGGTAAAACTGTACTGATCATGGAATTAATCAACAACATTGCAAAGGAGCACGGTGGTTTATCAGTGTTCGCAGGTGTTGGTGAGCGTACAAGAGAAGGTAACGACTTATATCATGAGATGATTGAATCAGGCGTTATCGATAAAACAACTTTAGTATATGGTCAGATGAACGAGCCACCAGGAGCAAGAATGAGGGTTGGTTTAACAGGATTAACAATGGCTGAATACTTCAGAGATCAAGAAGGTCAAGACGTATTATTGTTCGTTGATAATATCTTCCGTTTCACCCAAGCAGGTAGTGAGGTTTCTGCATTACTAGGTCGTATGCCTAGTGCCGTAGGATACCAACCAACACTAGCTCAAGAGATGGGAGCATTACAAGAGAGAATCACATCAACTAAGAAGGGTTCTATCACGTCAGTTCAAGCGGTATATGTACCTGCCGATGACTTAACTGACCCAGCTCCAGCGACTACCTTCGCCCATCTTGATGCAACCACAGTACTTTCAAGACAAATCGCAGAGTTAGGAATCTATCCTGCGGTGGATCCACTGGATTCTTCTTCTAGAATCCTGGACCCAACAGTAGTTGGAGAAGAACACTACAACGTTGCAAGGGGCGTGCAAGAAGTTCTTCAAAGATATAAAGAACTTCAAGATATTATCGCTATCCTTGGTATGGATGAATTATCCGACGAAGATAAATTAATCGTATCCCGTGCTAGAAAAATCCAAAGATTCTTATCTCAGCCTTTCCACGTAGCAGAGCAGTTTACTGGAATGCCCGGTAAGTATGTACCTGTTGCTGAGACGATCCGTGGATTTAAAGAAATCTTAGAAGGAAAGCATGATGATTTACCAGAAGGTGCTTTCCTATATGTTGGAACAATCGAAGAGGCAATTGAAAAAGCTAAAGGGAAGTAGGTGATGAGATGGCCTCTAAATTTCATCTCCAAATCATAACACCCACTAGGACTTTCTTAGATGAAGAGATAGAAATGGTAGTACTTAGAACCGTTGAAGGGGATATGGGTATCATGAAAAATCATATACCTATGGTAACACCTCTATCAATTGGAAAGCTAAAAATCAACAAAGATGGTAGTACTCGAGAAGCAGCTATAGCTGGAGGATTCGTTCATGTGGATCGTGAAAAGACAGTGATTATCACCGACTCTGCAGAATGGCCAGATGAAATAGATGTAAATCGAGCAAAGGAAGCCAAAGAAAGGGCAGAGGAGCGTTTAAATAAGGGAACTCAAGACATTGATACCCTTAGGGCAGAAATTGCCCTAAAGAAGGCAATGAATCGTCTTAACTTGGCCCAGAGAAGGTAATGAAGTAGGCAGGGTTTATCCCTAGCTTACAAGCTAACATTAATAAAGAATGCTAATTCATTTAAGGATCAGCATTCTTTTTTTAAAACAGCCACCGAATAGATCCTATTTGGCAGCTGTAGCATTTAAACTATTGTGGCTTAATATGAAATTGCATCAAATGGTGCTTCTTCAGCAGATTCAATGGTGATTACCATTTTAACAGGCAAAGAAACGATCATCTGATGGGGCTCGCTGATCCATCCCATGTCAGCATGAATGGACAACGGGGATATTTCTTCGGAAAGTCGGTGCAGTCTGACCTGTCCATCCTTCATTTCGAGACGACCAGTATAATTTTTATTATTAAACTTAAAATCGAAATCAATTATTTCAGGGATTTGGGAATCAACTAAGGGGAAACGATGGATTGCTTTACCATCTAAATTTACCACCACTTCCTTATCACCTGTTCCCTCCGGTAGCAATAGGGGAATGGCAAAGATAGAAGAAATACTTAAAACTATAATAAAAAGGATCAAAATTTTATCGGCAGTTGTCATTAACTTCATAAATTTCATTGTAATCCTCCAGTCTACAGGCAATTGAAAAAATCATTTAAGATGATTCATCAAGTAATGGGAGTTTCCATAAGATCGATAAAACTATTATAAACTATTTATGTATGCTTGACAATTCGGCATTAGAATAATAGCCTATAAAAAGGGGTAATTTATCATTAGAGAAAAAATACCTCATGGAGACTAAAAGACAGGAGGAAAGATGATGCCTGAAAACGATGATTTGAAAAGGGTGTTAGACTATGCCCTACATGGGACTCCACAACTGAAGGCGGATGAAAAGAGAAAGTGGCTAGGCGAATTCCGAGAAAGGGTATTGATGGGAATTACCTTTCAACAGGCCCTAGAGGATGAAGCCATCAGATACGTAGAGAATGCGCTAAAGGACCCAATGGGAGAAATACTGATTGTTAATAATCGAATTCCGATGAAAATAATGACAAAGTATATGCAACTGGCAAAACGTATGAATAAAGAATACAAAACCATGGCAACCAACTGTATTGAAGCCATGGGGGTAGTGGTGGTTAATCGTAGAGCCATCAACCGAAATGATGTTGTTCCAGAAATAAAAATGTTACCAGAAAAGTTTAGACATCTTCACCACAAATCCCTTTGCTCTAAGCACTTTAAAGAATTAGAAGAGACTGCACCTGAGTACATAGAAGGCTACAATCAAATTTCCTTTGGGGATAGGATGATGGGGATTAAATGCGCTGTATGCCAGAAAATTGAAGATGGTGGACCCTTAATGTAGAGAAAAAATTGCTGTTGAACACAGCAATTTTTTTCTGTTTTTGGGGTTGAAGTGTATAAGGAAATGTATTCTGTCTATAATCATAATACAAGAGAAGAGAATGAGTTGTGAAGCAAGATGTTTTTTGTCCCCCTTTAACATCCAAATACAATCTTAGTTCTCTTCTCTTTAATTGCTTAATATGATCAAGAGGCTATATTCACCGAACAATTACAATTAATAGGAGGATCAACATGAAAAAGCTATCTTTTTACGGAATGATTATTATTTTATTATTTAGTTTAGTAAATGTTTCTGAAGGGAACTCAAGGATAGAAGAAGACCCAATACACCAAGAGGCAAATGCACTAATAAAAGCTTTTGAAACAAGTGAAACAGATTTAATGGAGATAAATGTTAATTCTACCCTACAACTGCCTAATAAAATACTTACATTAGAGGAAATGGAAAATATAAAAGAAAATTTAATAAGAGGCCTAGGATTAGAAGGAGAAAGAAAATTAACCGAAAATAAAGAGCACTATGATCCTTACTTTATGGTGGGAGAGGCTATTGAAGAGAAAGTAATCTATATTAATAGATATCGAGATGAAGCAACTAATCAAATAACTGTTAGCTCGATAGATCCAAGTGGTGAAATGGCAGTACTGAAATTATACTCTGCTGAGGTAGATAATAAAAAAGAATCGCATATTATTGTTGACATAGTAAAAAATAAAGGATATAAAGATATAGGAGATAACATTAGACAACAACAGGAACTACTTACTAAATATGGAGACCGTATCGAAACCACCACTACCTTAGTAGGCACTACAGCAGGGAGATTCACTGAAAAAGGTACAAAAGCGTGGGTTGAGTCAGTGATTAAAAGTGTTAAGGGTAAAAAAATTGAAGAGGTAATGGATGATGACTATACCAGCACCACTTTATACACCAAAGAGATTTCAAAAGTAATGAAATATGACAATAAGAAAATCAATGTTCAAATTGCCACGCGATATAGTGCTTTTGAAGATAAAACCTATATGTGGATTGCGACACCTCTAATTACCAATACTTATTAATTTATTCGTATACATATAATTTAAAAAACAGATATATATTAAAGGACTGATGACACGATGGAAAGAGAAAGAGAGGAAAAAGTTGTGGGGAAAATTATCGTTGAAAAAAGCGGCCCCCTCATGGGAACAGTAAGGGTAAGTGGTGCAAAAAATTCTGTATTGCCAATACTTGCCGCGTCATTACTATCGACAGATCAATGTATTTTAGAAGAAGTTCCAGGTCTAAATGATGTAGATGTAATATGCGACGTTTTAACTTCCTTAGGGGCAAAGGTTAATAGACTAGAGGGAGAAAAAGTAGAGGTAAATGCCGTTAATCTTACAAGCTGTGAAGCTCCCTATGAGCTAGTAAGAAAAATGAGGGCTTCCTTTTTAGTAATGGGCCCCCTGTTAGCAAGACTTGGGGAAGCTAGAATCTCCATGCCAGGCGGTTGTGCCATTGGAACAAGGCCCATTGATTTACACTTAAAGGGCTTCAAGGCAATGGGGGCTGAAATTAATTTTGGTCACGGATATGTAGAAGCAAAGGCAGAGCGCCTAGTGGGCACAAAGATTTACTTAGATTTTCCAAGTGTAGGAGCCACTGAAAATATTATGATGGCTGCGACATTGGCAGAAGGACAGACAATTATAGAAAATGCTGCAGAGGAGCCTGAAATCACAGATTTAGCCAACTTCTTAAATAAGATGGGGGCGAGAATAATGGGGGCAGGAACCGACACCATTAAAATAAATGGCGTAGAATCCTTAGGTGGGGCTGTCCACACTGTTATTCCTGATAGAATTGAAGCAGGAACCTATATGGTGGCGGCTGCTATGACAGGAGGAAATGTGCTAGTAGACAATGTAGTAGCAGACCATTTAAAACCTGTTATTGCAAAGTTAAAGGAAAGTGATGTTGAAGTAATTGAAGAGGGAAATGGGATTCGGGTAATTGCCAAAAAAAGACCAAAAGCAGTAGATATCAAAACCCTTCCTTACCCTGGATTCCCCACTGATATGCAGGCGCAGTTTATGGTGATGATGTCAGTGGCAGAGGGAACCAGTGTATTTATTGAGACAGTTTTTGAAAATAGATTTATGCACGTTAGAGAACTGGAAAGAATGGGAGCAAACATTAAAATCGAAGGTAGATCTGCCATCGTAAAAGGTAGAGAACATCTCCTGGGTGGTCCAGTAAAGGCGACTGATTTAAGAGCAGGAGCAGCTTTGATATTAGGTGGCCTAGTTTCAGAGGGGCCTACTATTATAGGAAATATAGAGCATATAGACCGAGGCTATGTAAATATAGAAGATAAGCTACGGGGTTTGGGTGCTAAGATATATAGGAAGGATGTAGTAGAAGAAGAATCAGAATAAATTTAGCCTGTTGAAAAGCCATCATCTTCTTCGTCACTGCGAGAGACCAGCACCCTCGCGTATTATTTATACGCCACGGCCGCTGGTCTTTTTTGTTCTAGGAATTATACCAGTAGCATATACCTTATTATAATTTGATAATAAGGAGACATGCTGATGAAGGGTATTTTTTTTACAATACTTTTATTGATTATTTCAACCCTATTAATACCGCTCTTAATTGTCACTACCTTTGAATTGGATATACCACTAAGAGACAAGCCGATACAACAGCAAACTATTGAGTCGGATTTAAAAATTAAAGTATTAAATCATAAGACCAATGAAGTGATGGATTTGAACTTAGAAGAGTATGTTACCAATGTCGTGGCGGCAGAAGTACCAGCTTCCTTTGAAGTAGAAACCTTGAAAGCACAAGCAGTGGCCGCCAGAAGCTATGCCCTATGGAAAATGATGAGATTTAAAGATCAACCGAACCCAGATCATCCTGAGGCAGACCTTTGCACCGACCACAATCATTGCCAAGCTTGGTTATCAAAGGAGGAACTGCGGGAAAAACACAATCGACTATGGATGTATAGCTATTGGCCTAAGATTCAGGAGGCAGTGGAGGAAACTAGAGGGATTATCATGACCTACAATATGCAGCCGGTAGAGCCTCTTTATCATTCCACCAGTGGTGGTAGGACAGAGAACTCTGAGGATGTATTTTCTACTGCAATGCCCTATCTCAAAAGTGTATCCAGCCCCTATGAAGAACGGGCCCCCTATTTGATTGATACGAAAAAGGTATCTATTAAAGAGTTTATTAAAGGAACGAAGGTACTAAACGATACAGTAAAGCTGAAGGAAAAGGATATAGACTCTCAAATAAAGATATTAGACAGGAGTGCAGGCGGAAGCGTAAAAAGAATAGAAATTGGAGGAGTAGAATTTAGGGGCTCCGATATTAGGCGAATTTTGGGGTTGAGATCATCTAATTTTACATATGACATAAAAGGAGACCATATCACCTTTACCACCAGAGGATATGGCCATGGGGTAGGAATGAGTCAATGGGGTGCCAATGGTATGGCAGAAAGGGGCCATACCTACGAAGAAATCTTAAAACACTATTATCAAGGTATTACCTTAAGTAAAATGAAAAGCTATCAAAATTAACCTAAAATATCCACCTTCTCCTGTATGAAACCCCTTAAAGTGGTGATACTACAAATGGAGGTGGATATAATGTCATATAATAATAACCACGACAACGAAGATAAGAAAAACAAAAAATCTCTGTATCAATTTTTGGACAAGGAAGGGTTTTATATCATTCTTTTTCTTTGTGTTTGCATTGTTGCAGTATCAGCCATATGGGTTTCAAACCAAAATCAAGACCCAATCGTAGGAGAAAAACCATCTCAACAGGGAGAAGAGGCTCCTGATGTAACCCTAGTGGAGAAAGATCCAACCACAGATCTGGAGGAAGCTAGTGAAACTGTAGTGATTCCTCAAACGAAGAAGGAGAAGAAACAAGAAAAACCTGCTACTAAAAAAGAAGAAGAAACGATAAAGTCTGAAAAGACTAATGAAGTAAAGGAAGTAGACGAAACAGAAACAGCTGCGGAAGCAAAAGCTTTGCAGGTGATGATGATGCCAGTAATGGGAGAACTAGGACTGGAGTATGCGGACGACCATTTGGTGTATCATAAAACCTTGGATCAATGGAGTACCCATAGGGGGATTGATATCCATGCAGAAGAAGGAACCCCAGTTCGAGCGGTAATGGAGGGTGAAGTTCTAGAAGTAATTAATGATACAGTGATGGGAATCACCATCACCCTAGAACATGAAAATGAAGTCTTAACAAGATATAGCAATTTATCCACCGATGCCATGGTACAGGTGGGAGATATGGTAACTAAAGGACAGATTATCAGTGGCGTTGGAACAACCGCATCAGTAAAGGCTGAGGAAGGCCCTTTATTACATTTCCAGGTGATTAAGGATGGAAAAGTTGTTAATCCGATGACATATTTACCTGAAAATAATTAGTTTTTAAATAATTGTTGATATTTTAACTATTTTCCCTAATTCTTAATTCTAAAATTCCTACACCCCTCATAAGATGAAATAAGACACTTTAATAGAGGGGGGTTAAAGTTTTGAAGGATTATATAGAAAAAAGGGTGATGGAAATTGCCAACTTTATCATCAACGAAGGAGCAACGGTAAGACAAACAGCCAAGCTATTTGGTGTTAGTAAGAGCACAGTACATAAGGATGTCACAGAAAGACTTCCTAAGATAAACCCTCTGATCGCCGACCAGGTCAAAAACATCCTTGACATCAACAAGGCAGAAAGACACATTAGGGGTGGAAGAGCGACAAAAATGAAGTACAAGACTGGTTCATAGGTTGAGAAAAAGATCTAAAAAATAAACGCCCCAATAAAAAGGCCTTCAATGGATATTGAGGGTCTTTGCTTCTTTTTGAAGTGATGAATAAGACTCGTGGATATGCAGAAAAGTTACATAAAAATAAGTCCCCAAAAAAAAGGAATTTACATAAATTTATAGAAGTCATAATAGTTGAAGTTTACCTATTTATGAACAAGTTAAAAATTTGCAATTCTGAGATTTAAGGGGAATTGGAAATTACAATAGATTATTATTGAAAGCGAGGGAAATCAATGTTTGGAATTGGATCGGATATCGGAATTGATCTTGGCACCGCCAGTGTATTGGTATTTGTAAAGGGAAAGGGAATTGTACTACAGGAACCTTCTGTAGTGGCAATCGATAATAATACCAATCGAATATTAGCAGTAGGAGAGGAAGCTAGAAGAATGCTAGGCAGAACTCCTGGTAACATTGTAGCGATTAGACCTCTAAGGGATGGCGTTATCTCCAATTATGAGATGACGGAAAGAATGATTAAATACTTCATCAATAAGACTGTAGGTAAAAAGCTATTTTTCAAGCCTAGAATCATTGTGTGTGTTCCTAGTGGTGTAACAGAGGTAGAAAAAAGAGCGGTAATTGATGCCACTAATGAGGCCGGTGCCAGAACGACCCATATTATTGAAGAACCCATTGCTGCAGCAATAGGAGCAGGACTCGATATTTCTCAACCTAATGGACATATGGTGGTGGATATAGGTGGTGGAACCTGTGATATAGCGGTTATTTCCCTAGGAGGTATTGTTGTCAGTACATCAATAAAGGTGGCTGGGGATAAGTTCGATGAAGCGATTATCCGGTATATGAGGAAAAAGCACAATATAATGATCGGTGAAAGAACTGCTGAAGATCTAAAGATAAATATTGGCACTGCTTCCCCTAGAAAAGATGAAATCAGCATGGAGGTAAGGGGACGAAACCTTATTTCTGGTTTGCCTGTCAATATCCAAGTGAGTAGCAAGGAAATGCAGGATGCTCTAGAGGAGGCGGTAATGGCTATTGCAGAGGCAGTACATAGTGTACTTGAAAGAACTCCACCAGAGTTGGCAGCTGATATTGCAGACCAAGGCATCATCATGACGGGTGGTGGAGCCCTCTTATGGGGACTAGATAAATTAATTTCCAATAGAACTGGGATACCAGTTTATATTGCAGAAGATACCGTATCATGTGTAGCAAAGGGAACTGGGAAGGCTTTAGACTCTCTACATATTTTAGAACAGGGAAGTCAAAATACAAGATCAAAATACTTATAATAGCATCGTAGAATACTCTAAATTTATTCTACTAGGACATAAGACCTATTTTGATTCAATAAATGGAAAACCCTACTTTTGACTAAAGTCTAGACACCATTATGTCGATAACACATACAGAGATTAAATGATGAGGTGGTATAATGTTAAGAGGACTCTACACAGCTGTATCAGCAATGCAGACAACCGAAAAAAAGATTGATGTAATGGCTAATAACATGGCAAATGTTAATACCACTGGTTTTAAAAAGGATGTAGTGGTTTCTGAGACATTTTCAGAGGTATTATTACACAAAATTAATGGAGAACTACCTACAGAGGCCTTCAATAAATCAACAAGGGTGGAGGTAGAGGTGAAAAATGGCTCCTATCATCTATCTACTCAAGGGGGATTTTTCATGGCAAAGACCCCAGATGGGATTAGCTACAATCGTGAGACCAGCTTTGCTGTAGATAAGGATGGCTATTTAAGAACCTATAGTAGAGATGTAGAGGGAAGAGTGGATGCTAGTCAAGGAAATTACATTTTAAACTCAAATAAACAACCAATATTCGTAGGCAGTGGGGATTTCGAGATTATGCCAACGGGAAACGTGGTTGCAAATGGTCAAATAGTAGGTAATATGATTACCAGAGGTGGGCCTAATACAATAGGTACAATTAATGGTGGTATTGGTATCCTTAAGATTGAGGCGAATTTTAGTCAAGGGACAATCGAAGCAACTGGTAATAACTTAGATATGGCGATTCAAGGAAATGGATTTTTTAAAATAGCAGATGGAAATGGTAATACTTATTATACTCGAAATGGGAACTTTACCCTTAATAGCAATGGAGAGATTGTCACCAGTGAAGGATATTTTCTGCTAAATGATGAGGGAGCTTCTATACTGGTGGAGGGCAACGATTTTCAAGTATCTGAAAAGGGTGAATTAATTATTAATAATCAACCTGTAGATAAAATTGATGTAGTAGATATTCGAAATGTAAGTGACCTAAGGAAACATGGAGAAGGATACTACAAAGTTGTTGACGGGGCGACGGCAGAAACCCAATCATTTACTGGAGGCCTACTTCAAGGATACCTAGAATCCTCCAATGTTAACACTATTAAAGAAATGGTACAAATGATTAGTGCCTACAGAACATATGAATCTAATCAAAAGGTAGTGAAGGCTTATGATGAACTGCTCCATAGGGCGGTGAATGAAATAGGAAAGCTGTAGAGGAGGCTAACTAATGAGGGCATTATGGACTGCTGCTTCAGGAATGAAGGCACAGCAATTAAATATGGATACAATTTCAAATAACCTTGCTAACGTTAATACAACTGCTTATAAAAAACAAAGGGTAGAATTCAAAGACTTGCTGTATGCTACCCTTAGCAAAAGTAATATAAATGATGGAACTGGTAGACCTGTGAACCTACAGGTGGGGCATGGAGTGATGCCCTCTGGTACAAGTCGCTCTTTTATCACAGGCAGCTTAGAAAAGACAGAAAGCCCCTATGATTTAGCAATCGATGGGGAAGGATTTTTTGCCATCGAAGGCTCCAATGGAGAATTTACCTATACAAGGGACGGTAATTTTAAAATCAGTGTAGAAGACACAGAAAGAAAACTAGTAACCTCTGATGGATATGCGGTATTATCAGAGTTTGATGATGTCATTGTTTTGGAGGAAGGCCTTGATAATATCACCATATCAGATAAGGGGCTAATTACTGCTGAAAATGAAGGTGGCGAAATAGTTGAGATTGCCTCCATCAAGCTAGTTAAGTTTATGAATCCAGAAGGACTAGAATCCATAGGGAGAAATCTATATAAGTCAACAGTAGCTTCTGGTGAAGAAATTCGTATGGAGGAGGAAGGAAAAACAAGTAATATTCTTCAAGGATATCTTGAAACCTCCAATGTACAGGTGGTTGACGAAATGGTTCGAATGATTACTGCCCAGAGAGCATATGAAATCAGCTCGAAGGCAATCCAGACTGGTGATGAGATGCTGGGAATCGCCAATAATCTTAAGCGATAGTTTGCTTAAAAAGTAGGTGGAGCAATGAAAATTAATGAAATGAATAATATTGCTAATCCAACAGTGGGGAAAATCAATTCCCCACAAACCGATGACCAAAAGAAATTAATGGAGGCATGTCGTCAGTTTGAGGCAGTTTTCATTAATATGATGCTAAAGGAGATGCGGTCAACGGTACCTGATGATGGACTAACGGAGAAAAGCCAAGGCCGTGAGATCTTTGAATCCATGTATGACGAAAAGCTTTCGGAGTCAATGTCAAAGGGACAGGGAATTGGACTGGCAAAGGAAATGTATCGCCAATTATCTAGAACATACAATGTAACAAATGTTAAACCATCCCAACAAGAGTAAATCTTGATTGGAGTTGTGGAGGCAACAAACAGTAGCTGTTCAAAAATCTTACGGCCGTGGAACAAGTTAAAGGTATGAACAGACTAAGCCAGGAGTAATCCTGGCTTATTTCAATAGTAGAGATTGAATTTTACAAGATTAGTCGATAATAAGTATATTAAGAGATACATAAAGGAGTGTTGTGTAAAATGGAGTTAAATAATGTAGAGATTCAAAAAATCATTCCCCATAGATATCCTTTTTTATTGGTGGATAAAATCGTTGAGATGGAACCAGGAAAAAAGGCCGTAGGAATTAAAAATGTTACCATTAATGAACCCTTTTTTCAAGGACATTTCCCTGGGAATCCAATAATGCCAGGGGTCCTGATTACAGAGGCATTAGCTCAAGTGGCGGCTGTGACTTGTATGAATTTAGAAGAAAATAAGGGGAAATTAGGGGTATTCACTGGAATTGACAACTGTAAGTTTAGAAAGCAAGTGGTTCCAGGGGATGTCTTAAGATTAGAAATTGAAATGACTGCTTTAAGACGAGGAATCGGCAAAGCATCGGCTAAGGCTCTAGTTGGGGATGAGCTAGCTTGTAGTGCCGATTTAACCTTTGCTTTAATTGACCCAAAATAAAACCTGTTTTTTCTTAAAAACTACCAAGTATGTACACTAGAGGGGAGGCTCTTTAGGTCATCAAGGTGGTTTTTCTGTGGATAATTTCCAGAAAAATTAAAGGAATTAATCAATTTAACCAAATGATATATAAGAGAATATTATTTATCTTTGGAATCGTTGGGATTTGTTAGGAGATGAGTTAAAGAAATGAGATATGTTCCTATTCAACATGTTAAGGCAGAAAGTTTTTTAGCAAAGCCATTAATCAATGATAATGGCCATATTTTATTGAAGGCAGGCGCTCAGCTTAATGAGTCCTTAATTCAAAAGATACAAAGAATGGGCTTCTTAGCGCTATATATTAAGGATGAACACTCCCAGCATGAAATCGAAGATGTAATCGAGGCAGAGGTGAGACAGAAGGCTACTAAGTCCCTTCAAGCCTTCTTGGAGGGTTCTATTGATACTAGAAAAATGAGTACTAATGATATGAAGAATCTTCAAAACAAAGAAGAAGAGGTAAAATCAGTAGTAAAAGCCATCATTGACGATTTGTTCCTTCAAAAAGATATTGTTATGAACATGGTGGATATTAAGAAGGTGGACGATTACACCTATGGACACTGTGTAAACGTTATGCTACTTTCTGTTATGGTAGGTATCGGTGCCAACATGAATAAGCAGCAATTATATGATTTGGCTATTGGGTCCCTTATGCATGATGTAGGAAAACTATTTATACCAAAGGAAATCCTTTTAAAGCCATCGGGGTTAACTAATGATGAATATATAGCAATACAACAACATACCACCAAAGGATTTGAATGGTTGAAGAATTATTCGGAGTTCTCTGCACCAGCAAGGAGCGTTAGTTTGCAGCATCATGAACGGGTAGATGGTAGAGGATACCCCAATGGATTAAAGGAAAAAGATATTCATATATACTCAAAAATTACCTCCATTACAGACGTATACGATGCCTTAACTTCTGACCGGTATTATCGTAGGGCATTGCCAGCTAAGGAAGCTATTGAGTATATTTTAGGTGGAGGGGGGCAATACTTTAGCATAGACTTAACAAGGATTTTTGCCAAGAAAGTAAATCCCTATCCCCTTGGGACGCTGGTGAGAATAAATGGTGGAATGGTGGGGGTAGTGGAGGTTATCAACAATGAAAACTTCCAAAGACCCATTGTGAAAATTCTTCAGGAAAAGGGTGTTAAGGTAACCCCATGGCTATGTGACCTTTACAAAGAGAGAAATCTAGTAATCGAATCCATTATATTTAGCGTATAATTACTTAAGGCACTAGGGGGAGATTCTATAAGTATAGATGAGATTAGGTAACGGGAGGGAATATAGAATGGATTTGAGGACAATAAAAAACTATGAGCTTTGGTCAACGGATGATTATTTTGACTCTAATACAAAAAAGGAACTAAAAAATCTGCAAGGGAATGAAAAAGAGATAGAAGATCGTTTTTATAAAGACTTAGAGTTCGGTACAGGTGGGATTAGAGGTGTAATTGGAGCGGGAACTAACCGCATGAACATTTACACAGTTAGAAAGGCGACTCAAGGCTTGGCTAACTTTATAAGTAAATATGGCGAAGCGGCCAAGAAAAGAGGGGTTGTCATTGCCTACGATTCTCGGCATATGTCAAAGGAGTTTACTGAAGAAGCTGCGAAGGTTTTAGCTGCTAATGGGATAAAAGCTTTTGTTTTTGAAAGCTTAAGGGCAACTCCAGTCCTTTCCTTTGCAGTAAGACAACTAAAGGCAATTGCTGGTATTGTCGTCACCGCCAGTCATAATCCCCCCCAATACAATGGGTACAAGGTATATTGGGAGGATGGAGGGCAAGTTGCTACAGAATTAGCCCATGGTATTACAAGGGAAATTAATGAAATTTATGATTTTCATCAGATAGAAGTGATAGACAAGGAAACGGCGATTAAGATGGGATTATTTAATATAATTGGTGGGGAATTAGATGATGAATTTATGCAAGCAGTGAAATGCCAGTCCTTAAGATGGGATATCCCTCAACAAGTAGGAAAAGATTTTAAAATTGTGTATACACCCCTACATGGTACAGGGAATATCCCCGTTAGAAGAGTATTAAAGGAAATTGGATTTCAGCAGGTGTTAGTGGTTCCAGAACAGGAGCCGCCAGACCCTAATTTCTCTACGGTTACTTATCCAAATCCAGAAGAAAGAAAAGCCTTTACTTTAGCAATGGAAATGGCTAAGAAGGAAAATGCCCAGTTGATCATAGGAACTGACCCCGATTGTGACCGTGTAGGAGCTGTGGTTGAGAACAAAGAGGGTGAATATGTTGTTCTTACTGGAAATCAAATAGGAGCCCTTTTAGTTCACTACATATTAAGTACGCTAAAGGAACAAGGTCGATTACCCAAGAATGGTGCAGTAGTTAAAACCGTAGTCACCAGTGAAATGGGGGCAGTGATTGCAAAATCCTTTGGGGTGGAGGTATTTAATACCCTGACAGGTTTCAAATATATAGGGGAAAGAATCAAGGAATTTATTGCAGAAGATTCCTATACCTACCTATTCGGATATGAGGAAAGCTATGGTTATTTAGCAGGGACCCATGCCAGAGATAAAGATGCAGTTGTAGCATCAATGCTGATCTGCGAAATGGCCGCCTATTATCACTCAAGGGGAATGAATCTATATGAGGGTCTTTTAGCCCTTTATGAGGAATACGGATACTTTCTAGAAGATCTAAAATCCATTACCTTAGAGGGTAAAGCAGGGATGGAAAAGATTCAGACAACTCTAAATAGATTTAGAGAAAATCCACCAAAGGAAATCAACGGAGTACCTGTAGAGGTAATGGAGGATTATCTGCATCAAAAGCGATATGTATTCAAAGAGGAGAAAGAAGAAGTGATTCAACTACCATCCTCTAATGTCATCAAGTTTATATTGGATGATGGTACATGGCTATGTCTGAGGCCCTCTGGTACAGAGCCTAAACTAAAGGTCTATGGAGGTGTGCAAGAGGAAACCCTAGAAGAATGTATAGACAAATTACAGAAGAATATTGATTATATTCTTGAATATATTAGATAAAATTTTTGGCATTGAAGAACACAGCAACCCTACGAATTTTGTATAAGATTCGTTTTGCTGTGTTTTGTTTTTTGGGGGGGAAGGTACTAGGACTGAGGGATGGAGTATTTCATACTGAACATTATTAAGGGAAATTTTAATAAAGTCGTAATATTTAAAGGGAGATAATAAATGATATAATGAAGAGAAATAGTAAAACTACAATAAAAAAAGTAGTGTCAAAATTAGCACTACCCCTCTAGAAAGGAGAAATAAGTATGAAAAAAATAATGATATTAGGTTTGATTTTTCTTTTAATTTTTAGTATGGCAGCTTGTAAACAAACAGCTGAACCCCCTGAGGAGCAAACGCCAGTAACTCAAGACCCACCCCAAAATGTAGTCGTAGATCCAAACCCAGTGGGAGAAAAGGAAGAGATTACAATCTACTATATAAATAATGACTATATCGCAACTGGAAATGAATCGTTGGAAAAGGCAATTCCAGTGAAAAAAGAAGTTGTTATCGGAGAGAAGTCAATAGAAGAAGTAGTGTTAGAGGAACTTCAGAAAAATCCTGAAGATGAAAAGTTAAGTACAGCAATGGGAATCATTAAAGTATTAAGTGTTGAAACAGCAGAAAATACAGCCTTCGTAAATTTGTCAGGTGAAAAGCTGAGGGGAGGGTCTTTGGATGAAACAATGATCTTAACTCAATTAATCCTTTCCTTAACAGAACTACCAGGAATCGAACAGGTACAAATTTATGTTGATGGAAGCGTAAGGGAAACTCTAATGTCCCATTATGAGATTATGGAGCCGCTTACTAGAGAAGATATAGGATACTAGACTTAGCCTGTTGAAAAGCCATCATCTTCTGCGTCACTGCGAAAGACCAGCATTCTCGCGTATTATTTATACGCCACGACCGCTGGTCTTTCTTGTTCCTTGAATCTAACGGCTTTTGAACAGGCTATACTTAGGTTGAAAAGCCATCATCTTCTGCGTCACTGCGAAAGACCAGCATTCTCGCGTATTGATTAAACGCCACGACCGCTGGTCTTTCTTACGTATTAGTATATGTTTAAACTAGTAAAAAAGCCTTGTAAACATTGGATATTTTTAGTACTTTTGGCATCTATACATTTACTTTCATGAATGAGAGAATTAAGTTAGAATTAAACTAGTGAAAGAATTACTTACTTTATATTACATATCTTTCAGTTATGTTAAAACTAGATTACAAAGCAGTTTTTTATAGACATCTGTGGTAGACTATATATATAAAATATGGTAAATTTGGTGGTGATGTATATGAAAATTGTTTTTGTTTTATTTTTAATAACTTTATATGCCCTACTAGATTTGACAGCGAAAGATGAAAAAAAAGATCCGCAATTTTAATTATATACTTGGTTATTCTTCTCCCCTCCTTCTGTAGGTCCTAATAATAATAATATTATTAGGGCCTATAGTTTTTTATAGCCTGTTGAAAAGCCCTCATCTTCTGCGTCACTTCGATAGAACAGCACTCTTACGTATCTCTATGTACGCTACGATCGCCGTTCTATCTTGTTCCTTGAACCTAAAGGCTTTTGAACAGGCTATAGTTGAGTTGAAAAGCCCTCATCTTCTGCGTCACTT
>NZ_JAFBEE010000010.1 GCF_016908555.1 Alkaliphilus hydrothermalis
CACTATTATGTCATGGAACTTTCTTCTAATGTGAGCAAGGCAATATATCCTTTTTATATTTTCAACCTTATTATACCCAGCGTAGCCATCAGTTTGAAGACTTCCAGAGAACCCACTTAAAAATCCTTTAGGACAAGACCCCGATCTTGTTTTTTGATAGTCATAAATGACGATAGGGCTATCTTTATCTGGGGACTTATAGAGCCACATATATTTTTGTTTCTTTGACTCCTTACCCTTATCGTCTAAAACTTTTAGGACTGTTTCATCAGCCTGGATATAGTTTCTTTTTAGGAGTTCTTCTTTCATTAATTTGTAGATTGGCTCCAGTTCATTAGCTGTGCTAATGATCCAGTTTGAAAGGGTCTGTCTAGAAAGATTCGCTCCCATCATCTTAAAGTAGGTTTCTTGCCTGTATAGAGGCATAGCGTGTTGATATTTTAAATTGATTACATGACTAAGAAGCTCGTTAGAAGCCATGCTCTTATGGAGCAAGGTACTTGGAGCTTTTGTTGTAACTATATTTGCCTGATCATTATTTTCTTCACAGGTTTTACAAGCGTAGCTGTAGGTAATATGCTCTTCTACATAGAGCTTCGCTGGTATATATTTCAGGACTTCTTTAGATTTAGTACCGATAACTACTAAATCATTGGAGCAATCCTTACAGGACTGTTCACTTTCATCTAACTTGTGCTCTACAACTACTTTTTCTAGGTTAGCCAAGTTGTCTTTTTTACCAATACTTTGAGAAGTTTTAGTTCTTTTGTAGGTGATTTCTTCAACAGTAGGCTCTTCGGTTTTTAAGTTGCTATGATTTTCGGCTTCATCAAAAAATGATACCTGCATTGAATTCGTCTGCTCACTAGAAGAACCAAACATTTTTCTATTTTTATTAAGGATTTGATTTTTAAGATATGATAACTCATTCTTTAAAGCTGCTATTTCTTGGTCTTTAGATTTTATTTCTGTATCCTTCGATTCAAGTTCTTCCTCCATCTTTAAAATCAATTCTTTAGTTTTTTCATCTAATTGGTTATGTAAATTTAAACTCATTTTTCACCCTCATTTTATATTTTCTTACATAACAATTATACCACAAAACCATTGTAATTTCATTACTTACAGTGGTTTTGTGGTATCTTTTTTAGAAGCAATTTCTTTCCTCAACGGGTTTAAATTTTGAACCATTTCTTACTTCATATCCTTTAAGAAGCCACCTTAGTTCTTCTTTAGAAACCTTTAGAGCTTCTTCTTTTGACATAGGCCACTTGAATTTATTTCTTTCCAGTCGATGATAATATAGCCAAAATCCATCATCAAAATGTAGTATTTTAAGTTTATTCATCTGCCTATTGCAAAAGACAAATAGTGCTTTTTCAAAAGGGTCTAATTTAAACTGGGTCTGTACAATCATACTTAATCCATCTATATTTTTCCTCAGATCAGTTATCCCACACGCCAAATATACCTTGTTTACTTGAGCTATATTTAACATAATTCCATCAGCACCCCAAGGATATTCGATAGAGCTATTTTATCATTACTTGGTATATGTATTTTGGCTTTACCTATTTCTACCTTGATGCTGAATGCTGAATGTGAAGTAGATGGAATAGCTCCTTCTTTAAAACTAATAGAATGGAATACAGGAGCGTTCCTCTTTTTTGCCGCCTTTCTGTGGTAGTAAAATTGGTGAAGGCTTACATTATTCTCTTTGCAGAAGGACTTTATCGTCCCTTCATAGGTAGCGAACTTCTCTAATATATTCTCCCAGTCAATAGCTGTCGCTGTACTTGTCAAACAGATCTCCTCCTTAGAAGTTTTATTATCTGTATTCTAGCAAAGCTTCTATTTGCAGGCTAGGCGGAGATTCTTTGACGGTTACGTCGTGTTAATATATATTCTAAATACTTGTAGGGATTTAGGCCACACGCCTTTGCTGTTTCAACTAAGGAATATACACTTGCACTAGCCTTTGCCCCTTCAGGACTACCACAGAACTCCCAGTTCTTTCTTCCTACTGTAAATGGTTTGATGCTATTTTCTGCTATGTTATTAGATATTACGCAGTTACCATCTTCAAGGTACTTCTCTAGCTTTTCTTTGTGATTGATTGCGTACTTGTGAATGCTAATATATAAGTGAGCCAATAAGGACCTTTGTGCTGATGAAAATGTGAGCCACTTTTCAAAAATATCCTGTAAACTAATAATAATAGACTAGTTTACGGGGAGGATGAAAGGTGTGATCATTAACGTGGACGTGTACCAACAAATTAGAGAGATGAGTACAATCCAAGGTATGTCTCAAAGGGCTATTGCTCGAACTCTTGGCATTTCACGAAATACTGTAAAAAAATATTGTGATGGTAATAATGTGCCTTGGGATCGCAAGGAATACAGCCGAAAGGCTGATGTACTTACTGACGATGTATTGGATTTTATCCTCCAATGCCTCGAAGAGGACAAGGCTACTGGCTTAAAGAAGCAACAACATACAGCTAGGAGAATCTATCAGCGCTTAGTAGATGAAAAGGAGTTTACCGGTAGTGAATCCACAATACGTTCAGCTGTAAGTCGCATTAAAGCAAGTATTCCCAAATCCTTTATCCCCCTTGAATTTGATCCAGGTGAAGCTCTACAGGTTGACTGGGGTACTGCAACAATATATCTAGATGGCGTTAAGACCACAGTGAACCTTTTCTGTGCAAGGCTATGCTTTAGCTGCGCAATCTTTGTTAGAGCTTTTAAACAACAAAATGAAGAATCCTTCTTAGAAGGTCAGATGCAAGCCTTTGAATACTTTGGAGGTATTCCTCATAAGGTTATCTTCGATAACGCAAGAGTTGCTGTTAAGGAAGGTTTCGGTCAATATGCAAAGCTACAGAACAGATATAAGGCCTTCAGCGCTCACTATGCATTTCAACCAACATTCTGCAATGTAGCAAGTGGTAACGAAAAGGGCCTTGTAGAAAATCTAGTTGGCTTAGCCAGAAGAAACTTTCTAGTCCCAGTCCCAAAGGTTAAAGACTTGACCATATTAAATCATCTACTTCTTGAAAAATGCAACCAATATAAACAACATGTGATACAAGGTAGAGAAGGAAGTGTAGAAACAAGGCTACGCCAAGAACTACCATACTTTTACTCACTACCTAAGTACCGCTTTGATACGAGTAAGACTGTCACTGCAATTGTTAACGAATATTCTACTGTTCGATTCGAAAAAAACAACTATTCAGTACCTGCTTTTCATATTGGTAAAGAAGTTACTGTAAAAGCCTTTGGCAATTCTTTGGAAATCTATCATAAGGCTACTAAAGTTGCTAGTTATGAACGTATTTACGGAAGTGGTGGACAAACGAAATATACTCTAGAGCATTATATGAGTATGCTAGAACAAAAACCACGTGCTGTATTTCATGCTAAGCCAGTTCGCCAAAACATCCAAAAGGAGCTGTTACAGTGGACTACATCCTTCCCTAACGGGAACCGAGACACCGTCAAACTTCTTCGGTTATGCTTAGACTATGGAGTCGATAAAATCTTGAGTATTAAAAAGCAGATTCCTTCGGATGTACAGCCATCCATTGATTTGGTGCTTAGCTACTTAGATGTGCCTACTGCTACAAATATTATCCCCATTCATAAAGACGTAGTTGTAGATACTGTTGACTTATCTGAGTATGACAAAAAATACGGAATGGCGGTGAGTAAATAGTGGCAGATATTAATGTAAAGGCACAAACTATTTCATTGTACAGTAAACAGTTAAAGCTTCCTACTTTCTGTGATTATGAAAATATAATACGTCAACTAGATACCCGTAAGGGATATGAAGATTTCCTATTGGAATTATTAAAACAAGAGTGCGATCAGCGCCAAGAAAATAACCAAAAGCGCAGAATTAAGGCAGCTAAGTTTCCATACATAAAGACCCTAGATGAATACGAATTTAATCGACTAAAGCATGTAAAAGAGCCGTTTTTATGGGAACTCAGTGGCTGCGATTACATAGATAAACACCAAAATATTGTCATGATAGGAAACCCAGGAACGGGTAAGACCCATCTATCCATAGGCTTAGGCCTTAAAGCATGTACCAATGGATATAGCGTGCGTTTTTATACGGCAGCCTCACTTGCAACAGAATTGGTCGAAGCCAAGGAGTATAAAAGACTCATGAAGCTGGAAAAGCAGCTATCCAAGGTAGATCTTCTTATTATAGATGAACTTTCGTATCTTAGCTTTAACCGTCACCAATCTGATTTGCTATTTAAAGTTATATCTGATCGTTCCGAGAAAGGAAGTATTATTATTTCTACCAACTTAGAGTTCTCTAAATGGACAGAGCTATTTGACAATCCTACCATGGTTTCAGCTCTAGTAGATAGAATTACTTTCCGTTCCCATGTATTAAATATGAATGGAGATTCCTACCGGAAAGACACGACTCGATAACTGATGTATAAATTAAGGGAAGTATGGATTCATCTCCTCGCTTTCCTTCTTTTATAAATAAGGTGGCTCAAAAATTCATTATCACGTGGCTCACTTTTTCGTTAGCACACGTGGTATAGAAATTCATTAGCACATGGCTCAAAAATTCATTGACATTCACAGCGTACTGAAGTGCTGTGCCAATTTTAGATTTTGGTAACACTTGTTCTTTTTCTTTTTCTGCCCATGACCAAAAGGCCTCTAATACGGGCTTTTCATGTTTTAGACGCTGTTCTTTCCTCTGTTCTGGTGAGAGGTCTTTAAATTTTCTTTCCCAGTCAAATAGCTGATTGCAGTATGCAATTCCCGTTGCTGGAAGGGTTGCTTCCGGGCTCTTCATATCTTTTGGACTTGCATCCACGAAGTATCTCCGGACGTGGGCCCAACATAAGCAGTGCTTGATATCTTTGACCTTTCCATACCCAGAGTATGCATCAGTGTGAAGATACCCATCAAATCCTTTTAGGAATTCTTTTGCATGATCACCAGACCTCCCGGTCTCATACTGGAATATCCTTACTGGATTTTTTGCTTCCTTGGATGTTGTATATACCCACATATATGACTTTGAGGTATTCTTCTTCCCAGGCTCATTTAGCACTTGTACCGGTGTCTCGTCTGCATGCAGATATTTTTCACTCAGTAGCTCTTGGTGAAGTCTTTCTACCACTGGCGTCAGCCACTCTTCTGATGTCTTCAATATCCAGTTTGATAAAGTTGCTCTAGTTATTGGAAAGCCCATTTGCTTCCAGTCTTTTTCTTGACGGTATAGGGGAACTGCCTGTACAAACTTCTGATACATTGTCCAAGCTACGCTAGATGCTGTCGCATATGAGTGCTGCAGTACTGGCTCAGGTGTATAGGGATTTATGATCGAAGGCCGGCCTTCTTTCTTACACTTTCTGCATTCATATGTCTCCTGATATATGTTTACAATGCTAATTTCAGCAGGAATATATTTAATTTCTGAACGCAGGAACTTCTTACCTGCATCTGATAGATCTGCTTCGCATGCAGGGCAGGTTCTTTGAGACTCATCTAATTTGTAAACATGGTCCTGTTGTGGCAGGTTTTTAAATATTTCTTTTCTTTTATACCCTGAACGGGTTCTTTTAACAGGCTCTTCGAATGGTACTGGTTCAAGTACTGTCAAATCTGCATTAACTTCTGCTTCATTGAATAATCCCAAAGCTATTTCACCAATCACAAGTTGACCATCGATTACAGCTGTTTTCTCAGACTTTTTACCATAAAGCTTCTTTAAAAGGTATTCTAAATTCTCATTGGAACGCTGAAGCTCTTTTCTCAATGATTCTATGGTTTCATTTTGGGATTCAATTGTTTTTTGAAGTATTTGTATCAGAGAGCTTTCAGTCATTGGAATCTAGCCTTTCTTCTTATGATTTTCCTATCTTAATTATATCATTTTTTGAGTAGAAAAGCCACATAAAAAAAGACTCAAAACCCTGTATTTTCAAGGTTTTAAGTCTTTATATTAATCTCTTCTTATCAAGTTTTGGGATGATTTTTTTCTGGTGGATTGATAGGCCCTCCACCAGCCAGCGGTATTGTTGTGGCGTTAATTCCATGACTTCCCTCGGGTCCTTTGGCCAGTTAAATTTCCCTCCTTCAAGACGCTTATACAGTAGTAGAAATCCATCACCTTCCCACAGCAAACCCTTTAATCGGTCACGTCTTCTTCCACAAAACAAAAACAGGCTTTTATCAAAGGGATCCAGTTTAAAGTTTTGTGCAACAATTGCTGATAAGCCATCTATTGATTTTCTCATATCTGTATGACCACATGCTACATAAACTCGAATAAATCCATCAAATTCTGCTAACATAGGCTGCCCAAAATACGAAGGGTTTGCTCCAGGGTTTGAATATTAGCACCATTCTTTATCTCAACAGAAAAACCTTGCCCCTTTACTACAGCACATGTATCATTTTTATTTTCGTAAGTAGTATCTTCTTCTCTGATCTCAACAGCGGCAAAAGTGGCCGGAGGTGCATGTAATTCTTTTTGTACTAAAGCAACGGATTCATTTCGTATTACTCTTAACCAGTAGTAGTATTGACTTGATTTAATTGAGTTTTCCTTGCACCAGTCCCTAATTGTTTTCCCACTACTTCTACATTCAGAGATAATCTGCCGCCATTCGTTAATCCTTACCTGATGATTTACTTCCCTCATATCCATAGCAATCCCCCTGAGACTTTTAAAGTTTTTGTAACACTAGTAAAGACTTTAAAAGTATTAGATTTGATTCTATTGTCTCATTCAGAAAGCAACTTGAAAATACATCTATTATTGTACGCTTACTAAATAATGATGGAAGTGGTGCAGGTGCACCCCTTAATAGAACTAGAGTAGAATGTAAATGCTATTAACATATAACTGGAATTGGCTGCCTTTAATCCCTTAATAGAACTAGAGTAGAATGTAAATGTGTAGTCTTTGTCTATGATGTAACTTTCAGGAAACCCTTAATAGAACTAGAGTAGAATGTAAATTAGAGTATCTAATTACGAAATGCACCGTTTCTTCCCCCTTAATAGAACTAGAGTAGAATGTAAATCCTTCATAGCGGATTGGTTCTTGATTTCGTCAATTTCCCTTAATAGAACTAGAGTAGAATGTAAATGTGTCATTCGGCAGTGGACATAGTATGGTGTACACCCCCTTAATAGAACTAGAGTAGAATGTAAATTTGACATATAGGACCACGCTCTATTATTAGATCGCCCCTTAATAGAACTAGAGTAGAATGTAAATCTGGGAACTGAAAACTATAACGTCGAAGACCAGAATCCCTTAATAGAACTAGAGTAGAATGTAAATTCTCCAATGTAGATAAGTAATCACCTAAATTATTAACCCCTTAATAGAACTAGAGTAGAATGTAAATACCTAACTCATACACAAATGAAGAACAAGAGATATCCCTTAATAGAACTAGAGTAGAATGTAAATTTAGAAGAACACAGGAAGGCTTTAAATCTGATATCACCCTTAATAGAACTAGAGTAGAATGTAAATTCGTCTATAATGCTTAATAGTCTTTGTAACTTCTTGACCCTTAATAGAACTAGAGTAGAATGTAAATCCTTATATATATTTCTCTCATTGGTAATTCCTAATACCCTTAATAGAACTAGAGTAGAATGTAAATTCTTTTTTAACAATAATCATATGTAGTTCTTTGGCCCCTTAATAGAACTAGAGTAGAATGTAAATGCGAATGTCATAACTTCCTGCAGCTCCCCGGCAGAGCCCTTAATAGAACTAGAGTAGAATGTAAATGTAATCCACGGCGCAGCATGACTGGTTCCGTAGTCGTCCCTTAATAGAACTAGAGTAGAATGTAAATTAGATAATACGTTTCGTAGCTTCTTTCTTACTTGGCCCTTAATAGAACTAGAGTAGAATGTAAATCCCACGGAGAGCATGAACAACTATTAGGTAGACGTACCCTTAATAGAACTAGAGTAGAATGTAAATAAGAATGATGAACACAAAGAGGAAAGAACTAAAACATCCCTTAATAGAACTAGAGTAGAATGTAAATACATATCCATCAGCTCCTTCCAAGGAAATTTAGTACCCCCTTAATAGAACTAGAGTAGAATGTAAATGTGCTTTTACTAAGCCAGTTGAATCGTGGGGCAAATGCCCTTAATAGAACTAGAGTAGAATGTAAATGCATGAAATGATGAACAATAATCATCGTCCTTAACCCCTTAATAGAACTAGAGTAGAATGTAAATCTTTGTTCCTTTCTTAGTGATAGTTCCTTGCATAACCCTTAATAGAACTAGAGTAGAATGTAAATATATATAACTAAGCATCTTTAATGCGTGAACAATTCCCCCTTAATAGAACTAGAGTAGAATGTAAATCATTTTTAATAAGACTAATCGTTATTGTTCCTTGTCCCCTTAATAGAACTAGAGTAGAATGTAAATTGATGAAATTTCAAGGATTCGATGAAGATGAACCATCCCTTAATAGAACTAGAGTAGAATGTAAATGAACATGCTTGGCTATTTGAAGAAGAAGGATTAGAGCCCTTAATAGAACTAGAGTAGAATGTAAATAAGAAACTATCAGCCATGGAACAGCTAAGACTTCAGTCCCTTAATAGAACTAGAGTAGAATGTAAATATAAAGAACAAGAAGCGATTATAAATAAAGGATTCGTCCCTTAATAGAACTAGAGTAGAATGTAAATTATTGATTACTAAAAGCCAAGAGAATACAGTCACTAACCCTTAATAGAACTAGAGTAGAATGTAAATTTTGGATTCATCCAATGGCCATCATTGACATACTCAGCCCTTAATAGAACTAGAGTAGAATGTAAATAACGATGCAGCAGGAGCAGTGATCAAAAAGTCATCTACCCTTAATAGAACTAGAGTAGAATGTAAATCTATTTTGAAATGACACACCAGCCAAAGTCATTACTGCCCTTAATAGAACTAGAGTAGAATGTAAATTAATATATCACTCCTTTGATACTTTTTTGCATAGCCCTTAATAGAACTAGAGTAGAATGTAAATCCAATTTACACTCCCACCTAATCGAATAACATCTCCACCCTTAATAGAACTAGAGTAGAATGTAAATGTATCCTCCTAAATGGCTACCGAGGAATTATTCAAAACCCTTAATAGAACTAGAGTAGAATGTAAATGCATATGACAGTAGCGAAGTAAGTTGTCGGAGCCTTCCCTTAATAGAACTAGAGTAGAATGTAAATTAATATAAAACCACCTATTAAATATCCCATAATCTCACCCTTAATAGAACTAGAGTAGAATGTAAATATGGAATTTTTATACTGTTGCGATATAAAGGCTGACCCTTAATAGAACTAGAGTAGAATGTAAATTCTTTTTCATAAGATTATTAGCTATTGCTATACTTACCCTTAATAGAACTAGAGTAGAATGTAAATAATTAACTCCTTCATTTTAACCCTCCTAAATTATCTTCCCTTAATAGAACTAGAGTAGAATGTAAATATAAAATGGAAGCAGATGAGGTTGGGAAGGTATCTGACCCTTAATAGAACTAGAGTAGAATGTAAATTTGGTCATGGGATGGACAAGCCATTATGGACCACAACCCCTTAATAGAACTAGAGTAGAATGTAAATCCATGCTCCACCATCAGCTTCAAATATTGCTGCTGCCCTTAATAGAACTAGAGTAGAATGTAAATTTAGGAATTAGGTTCTTATTTTCCTCTAAGAGAAGACCCTTAATAGAACTAGAGTAGAATGTAAATATATCCTTCCCCTAGGCATATTACAATTTAACCCCCCCCTTAATAGAACTAGAGTAGAATGTAAATTTAGTAGCGTGTCTTTAACCTCACTACTGTGTAGAATCCCTTAATAGAACTAGAGTAGAATGTAAATTATGCAGTGCACAAATTAAAGTGGGACACATGGATCCCTTAATAGAACTAGGGTAGAATGTAAATTCGAAAATGAAGAGGGAGAGATCATCAAAAAGCTGGCCCTTAATAGAACTAGAGTAGAATGTAAATAATTGTGGCTCATTAATGCTTCTATCATAGATTAATACCCTTAATAGAACTAGAGTAGAATGTAAATCCGCATAACGATCAACGGACAGAGGAAAATAATTAAGCCCTTAATAGAACTAGAGTAGAATGTAAATGAAGTCTTCGGGATCTATCAGCCAATACTTAAATCTCCCTTAATAGAACTAGAGTAGAATGTAAATTTAACCTGCATATTCCAGGAGTGAACACCATTCCACCCCTTAATAGAACTAGAGTAGAATGTAAATGAAAAATTGACAATGGAAGAAATTGAAGTGATCAAGACCCTTAATAGAACTAGAGTAGAATGTAAATATAGGTGAAACAGTGACAATAAGAACAGCCAACGACCCCTTAATAGAACTAGAGTAGAATGTAAATGGAGGTAGTAATGTTTAAGCATACATGTACTCTATGCCCTTAATAGAACTAGAGTAGAATGTAAATTGATTTTAATAGATTTAAAGTCTTTACCTTTATCACCCCCTTAATAGAACTAGAGTAGAATGTAAATGTAATACACTCAATATCACGGTTAGTATGGTTGCCTCCCTTAATAGAACTAGAGTAGAATGTAAATACTTTAGTCATAAGGGCTATAATTTCTTCTTGTCCCCCTTAATAGAACTAGAGTAGAATGTAAATTTATTTTTTGTTTAGCTATTCTTACCATTCTTTTTTCCCTTAATAGAACTAGAGTAGAATGTAAATCTTTCATTGATCAGTCTTACCTCTCCACCAATAAATCCCCTTAATAGAACTAGAGTAGAATGTAAGTTAATTTCATCGGGTGTCATATGTCCTTTGGATTCTCCCTTAATAGAACTAGAGTAGAATGTAAATGTAACCTGTCTAACCATGTTTCTATGTCTATCCTGCCCTTAATTGAACTAGAGTAAAACAGAAGGATTTAAGTATTTAGTAGGTTCTATAGCTACTAGATTAAAAGAACTAGATCAAAATGGAGTTCAAGCAATGCTTTCAATAGTTTTTCACAATAAAACAGCCCTTATTGAATAACCTCCCCAAATAAGGTAAGATAGACATATCAATATGATTTGGAAGGGAGCAAAAAAATGGATTTACGTCACCTTAACCAACAACAACGGGAAGCCGTTTGTCATACAGAAGGCCCCCTATTAATACTAGCGGGGGCAGGGTCTGGTAAAACTAGAGTACTGACCCACCGTATCGCATATTTAGTAGAAGAGATGGAAGTATTCCCATATAGGATATTAGCCATTACTTTCACCAACAAAGCAGCTAAGGAAATGAAGGAAAGAATCGAGAATCTGTTGGGGGAATACTGTAGAGATATATGGGTTAGCACCTTCCACTCCTCCTGCGTTAGAATCCTAAGAAAAGACATAGATAAAATTGGTTATCAAAAGAATTTCGTTATTTACGATACCTCCGATCAAGAGGTGGTTATTAAGGAATGCATAAAAAAGCTTGAGTTAGACGACAAGCTTTTCCACCCTAGAGCAGTTTTGGGGGAAATTGGGAAAGCTAAAGATCAACTAATGGGATACAAAGAGTTCCAACAAACCCACATGGGGGACTTTAGAAAGACCAAGATTGGCAAACTCTACGAAATGTACCAAAATAGATTAAGAAGCAACAATGCCCTTGATTTTGATGACCTGATCATGAAAACAGTAGAGTTGTTTCAGACTAATCCAACAGTACTTAGATTCTATCAAGAAAAATTTCAATACATCATGGTGGACGAGTTCCAAGATACCAATATTTCTCAATATCAGCTGGTGAACCTGTTGTCCCGAAGTCACAAAAATCTTTGTGTAGTAGGGGATGATGACCAATCCATCTATGGATGGAGGGGGGCGGATATTAGAAATATCCTTGGCTTTGAGAAGGACTTCCCAGGAGCAAAAGTTATCAAACTGGAGCAAAACTATCGCTCAACGGAAAATATTCTAAATGCCGCAAACCACGTGGTAGCCAACAACCAGCAACGGAAGAATAAAAGACTAATTACAGAAAACCCCTGTGGTGAGATTATCCAATACCACAAGGCGGTAAACGAATATGAAGAAGCCCAATTTATTGCTGCAAACATCAAAAAGGTAAAAAGAGAAGATGAGAAAAGATATTCTGACTTTGCCATCCTTTATAGAACCAACGCCCAGTCCCGTGTGCTGGAGGAAATTATGTTAAAGGAGGGGATCCCCTACAAGCTATTTGGGGGGTTGCGATTCTACGATCGTAAGGAGATCAAAGATATTTTATCCTACCTTAAAATGGTGGAGAACCCTGTGGATGATGTTGCTCTCCAAAGAATCATTAATGTACCTAAGAGGGGTATTGGGTTAAAGAGCATTGAACGGGTGGCGGACTTTGCTGCTGAAATGGGGGAGAGCTTATTTAGTGCCTTTCTAGATGTGGATGATATTCCACAGCTTTCAACAAGGGTAAAGGTACAGGCCAACAAATTCACCGAATTAATTGTAGATCTAATCCAAAGAAAAAATGAATTATCTGTTACAGAAATCGTTTCGGAAATTTATGAAAAAACAGGGTATATTGATGCCCTTATGGAAGAAAATACAGTAGAGTCCAAAAGTCGTATTGAGAACCTTAAAGAGTTCCAATCCTTAACAAAGGATTTTGATGAAAATGCAGAGGTCAAAACCCTTGAGGAATTCCTTGCCCGTACATCCTTAGAATCTCCGGTGGATAATATGGCGGAGGATGATGATGCAGTGGTATTAATGACCCTCCATAGCGCTAAAGGGCTAGAGTTCCCCATCGTATTTATTCCAGGGATGGAGGAGGGAATATTCCCTTCAAAGATGTCCCTAGATGAAGACAACGAAGAGGAAGAAAGAAGACTTTGCTATGTAGGGATTACCCGTGCCATGGAGAAATTATTCATGACCCATGCTGTCATGAGGACCCTATATGGACGATCAGGCTACAATAGTCCATCAAGATTTATCAATGAAATACCAGCAGAGTTAATCGCTAAAGAAGCCCCAAGAAAAGGTGGGTACGACCGTAAAGCAGAAGTACGGCAAATGCAAACATCTCCATTATTTAGGGGAGAAAGGCAGAAGGAACCTATTGCTACAAAGCCAGTGGGTAACGGTGGTGGCAGTACAGGAGGCAGCTACAAGGCAGGCACAAAGATTAAACATCCTAAGTTTGGAATCGGTACAATCGTAGCAGTGGACAAGGACATGTTGAGTATTGCCTTTCCAAATGGCGGAATCAAGAAGATTGCAGCAGGATTTATTAAACTAGAAATCATCCAATAAAATAGAGGTGAAACAATGGGTCAAATAGAGGAAATGAAGGAACTGGTGAGGCAGTTAAACAAACACAACCATCAATATTATGTACTGGATAATCCTTTAATCAGTGATAAGGAATATGATGCCCTATACGATGAATTGATTCAACTAGAAAAAGCAACAGGAGAGGTGCTACCAGATTCGCCTACTCAACGGGTGGGGGGAGAGCCTTTGAAGAACTTTCTGCCCCACAGACACATTGCCCCCCTATGGAGCCTAGACAAGTCAAAGACAGCAACAGAGCTATTGGCTTGGGATACCAGGGTAAGAAAGCTACTTGAGGGAAAGGATTTACCTATAGAATACGTAATGGAATTAAAATTTGACGGATTAACCATCAACCTCACTTATGAAGATGGGGTATTGGTACAAGCTGCAACTAGAGGAAATGGAACTGTAGGGGAAGGCATCTTAAAACAGGCGAAGACCATTAAAACAGTTCCCCTTAGGATTGAACATACAGGCAAGATGGAGGTACAGGGAGAAGGGATTATGAAACTCTCTGTATTGGAAAAGTACAATAAAACGGCGGCAGAACCATTAAAAAATGCCCGAAATGCGGCAGCAGGGGCTCTGCGAAACCTAGACCCCAAAACAACCGCCACTAGGAATTTAGATGCCTTTTGTTATAACGTAGGTTATTCTGAGGGAATGGACTTTGAAACCCATTTAGAGGTCATCGCATTCTTAAAGCAACAGGGATTTCCTGTAAATAGCTACCTAAAGCATTGTAAGACAATCCAAGAGGTAGTGGAGGAAATTGAAATTTTAAAGGTCAACCTAAATGAACTGGATTTCTTAATAGACGGAATCGTAATCAAAATCAACCACATCAAAACCCGTGATGCCCTAGGCTATACTCAAAAATTCCCTAGATGGGCAATGGCTTTTAAATTCGAAGCCCAAGAGGTGACCACTACATTAAATAAGGTAGTGTGGCAGGTGGGTAGAACTGGTAAATTGACCCCAGCGGCGGAGCTAGAGCCTGTCGATATAGGTGGTGTCACAGTGAGCCGTGCCACCCTCAACAACTGGGAGGACATTCAACGAAAAAGGGTCAAAGTAGGCTGTAAAGTCTGGCTAAGGAGATCCAACGACGTCATCCCTGAAATTATGGGGGCCATCGAAGAAGAGTGTGAAGATGCCACAGCAGTAGAAAAGCCAGAGACTTGTCCTGACTGTGGTAGTGAAGTGGTGGAAAAGGGTGCCCATATTTTCTGTCCCAACTCCCTTTCCTGTAAGCCCCAGTTAGTTTCTAGAATTGTCCATTATGCCAGCAGAGATGCGATGGACATAGAGGGCTTCAGTGAAAAGACAGCAGAACAGCTTTTTGAATCCCTTGGACTAAAGGGAATCGCTGACCTATATGAATTAAAGTATGAGGACTTAATCAATCTTGAACGTTTTGGAGATAAAAAAGCCCGTAATCTACTGGATTCTATTGAAAAGAGCAAGGAGTGTCAGTTGGATGCCTTTGTCTATGCCCTAGGGATTCCGAATGTAGGACGTAAGACAGCATCGGATTTAGCAAAGCATTATCAATCCTTGGAAGCTATTATGGAGGCAAAAGTGGAAGAACTGGTGACTCTGCCAGATGTAGGGGAGATTGTTGCCAATAGTATCGTAGAGTTCTTTGAAGATGAAACCATCATGGATAGTATCAGAAAGCTATTGGCAGAGGGGGTAAATCCTCAACATGAAGTCCAGGTAGAGGTTGAAAATACCATCTTCAAGGATAAGACTGTGGTGGTGACTGGTACGTTGGAGCATTTTAGTCGTAAAGAGATTAAAGATCAGTTGGAAAAGCTCGGGGCAAAGGTGGCAGGCAGTGTCAGTAAAAAGACAGACTTTTTGATCGCAGGTGAAGAAGCAGGAGCAAAGCTAGAAAAAGCCCAAGAGATTATAGCTTCAGGTGTTGAGACAAATCTAAAAATACTAAATGAAGAAGATTTTATGAAAATGATGAAATAAAAGCAACTAAATCAGCATATGCAAAATACAAAAAATGGCATACCCTTAGGGGTACGCCATTTTTTGCAATTCATTTCTACTCGTTAGTCCCTGGGACTATCTCCAGAAATAAGGTCCTCCAAATAATACTACTAGCAATAGGAAGAAGAATAGTAAATCATCACCAAATCCTGCGAATAAACCGCAGTTACAGAAGATGATCACTAGTAATAGGAAGAAGAATAATAAGCTACTTTCTCCACCAAAGATACCGGCTACTGGATTACAACTTGACATAACAACACCTCCCTTTAATGTGGGGTTTACTATCGTAATACATATTATGAAGGAGGTGAAAATTGGTGACTTGGCAATAGGAAATAAGTAGGGAGTAATTTAGGAAGCAAATAGACACATAGAGGAGTAAAATATAGATAAAAGATAAAATATAGATAAAATATAGAGTAAATAAAAAAAGACCTATGTTAGAAGTTCTAAAGGGGCTTCTAACATAGGATCTTACTTTTTAAGTTGCTTTTTCAATTGTTGCATTAAACCAAGGTATCTCTTTTCGTGTTCTGCCTCAATAATTCTTAGATTTTTTAAATACTCGGCAATCGCTTCAAAACCTTCTTCGCGAGCCACTCTTTCGTATTCCTTATAGAGGGTAGCTGTTTCATAATGTTCGCCCTCTGCTGCATGACGTAGATTTGTAAGGGTGTCATGGGTACCGCTTAAAAAATTAAGTAAATCCAGTGCGTGATCTTCCTCCTGTTGGGTAGTATCAAGAAATATGTCTGCTATATCCGGATAGCCTTCCTCCACTGCTTTTTTTCCAAAACTTATGTATTTATTTCTAGCTTGACTTTCACCAGCAAAAGCATTCCATAGATTTTTTTCCGTTTGGGTCCCTTTGAGATTCATTGAAGCCCTCCTTTATATAATACTGTACTGTACTTATTTTAGCACATTTTTATAAAAAAATAAATTAAATCTCCGGAGTAGGAAAGGTTGCCAGTGCTCTTTATTAAGAAAAAACATGTATCCGCCGAGGTTAGCCGAAGATACATGCTTTTTCATGTTAAGTAGATTTTGAACTAAAAATACATATTGCTTGGTGGAATGGCCTATAATAATTTGGAATCCTCTTGTAGCATTTTCTCTGCTTTATTTTTGAAATACGCACAGCTCTTGTGGCTGGGTTGAGACACCGATGTTACATGAGTCAAAGTGCAATTTCCTTCATTTTCATAAACACAGGGATTGTTACAGTGAATAGTAATCATATGAGCCACCTCCTAATGATAGTGTGTGAGGATTGGATTATAGAATACATTGAAATTATTGCTACTTAATAGATAAACCTATGGATGATTGAAATATAGGAATGTAAGGAGAAATGAAATGTTTTTTGAAGATTATACCAAAACAGGAGTGGTTTATCACATAGCCACCATCAATGATTTAAAAAAAATTATTGAAGAAGGAATTCAATACGATGATAAGGTGACCTATAGGACGAAATATTGTGATTTTCATCAGTTTCTAGACCACCACAGGCATGAGGGAATTCCTACTTGGGTCAATCGTAGCCGGGCAATTTTTGCCTCCATGAACTATCGAAATGCACCCCTTTTTCATTCCCATTCTGTGGTATTGGCAATAAGAATAGATGAAGAGAAATGCTGGGTCGCCAATGAAAATAGGGCGAACCAACTTTATGAGCCCTTTGTATTAAAGGAAATCCCTCAATTTGATTCCGCTAATGCCTACATTAATAATGTAGGCATTGAATTAATCAGGGACTACTGGGGGAGTTCTTTAAGCTTTAAGGATAATCTACAAAAACGATACGACCAAAAAGAGGGATATGATGCAGAAGTATTGGTCCTTCATTCAATTCCTCCAGAGGATATTGAAATTTTATACATTATATCTGACCATCGGGTATTGACCCTACAGGAATGGATGGGTGTTTTCCTTAAAGAAGATATTTAAGCATATTTCAAGAAACTTTTATGGGATTTTCCCTTTGACGATATGATATAATACCGTTAGTATCTGATATACAGAGGGGGATGCAGGTAATGAAAATCGGGAAAGTACCTACTGAGGTTCTAAAGGAAATTATTTTTTCAAATATTACCCACCACAGGGAGGAAGTATTGGTTCGGCCTGGAGTGGGGGAGGATTGTGGTGTAGTCGATTTCGGGGAGTATGTCTGTGTATTAAGCTCAGACCCCATAACAGGGGCAGCAAAGGACATAGGCAGCTTAGCCATACATATATCTTGTAATGATGTTGCCTCCAATGGTGTAGAGCCTTTAGGAATTATGATGACCATACTGGCTCCTGTTGGGACAACTAAAGAGGATTTACTAAGAGTGATGACGGATGCCAACGAAGCAGCTACATCCATCAATGTAGAGATCATAGGAGGTCATACGGAGATTACAGATGCGGTAAATCGTATGATTGTTTCCACCACCGCCATCGGAAAGCAACCAAAGGTTAAAATGGTGTCATCCAAGGGAGCTCAGGTGGGGGATGCTGTAATTATGACGAAGCATGGGGGACTGGAGGGTGTTTCCATCATTGCTACTGACCTGTATGACATATTAAAGGATAAAATAGATGAAGCGGTACTAGAAAGAGCCATTACTTTTGGGAAAGATATCAGTGTTGTTAAAGAAGGGGTATTGGCAGGAAATCTTGGAATTGTCAACAGTATGCACGATGTAACAGAGGGGGGCATACTGGGGGCATTATGGGAGCTGGCGGAGGCTTCTGAACTTGGCATTGTCGTAGAAGGGGATGCAATCCCTTTCATGGAGGAAACTATTGAAATTTGTAGTAGTTTGTCCATTGACCCCATGAGACTGATTTCCAGTGGAGTGATGGTGATGACGGTTTCTCAGGAGAATAAAAATCAGCTACTAACAACCCTTAGGGAAGCGGGGATTGATGCAACAGAAGTAGCCACCATCACAGAGGAAAATCGGAAAATACGATTGGGTGGAGAATTAGTTCCATTAGATCCACCTAGGGAAGATGAGTTGTATAAGGTAATATAAAATTGAAGTTGAAGTTGAACTTACCTCCTTCGCAGGATAAATGTGGGGGAGGTTTTTCTTTGAGGGATAAAGTAAATAGAGACTTGGAGACTAGGGTAAAAGACCTATTTTATTGTAGAGATATTACAAGTTCATGTCATTATTACATGTTGATTACAAATAGTGGGATGTGTTGACATAAGTTTTTACGAAATGATATAAATATAAGTAGAGCGGAGAGATTTACATTGAAAATGATTGGTTTTTGTAGTATTGTAAAATATTGTCGAAATGGCATTAGAGATAGAGGAGAATGATTAGGACATAAAAACTTAAACCACAAAAGGGGGACTAACTGATGAAAAGAGTTATGGGGATAGTGATGATCATTCAATTATTGCTATCATTATTGATTGTTAATGGAAACGGTGTTGAGGCTATTTCCAATACCAGGTACATAGAACTGGAGATGGGCGGTAAAATGGTGAGCTTCAAGGAAGCCAGCTTGCGACTTAACGATCAAGAAATTCAATCGGACGTGCCTCCTATAATACATGAAGGTAGAACCTTGGTACCCTTAAGAATTATCATGGAAAACATTGATGCCGAAGTTCTATGGAATAAAACAACTCAAGAAGTAACCCTAAAGACTAAAGATCAAAAAATTGTTTTACAAATAGATAAGGGTGAAGCAACAGTCAATGATGCGAAGGTTCCATTACCCGATGGAGTACCTCCAAAGTTGATTGGTGCCCGTACGATGGTCCCCATTCGTTTTTTAGCTGAAACCATTGGTATAGAGGTAGGGTGGAATGGTACAACCCAAACTGTTTTCCTAAAGCATAAAAAACCTGTAGTAGCCCCTGTTGAAGAGGTGAGAGCTTCAGCTATTAGAGTCAATACCAATGGATACTTCCCAGAGATTAGAATAAAGACTTCAAAAGAAGTAGAATATACAGAATCATCTTTACCAAATCCTACCCGTTTAATATTTGATTTTAAAGGAGTAAAATTTGATTTGGTTGACAAGACAAACCTTCTTGGGGATGGAACCTATAGACTACCATTGCTGGAGAGTGTAGTAAGGGTGATTCGAATTGCTCAGTTTCAACCAGAGCCTGATTTACAGACAAGAATGGTGTTAGAAATGGGGGGGACAGCCACCCACAAGGTACATTATGATAAAGCCACAGGAGAAATGGTCATTGGTTTTACCAATAATGTAAAAAATATCAAAACCGAAACAAGAAACTTGAAGGAAGTAGTTGTCATTGAAGGAGATAATGTTCGAGATTATAATATTATCAGACTAAGCAATCCTGAGAGATTGGTGGTGGATATTAAAAATGCCTACCTAGAGAGTGAAAATAACTATCAGATGGATATAAATAGTAAGATGGCAAAGAGTATTCGGGTATCACAGTTTACTCCGGATCATCATTATAAGCCAGATGATAAAATTGTAAGGGTTGTAATCGACCTTCAAGCAAAGGACCAGTATCCAGAGCCAGTCTTTGAAGTCATGAATAACAACCAATTGGCGGTACACCTAGAGGGGAAACCCTATAGTCGGTTAAATTATGAATCAGTAGGATATACCACATCAAAATTAGTATTTAGAGGGACTGCAATTAGTAGATATCAAGTTACTCGTTTGCCAAACTCAAATACGCTGGAAATCTTGGTGCCAAAGTCAAATGGTCCATTGGACTTTTCCGATATAATAGTTGGAGACTACATGATTAAAGATATCAAAGTTGACACCACTACTTCAAATGATAATTACCGAGTACTTGTGGAGGTGTCGGAGGAGGTAGAGCATGCGGTGCTTACCCCAGAGACAACAAAGGATTTAGAGCTACAACTTAAGAATAAAAATAAATACCATGAGTTTCTAATTATTATTGACCCAGGTCATGGGGGGACTGATCCAGGGGCTATTTCTCCTAAATTAAAGCTAAAGGAAGCAGATGTCGTACTAGATGTATCCCATCGGTTGAATAAACTATTGAGGGAAGCTGGATTTAGAACATACATGACTAGAACAACCGACCATTATATCACCCTAGAGGATCGTGCAGGGGTTGCAAATCAATTAAACGGAAATCTGTTTGTCAGCGTGCATGCAAATGCTTTTTCAGGTACCAAGGCAGAAGGACTGGAGACGCTATACTACCCAAGTGAAATTAACCCTGATGACCCAAGAAACAATAAAGGATTAGCCCAATTGTTCCAAAATGCTATGGTGGAAGATCTAGGGGGAGTAAATAGGGGAATCGTTCCTAGGGAGAAAATTTATGTGACCAGAGAGACAAAAATGCCAGCGGTGTTAGTAGAGCTTGGATTCCTAACTAATCCTGCTGAAGAACAAAAACTAGCCACAAATGCCTATCGTCAAAAATCAGCAGAAGCCCTATTCAAGGCTATTGTAAAGTATTACGAATAGCTAGTAAACAAGTTGTATATTTAATATCAGAATTAATATCAGACTAATCGCCTCCAGACCTGTGATCATATTAAAATCATGTGGGATGGAGGTTTTTTTACTAGCCTGCTATGATTAAAATATAAATTACTGTAGAATATAATAAAATATAAAATGGAATAGGAGGGGGAATATGGAGTTAATTTTGGGTTATCTATTCATCTTTTTTGCAAGATTGACGGACGTGAGTATGGCCACTATAAGGATGATTATGGTGGTAAGGGGGAGAAGAAAGCAAGCGGCCCTCATTGGTTTTTTTGAGATTATCATTTACATTTTAGCTATTGGAAAGGTATTGGAGGGTCTAAACAACCCCATTAATATCATCGTCTATGCCCTCGGTTTTGCAACAGGTAATTATATGGGGGTATTTTTGGAGGAAAAGATGGCATTGGGAAATATCATTGTTCAAGTAATCACTGAGCACGATGTCATGAAGCTAGTGGAAACCTTAAGGGATGAAGGTTTTGGTGTTACAGTTTTTGAAGGATATGGACGACGGGGAATCAGACATCTTATCAATGTTACCCTAACTAGAAAAAATCTTCCCAAGCTTTATGATGTCATAGACAAGCATGACAAAAATGCATTTATCACTGTTATGGATGCAAGGTCGATACGGGGCGGATATTTTACTAGAGGAAGCAAGAAGAAATGAAGAATAGAACAACCCCTCCCTTAATATAATGATATAAAAGCCTTCTTAATTTGTAACATTGGAGGGACTTTATGATGGGGGGACATATTTCATGAAAAAGTACAAATGGTTCTATGGGTTAGTTGTATTATTGATGGTAACGATGATTACTGGGTGCTCAAATCCCCTTTCTGCGCTACTAGGGGATGATGATACGACTGATGTGAGCATAGTCTTGGAGGAAGAAATCCAAGAAGATGCAAGGGAAACAGTTTTATATTTCCGTGATGATCAAGGGATGATTATTCCTGTAATGAAGAGAATACCTTGGGAAGAAGGAATTGCTAAGAGTGCCTTAAGACATTTAGTAGATGGTCCTGCAATCAGGGAGGAATTAGCTTCAGATGGCTTGTTACCAATCCTACCAGAGGGTACTGAGGTTTTAGGGATGTCTATTAGCGAAGGATTATGTAAGGTGGACTTTGACGATGCCCTATTGGAGTACGAAACAGAAGTAGAAGAAAAGGCTATGCTTCAATCCCTTGTTTATACTTTGACAGAATTTGAAGCCATTGATCAAGTTCAAATCTTAGTAAATGGTCAAGTAAAGAATAAGTTGAAGTTTGGTTCAAGGATAGATATGCCTTTACAAAGAGAAAACATCAACCTTTCTGGCGTAATTAATGATGGTGAAGTTCCAGTGGTGGTTTACTACAAGACTTCTGGAAATGGATTGGATAGCCACTATGTACCTGTAACCAAGTCTGTTCAAGCTATCAAAGCCGATATAAAAACTGTTCTTGTGGCATTGCTAGAGGGAGCACCGGAAGGCATGGGATTATATAGCGAATTACCAGAAGGCGTAGTTGTAAACGATGTATTTGTTAAGGATGGAATTGCCTACATAGACTTTTCAGAAGAAATCAATAGAATACCTGACAACAAGGATATACAACAATCCTTAGTTAATGAAATCGGTCTTACTTTAAAAGAAGTAGAGCCCAGCATCGCACAAATCAGAATCCTTTCTTCTGGTAGTGAGATTGAAATGGCAGAGGGAGTTAACCTAAACTTACCAAACTACTCTAACGAGTATTAAATACTAAGAACAATACAAAGAAATAAGATAAAGATTAAAAACCTTGGAAACTATACTCTTGTATAGGCTCTCTAGGTTTTTTATTTTGCTTCAAAAGCGAATAGGGAAGAACATAGCTGAGAAAGATAAAGTATAGCTAAAATCTAAAGAGAAAATAAGCATAATTATGGAAAGTATGATACAATACTAAATGAAAAAACTAACTAAGGCAAGATTTAAAAATGAAAGGGTGGGATATTTTGAGCAGAATAGATGGAAGAAAGAATGACGCAATCAGACCAGTTAAGATCACAAGGGATTTTACTAAAAATGCTGACGGTTCTGTACTGATTGAAATGGGAGAGACAAAGGTGATTTGTACAGCTGCCATAGAGGATCGTGTACCCCACTTTTTAAAGAATTCTGGAAAAGGATGGATTACTGCTGAGTACGGAATGCTACCGGGGTCCACCCAGACTAGAAAGGTAAGAGAGTCTTCTAGAGGTAAGGTAGATGGAAGGACGCAGGAGATTCAAAGGTTAATTGGTAGAGCTCTCAGGTCTATTGTGGATCTAGGTGCAGTAGGAGAGCGTACCATTTGGATAGATTGCGATGTAATACAAGCTGATGGAGGAACCCGTACAGCTTCTATTACGGGAGCATTTGTAGCCTTAGTTGATGCCTTCTACAAGCTAAAAGAAAAGGGACAGATTGAGAAACTACCTATTAAAAGTATGGTGTCAGCCATTAGTGTAGGTATTGTTGAAGGAGAGCATATGTTAGACCTTTGCTATCAAGAGGACTCCAATGCAAAGGTAGATATGAACATTATAATGACCGATAAAAAACAATTTGTTGAAGTGCAGGGAACAGGAGAAGAAGCTCCCTATAGCTATGAAGATTTAATGGAAATGCTACGTCTTGGAGAAATAGGAAACCAAGAATTGATTAGACACCAAAAAGAAGCTCTAGGTACCATCGCTGATGAAATAGGGCTTTAATAAAATTATTACAAAGGTGGGAATCCCATTGGAAAAGAATATTGCAGTTGTGGCAACAGGAAACAAACACAAACTAGAGGAAATTGGAAAGATACTAGAGGATTTTTTCTTGCAGATCAAATCCATGAAGGATGTGGACTTGGAGGGACTACATATAGTGGAGGATGGTAAAACCTTTGAGGAAAATGCATTGATAAAGGCTAGAACGGTAATGGAAAAGACGGGTATGTTTACCATTGCCGACGACTCAGGGCTGGAGGTGGATTACATTGACAAACAACCAGGAATCTACTCTGCCCGTTTTGCTGGAGAAGGTGCCACTGATGAAATGAATAATAAAAAGCTGCTGGGTCTTTTAGAGGGAGTTCCCCAAGAAAAACGAAGTGGAAGGTTTGTTTGTGCCATGGCGGCAGTATTCCCCGATGGAGATGAAATCGTGCTACGGGGTGAATGTGAAGGTAAGATTGGATTTGAGGAAAAGGGGAAAAGTGGCTTTGGTTATGATCCGTTATTCATCGTTCCCCAATATGACAAGACCTTTGCAGAGTTAGGGCCAGAGATTAAGAACCAGATGAGCCATAGGGGAAGGGCTTTGAAGAAATTAAAGGAGGCTCTAACTAAAAAGCTGGGGGGGAAATAGGATGCTAATAGCAGTAATGGGAGACACCCACCATCACCAGCAATATATAAAAAAAGCAATGAAACTTTTAAAAGATGTGGACATGATTATCCATACTGGAGATCATTACGGAGATTTACAGGCGATCGTCAAGGAGTATGGGGTTAAAGCCATTGGGGTAAGGGGAAACTGTGACCATGCTGGCGAGTTTGAGATTATTGAGGTTATTGCAGGTAAACGTTTTTTTATTTGTCATGGGCATCAATATGATGTAAAAAGAAACATTAATACAATTTTTTATAGGGGGAGAGAGGTGGAGGCTGATATAGTCATCTTCGGACACAGCCACCATCCTGTCTTTGTTATGGAAGAGGGGATGATTTTATTAAATCCAGGTAGTGTATCGGAGCCCAGAGGTGGCTCCAAGAGGAGTATGGCCTTGATTTATTTAGGAGGAGAGACAAAGGTAGAATTTATTGAAATAGATTAATTGGAGATCGTTTATCAACATCCAAGCTAAATAATTAAGAAAATAAGAGATATAGCCAGTATATAAAGGCTATTTTACGTTAAGGATATATAGTGAGGCATCACATCCATTGACCATCCACCAATAATTTTATATAATAATCTTCGTTGCTCCAACAGGATGTCGAAAAAGTGTTGAAAGGACTACTTGACATAATCTGTAGAAGGTGATAAAATTGTTAAATGTCAGGCAGCACACGCTGACAGCGACAAGGACATGCGGGTGTAGTTCAGTGGTAGAACTTCAGCCTTCCAAGCTGACCGCGAGGGTTCGATTCCCTTCACCCGCTCCAAATATGTACCCATAGCTCAGCTGGATAGAGCATCGCCCTTCTAAGGCGAGTGTCCGGGGTTCGAATCCCTGTGGGTACGCCACTGCTTTTAAAGAAGTAAAATTATATGGTGGATATAGTCAAGCGGTTAAGACACAGGATTGTGGCTCCTGCATGCGTGGGTTCGAATCCCATTATCCACCCCATAAAAAATCTAATTAATAGTGAACAATGAATAGTTATTAGTTATATTATTAAAATGATTAATTACTAATTGTAAATTATTAATTTTTTCTATCATTGGGATATAGCCAAGTCGGTAAGGCAACGGACTTTGACTCCGTCATCCGCAGGTTCGAGTCCTGCTATCCCAGCCATATCTGCGGAAGTGGCTCAGTGGTAGAGCATCGCCTTGCCAAGGCGAGGGTCGCGGGTTCAAATCCCGTCTTCCGCTCCAAATATATATGTACCCGTAGCTCAGCTGGATAGAGCATCGCCCTTCTAAGGCGAGTGTCCGGGGTTCGAATCCCTGTGGGTACGCCATTTTTTTTATATAATATGAATATGCGCCTTTAGCTCAGCTGGATAGAGTTGCAGACTTCGAATCTGAAGGTCGGGGGTTCGAATCCCTCAAGGCGCGCCAAATGAAATGATTTAAGGGGATGTTAGGAGTTTATACTTCTAACATTTTTTTATATTCTTATAATACAAAGTAAATAATGTATTAATTTTTTCTATTTCAACTAATCAAGCTAAATGATTATAATAGAGACGAGGATAAATAACATTGTAATAAAGTGGGGGATTAATATGAAAAAGATTACAGAAGAAATGATAAATCAAGCAGTAGAGTTAGCCGAAAGCTATTATAAAAAAGGAAAATACCTCTGTTCTGAAGCGGTACTAGCGGCAGTAAATGAAGTGCTAGATTGTGGTATGCCTCAAGAATATATAAGGCTGACATCAGGTTTCCCTGTTGGTATGGGGGGAGCAGGTTGTACCTGTGGGGCCATTACAGGGGGGCAGTGTGCCCTAGGGCTTGTCTATGGAAGAAAAAAAGCAGGGGGGAGTAATAAAAAAATTATGAAGCTTTCTAAAGAGCTTCATGATCGATTTAGAGAAAAGAATGGCAGTGCATGCTGTCGAGTCTTAATTAAAGATTATCAGTTTGGTTCAAAGGAGCATAAAGAAAGATGCACTAGGGTCACTGGAGAAACTTGCAAAATTGTTATGGAACTCGTATTTGAAAATCAAGGGATTCTATCAAAGATACTATAGGTCAAATATATAGCTCGAAAAAAATTAAGGACAGGATAATGATTTAAGATGGACTAACTGGTATAATAAAAACAAAGGAACATAATGACAAGGCATAGAAAAATCCTATCTATGCCTTTAGTATATGCTTTTCTAGTATTATCAAATTATAAAAAAGGAGCTTGGTGTAAATGAGCAACAAGATGGTCTTAAAACATATAGAGAATTACGGATTTGAAGTAGAGCAACTAGAAATTAGTCCTATGGAAGGCTACGGATGTATTAATCATGAGTCCAACGCTCAGTTCCTTTTAATATGTCTAAATGAGAGTCTTGAAATACCAGAATCCAATATGATCCTATCAAGGATTAATCATGAGGAACCATTGCAAATAGTGTATTTAATTCATATTAAGAATAATATTAATGAAGTTATTCAACTGGTTGAAGACGATGAGAATGAAAATAAAACTTTTTTAATCTATGACGAAGAAGATGAGATAGAATTTTTCTTAAAGGATTTATGGAATATAATTATCGTGCTAAACAGATAATTCTTAGCTTGGTCTGAACTTAATCAATGGGTATAATTGTTAACTAATTAGTTTAAATACTACTTGCATTTAAATAAAAAAAATTGTTATGATTAAATATAAGTAAAACATGTTAAAAAATATACAAGGATTAAAGGGGTGAGGCTATGTCGAAGGCCATAGAAGAGTTAAAGCTTAAGAGACAAGGGCAATTTAAAAAAAGAAGTAATCAGGTGCCCTATGGGATGATATGTATTGTGTTAGCAGTAGTAATATACGCTATGAGTCTACAAATCAGTACTAATCATAGTACTTTTTGGATTATAGGGATATTGATAGGGGTTACATTACAAAGGTCCAAATTCTGTTTTGCTGCCAGCTTTCGGGACCCTGTATTAGTAGGGAGTACAGCTCTTTTAAAGGCGATTCTCTTGGCACTCATTATTTCTACTATAGGTTTCGTTGCAATTGAGTATTCATCATCAGGTGGAAGCGAGAGTTTAGATTGGATTAGATCTATGGGACAGGTTCATCCAGTAGGGATTCATACAGTTATAGGAGCAGTTTTATTTGGAGCAGGGATGGTGATTGCTGGAGGCTGTGCCAGTGGATTCCTTATGAGAATGGGAGAAGGATTCTTACTTCAGATAGTGGTATTTTTTGGATTTATGATGGGAGCAGTTCTTGGAACATGGCATTTTGAGTTTTGGGATAAAATACTGATTTCTAATGCTCCTACCATCTTTATACCAGATTATGTAGGTTTTCCATTTGCAACGATTGGACAAGTCATTATTTTATTATTATTGTACTTTTTAGCTGATTGGTATGACAAAAAAAATAGCATTATGTCTATGTGATATTGGAGGTTAATATGGCAGAATTTAGATTAGATTGTTTGTATGAAGCATGTCCCATTCCGTTGCTGAAGGCCCATAAAAAGCTTCAACAAATGAAGGTTGGGGATTTATTAATATTAGAAACAGACCATAATTGCTCAATTATAAATGTAGTTGAATGGGTAAAAAAGCAGGGGCATCATGTGGATTATATTGAAATTACCGAAGGGCAATGGGAGATTTTTATTGAAAAGCAGAAGTAATATGGTGATACATTAGGGGGGGGGAGAGGGATTGAAAATATATAATAAAATATTTAAAAATCCATGGTCCTATAGAACTGGAGCTGTGATGCTAGCTACTTTGAACATTCTGTTGTTTTACAAGACAGGTAGAATGTGGCGAGTAACCAATGGCATTGTTTCTATTGGGGCATATATTCTAGAAAAAATAGGTTTAGAACCATCGAAGTGGTATTACTTTACTACCTATAAAAATATAGATATCAAAACCGGTGAAACTTTTTTATCAAATCCATATATTCTACTGAATCTAGCTATTATTTTGGGTGCTTTAATCTCTGTTCTTTTGGCTTCGGAGTTCAAATGGAAAAAAATAAAAAGCAAGAAACAATTTGGTTTTGCTTTGCTGGGTGGCATAATGATGGGCTACGGAACTAGGTTGAGCTTTGGTTGTAATATTGGTGGGTATTTTAGCGCCATACCATCCTTTTCACTACATGGATGGGTGTTTGCTCTTTTTATGTTCGTGGGGGCTTGGGTGGGGTCTAAGATACTGGTAAAGTTCTTGTTAGATTAGCCTGTTGAACCCCACTTCTTCGTCACTGAAAAGAACTAGCACCCTTGCGTATTGCTTAGCCGGGGCGTACGCTAGTTCTTTTTGTCACCTACCAATGTAATTTTTGTTACGCGTTATTAAGTATAATGATTATTTAGTTATAAAATATGTAATGTAGCTATACAATCCAGGTACTGGAAGGTTAACTTCATAATTATAATCAATGATTTTTAAATATACAAAACATTGTTAAAATATTAACCAATATAGGAAAGGATTATGCACCATAAGGAACATTTATTAGCATAATAATTATTTTTATTATACAATTAGATTGTAAAAAGTTTAACAAATAACATAAAAAGTGAGGGGGATTTTTTCATGAAAGGTAAAAATTTAATGATTATTCTATTGGCCCTAGTTGTACTTGCAGGTGGAGGGTACTATGGCTTTAAGCAAATGTTTGGAGTTCAAGAGGTAATTGTAGATGCAACAGAGCAAGGTCAAAAAATTGCAGAGTATGCAAACCCAGATGCCTTTATCACACCTGTACAATTAAAGGATCTTATGGATTCTGGTAAGGATGTTGTTGTAATCGGGTCTTTAAATCCTAAAACAGGGGATGCACCTATTGAAGGTTCATTTACAATGTGGAGAGATGATTATTCAGCAAAAGAGGGTGCCTATGAGTATGAAGGAATGAGAAATACCATTGAAGAAACAGAAGCAATTCTTTCTAGCTATGGTGCAACACCAAAATCAACAATTGTTGTTTATGCATCTAATGCTCATCATGATGCTGCAAGACTATGGTGGCAAATTAAACTACTGGGTCATAAGAACGTTAGATATTTAGATGGTGGTTTAAATGCCTGGGTAGGAGCAGGATATTCAACAGGTGGCGATGCCCCAGTGGTAGAGGCAACAAACTATAAGGCACCAAAAGCAAGTGAAGCACTGATCGCAAATTTTGAAGATGTGGTTGCGGCATTAAATACAGAAACTGTTTTATTAGATACACGAGCAATGGATGAAGAAGATGGTAGTTCAACGAAAAAAGGAGCTTTCGGTCCTGGAAAAATTCCTGGTGCTGTATGGATCGAGTGGACACAATCAGTTAATGAAGATACAACACTAAAGTCTTTAGATGAATTAAAGGAAATTTATGGTGCATTTGAGGGCAAAGAAATTATCCCTTACTGTCAATCGGGTGTTCGTAGTGCCCACACTTTACTTGTATTAACTCAAGCATTAGGATATGAAAATGTTAAAAACTATGATGGATCTTGGATTGAATGGAGCTATGAGCATTATGAAAAGAATAATGCAGAAGCTCTAGTAGAAAATGGTAAGTAAATAGAGGGATAATGGAGAGGCGACTTAATTTAGGTCGTCTCCCACTTTACATTCAGATGGATAGGCACAAAATTAGAAAGGGTGATTGTGTTGAGTAATGTGATTTTTAGTGAAGGTGTTATTAAAAATGCACAAAAAATAGTAGATGACTGTATGGGACATGAAGACGCATTTTGTCAGAGTAGATGCCCTATGAGTACAGATGTTAAAAAATATGTTAATCTAATAGGTGAAAAAAAGTATGATGAGGCAATTAAAGTCATTCGTGAAAAGTTATTCTTACCCAATACATTAGGTAGAATTTGTGCCCATCCATGTGAAAAGGACTGCCGAAGAGGTGTAGAATTCAACCAACCAGTGGCTATTGCTGCCCTAAAGCGTTTCGCAGCTGAGCAAGCAGACAATGAGTCCATCTGGGATACAACAACAGGAAGTCCAACTGGAAAGAAGGTTGCTATCATCGGAGCTGGTCCTGCTGGGGCTCAGGCTGCCATTGATCTTAGAAAAAAAGGTCACGCTGTTACTATTTTTGATAAACTTAATGTAGTGGGGGGAATGATGAGGGTTGGTATACCTGAATACAGACTTCCTAGAGATATTATAGACCGTGAGTACAGTTATCTAGATAAGCTTGGGGTGGAAATGAAGCTTGGTGTGGAAATCGGTAAAGATATCAGCTTTAATGAGCTTAGGGAAAAATTTGATGGGGTAATCATTGCCCATGGAGCCCACAAGGGTAACATTATTCCAATGGCAGGGCACAAGGCAGAAGGTGTTTATCCAGCTACCGAGTATTTAAAGGAAATTAGTCTTACTCAACAATTCCCAAGAGCAGGAAAAAGAGTTATGGTAATTGGTGGTGGAGACGTTGCAATGGACTGTGCCCGTTCATCATGGAGAATTGGTGCTACGGAAGTATATCAATGTTCTTTAGAAGACATGGCTAAGTTACCTGCATCCCAAGAAGAAATTCATGAATCCTTAGAAGAGGGCGTTGTTTTTAATGCTGGATGGGGTCCACTTGAAATCATTGAGAAGGATGGTAAGGTAACAGGAATCAAGATTCAAAAAGTAAAGTCTATCCTAGACAAAGAAGGTAAATTCAATCCACAGTATGAAGGAGAAGCAAAGATTATTGAAGTTGATACAGTGATCATGGCTACAGGACAATTGGTAGAAGATGTCTCAGGAGGAGTTCTTCCACAGACAAGAGGAGGAAGGTATGAAGTAGACAAAGAGACTCTAGCAACAAAGCTGGATAATGTGTTTGTAGCTGGAGATGCTGCCGGTGGTTTCATCGTAGTAGAGGCTATGGCATTGGGTAGAAAGGCTGCAAACAGTATTGATCGGTATTTAAAAGGCCAAGACTTAAGGGCTGATAGAGACCTCAAGAATGAATGGACTTATGAAACTAAATTAAACGTACCACTACCAGAGGGAACAGAAGATTTACAAAGACTACACACAAATATGCGACCTGCTGAAGAACGTAAAAAGGATTTTGCTCAGTCAGATTTAGGCTTTACCGAAGAACAAGCAGTTAAAGAGGCATCCCGATGTTTAGTTTGTGAATGTAAGCTCTGTATGAGGGAATGTGTTATGATGAACGACTTTGGAATCTGTCCAAAGGATATCGTAGCAGGGCTAGTGGAAGAAGGTAAGATGGAAGCGATGCTAGCTTATTCATGTAATGCCTGTGATAACTGTACAATTGTTTGCCCCCATGAACTACCGATGAAAAATATTTTCATTGGGTCCCGTAAAGACTTTGTAAAAGCAAACAATGGGGAATCGCCAATTAAAGGCCACGGAGCAATTAAGATACACCAAATACTTGGTTTTTCTAAGCTATTTACTACAAAAATTCGTGGAGGTAAGAAATAATGACTATAAAAATCGATAAAAGCAAACGTTATGGATTTATGCCAGGATGTAGCTTACCATCCTACAGTCCAGAGGCAGTAACTAAGACAACAGCCTATCTTAACGAAGTATTCCCAAACTTCTCTGCAGTTCAGAAATGCTGTGGAAAACCAACAAAAGCAGTGGGACAATACGACTTATTTAAGGAGCGATTTGCCGACCTACAAAAAGATATGGATGATGTTAATATCGATGAAATGATTGTAGCCTGTCAAAGCTGTAAGTTAACCTTTGACGAAGCTAGTCCAACACCGACTCATTCTCTATGGGAATTATTTCCTATTATAGGTTTGCCTAAAGAGCTTAAGGGTAAGGCTAAGGATAGTGATATTGTCTTTACCATCCATGATTCCTGTTCGACCCGTCATTTATCAGCGCTTCATGACGGTGTGCGTTGGATATTGCAGGAGCTTGGATACAAAGTTGTAGAGTCAGAATACTCCAGAGAAAAGACAAGATGTTGTGGGTTTGGGGGGATGGTTGTACCAGCAAATCCTCCAGTTGCTGAAAAAGTAATGAAGCGTAGAGTAGAAACTTTAGAAGGCGATAAAATCGTAGTATACTGTTCTGCTTGCCGTTCTTCTATTTTGAAGGGTGGAGCAAAGGCGTGGCATTTATTAGACCTTGTGTGGGGACCAGTAGTATACGCACAAGATGCACCACCAGAAGATGTATTGTCTTCACCAGTTAAATCATGGATTAATCGATATAAAGCAAAAAAAGGAATCGCAAAGGCGGTAAAATAGAAAAGAGGAGGTAAGTAATAATGAATAAAAAAATAAAGATGATTATCATGGTGGCTGTTTTAGCATTGGCTTTTTATGGTATTTATGCTACAGGGTTAATTGATACACTGAAGGATTTTGATAAATTTCAAAAACTGATCGAAGATGCAGGCTCTTTAGGATATTTTATTTATATTTTAATATTTATTGCAGCAGCAGTATTCTCGTTACCAGCTAGTGTTATTACCATTAGTGGAGGGATTGTATTTGGACCAGTGCTAGGTGCCATCTTAGCCTTAACAGGAGCAACAGCAGGTTCTATTGCAGCTTTTCTTGTTTCAAGATATATCGCAAGAGACTTTATTGTAGATAAGTTTGGTAAAAATGTAATTTTCAAAAAGATTGAGTCTGGTGTAGAAAAAAATGGAAAAGACTTTTTGATTTTAACTAGATTAGTGCCTGTTTTCCCATACAATATCCAAAACTATGCTTATGGGGTAACGAATATTGAATTAGCCACCTACTCTATTGTTACTTTAATTACGATGGCACCTGGTGCATTTGTTTATGCTTATATGGCTGGAGAAATCGCTCAAAATGGTATAACAACAGGATTTTTTGTTAAACTGTTAGTAGCGGGTGTTGTGTTGTTCGGAGTTTCTCAAATTCCAAAGATATTTGCAAAGAAAAAAGGAATTGATATGGATGCAGTCAACAATAAGTAAAAGTGTAGGAGGAAGGAATTGTGAGGAATAAAGGGATATTACTGATCTGTTTCATCCTAGTATTTTCTCTGTTGAGTGCGGGGTGTACAGTAAAAGATAAAGAGCAAGATAATGGAGTTAGTTTACAAGATAAGACTTGGGAAGAAATAGTGGAGGAAGCCAATGGCACTACAGTATCATTTTATGGCTGGGGTGGCGATGAGAAAATCAATCGTTGGTTAGATACAACTGTTGCTCAAGAGCTGAAGGAAAGGTATAATGTTTCATTGGAACGTGTACCAATGGTACCCAATGAATACTTGCCTAAGTTACTAAATGAAAAACAGTTAAAGGCTGAAGGGACTATTGATATTGTATGGATCAATGGAGAAAACTTTTATAACGCTAAGAGTCAAGAAATTTTATTTGGGCCATTTACTCAAATGTTACCAAACTTTAACCAGTTTATTGATACAGATTCCCCAGATGTGGAGTACGACTTTGGACACCCAGTAGAGGGATATGAAGCACCCTATGGAAAAGCTCAAATGGTTTTTATTGGTGAAACCGCAGTAATTGAAAAATTACCATCAAATCATATAGAACTAAAGGAATTAGCAAAAAAACATGAAGGTAAAATAACTTATCCTGATCTAACAGATTTTACAGGGAGTGCCTTTATTAGAAATATCATTTATGATATTGTAGGATATGAAGCCTTTATTGACTTACAGGCGGATAAAGAAGCGGTGAGGGAGGTCATCCAGCCAGCGTTGGATTATCTAGTTGATCTAAAGCCATATCTATGGCGACAAGGAGAGAACTATCCAGCTACCATTGCCCAGTTAGATAACATGTATGCCGATGGAGAAGTGTTGATGACGATGAATTATACACCCTTCCATATAGCAGGGAAAATTGCTGACGGGTCCTTCACTAAAACATCTCAATCCTTCTTATTCGAAAAGGGCACAATTGGAAACACCCATTTCATGGGGCTTCCATTCAATGCACCAAACAAGGCAGGGGCATTGGTTGTGATGAACCATATTTTATCTCCAGAAGTACAGGTGACTAAGTATGACCCAACGGTATGGGGAGACTTACCAGTAACTGATCCAAGCCTATTAAATGACAAGCAACAACAGTTATTCGAAAAGGTAGAATTAGGAGAAGGAGTTATTCCTCAAGATGTTCTGCTACAACATAGAGTACCGGAAATGAGGGCAGAATTAGTTCCAATCATTGAAGAATTATGGAGGGAAGTTGTTTTAGGTCATGAGTAAAATGAGGAAGAAAATAAAACCCTATATCATGTTGATACCTGTTATGATCTTCATATTAGGGATATTTATTGCAGGAATCGTATCCGGGCTACTACAGAGCTTTGGATACTTCCCTGCAATAGGGTTGAATACAATCACTGTGCAATACTATAAGGATATCTTAAGTAGCCCTAGTTTTTTAAAGGCCCTGAGATTTAGCTTTTGTACGTCTTTTATATCGTCGTTGATCGCGGTAGTATTAGGTGTTTTATTTTCATACCTCCTGCTTTATAATCAAAGAAGAAAGAGAGGGCCATTGGTCAATATCTATAAGGTGCCTATTATTGTACCCCACACCATTGCAGCCCTCTTGATTTTCATTTTATTTACCCAAAGTGGGTGGATAGCAAGGCTGATGTATCAATTGGGATTTATTGAAGATATGCAAAGTTTTAAACCTATGATATTTGATCGACAAGGATTAGGTGTGATTATGGCCTATGTATGGAAGGGGTTACCCTTTATTACATTGGTCACTTTTGAGATTTTGCGAAGTGTTGAGAACAAGTATGCTAAAATCGCCGCTAATCTTGGTGCCAACCATTTTCAAGTATTTCGATATATTCTATTTCCTTTGATTTTCCCCACCACTGCCTCGGGTTTTATTATTATTTTTGCTTTTTCCTTTGGGGCATTTGAGATACCCTATTTACTAGGACCTTCCACACCAAAGGCGCTACCGATCTTGTCATACATTCATTATAATAGTGTGAATCTAGCAGATCGACCCTATGCTATGGTCATTAATATGTGTATTGCTCTTTGTGCATTTATAACTGTTGGACTGTATGTACTAACTTTTCAGTTCATTAAAAAATACAATAATCAGTAATCATGGGAAAGATGTGTTATAATGAAAGTAAAATGGATAATAAAGTATATAATCTTAACAGTTCTACTTTTTCCGCTATTAATGATGATAGGATGGAGTGTTTCCAGTGCTTGGCCATGGCCTAGTCTAATCCCTCAAGGGTTTACTTTAAGGGCCTACTCTTATGTACTGGAGCCTACAACTGGAGTATTTAAAATTCTAGTAGATAGTATGATCCTTTCTATTGTGGTGACAGCCATCACTTTGCTGGTCAGTATACCTGCTGCTAGGGCCATTGCATTTTATGACTTTAAAGGAAAATCAGTGGTAAAGGTATTAATCCTACTTCCCCTGATTGTACCGATGCTGACGGTGGCCATGGGTATTCATTTAAGATTTATTCGATTAGGATTAGCAAATACATTTTGGGGAGTTGTATTGATTCATGTAATACCGGGGATACCCTATGGGGTTAAGATCCTTTTAAATGTTTTTGAATTGAATGGAAATAAGATTGAAACTCAGGCTAGGATACTTGGGGCTTCACCCTTGCAAGTAATCCGTTATGTGACACTACCTTTGATTACTCCTGGATTAATTATTGCGGGAAGTATCATCTATATCGCCTCCTTCAGTCAGTATTTTATCACCTTCTTGATAGGGGGGGGAAGGATTGTCACCTATGCTATGTTTCTGTTCCCCTTTGTTGAATCAGGGGATCGAACCATGGCTTCTGCCTTGAGTATTGTGTTTATTCTATCAATTACATTGGTATTATTCATAACGGAAAAAATAGTTGGAAACTTCTATGAAAAGAGCAGCCGATACTACGTTTAGTGAAAAGAGGCAATTATGGCAAAAATATATCTAAAAAACATAAACAAATCCTACGATAATAAAGCAGTTCTGAAAAATATTAATATTGTAATCAATGAGGGTCAGTTGACAGTGTTGCTGGGGCCAAGTGGTTCAGGTAAAACCACTATGCTTCATGGGATTGCTGGGATGGTTGATTTTGAGGAAGGGGATATTTTTTTTGGTGACCAGCTGATGAATCATGTATCCATAGATAAAAGGAATGCGGTTTTAGTTGATCAAAACCTACTATTGTTTCCCCATATGACTGTTGAATCCAATATAGCCTTTGGACTAAAGATGAGAAGGGTAAACAAGAGTGTGATTAAGGAAAAAGTAAATGAATTGATTCGTCTGTTGGAATTAGAGGGGCATGAAAAAAAGTTCCCAAATGAACTATCGGGAGGGCAAATGCAGCGGGTGGCCATAGCTAGAGCTTTAGCTATCGAGCCAGAGGTATTGCTTTTAGATGAACCCTTTTCAAAGCTGGATATCATGTTAAGAAAAAATATGCAGGAGTTCGTTAGAGCCTTGCAACAGAAATTGAATATCACTTTGATTATGGTGACCCATGATCAGGAGGAAGCTTTATCAATGGCAGATCAAGTGGCTTTGTTGCTGGATGGAGAAATCAAACAGTACACTACTCCAAACGAAATTTATGAAAAGCCAGTTTCAAAAGAAGTAGCAGATTTTTTTGGTGTAAGAAATTATTTTGAAGGAAAAATCTCAGGTGGGGAATTTCATTCTCATCTAGGAAGATTTAGTACAAATTTACCCAATTGTGAGAAAATAACCTTTATGTTTAGACCTGAACAGATAGGATTTGGTGAAAAACAAAAGGATAGCATAGAAGGAATTGTGAAAAGGAGGGTGTACTCCGGTGATAAAGTCGTGTACACCATTGATGTCAGGGATTTCCATATCCATGTTTCTAGTTTTATATATAAGGAGTTTAATATAGGTGATAAAGTATATCTGCAAGCAAACTTTGACAAAGCAGTTTATTTTATCTAGCGAAATTTAAATAAAAAAGGGGGGCCCACATGCTAGATACAAGAGCTAGAAGTTTTATTCAACCTGTGTTTGAGAAGACGGCAGATTTATGTATTCGTTGTAAATTATCGGCCAATCATGTAACGATTATAGCCCTATTGGTTGGGCTAGTACCAGCAATATTGTTGCACTTTGGTTATTCTGCAATTCTGGCTGTCAGTATACTATGGCTGTCAGGATGTCTAGATGCAGTTGACGGAACAATTGCTAGAAAAACAAAGGCATCATCTCCTTTTGGAACGATTATGGACATTACGTTTGATCGTGTAGTTGAAATCTCTTTATTGCTTGTATTGGCATTACATTATTCAAAAAATCCTTTTGTCTTTGTGGTTTTAGCAGCCACCATCATCATCAATATGACGATTTTCTTAACTGTTGGTGCAGCCTCAGATAAGGTTTCAGAGAAAAGCTTTTATTACCAACCTGGCCTTACGGAAAGAACAGAAGGTTTTATTATGTTTTCATTAATGATTTTACTGCCGAATTATACAGACTATATTGCCCTTATTTTTGCAGCGATGATTTTATTTACTTCTGGGCAGCGATTTAGGGAGGCTTATCGGTTTTTTAAGTATAAATAAACAGCAAGACCCCTGGAGAATCCTCCAAGGGTCTTTATTACTTATTCAGTTAACTAAATTCCGAATCCTCTGAAAAGATACGGTCCACAAAATAGAACAACAAGGAGTAAGAAGAAGAATAGTAACTCATCCCCAAATTGATTGAAGCAACTGCAGTTACAGAAGATAATCACTAGAAGTAGGAAGAAGAATAACAAACTATTTTTTCCTCCTATTAAACCACCAATTATATTATTCTTTTTAACTGTATCACTCATTAATTTCACCTTCCCTTTATTGATTTTGATATCTTTTGTTTCAATAATAAAGTATGATAAATGATGCAAATCTGTGCTAGTTTAATAAGTTATTATTATTAAAATGAGATGAAATACCCACCTACAAAAACAAAGGCAGGTGGATTTTTCATTGCATATCTAAAGCTATTGGCTTGAGCTAAGGGTGACTATCTTAATAGAAAAAAGGTCGTCTTCCAAATCCTCTACCAAAACCATAGAAAGGCCTTCGCCATATAGCTGCTAGGGTAAGGAACCAAAGCAATAGACTAGTACCTCCAAAGAATTGAGTTTCGACAGCCGATTGCATGTTGGACCCACCAGTATCAGTCGTTAAGACTCTCTTGACCATCTGAATACGTTGTTTAGTGGAATCTGAAACAAATCCAGACATTTGTGATAGCGCATCCAAGTTGTTAACATGCTGCCTCAATACATTTTCTGATACTTTTACTTTTGAGCTTAAAATCTCTTTATAAATATCAGCGTCTGATAATTCGCCATACTGTGTCATAAAGTTATTGAAGCTATCTATATATTCACTGGGAATCATTAAAAAATCAAGGTTATATTGTCCTTTAGCATTAGTAATCTCAGCCACCATCTTCACCTCCCTTCAATGATCCTTTTGCAGTAATATACTATGTACTCTTAAGTGGTCGGTGACAAAAATAAAAAATAATTTGCAACAAATCATGAATGATTTTCCTACTGGTATATCAGCACGATCATAGAGGTTCAATCATAATCTAATACTGGGTCATTATACAAAGAAGGGGGAAAAGTAACATGGAAAAGTTACCGTCAAATAACAATGACATAGATGAAAGAGGTAAAATTTTACATGAAAGTAAAGGGGCATCTCTATACACATATATACCTACCCTGTTGACAATTTTAATCTTTAGCAGAAAGCATACATCCTTCAATCATCTAGCTCTATCAATATCGAATGCTATTAGAAATCCTGAAATAAAAAGAGCCTTAGCTTCTGTTAGCAAATATCTTAATGAAGATGAGCAAATGCCTATTCATAAAATTATCGGGATACTAGAGATTATTGATACAGTAAAAGGCTTACAAAATAATTCCTACAGGAGTCAAGGGATTCGTGCTACTGAAAATGCTCATCAAGGGGGCAAACATTTAGGTATAATCAATAGTCTAAAGGAACATGCCAATGAAGATGATAAAAATTTATTAGATGCAATTCAAAGTGCAGTGATAACAGTCGAGAAAGTTCAGAAAGTTATGAAGGAAGCAAAGGCTAAAGCAAATAATGTTAAAGGTACGTCCCATTTAATAAAAGAAGGTAGAATATAATAGGTTTCATTAATAAATCAAATGCCCTAGGAGAATTTATTTTTTAGGGCCTTTTTATTGGAGCTATTTCATATTAAATATGTAATATGATTTTTAACATAATCTTACGACAGAAGAGTACATTTTAAATACGAACTGTTATGATGTTGTGTTATCAGATACATAAAGATGCAGAAATTGTAACAACATAATCAATAAGGTATTTTTATAGATGGATGTTAAGAATCAAATTAACTTTTGTAAAAAAATGTATAGAGGTATTTGTAAACCATTCTAGAAATTCATTATAACTATAGTTGGAGGTGGTATTATTTATGTTGATTACCTTTTTTGAAAACATGACATTAATTATTACCTTAATATTTATATATAGTAAGCTGAAAAATCTAATCATTAGTGAAAATGCCAGTAAAGGACTTTGGTTCGGAATTACGTATATTTTATCAACTATTCTAACCTTATCAACAATGATAAAACCCTTTGCCTATGCAGGTTATAGCTTTGATTTAAGGACTGTGCCATTGTTTTTAATATCCTACAAACAGGGATGGAAGCTTGGACTCCTCACTAGTATCTTTCCAGCTATTTATAGGTTAAATATAGGTACTACAGGAGCATGGCAAGGGATTCTTTTAGGTATGCTCTTTCCTGTTGTTATTGGAGCTTATTTTGGTGGAACTGAGGATGCGAACCAACATTACACCATTACTAATACAAAGAAAATAGTGAAGCATTATTTGATATTTGCACTGGTTAAAGGATTTTTGCTGGGGTTAGCATTAGACATTCCTTATCAATTTTGGTGGGGGATTATTTTCAGTATGACTATTTTTTCTACTGTTACCCTATGGAGTTTAGTGGTGATGCTCAATGATGGAAACAAACAAGTGCTTTCAGAGAAACAACTGAAAATCAGCGAAGAAAGATATCGAAGGCTAGTAGAAATTCTCCCTGATGGTGTACTGGTGCAACGGGGGAACCAGATTATCTTTGCCAATACAGCGGCAGTTAATTTAATGGGGGTAGAAGATCAAGAACAAATCATTCATTATTCCTACGATGCAATTGAAGTAGAAGATGAACACTCAATTATCAGTAATATAATGGAGAATTTGCAGAATAGAAATATGGAATCCGCTTCAAGTCATCATACCATTTCTCTGAAGGATGGAGTAGACATGGATATCGAAATCAGAGGTATATCCTTCTTGTCAGAGGGTGAGATGTTTATTATCAATGTAATAAGAGACATTACAAGTATAAAGAGAACTCAGCTATTGGAAGAAAAAATTAAACATGAGCAAAAAATGTTGGCGGAGATAATGGAGTATGATCGGTTAAAGACAGAGTTTTTTGCTAACCTTTCCCATGAGCTTAAAACTCCTTTAAACTTACTATTTAGTACAGTGCAGCTTATGGAAATAGACAATAGGAGTCAACAAGCCCTAGAACCTGAAAAAATGACTAAAAGATTAAAGGTGCTGAGACAAAACTGTAGTCGGATGATTAGATTAACCAACAATCTCATTGACATTACTAAAATTGATTCGGGGTATTTCGATCTGCAAATGCAGCATTGTGATATAGTGAGTATCGTTGAAAATATAGCATTATCAGTGGCAGATTATATCGAAAATCACCAAATTGAATTAATTTTTGATACGGAAGTGGAAGAAAAGATTATTCCTGTTGATCCGAACGCAATGGAAAGAATTATATTAAATTTACTATCTAATGCAGTGAAGTTTACAAAGCCCAACAATGAGATAACAATAAATATTTATGACTGTGGCGAGAATGTTGAGATATCAGTGAAGGACAAAGGGCAAGGCATCCCGAAGGATAAATTGGAGGTAATATTTGAACGGTTTAGACAAGTTGATAAACTCCTAAATAGAAGACACGAGGGTAGTGGCATAGGCCTTTCTCTTGTGAAGGCTTTAGTCACCATGCATGGGGGAGACATCACTGTAGAGAGCTCTTATGGGGTAGGTAGTGAGTTCATAATCACACTACCTGTAGAAAGCTCCCTAGAGGTTGTTGATTATTCAGCGAAAACAGAACCAAACACTCGATATGGGAAATTGATAAATATCGAGTTTTCAGATATATATTCCCGCTAGACTGTTTCCTTAAATTGGACTAAAATTAAAATCAACATAAATGCCACTAAAAAGAAGTAGTAAAACTGCGTGTTACGAGAAATTTGTCGATGGAAAAATAAAAAAATATACAGGATTTTAAAAAGATATGCAGAAAGTAGATAACCAAGTGAAATTTAAAGAAAATTTAGAAAAAAGCATCACTTTTAAACTTCAGTCATTTTTACATTATCTGTTAATATTTGGGGGTTATGGAAATGGAAAAGGGATCTGAGCAAATTGAGGTAGAATTAAAGTTGCTTTGCGTCAAAATGATTGACCTGCTTAATGAGTTAAAGGAAAAAGGAATTACATCTGAAGACGATTATAAAAAATATGTTGAATTAAAACAAAAATTTCTGCAAGATAATAGATAATTTCAGTTAGGCAGGCCAATACCCTGTCTTTTTTTGTTTTGCCTGAAACTGCTTTTAACGAAGCAAGAGTCTAGATTTCTTATAACGACAAACATTGGAGGACTGACCTACCTTATTGGAAAATTTCAATTTACTTTTTTGTCGAAAAATGTTATATTGTAGATAACTGAAGATTTTTAACATTAATTCAACAAGATAGTGCATCTATTGATGAATTGCTATTTTGTCATCGAATGAGCACCTAGGTAATTAGGTACTGTTATTTTTGAGTCTACACATAACAACGAAAATGAAAAATTCAATTAGGGGGCAAAATAATGGAAAAAATTACTGGAAAGGCCAAGGACAAAAAAACAAAAAACCAGAAAAAACAAAAGTCTAGAAAAATAAGAACCCAGTTGATAGGAATAATGATTTTAGTCATACTATTACCTGTCAGTATTTTAGGGACTATGACTTATTTAAAAGCCTTTAGGATACTGGATGAAAAACTAGGTCAAACTACACAACAAACCACAAGGGAAGCTGGAGAAGCTCTTAATGAATATTTATGGGGAATTGAAAAGCAAGTAGCAGCTTTGGCTGACAATTCTATTATGAAAGAGATTGCGAGAGAAGCAGAGGAGGATACTTTACCCTATGACTCGATGGGTATGGGGATGGAGCTACTTAAAAATTTTAATGATAGTAACCCATCGGTAATTAATAGTTATATCGGCACTGAAAAGGCTGGTATGTACATATATCCACATACTGATTTACCAGAGGGATGGGATCCAAGAACAAGACCTTGGTACTCAGCCGCCATGAAAAATAAAGGCAAAGTTGCTTGGTCAGAGCCCTATGTTGATACTGCCAGTGGACAAATTACATTAACTGCTGCTAAATCTATTGAATACAATGGAGGGACTGTGGGGGTATTAGCCTTTGACGTTGATTTAAATATGATTACGCAAAAAATGGCAGAGGTTAAGCTGGGAGAAGAGGGTTACTTAGCTTTGGCAACAGGGGATGGAACTGTACTGGTTCATCCGATGGCTGAGATTATTGGCACTGATGAGATTACAAAGCAATCCTTCTGGGGAGAAGCCAGTGGAAACGAAAGTGGCTTTACTAGATATGAGTTCAATGGAACCCGTAGGTTTGCCAGCTATGTAACTAATGAGAGCACCGGGTGGAAAATTCTAGGAATTATGTCTGGATCGGAGTTGGTGGATGATACCAGTGATATAAGAAACTACATTATTATTGCATCAATTATAGCAATTATCCTTGGGGCTGTAATATCGTTGCTAATCGCAAATAATGTTTCTTCACCATTAAAGCAAATTAAAGAGGCCTTTGCAAAAGCAGCAACAGGGGATTTAAGCGTTAGAACCAGTATGAAGCGTAGAGATGAGTTTGGAGATTTAAGTAATAGCTTTAATGATATGATGGAGAACCTTAAGGCGCTAATTTACGAGGTACAGCAATCAACGCAGGTAGTAGTAGAAACTTCAACCTCACTAGCCAACATAACAGACCAAACCAACGTTGCCACAAATGAAGTTGCCTTGACGATAGAAGAAATTGCTAAGAGTGCTGGTGAACAGGCTAGAGATATGGAAGAAGGGGTTGGTAAGGTAGATAACTTAGCCCATAAGATTGGTGTTGTACAGTACTCCACCGATGATGTATATAGTAAGTCTACAGAAACCAATGAATTGAGTAAGAGAGGAATTGAGACGGTTCAATTATTAACAAAAAAAGCCGAAGAAAGCAGTCGTGCAACTGAGACAGTTGGCGGGATTGTAGTAGATGTTAATAAAAGTTCCGATGCAATTGGGATGATTACAACTACGATAAATCAAATAGCAGAGCAGACAAACTTGTTAGCCTTAAATGCAGCCATTGAAGCGGCAAGAGCAGGTGAAGCTGGAAAAGGATTTGCTGTTGTGGCCGATGAAATTAGGAAGTTAGCTGAGCAATCTGGAAAGGCAACCAGAGAGATTCAAGATTTAATTGCTGGAATTCAAGAGAAGGCTAAGTCTGCCGTATCAGCTATGGATGTGACTGAGGAAATTATGAAACAACAGAATCAAGCTGTAAAGGAGACGGAAATGATTTTTGATCAGATCTCCAGTGCAATTTCTGCCATAATGCAGAAGGTTACTGAGGTTAAGGGCTCCAGTAATGACATGGCAGCTGAGAAGGATGATTTAATTGCTGTAATTCAAAATGTATCAGCTACAGCAGAGGAAACATCAGCTGCTACTCAACAGGTTTCTGCTGCCACAGAGGAGCAATTGGCATCTATAGAAGAGGTGGCATCCCACTCTAACGATTTAAAGGAACTGGCTGGACAATTACAAAAAGTGATCGAAAGGTTTAAGATATAATTTTTTTACGATTTTGTATATGGACATTGTTTTCCTGGCAATAATACCAAGAAACATAGTGAAATTTTTCTAATACAGCCTTGACATAAACAATGTCCTAAGTGTATAATCATAACTAAATCTAAGAGTAAAAGCTAGGATGAGGACAGTAGTAAAAGGATGGATTTAAAGAGACGTAATCATTGGTGAGAGATTATGATGAAGCCCTTTTATGAAGATCACCTCGGAGCTGGAAGCCTGAAATAGCCAGTAGGGTATCCCGTAGTCACACGTTATCATGTATTGAGCGACAGGTGTTTTATGCCTGTAAGCAGGGTGGTACCACGGTTTATTGTTAATTCGTCCCTAAGCATTTATGCTTAGGGACTTTTATTTTTTAAAAATTATTCAGAAGAAAGGAAGTTGTTGAGAATGGAAAAATACAAAGCCTTATCCAATCAACCCATTGCCCAACGGGAAGGGGCCATAGCTAATCAGTGGGATCAAAATGATATCCTAGAAAAAAGTATATCTACTAGAGAAAATGGTAAATCCTTTGTTTTCTTTGAAGGGCCTCCAACGGCAAATGGTAGACCAGGAATCCACCACGTAATTGCCCGTACTTTAAAGGATTCTGTCTGTAGATACAAGACCATGACAGGTCATCAAGTAAAGAGGAAAGCAGGTTGGGACACCCACGGCTTACCAGTTGAAATTGAAGTAGAAAAACAATTGAAGCTATCCAGTAAGCAAGAAATTGAAGATTATGGGATTGATAAATTCAATGAAAAATGTCGTGAATCAGTATTTACTTATGAAAAGGCATGGCGGGAAATGACTAAAAGAATGGGATACTCCATTGACCTTGATAATCCCTACATTACCCTAGATAATAACTATATCGAATCCATCTGGTGGATTTTAGACCAATTTTTCAAGCAGGATTATATCTATGAAGGACACAAAATTTTGCCTTATTGCCCACGATGTGGAACAGGTCTAGCATCCCATGAAGTATCCCAAGGATATAAAGAGATTAAGTCAAATACGGTAATTGTATCAATGAAGCGGAAAGACGCTGACGAATACTTCCTAGTTTGGACCACTACTCCTTGGACTTTAGCTTCAAACGTTGCCCTTGCTGTACATCCAGAAGTGGATTATGTAAAGGTTAAGCATCAGGATAAAGTCTACTATTTGGCTGAAAAGCTAGCCAACAAAGTAATTGGTGAAGATTATGAAGTAATCGAAAACCTTAAAGGGAAGGACTTAGAACACATTGAGTATGAGCAATTAATGCCCTTTGTAACGCCAGATAAAAAGGCCTTCTTCGTCACTTTAGCCGATTATGTTACTACTGAAGATGGTACTGGTATTGTTCACATTGCTCCAGCTTTCGGGGAGGATGACTACCAAGTAGGAAGAAAATATGATTTGCCAGTTCTTCAGCCGGTTGATGAAACAGGTAAGTACACGACGACTCCTTGGGAAGGAAAATTTGTAATGGACTGTGATGTAGACATTATCAAATGGCTTCATGGAGAAGATAAATTATTCAAAAAGGAAAAAATTGACCACAACTATCCCCACTGTTGGAGATGTTCAACACCGTTGTTATATTACGGAAAGCCTAGCTGGTATATTGAAGTAACAAAGATGAAGGATCAATTAATCGTCAACAACAACTCTGTAAATTGGTATCCAGATTACGTTGGAGAAAAACGTTTTGGTAACTGGTTAGAGAATGTTAATGATTGGGCTTTATCAAGAAATAGATATTGGGGAACACCATTAAATATTTGGAAATGCGAATGTGGTCACCTAACCTCTGTAGGTTCAAGAAAAGAGTTGGCAGATAGAGCATTGGAAGATATTGATGAATCAATAGAGCTCCATAGACCATATGTGGATGATGTTCATCTAAAGTGTGAAAAATGTCAAGGCACGATGACAAGAGTTACTGAAGTAATTGACTGTTGGTTTGATAGTGGAGCAATGCCTTTTGCTCAACATCATTATCCTTTTGAAAATACAGAAAACTTTGATGGGCTATTCCCAGCGGATTATATCTGTGAAGGGATCGACCAAACCCGTGGATGGTTCTACTCTCTACTGGTAATCTCAACCTTCGTAAAGGGGGTAGCACCTTATAAAAATGTATTGGTAAATGACTTGATTCTCGATAAAGAAGGAAGAAAGATGTCTAAATCAAAGGGGAATACAGTAGATCCTTTTGAGTTATTCGATCAATATGGAGCAGATGTATTAAGGTGGTATTTATTACATGTGTCTCCAGCATGGACTCCAACTAAGTTTGACGTAGAAGGTCTAAAGGAAGTACAAAGCAAATTCTTCACAACAATCCAAAACGTATACACCTTCTTTACCCTATATGCAAATACTGACGGAATAGATGCAAAGAGCTTCTTTGTTCCTTATCAACAAAGACCAGAGTTGGATAGATGGGTTCTTTCAAAATACAATAGCTTAGTAGAGGCTGTTGAAGCGGACTTAGCAGTATTTGACTTAACGAAGGCTGTAAGGAAGATTCAAGAATTTGTTAATGAAGATTTATCCAATTGGTATATCAGGAGAGCTAGACGTCGATTCTGGGCTACTGAATTAACTGACGACAAAAAATCAGTGTATAATACAACCTATGAAATTTTAGTAGGGGTGGCAAAACTGGTTGCACCTTTTGCACCATTCATTTCTGACGAAATGTATCAGAACCTTACTGGAGAGCTATCAGTTCATTTAGCTGATTATCCAGTGGTTAAGCAGGAGTTAATCGATAAAGAGGTTGAAGGAAAGATGGACCTTGTAAGAAATCTAGTTGGACTAGGGAGAGCAGCTAGAGCTCAAGCTAAAATTAAAGTACGTCAGCCATTGCAAAAAATGATAATTGATGGTAAATATGAAACGCTAATCAGCGATCTAATCCCTCTAATGCAGGAAGAGTTGAATATTAAGGAAGTGGTTTTTGAGAAAAACCTTAAAAATTACATGAACTTCAACCTTAAGCCAAACTTCAAGGTGGCGGGTTCTATACTAGGACCAAAGATCAAATCCTTGGGTAAAGTATTAGCTCAGTTGGATGCAGCGGAGGTTACAGAAAAACTTGAGGCAGGGGAAACAATCACAGTCGAACTGGATGGCGAAATGATGGAAATCCAAAAGGATTACGTACTCATCACAATTGCTGCTAAAGAAGGTTTTACTGTAGAAACAGAAAACAATCTATTTGTTATCCTAGATACAACTCTAACCCAAAGCTTATTGGATGAAGGGTTTGCAAGGGAATTCATCTCAAAGGTACAGCAGATTAGAAAAAATAGTAATTTTGAAGTGACGGACCAAATTAAGATATTCTTTGATGGAGATGAAGAAATCAGCAAAGCTGTAGATAATTTTAAGCAGTATATTATGCAGGAAACTTTAGCTGTAACAATAGAGAAGGTTTCTGATGATAGCTATGAAAAGCAAAATCTCAATGACCATGAGACTGGTATCAAAGTAGAGAAAATATAACTAAAAAATAACTTCAAAAAACTCCAATGGGAATAATTCTGTTGGAGTTTTTTTGTCGTTAGGTAATATACTGTTAATGGATTATGGTTTTTTTATATATTTAAGGGTAAAAATTCAAATAAATACCTGAAAATGAAGCATAATAACATAAATCACAATATCTTTGGAGGCGATTTTATGAGTTATTTGCAGGGTATGGTGTTAACTCCTCATCCACCAATTATACTTCCATCAATAGGGGGTGGTGAAGAAGAGAAGGCACAGGGTACCATTGAAGGACTAAAAAATATCGCAAAGCTGGTTAAGGAAAAATCACCACAGGTAATTATTTGTATAACTCCCCATGGTAACGTATTTCAGGATGGTATTTGCATACTTGATGAAGAAGCTGTAGAGGGAAATTTTAAAGAATTTGGAAAATCGCATCTAACTATGAAACAGGAGATGGACGAAGAATTGATAGATACATTATTAGAGGCTTTTTTAGAAAAGGAAGTCCCAAGTCTGTTTTTAAGTAAAAAATTAGCTAAAGAATATGAAGCTGAGGTCGCCCTAGACCATGGTACAATGGTTCCTTTACACTTTATTCGTCAAGAGTACAATGACTTTAAAATGGTACATATAACAATAGGATTGATGGATTTACTAGAACTTTATGAAATAGGAACGATTATTGCTGATGTAGTGGAGCAGATTAGGAAGAAAACAGTAGTATTGGTAAGTGGAGATTTGTCCCATTGTCTAGTGAAGGGAGGTCCATATCCCTACAATGAGAGGGGACAAGTGTTTGATGATCTCATCAGTAAATGTATTAAAAATGGCTGGGTTGAGGACATATTATTACTTCCAGAGGATCTTGCAGAGGCAGCGGCTGAATGTGGATTAAGGCCCATCGCAATGGGACTAGGGGTATTCGACGGCTTTGAAGTATCTGGAAAAATATTTTCCTATGAGGGTCCTTTTGGAGTAGGATATCTAAATGCTTATTTAGAGGCTATAGGAGAAGGCCCAAGTGTATTGAAGAAATTATTAGAGAAAAAACACACGGAATATATTAGAAATAAACGAACTGAGAGTATTCCTGTAGCATTAGCAAGAGCCACTATTGAGGATTGGGTAAAAAGAGATCACCAGTTGGATTGGGAGCTTTTTCAGGAATTGGTCCTTCAACAGGATATTGTTAGAGAATTAGAGGAAAAGAGGGCGGGAGTTTTTGTGTCTCTAGAGAAACATGGAGAACTAAGGGGGTGTATGGGGACTTATATGCCTACAAAGCAAAACATTGCAGATGAAATTATCAACAGTTCAATTATGGCGGCATCGGAGGACCCGCGGTTCTATTCTGTTCGAAAGGGAGAATTGGAGGATTTAGAGATAAAAGTAGATATTCTCCATGGAATGGAGGAAATTGATACTTTGGATCAATTGGATGTGAAAAAATATGGTATTTTCGTAGTGCAGGGGGATAAAAGCGGCCTTTTACTCCCAAACCTTGATGGGATAGAGACTCCACAGCAACAGCTGGAGATTGCTATGAAAAAGGCAGAGATTTTAGAAGTAGACAACATAGAGCTATATCGTTTTGAAGTGACACGTTATCTATAAACTCCATCAAATAAACCATTGACTAAAGAGAGGATTTAGCATAATATCTAGTTAATAAATTAGGAAATAGGTGGGAGATTATGAAGATAAATATTAAAGACGTTGCTAGAAAAGCTGGGGTGTCAATTTCAACTGTTTCTAGAGTTATTAATGAAAGTAAGGTTGTGAAGCCTGAAACGTACAAAAAAGTAATGAAGGTTATTGAAGAATTAGGGTATAAACCCAATGCGATAGCCAGGAGTCTCAAAGTCAAAAATACAAAGACAATTGGTATTTTGATTCCTGATATTTCAAATCAGTTCTATCCAGAAGTAGTCAGGGGAATAGAGGATATTGCAAATATGTATCAATATAACATATTCCTCTGTAATACGGACTTGGATTATGAAAAAGAAATTAAATACTTTGATGCCTTAGCAGAAAAACAGGTGGATGGTGTTATTTTTATTGGAAATATCGTATCGGAAGAGCTTTATAAGAGATTCATCACCTATGAAATACCTGTCGTTTCAATCGGTGCAACTCCTGAGGCAATACCTTCTGTAACCATTGATTACGAAGGGGCTAGTAAAGCTATGGTTAAATATCTTATCCAAAAAGGCCATCAGCGTATTGCTATGATTTCAGGTAATGGAAATGATCCAGTAGTTGGTATAGCCCGTTTGGAGGGGTATAAAAAGGCTCTTATGGAATCTAACATCAGTATAGTTAATGAACTAATCCTTGAGGGTGGAAGTCGTTTTAAGCATGGTTATGAGGCAGCAATAAAGCTATTAGAAATGGATGAGCCCCCTACGGCGATCTTTGTAGCAAATGATGAAATGGCCATTGGAACAATCCGTGCAGCTCTGGAAAATGGATATAGTATACCAGAGGAGCTGGCGATAGTAGGGTTCGACAATATTGATATGGCTTCAAAAATCTATCCAGCCTTAACTACGGTTGCCTAACCAATGTATGAAATGGGGGCAATTGGAATGAGGGTATTGACTAAAATTTTGAATGGAGAAGAACTTGAAATAAATAAAATTTTCCTTAATTATAGCTTGATGGAACGGGAAAGCAGTTAGATGTGAAAATCAAGGGAGGATGGGGTAATGGAATTAAGGGCAATTTATGAAAAGCAGGATGAAGGAATTGATGTAGATTTTAAATTAATCAATACCACTAGAGAAGCCAAAGAGATAACCTTTCCTTCAGGCCAGCAGTTTGAGATGATTATTGTAGATGATGGAGGGGAAGAGGTGTATCGATTTTCTGAAGGACGTTTTTTTACAATGGCTATGACCTCTAAGCAGCTACAACCTGGGGAAGTGTTACACTGGAAAAATCTCTGGAAATGTATTGATAAGAATGGGAAGAAAAGAAAAGAGGGCAATTATAAAGTGATTGTAAAAATTAAAGCAATGGTGGAAGAAGTTTCGGAAGAGGAATTAACAACAGAAATAGATTTTAATTTGTAATGATCTTATTTACCTGTTCCTCTTGGGTGTGGTTGCATTTCAATTTTAGTGGGTATATAATAGTAATGTGAGATTAAGGATAGGGATGTGATATTAGGTGCATGTGTTATTTATTGTTTTGAATGAGGTAGAATATCTAGATGAAATCTTAACAAAGTTCGTGGAGATTGGCATTTCGGGCGCAACTATACTGGATAGCCATGGTATGGCTTGCGAATTATGCAAATACGACCAGAAAATACCAATAATTGGTTCTTTGAGAAGCTTTCTAGATAGCTCTAGGCCTTATAACAAAACCATCTTTACTGTAGTAGAGAGGGAAGAACTGGCAGATAAAGCTATGGAAGCAGTTAATGAAATCGTACACGATGTATCAAAGCCAGGTCATGGACTAATGTTTACTGTTCCTGTAGGAAAAATATGGGGCGTACCTAAAAAAATTGAATAACAAATTGAATAACAACTAGGAGGCGTATCGAAATTGGATTTACTTGTAAAAATTAGTATCGTGTTGTTAATGGGGATCTTAGGAGGAAGAATAGCAAAGGTTCTTCACCTTCCTAGTGTCACGGGGTACTTACTGGGGGGATTACTAATTGGTCCATCCTTTGCCAATGTAGTTACTGATCATGATATTCATAATTTTGAAATTATTAATGAAATAGCCTTAGCGGCTATAGCCTTTAGTATTGGCAGTGAGTTCCATATTAAAGATTTAGCAAAGGTCGGGAGTAAAATATTTATAGTCACGCTAGTTCAGGCATTTGCAACAATTATTGCTGTGTTTTCAGTAAGTTATTTCATGTTGAATCAGTCCTTCGAACTTAGTATTTTGTTAGGAGCTATTGCTGCTGCTACTGCACCAGCCGCTACGACAATGGTGATTAAACAATATAAGGCCAATGGACCCCTTACCCGTACTATTTTACCAGTAGTTGCTATTGATGATGCAGTTTGTGTTATGGCCTTCGGATTAGCTATGGCGGTTGTCAAGATGACAGCAGGAAGCGCAGCTGATGTATCTTTACTATCAATGTTAGCACATCCTGTTATTGAAATAATTGGTTCTCTTGCAGTGGGCTTTATCATAGGGGTATTGCTTGTGTTCCTTGGAAACAAGGCAAGCAACCAAGAGGAGCTTATTGGTATGGTACTGGCATTAATCATCGCAGGTGGTGGGTTAGCCCATACCTTCCACCTTTCTCCAATCCTGTTATGTATGATGATTGGAGCGACGATTACAAACTTAATGAGAAATCCAAGAAGAGCTTTTGATGGATTAAGCAGTTTTACTCCACCAATTTATCTGTTTTTTTTCACCTTAGCTGGGGCAGGACTTCATCTTAATGTATTAGGTAAATTAGGGTACTTAGGTGTAGGATATATAGTAGCTAGAGCAATTGGTAAAATTGCTGGTTCTGCTATAGGTGCTAAAGCTGTTGGATATCCAGATACGATTGTTAAGTATTTAGGCTTAGGGTTATTACCTCAAGCTGGGGTTGCAATAGGATTAGCTATGGTGGCTAAACAACAATTACCAGAAATGGGTGGCATGCTAAGCACTGTTGTATTAGGTGGAGTATTTGTGTATGAAATTATCGGACCTGTTTGCGCAAAGATTGCAATTCAAAAAGCCGGCGAAATGAATACTGATACGATTGATCCAGAACCTAATTATATATAAAGTATATTATTTCAAAAAACTTATTAAAAAATTCCTAGATAGATCATATTTCTAGGAATTTTTCTCTTTTATTATCCGTAAATAGAATATAAGGAAGATATCATTATAGACTATTATATACAGGATGTTTAAAGGGGGCAGGTACAATGAAATACCTTAAGGGGGTAGCCCTATCAATATGGGGTGAGGACCAGTGAATATCGAATTGATAGCAGCAATCATCTTATTGGTGGGGCTAGTGGGGGGGAAACTAGCCAGCAAAGCACGTCTACCTTCAGTGACGGGGTATATTATTGTCGGGTTACTCATGGGTCCATCCTTCGCTAATGTCATAACTAAAGAGATGGTGTATTCGCTACAATTTGTAAACCATTTAGCATTAGGAATGTTGGCAATTGCCATAGGGGCGGAACTCCATAGAAAAGTATTCAAAAAAAATGGCAGAATTCTTTTTTTAGTATCCTTAGGGGATAATTTGGGTACATTTATTATGGTGGCACTAATAACCTTTATTTTAGGGCTTCCTCTAGCGTTTTCTTTGGTGTTGGGAGTATTGTCCATGACAGTTTCTCCTTCAGGGGTCCTATCGATTATTAAGGAATATCGTGGAAAAGGGCCTTTTGTCAGGAGCATTATGACATTAGTAGCCATCGAAAATCTAAATTGTATCATTGTTTTTGGGATTACCACTGCAATACTACAGGGGGTAACAAGCTCAGACCTACAAGGTGGCGCCTTGATATTGAACATGTTAATAGAGTTGGGTTTAGCTCTGATGATTGGGATTTTATCGGGGGGGTTTTTAGCCTTTTTAATTTGGCGAAAAACTAACGAAAATAAATTTATGGTAATGGTAATTGGTTTTATTTTCCTTAACTCGGGTATAGGAGAAATATATGGACTATCAGCAATCCTTATCAATATGACCACAGGTGCCTTAGTGACTAATCTGGTGGAGGAAAACAATATCTTATCAAATGCCCTTGAAAAAATAGAGCTTCCCATATTTGTATTCTTCTTAACTTTAGCAGGGGCAAAATTAGATTTAGCCATACTGCCTAAGATTGGATTGGTGGGGGTAGGGTATATTGTAGGTCGATTGGGGGGCAAGTTAGCTGGTAGTTATATATCTGCTAAGCTAACTAATATTGGCAAGAGATACAGAAGAAATTTGGGGATTGCTTTGACTCCTCAAGCAGGAATTGTTATTGGCTTGAGTATCGAAGCTGAGCAGAGACTTCCGCAATTCAACGGACTAATTACAGGGATTGTGTTGAGTGGGGTGGTTTTTTTTGAGATTGTAGGGCCTATATTGTTGAAGCAAGCCCTAAAGAATACCGGTGAAATTGATTAGAATGGTATTCAAATGACGATACTGGAAAAATAAGCTGATTAAAAGGCACCAATATGTTGACAATAATAGTGAAATTAGATAGTATTAATATGATAAGCCATTCATTATGTTTGCTTGACATCCACTGAAGCATATGGATGTTTTTTAATATATACACTGGGAATTACATTACATAAATATAATATGAACAAATGAGCTTATTCAAAATATGATAACTAGTTTACAGTTAAACAAGAAACTAATAAATGGTAAACAAAATAGAGGAGGATACAAATGAATTCAGAAATCATGAAGCAAGAAGACAATAAAATTACCCTTAAGCTAGTTGTGGGGGTTGAGCAGTTTGAAAATGCCGTTAACAAAGCCTACAACAAAATGAAGGGAAGATTCAATATCCCTGGCTTTAGAAAAGGTAAAGCTCCAAAAAAAATTATTGAGGCTCAATATGGAAAAGAAATCTTCTTTGAAGAAGCAATCAACATCTGCTTACCAGAAGTCTATGAAGCAGCTTTAGAGAAGCACAATATCGATCCAGTAGACCGTCCACAAATCGATATAGAAGAAATTAAAAAAGGTGAAGACGTTGTATTTACAGCAGTGGTAGAAGTAATGCCTGAATTTGAGGTGGAGAACTATAAAGGTATAGAAGTGGCGAAAAAAGAGTATAATGTACAAGAAGAGGATATTCAAAAAGAGCTTCAAATGATGCAGGAAAAGAATGCAAGAATGATTGCTATCGAAGATCGACCAGTAAAAGATCAAGATATGGTAATCATTGACTACAAAGGTTCAGTTGACGATGTGGCCTTTGAAGGTGGTACTGCAGAAAAACAATCTCTAGTAATTGGATCTGCTCAATTCATCCCAGGATTTGAAGAGCAATTAATTGGTGCTAATATTGGTGACGACGTAAAGGTAAACGTAACATTCCCAGAAGAATATCATGCTGAACATTTAGCTGGTAAGGATGCTATTTTTGAAGTTAAAATTCATGAAATCAAAGAAAAGGAATTACCAGTTCTTGATGATGAATTTGCCAAGGATTATTCTGATTTTGATACACTTGAAGAATTACAGGGTGATATCAAGAAGAGACTAGAAGAGCAAGCCCAAAAAAGAGCTGAAGAAGAACTTCAAAATACAATAATTGAAGACATTGTTGACTCTGTGAATATTGACATTCCTAACCCAGTTGTTGAAAGACAGATTGATGGTATGTTAAGAGACTTCTCTTATCAATTAAGCTATCAAGGGTTAAATTTAGATTACTACTATCAAATGACTGGTACAGATGAAAACGCCCTTAGAGATCAAATGAGGGAAGATGCAAAGTCTAGAGTTAAAACACAACTTGTTTTAGAAAAAATCAGTCAACAAGAAAAAATTGAGGCTACTGAAGAAGAAGTTCAAGAAGAAGTAGTAAAATTGGCAAAACAATACAAACAAGAAGTAGAAGACTTTAAATCAAACTTAAGACCAGAAGACTTAAACTATTTCAAAGACAATATTGTTGTAAGAAAGACGATTAACTTCTTAGTAGAAAATGCCAAGATATCTTAAAAAATTTAGATTTGGGAGGAGATAATTATGGCATTGGTGCCTGTTGTCGTGGAACAAACCAATAGAGGTGAAAGATCATACGACATTTACTCAAGATTATTAAAGGAAAGAATCATCTTCTTAAATGATGAAATTAATGATGTTACTGCCAGTTTAGTTGTTGCTCAGTTAATTTTCTTAGAAGCTGAAGATCCAGATAAGGATATTCAAATCTACATAAACAGCCCTGGGGGCTCAATAACAGCAGGAATGGCAATCTATGACACCATGAATTATATTAAGCCAGATGTATCAACCCTTTGTATTGGTATGGCTGCCAGTATGGGAGCATTCCTATTAGCAGCGGGCAAAAAAGGCAAGCGTTATGCTCTACCAAATGCAGAAGTTATGATTCATCAGCCTCTAGGTGGAACTAGAGGTCAAGCAGAGGATATTAGAATCCATGCTGAAAGAATTCTAAAAATGAGGGATACTTTAAATAAGATTTTGGCTGAAAGAACAGGCCAACCTTTAGAAAGGATTCAAAGAGATACTGATCGCGATAACTTTATGGAAGCAGAACAAGCGAAGGAATATGGTATCATCGATGAAGTAATTACCTTCAGAAAATAAGCCGATGAAAGAGGTGTGAAAATGTCTAGATTCGAGGATAAAAAGCAGCTTAAATGCTCCTTCTGCGGTAAATCTCAAGATCAAGTTAGAAGATTAATTGCTGGACCCAATGTGTATATTTGTGATGAGTGTATCGAGCTTTGCCAAGAAATTATTCAGGAAGAGTTTGATGAAAATGTTGAAATTGATCTAACAAATTTACCGAAACCCAAAGAAATAAGAGACATTTTGGGCCAATATGTCATTGGACAGGAAGATGCTAAGAAGGCTTTAGCAGTAGCTGTATATAACCACTATAAAAGAATCAATGCAGATATCAAAAGTGATGATGTAGAACTTCAAAAAAGTAATATTATTATGATGGGACCTACTGGTTCTGGTAAGACATTATTGGCACAAACTTTAGCGAAGATCTTAAATGTTCCTTTTGCTATTGCAGATGCTACTTCCTTAACAGAAGCGGGTTATGTTGGTGAGGATGTTGAAAATATTCTATTAAAGCTTATTCAAGCGGCTGACTATGACATAGAAAAAGCTGAAAAAGGCATTATCTATATAGATGAAGTAGATAAGATTGCAAGAAAATCTGAGAACCCATCCATCACAAGAGATGTAAGTGGCGAAGGTGTTCAACAGGCTTTACTTAAAATTTTAGAAGGAACAGTAGCCAGTGTTCCTCCACAGGGTGGAAGAAAGCATCCCCACCAAGAATTCATTCAAATCGATACCACTAATGTTTTATTCATTTGTGGTGGAGCATTTGATGGTATTGAAAAAATCATTCAAAAGCGAACTGGAAAAACTTCAATGGGCTTTGGTGCAGACGTTAAGAGTAAAGAGATTAAGGATTTGGGTACTCTGTTAAAGAATATCCAACCAGAAGATTTACTTAAGTTTGGCCTAATCCCAGAGTTTGTTGGTAGATTACCAGTTATGGTGACACTGGATCAATTAGACGAAGAAGCTTTAGTACAAATCTTATCAGAGCCTAAAAATGCCCTTGTTAAGCAATACACGAAGCTATTTGAAATTGATGGTGTAAAAATAGAATTTGAAGAAGATGCCCTTCGATTAATCGCTCAAAAAGCAATTGAAAGAAAAACTGGTGCCAGAGGTTTAAGGGGAATTACTGAAAGTCTAATGATGGATATCATGTATGAAATACCTTCCGATGAAACCATCGAAAAGGTAATCATTACAAAGGATACTGTTGAAAACAAATCAAGGCCTACAGTAATCAATAAAAAGAAAAGTAAAAAGAAGAACGAAGAAACAGCTTCTTAAATATAATAAAAACTCAGCCGATTGGCTGAGTTTTTATTTTTAAAGTTAATATTTAATTAATATCATATCTCTAAATGGAATAAAGCAAAATCCCCATCACTCCAGAAGATAAAATTACAGCAATTGGATGGATTTTAGTTTTAGATAGAATAACCAAAACAGTCAAGCCAATGATCAAGCTCTTAATATCTACAATAGAAGCTTTAAATAGAGATACACAGGCAGCACCGATCAAACCAATTACACCAGGTCGGATTCCTGAAAAAATCCCCTTAACAATGAGAGAATCATAGTATTTAATGATTACACGGGCCAATCCAGTTACTAGGAAAAAGGAAGTAAAACACACCCCCACAGTGGCAGCAATGGCGCCCCCTACCCCTAAGTACTTAAAGCCTACAAAAGTAGCAGAATTGATGGCAATAGGTCCTGGAGACATCTGTGAGATAGCAATAATATCGATAAATTCACTTTGAGTTAGCCATTGATTGATATAAACAATCTCCTCTTCGATTAAAGGGAGCATTGCATACCCACCACCAAAACTAAAGGAGCCTATTTTTAAGAAGGTTATAAAAAGTTTAAACAGCTCTGTCATTCTGTTTATCCCCCTTTACATGAACTAGTCCAGCGATGGCACAGCCAATGATCGTCAAGATTGGATGAATCTTAAAGATTGCAATAGCCATGAAGGCACCCGCCATGATTATGTAATTAAACGTCTTTCGATCAATAGCCTTACCTAGCTTTACTGCTGACATGAAGATTAGTGCTACAATAGCCGGTCTTACCCCTTGGAAAAACCTTTGAATAGCTTGAATATCTTTAATACGATTATAAAATAAAGCCAGTACTAAAATCACTAGAAAAGAAGGTAAGACAGTTCCCAATAATGCAAAAATAGCACCTAATATTCCAAAGAGCTTGTAGCCAACGAAAATGGTGGTATTAACAGCGATTGCACCAGGAAGACTTTGGGCCACTGCAATGATATCAAGAAATTCTTCATTTTCAATAAACCCTGCATTATCAACAATTTCTTTTTGAATAATGGGAACCATCGCATATCCTCCTCCAAAGGTGAAGGCGCCGACTCTAAAGAAAATCCAAAAAAGTTGTAAATACTTTTGCAAAAAAAATTCCCCCTCGTTTATAGTTGATTATCCTTAAGATGTTAATACTACAATATTATAACATAATATTTCGAAAATAAAAATATCCTATTGTTGTATTAGCAGGAAGGTTTTTTCCACAGGATAAAATGACTTCCTAAGTACATACTAAATATATAAACCCCACAAAGGAGGTAGTTAATTTTGCCTAACATTTTTTTTGTAATCCAGTTCTTCTTTGCTATTGTTATCGGGCTTTACTTTTTAAGTTTACTTAAGAGTCAGCAGGGTAGCAAAAGTGCTATTGAAAAAGAATCAAAAAAAGAAATGGATAAATTAAAGAAAATGAGGGAACGTTCATTGACAGTTCCTTTATCTGAATATACTAGGCCTTCTTCCTTTGAAGAAATTGTTGGTCAAGAGGAAGGTTTAAAGGCTTTAAGAGCAGCCTTATGTAGTCCAAATCCGCAGCATGTAATCATATACGGTACGCCGGGAGTTGGGAAGACAGCAGCCGCAAGGGTGATATTGGAGGAAGCGAAAAAAACCATCATTTCTCCTTTTAATAATGAGTCAAAATTTATTGAAATGGATGCCACCACCTTAAGATTTGATGATAGAGGGATTGCAGACCCCCTCATGGGCTCAGTCCACGATCCTATCTATCAGGGTGCAGGTCCTTTAGGACAATCAGGTATTCCTCAGCCGAAACCTGGGGCAGTAACAAAAGCCCATGGAGGGATATTGTTCTTAGATGAAATCGGAGAACTACATCCAGTACAAATGAATAAGCTCCTCAAGGTATTGGAGGACCGTAAAGTATTTTTAGAAAGTGCCTACTATAACTCAGAGGATTCCAATGTACCAAGTCATATTCATGAAATTTTTCAAAAGGGTTTGCCAGCAGATTTTAGACTAGTGGCGGCTACTACAAGAACAGCATCGGAAATTCCCTCTGCCCTCAGATCCCGTTGTATTGAAATCTATTTTAGACCCCTTTCCCAGGAGGAAATAGGGATTATAGCTGAGAATGCATGTAAGAAAAGTAAATTTGAAATTGAAGATAGGGCAATAGACGAAATTAAGAGGTATGCAAACAATGGGCGAGAGGCTGTTAATATAGTACAGATTTCAAGTGGATTAGTACAAACCCAAGATCGGAAAGTAATTACCCTAGCGGATGTTCAATGGGTAATAGAAAGTGGTCATTATCAACCAAGACCAGAGAAAAAGATAGAAAATCAGCCCTACGTGGGTTTCGTAAATGGATTAGGCGTATTTGGGCCTAATATTGGAATGATGATTGAAATAGAAGCATCTGCAATAAAAGTGCCTGAAAAAGGTAAGGGTAGAATTATTGTTACTGGAATTGTTGAGTCGGAAGAGACAAATTCCTCTGGGAGAACCTTAAAACGGAGGAGTACTGCATCAGATTCAGTAGACAATGTGCTTACGGTTGTTAGAAAGTTTTTAGATGTAGATCCTAGGGATTTTGATATTCATTTAAATTTTCCAGGAGGAATACCTATAGATGGGCCTTCTGCAGGAATTACTATGGTAACTGCAATTTACTCTGCCATCACAAATCAGTCTATAGACCACAGGGTAGCCATGACAGGAGAGATTTCCATTAGAGGAAAGGTAAAGCCTATTGGCGGTGTCGTTGCTAAAATAGAGGCTGCAAGAAAGGCTGGGTGCACAAAGGTTATCATTCCAAAGGATAACTATCAAGAGAGATTTAATGAATTAGGAATCAAGGTAGTTGCTGTGGAGCATATTCAAGAGGTGGTAAAAGAGGCAATTTATCGAAAAGAAGCTGAAGGTAATCAGACGGTAGTTTCAGAAAAAATCCCCTTTGTAGCTGCCTTAGGAAGTGACCAACCAACTATTAAATAAACTGAAACACCATCCCAGCAATCAGTCCCTCCGATATTTAGCTGTGATGGTGTTTTTATTGTATATATATGCTATTATATAATAATGGGCTTATCCTATAGCTTCGTAATGCTTTTTACTAATGACAGATGATATAACCGACAGAATTAGGGTACAATATTGAAAAAAGATTGATTAGTCGTTATAATAAGTACGAATACTAAATAAAGTTAATCAAACAAATAGCTTCTACGGAAACTGAGTATAGTTGCAATTTTAAATATAGATTTTAGGCAAAAGGAGTGAGACGATTGGAAGATAACAAGAAAATTCAGGAAGAAAATCAACAGACACGAAAACTTCCTATGATTCCCTTAAGGGGCTTAACAGTTTTTCCATATATGGTACTACATTTCGATGTTGGGAGAGAAAAGTCTGTAAATGCATTGGAAGAGGCGATGGTAAATGATCAATTAATCTTTTTATCAGCCCAAAAAGAGGCTGAGGTGAATGATCCATCCCCAGATGATTTCTATCAAGTAGGAACCATCTCTAAGATTAAACAAATGCTTAAATTACCAGGAGATACTATTAGAGTATTAATCGAAGGTATTAATAGGGCTAGAATAAAGGAAATTAAGCAGGAGGGCCCCTATTTATTGGTGGAGGTTGAGGAGGAAGCCAATCCTTCAGAGTTGGTGGGAGATAAAGATGTAGAAGCCCTTATGCGGAGTGTATTGGATGGCTTTGAACAATACATAGATCTTAGCAACAAGGTTTCAGGGGAAATTTTGATGACAGTATCGGAAATTGAGATGCCCGGCAGATTAGCCGATACCATCGGGGCAAATCTGACTTTAAAGCAAAATCAAAAGCAGGAGATTTTAGAAGCATTTGAGCCAAAGGAAAGATTAGAAACCTTATATAGAATTCTTTTAGAAGAAATTGAAATATTAGAGATTGAGGAAAAAATCAATAATAGAGTCAAAAAACAAATTAATAAAGTACAAAAAGAATACTATCTTCGTGAACAACTAAAGGCCATCCAAAAGGAGCTTGGGGAAGACGAAGGGGTAGTGGAGGAGGTAGACGAATTTAGGCAAAAACTTGCAAAACTAAAGCTACCTAAGGAAATAAATGAAAAGGTTGAGCGGGAATTAGATCGTTTGCTTAAGCTTTCACCAGCCTCCGCCGAAACAGGGGTGATTAGAAACTATGTAGATTGGATTGTGAGTCTTCCTTGGAATAAAGAGACTAAGGACAAGCTTGACATCAAAGAATCGGCTGCAATACTAGATGAAGATCACTATGGACTGGAAAAGGTAAAGGATCGTATTCTAGAATATCTTGCCATTAGACAGTTATCAAAGACCATGAAGGGACCGATTCTGTGTCTAGTAGGACCTCCGGGGGTAGGTAAAACATCTATTGCTAAATCCATTGCTAGAGCTTTAAATAGGAAGTTTGTCAGAATGTCTTTGGGTGGAGTTAGGGATGAAGCAGAGATAAGAGGGCATAGAAGAACCTACGTGGGTGCTATTCCAGGGCGTATTATTTCATCCATTAGACAAGTAGGTACCAAAAATCCTGTGTTGCTATTGGATGAAATAGATAAATTGGCCAGCGACTTCAGGGGAGACCCAGCGTCAGCTTTACTGGAAGTATTAGATCCAGAGCAAAACTCTGATTTTACAGACCACTTTCTAGAAATTCCCTTTAATTTATCAAAGGTAATGTTTGTCACCACCGCCAACTCTTTAAGTACCATTCCAAGGCCTTTATTGGATCGTATGGAGGTTATCCAAATTGCTGGGTATACGGATGAAGAAAAGTTTAATATCGCTACAAGATATCTATTACCGAAGCAAATTAAAGCACATGGATTAAAGGATGAGAATTTAAGGATATCAGAAAATGCCTTAAGGGATATCATTAATCACTATACAAAAGAATCTGGGGTAAGAAATCTAGAAAGACAGATTGCAAATGTATGCCGTAAAGCTGCAAAACGGATGATTGAGGATAAGTTAAAGTTAGTTAGAATTAATCCAAGTAACTTAAAGCGATACCTAGGAAGACCCATCTATCGTTATGAGTTTGCCAATAAAAGGGATGAAATTGGAATTGTAAGAGGTTTAGCATGGACACCTGTAGGTGGAGATACCCTTTCTATAGAAGTAACACCTATGAAGGGTAGTGGAAAGCTAGTACTTACAGGTCAGTTAGGGGATGTAATGAAGGAATCAGCTAGGGCTGGTATTAGTTATATCCGATCTAGAGCAGAAAGCCTGAATATCGAGGATAATTTCCATACAAATAAAGATATTCATATCCATATACCCGAGGGGGCTATTCCGAAGGATGGACCGTCGGCTGGAACTGCAATGGCAACAGCTGTGATTTCTGCCCTTACAAATATTCCAGTATCTAAGGATGTAGCAATGACGGGTGAAATTACATTAAGGGGACGCGTACTACCTATTGGTGGTGTAAAAGAAAAGGTATTAGCCGCGAGAAGGGCTGGTATTACAAAGGTCCTATTACCAATGGAGAATGAAAAGGACATGGAGGATATCCCAGAGAGTGTGAAGAGAAAAATAGAATTTGTTTTCGTTGAGCATATGGATGAAGTCCTTGAACATGCTTTGAAGAGGGGAGAAACAAATGAAAATTAAAACTTCTGAAATCGTTATAAGTGCTGTAGGTCCAAAACAATATCCAGAGGATTTATTGCCTGAGATTGCAATGGTAGGTAGATCAAATGTAGGTAAATCCTCAACTATTAATACGTTATTAAACCGTAGAAAACTAGCTAGGGTAAGTCAAAATCCAGGCAAGACTAGAACAATAAATTTCTATATCATTAACAAAGAATTCTATTTAGTAGACCTTCCTGGCTATGGTTATGCAAAAGTATCCAAAACGGAACGGGCTTCATGGGGTAAGATTATGGAAACGTATTTATCCACTAGAACAAATCTTCAAGAGGTGGTTTTATTGGTGGACATTCGCCATGAACCAACCGAGGATGATAAGTTGATGTACGATTGGATTAAACACTATGGTTATGGAACAATTGTTGTTGCTACAAAATCTGATAAAATCTCCAGATCACAACAACAGAAACAGTTTAAAATTATTCGTGAAGCCCTGCAAATGAATCCAGAAGATAAGATTGTAGCTATTTCCTCCTTAAAAAAGGAAGGAATAGACAAGCTATGGGGGGCAATAGAAGATTTATTTACAGCAAGACATCTACCCATCACAATGGAAGAAGCTCCAAAGTAGTATTAAAGATTGGAAAAAGCCAGCACCCTTACGTAATGATTTACGTTGCGGTGGTTGGCTTTTTTGCCTTTCAACTAATGATCTATTTCAGTGCTACTGTTTATTGGGATTGTAGATGCTCTTTTGTTCACTTTTTGAAAAAACAGCTTTCCAATCAACCTCTGAAACAATCATACCCAATAAAATCAATACACTACCTACAATTCCTTGGGGTGGAAGTACTTCCTTTAATAGAATGTAAGCAAACATTGCTGAGAACACAGGCTCCCCAGTATAAATCAATGCTGTATGGGTGGGAGAGGTAAACTTTTGCATGGCATTTTGGATAATAAAGGCCCCCGATGTAGCAAAGATTGCCAATATTAATAAATTGAACCATACCGTCTTACCAGTGGGAAATATAGGGGTTTCAATGGCAAATGAGAAAATTAAGCTGAGAAAACCCACCACGGCAATCTGAATAATAGCCATAGCTATGGAATCCACCTTCACGGTATATTTACCTACTGTAATAATATGTAGGGCAAAAAGGAAGGCACATATCAAGGTATAAAAATCTCCTTTAGTTAAGGTTAAGGTGGAATTTAAGGTCAATAGCCCAAGTCCTACTATTGCAAAAGCAACACCAATGAGGGCTGCCCGATGGGGTTTTTGCTTTAAGAGTAATGCAGAGAAAATCGGAACAATAACAACAGAAAAGCCAGTAATAAAACCTGACTTGGAGGCGGTGGTATAGTTAAGGCCAACCGTCTGAAAAGCATATCCAGCAAAGAGAATAACACCGATTAAAAGACCATAACGAAGGGTATCTTTATCCATTGAAATTATGTTTTTATAAAAAATAATTGCAGATATTAAAGCTGCCAAGATAAAACGTACTGCTAAAAAATTATAGGTGGGGAGATAGGCTAAAGCATTTTTAGAAAGAACAAAGGAAGAACCCCAAATGATAGTGACCATTAGTAAAGCTAAGTCTGCTTTCAGTTGTTTAGTCATAAAAAAGCTCCTTTCAATAAAATATATGTCTACTTAGATTGTAAATGAAAATAGGAAAAAAAGGAAGTGAATAGCTTATGACTAATGGGATTAATTTAATAAATTCAAAAAAAAGAGTTCCGTTGGAACTCTTTTTTTGAAGAAGTTTAAGCTATATGTATTTTATTCAGTTGGCTCAAACATATCCTTACCAACGCCACAGATTGGACAAACCCAATCATCTGGAATATCTTCAAAAGCTGTACCTGGCTCGATACCGCTATCTGGATCTCCTAACTCTGGATCGTAAACATAACCACATGGTACGCATAAATATTTCATATTACATAACCCCTCTCGTCTTTTTTATTGTTTCAAAATCCGTCTTTATAGTTATATGAAGGATTTTGGTTGTTTATACAATGAAATTATACCCACTGAATAGTAATGTTAAACACTAATTTTAACTCACCCCCTTACTATTTTTGAATAAAATGAAACAAGGAGGGAGGATTATGTCGATTAAAGATATTTTTGATAAAATGAGTATTGGCAAAAAAAAGCAATACGATTGTATTAAAGTCTCCCTATTCGGTTTGGAGATTGTAGTCAAGAGAATTACCGATCCAGAAATCCCCCACGAAGTAACTGTAGTGACTCCACGGGCAGAGTTGAGGGAAAAATATGATGAAAACAATCGATTGATTGAGAAGGAGGTCATTCTTAATAGTATAACAGTGGTTCATGCACCTAGACATCCTTTAGCGGGCCCCCCTTCGCCACCACCAGAAATCCCTGCAAGGTCAGTTAATTTCATACCAAAAGATACGAAAGGTACAGATGACAAAAATTTTACTTTGAAAACATAGAATAAAGAGATATAATATTAAATGGAAAAAGTATTTCGGAAGCCTAAAAAATAATCAAGAAAGAAGGATGACTGTGAATCAACAACATAAAAATGATTGGTTAGTATTTGGAAAGAAGCTTCCCTCTTTATTCTTTGGATTAGCAGTTTATGCATTGGCGGTTTTGTTAATGAGGGATGCAGGGCTGGGTATGAATCCTTGGGGAGTTTTTCATATGGGGGTTAGTAATCATACTCCATTATCCTTAGGTCAAGTAACTCAGTTGACGGGTTTAGTAATTATTGGACTATCATTAGTTGTGAAGATGGTACCGGGCTTTGCTAGTATCTGCAACATGATTTTCATAGGAATGTTCGTTGATTTTATTGACTCCTTGGGAATTTTGAAAACACCAGAGACATTAATAGGCCAAATATTAATGTTGATGGCTGGAATTTTCTTAACTGGTTGGGCTTCCTTCTTTTATTTAAGACCACGGCTAGGGGCTGGGCCAAGGGATAGCTTGATGGAGGGTCTAGTAAGAAAGACAAACAAACCAGTTTGGATGATCCGTGGAATTATTGAAGTAAGTGCTTTGACTGTTGGATTTCTTTTAGGAGGGCCCGTAGGAGTTGGAACTTTAATCACAGCCACTACAATTGGCTTTTCTGTTCAATTTGCTTTTAAGATGGGTAGATATGATGCTAAAGGAAAGCATATTGATTTTCTTCAGCTTTATAAAGGTTTAAGGGGTGGAAGCGCTTCAAAGGAAACTGCCTATAGCAAGTAGTTGACAAGTAGATGAATAACACTAAGGGGGAAGACCTGAAGAAGGCTGTAATAGAATACGGGAGGGTATAAGCCCTCCCGTTATTATCTTATAGCTTATATTCAGTCAATTCTTCACAATAGCTACAACGATATTGGATTTTTCCGTTAGGTACTAAAGTAAATTCAGCCTCTGCATATTGGTCTACACTGGTGATACATCTAGGGTTCTTGCATTCAAAGAGGCCCTTTACCTTTTCTGGGATTTTTAACTCCATCTTTTTTTCGATTTTGTCGTTTACAATATAGTTTACTGTGATGTTTGGATCAATTAATCCTAGGACAGTTAAATCTATGTCTAGGTCGTCTTGAATTTTAATAATGTCTTTTTGTCCAGCCTGCTTGCTAGGCACATTCATTAGTAATACTGCTGGTGTTTTTAACTTATCTAAATTAAGCTTTTGGAAAATCTTTAATCCTTTTCCTGCTGTAATATGATCAATAACGATTCCTTTTTCAATACCTGCTACCTTTAACATTTACGCCACCCCCAATAATAATGCCATTAATGCCATTCTTACATAGACACCTAAAGTTGCTTGTTCAAAGTATCTTGCCCTTGGGTCATCGTCCACATCATAGCTAATTTCATTTACCCTTGGAAGGGGATGAAGCACTAACAGGTCTTCTTTTGCATTTTTTAGCTTAGATCTGTTTAGAATATAACTGTCTTTCAATTTAATATAGTCTTCTTCATTGAAGAATCTTTCTTTTTGAATTCTAGTCATATAAAGGATATCAATCTCTGGTAGATATTCCTCTAAGGATGTGGTTTCAACAATTTCAACTTGATATTTATTGATCAGTTCATCTCTTAGATGATATGGAATCTTTAGCTCAGGTGGAGAGATCAGAACAAAGCTGATATTTTCAAATCGACTTAAGGTCTTTAATAGGGAATGAACTGTTCTACCGAATAACAAGTCTCCGCAGAAGGCCACCTTTAAGTCCTTAATTTCTCCTCTGTAATTTTGAATCGTGATTAAATCTGTTAAAGTTTGGGTAGGGTGTTGATGTCCACCGTCACCGCCGTTGATGATGGGAACCGTTGAAAATTCAGAAGCAAGCTTTGGAGCTCCTTCTCTAGGATGTCTCATGACTAATACATCAGCATAATCATCCAGCACTCGAATAGTATCAGCAATACTTTCACCCTTTTTCACAGAGCTAGTATTGGCATCTGAGAAGCCAAGGATCGAACCACCCATTCTTAACATCGCAGACTCGAAGCTCAGTCTAGTCCGTGTACTTGGTTCGTAGAATAGGGTACCTAAAATTTTTCCTTTACAAAACTCACTATAGGCACCTGGATCTTGGTACATCTTTAATCCTAAATCAATGATTTGCTGTAGTTCCTCCAAAGTCATATCGTTGGGGTCTACTAAATGTCTTCCTTTTAACGTCATAATAAAACCTCCCTTTTGATTTGGTGGGAGTTATACTCCCTTTTTAGCCTCTCTGGACTAATTTAAAGGTAAATCTACAAATAAATAACCCCTTCGATCGGAGACCAAAGGGGTATAAAATGCACATAAAAGTAATGGTAAAAATAACTTTACCCTTACGCATTATATTTTCCCTTTTCAGCCTCTCTGGACCGATTTAAAAGGTGTATTTATCTTTATCAAAATATATCATGTATTCAATAGGATGTCAATACATTTACTTTCATAAAAATCTTCGGCAGGAAATAAAAAAGCATTGTAGAATACTAGCAGTATACAACAAAAACAAAAGTATACAATAAAATCAAATGAGGTGCATACCGTGTATATGATATCATTAGAAAACCTTTATAATTTTTTAATAGAGAATGCTGGAATGCCCAATTTCATGAGATACAATGAAATTATTAACCTAGTACCTTTACCTCAAATCGAGTATCGCAACAAGCTTCGGGGAGCTATGGTGAGTATTGCAATTGGTGATGCCTTTGGTAGCTACCTTGAGGTGGGACAACAAAGAGAAATCGAGTATATTAATGATTTTTTAAAGGGAGAAAAACGTTCAGTATCCCTAAGCATAACCGATGATACTGAGTTATCTATTCTATTGGCGGAGTCATTAATCATCAATCAAGGTTTCCAGCCTGAAGATTTAGCTAATCGCTTTATTAGATACACCATTACTGGCATGGGTAATACCATGAAGGAGTTTATTATTAATTACCATGATCGCAGAATTGAATGGTACAAAAGTGGCGTAGAGTCAGCGGGGAATTGTGCTGCCATAAGATGTGCTCCCATTGCCTTAATTAATTACGGAGATTTCCCTACTTTGAAGTTGATGGCGGGGATGCAGGCGGCCGTCACCCATATGGATCAAATGGCTATTGCCTCCAGCATACTTCATGCAACTGCTATAGCCTATTTAACGAATTTACCGGCCTTTTCAATTAAGGGAAAGAAAGATTTGTTTGCCCTGATTGATTTATGTGTAAAGAGCATTAAAGGAATAGAAACAATGGTCTACCGAAACAGAAAAAGCAATGAGATTACAAACCTTTATAGTCGGGTTATGAGGGATTTAAAAGTTGCCTTAGAACAGGATGTAAAACCACAGGAGCTTCAGGAATCGTGGGGGAGTGGTGCCTATGTATTGGAATCATTGCCATTGGCCCTATATATCTTTATGAGAAATCCCAATGACTACGAAAAAATATTGAAGGAGTGCCTATTGGTAAAGGATGCAGAGGCTACCTCTAGTCTCACCCTCACCCTTGCAGGGGCATATCTAGGATATAATCATATACCAAAGGGCTATATTAACAAAATTTACAATGTGGAGGAACTTCTAACCTTAGCCGATAGATTGTTTGAGCTGTCCTTAAAGAATAAAGCCAACAATCCCTATAGGAGAATGAGGGATACCATTAATGAAGAGAGAAATCAAGATGAAATCCATCAGCTTCTTTGGACAGGGATCAAATACAATAAAGATGAAGACTATGAAAATGCTGTAAAATACTTTGAAGAGTTAGTGCAAAAAAGCCCTGAAATAAAGAAGAATGAAAAAATTAAGCTGCATATTATTGAAGCCTATGAAGGTCTGGGGAGTAAGTGTCTGCAGCAGGAGGAATATGAAGAAGCCCTTAAAAGCTTTAAAAAGGCATTGTTTTATGATTTAAATCATCCAAACATATTATGTGATCTTGCAGTGACCTATTTAAACTTAGACGATTTAGAAAAGGCTGAAAAGTATGCGAGAAGGGCAGTGGAAATTGCCCCAGAATATCAGATCGGCAGAGAGGTATTGGAGGCTATTCGGAGCTTGAAGAAGAACCATTAGAGAATTCATCTATATAGAAAAGGCACAATAAACAGCAAAAAAAGGACAGCTATGGAAGTGATATGATCCCTCTAAAGTAGACACTGTAATTAATTTAATTGCAAATCTGCTTTGGAGGTTTTTTTATTTATTATGATGATTTGCCTTTTGAATAGTATCTTTTTTGATTAGAAGCCTAAAGAGAAGGGCCAAAGCAATGGTGTAGCCTCCATAGATCATCCAAGGTATGGGGGAATCAGTAATGGAATATGTCTCAATAATGCGGCCACTGACAAAGGTTCCTAAAGCACTTCCGATGCCTGTAGCAAAGTTAGCCAGGGCAAAATAGGCACCGATGTATTTAGGGTCAGCAAAAACTCCCGTCACGCTGTCTAAAGTAGGCATTGTAAACATTTCACCCGTAATGAAGACCATAGAGCATAACACTAAAAATGGAAAGGAGCTTGCAAAACCAATCAAAACCACACCAGTACCCAGCAATAAAATTCCTATAAATATGGATTTAATCTGGGGTGATTTCTCTAAAAAGGATCTTGAAATAGTTGATTGGGACAATATAACCATGACACTGGTGGCAGACCAGATAACTCCTAATAAGCCTGAATGATTTAAAATAGCATCCCCCCTTAATGGAAGAACAAATGCCAACTGGGTATGAAGGGACCAAATTAAAGTAGAGATTAAAATAAACAGCATGAAATGTCTATTTTTAAGGATTTCTACATAGCTACTGAGTTTGATGGCTGGGCAATCATGTTCTCCACAATCATTGGGGAGGAAGAATAAAGCAAAGAAAAATAATAGCCCATAAAGAATCCCACCATAGATAAAGTTCATATTAGATGATGATCCAAGAATAATTAGCCCAGCAATACTGATTCCCATATGGGAAGCCATATTCCTAAGGGAAAAGGCAGTGGTTAGTTTATCCTCAGAGGCAATATGGGAAATAGCTGCCTTAGTGGAGGGGATATAAATCCCTGTCCCCATACCATTTAGTGCAGAGAAGACTGCTAAAAAAATAAAGGAATTGGAAAAACCTAATCCCAATAATCCTATTGATTGCAAAAAATTACTGATTAGAATGCTATACTTGTTTCCAATTCTATCGGAAATCATCCCTGCTATTAAGCTCCCCAACTGCATAAAGAAGGCGAGAGCCCCAATGATCACACCAATTTCTGCAGACCCCATACCCTTTTCATTTTTTAATAGTATTGGGTAAATCGGTACAACCACATATGCCGCCACATGGACAAGCCATATGGAAAATAAGAAGTACCAGATTACTTTATCAAATTGAACCTTTGGAATCCCTAACATATGACAACCCCTTATGTAAAAAAGTCTAGTTAATTTAAGTTCTCCTTAATACTACTTATTTATTATGGAGAAGTTCCTTAAATGGTATACACGATTTAAAATTAAGATTTTTTAATAAGAAAAAAATGATAGGACAAATGAACTAAAAATAACAAGATGGATTGAAGGGTGGCATTAAAAAATGGGTCCAAGCATATTTATTATATAAGTTACACATATTCAAAATTGGATTGATTAAGCAAGTTAATCAATTAAAGGGGTGAGGCTATGGGCTTGAATGATCAAGGAAGTAAGGTGCTAAATCTGTTGCAGGGGAAACTCAAACCCCTTTTTCGTTTGATTAATAAAATAAGAAGCCTTGATGAGTTTGTGATTTATATTAATGGGGAAAAGGGAAAGTTTAAATCATTATTAAGGGATCTCGATAAAGAAATAGAAGAAGCTGAGTTGAGGAGAATGCTAAAATCTTCTCCTTACTTCGTTGAAAAAATCAAAGGAAATTTTACACTTATAATCGGATATGAAGCAGACAATACAAGTGAGTTATTTGACATAGAGGAGATAGATGGGATTTGTATTGAATTAGTTGAGATAATAATGGAAGAAGCGTTAGAACTTCATAATAAGATATTGGCAGAGAAAAACATGATTGAGCTAATGGAAAAAAGCCAACTGGATGGATTGACGGGTCTATATAACCGTTGTGCCTTTGACCAAATGTATCGAAAAATATATCAGGAGTCAAAGGAAGGTAACCGAGACTTTTCAGTGTTGATGGTGGACTTAGACAACTTTAAAAAAGTAAATGATTCCTATGGTCATCAGATGGGGGACAAAATCCTAAAACAGGTGGCACATAGGATTAAATCAAATGTCAGAAAAGATGATATAGTAGCCCGTTACGGTGGGGAAGAAATCATCATTATTCTAGTGGATATAGACGAAGGGGAAGCCATCATCATAGCCGAGAGAATACGGGACTCCATTGCCACCTTAAAGACGGAGGGGGTACAGGTAACAATTTCTATAGGCATCTCCAATCTTAAAAAAGATGAGACTAAGGATAGTGATATGTTAATTTATATTGCTGATCAAAGACTCTATGAGGCAAAGGAGCAGGGAAAGAATAAGGTGAGGGGGAAGAGGAGAGGTAAGTGAAACAGATCTGATTGGCAAGTGGTAGTAACGATTCAGTAAATGGCATCATAATGGAATTCTATTAGTCAACATAAAAGCACCCACAGAAATGTTAGGTGCTTTTTTCATGCCCATAATCATGCATACAATCAAACAAATAGGGCAATGATGATAAGAGGAAAATTTGGAATGGGAGGGGTATAGGTGGTTACATTTTTTACGGTATTGTTTTGGTTATTATTATTCTTGATTATTACATTTAACCTATTCGTTATCATCTCCCACGGAATGTTGATTGGCGTATATCCCTATGTCATGGTCGTTACCCTTGTATTTGGGGTACTGCTATTGGTAATCCGTTTTGTAAAATGGACTTTATTAATAAAAATCGCTACATTGTTGATGGCAGTAGTGTTTATTCTCAGTCTATATACCTTTTATCAAATATGGAGAAATACAAGGTTGTTGAATGGTTATATCAGCAAACGAAGTAGCTACATGAATGAAATTGAGCAGTTACTAAAGAATGAGGATGTAACTAGAGGAAGCTTTAGTAAACAGGAGGAGGGTATTATCAGCCTGATTGAGGCAAATACAGGTATTCCTGTCACTTACCATAACCAAGGGGAGTACTTAAATGGTGGTGGAGAAACAATAGATGCCATGATTGAAGCAATGGATAAAGCCCAACATCATATTCACGTAGAGTTTTTCATTATGAGGGATGATAGTATTGGCAATAAATTTAAAGATATATTGATAAAAAAAGCTCAAGAAGGAGTCTCAGTTAGGGTTATTTATGATGGTTTGGGAAGCAGAAAACTGAAGAAGAACTATGTAGGAGAATTAAAAAAAGAAGGGGTTGATGTGAGGGCATATGACGGTTATATTGATTCTCTGTTGAAGGGGAAGCTCAACCATCGAAATCATCGGAAAATCGTAGTGGTTGATGGGAAGGTGGGCTTTGTAGGAGGATTTAACATTGGAGATGAGTATCTAGGTAGGGATGAAAACATAGGTTATTGGAAGGATCTCCAAGTTCAGTTGGAGGGTGATGTGGTTCATTCTATGCAGATGGTATTTCTTGGGGATTGGTATTATGTCACTGATGAAAAGATACTGGAGGAAGAATACTTTCCTAGTAATCATGGAATTACCAACTACATGCCAGCCCAGATGGTTACCAGTGGATTTGACACCTATTGGAGTGAAATCAGTCAATTTTATTTTGCGATGATTACATCGGCAGAAGATCGGGTTTATATAGGTACCCCCTATCTGGTATTGAATGATAGTATGCTAAAGGCCCTACAGGTGGCGGCACTAAAGGGCGTGGATGTCAGGTTAATTATTCCCAAAAAACCCGACCTTTTTATAGTGGGGTGGGCAAATGAATCCTATTTTGAAAAACTATTAAAATCCAAAGTAAAGATCTATCAATATGACAGAGGATTTCTACACGCTAAAGTATTTCTGGTGGATGATCGAATTGTTTCAGTAGGCACAGCAAACTTCAATACCAGAAGTCTTTTCCTAGATTACGAGGTAAATGCAGTGATTTATGATAAGGGTATGGCTGGGAAATTACTTGAAGAGTTTCAACTCTATGAAAGGGAAAGTCAGCAGGTTACCTATGAGGATGAAATGAAAAAAGGGTTACTTAATAAAGTCAAGGGAATGTTAGGGAAAATTATTATTCCTTTAGCTTGAAAATAGGTATATTTTTACATAAAATCGACCATACTGTTTAGATGTTGAAGGGAGGAATTTTGATGACAGTAAAAATAGGCATACCTAGAGGGCTGTGGTTCTACGATTATTTCCCTCTATGGAAAACCTTTTATGAAGAATTGGGGGCAGAGGTAGTTCTTTCAAACCCCACCAACAAAAATCTGTTGGATCAAGGGGTTAAGAATACAGTAGACGAAGCCTGTCTACCAGTTAAAATTTTCAATGGTCATGTGATTGATTTAAAGGATCGGGTAGATTATATTTTTGTACCAAAGATGATGAGTGTATATGAAAAAGAATACATTTGTCCTAAATTCTGCGGATTACCAGAAATGGTACGACATTCCGTTGCCAATTTACCCCCTTTAATAGATACAGAAATAAATTTCAATCGTTCTAGAAAACACATTTGGAAAACAGTCTATGAGTTTGGGAGCTACGTCACTAAAAATCCATTCAAAATCTATAGGGCATATCAACAGGCTCTTTTAGCCTATCAAGATTATAAAGATAAAATAAGCCAAGGGATGCTACCTATTGATGGATTTATAACGCCTGAGGGAAAGCAATTGAAGCCTAAGGTAAAACCCAACAAAAAAATAGCTTTATTGGGTCATACCTATCATTTGTATGACAGTACAGGCTCTATGAATATTATAAAAAAACTCCAGGACTATGGGGTGGAAATCCTCATTCCAGAAATGATCAATCTAAAGGTAATTAATGAAAAGGCTTCAACATTGGAGAAAAAGATGTTTTGGAGCTATGGTAGAAAAGTATTGGGAACTGCCCTATACCTAAAGGAAAACAAGGAAATAGATGGTGCAATTTATGTATCTGCATTTGGTTGTGGAATCGACTCGGTAGTGGAGGATCTTTTCGAACGTTGGACAAGAAAAGAAGGGGATATCCCTTTTCTGCTAATCACTGTTGACGAGCATACGGGCGAGGCAGGGGTAAATACCAGACTTGAAGCATTTATAGATATGATAGATTGGAGGAATAGAGATGAAGGTAACCTTCCCGCACATGGGTAATCAGTTTATAGCCACAAAGGTATTGTTGGATGAATTAGATGTTGATACCGTACTGCCACCAGAATGTAGTAAGGATACCTTGGAAATCGGTACGAAATATTCACCGGAATCCATTTGTCTCCCTCTAAAGATTAACATAGGAAACTACATAGAGAGTATACGACAGGGGGCAGATACGATTCTCATCTCTGGTAGCTGTGGACCTTGTCGATTTGGTTACTACTCTATTTTGCAAAAAGAAATTTTGCAGGAACTGGGTCATGATTTGGATTTTATTTTGCTAGACCCACCCCAAGGGGATTATAAAAAATTCTTTAGTAGGGTTTGCAAATTAGCCAATACAAAGAATCCAATAAAAATTATCAGCGCCTTGGCAAAGGGAACAAGAATACTGTATCAAGTAGATGCGTTAGATGAGATAGCCTATTATAAGCGACCTAGACAAAGAAAGATTGGTGAGGTGGATTTCTACCTAGACAAATTCCACAAGGAGGTACGAGGTGTTAAGGGTTTTCAAGCCGTATCAGAGCTGATTGCGGAGACAAGACAAAGTCTCTTGAATATAGAGGAGGACCCTACGAAAGAGGTCATCAAGGTTGGTATCGTAGGTGAGATCTATACCATTATCGAACCCTTTGTAAATCTCAACGTAGAAAGAAAGCTTGGGGAAATGGGGGTACAACTGGATAAATCCCTAAAGGTAAGCCGTTGGTTGACGGAGCATTTATACCTTCATCCCCTAGGACTCAGTATGGAAAAAGAGATTGTGAAGGAAGCAAAGCCCTATATGAAGACCATGATTGGTGGACATGCTAGAGAAACCATTGGATACTCTGTAAAATACGCTAAAGAAGGCTATGATGGCATCATCCAAATTTATCCCTTTACCTGTATGCCAGAAATAGTGGCCCAAAGTATTTTACCAACGATTGAAAAGGATTTTGATATTCCATATTTATGTTTTATCGTAGATGAATTGACAGGGGATGCTGGCTATACAACGCGACTGGAGGCCTTTGTAGATCTATTAAGAAGAAGAAGGGAGATGAAGCAAAATGAAAAGCTGTTATCTGGGTATTGATGTTGGTTCTGTCAGTACAAATGTCGTACTGATGGATGAAAATAAACAAATTTTAGGGAAGGTCTATACAAAGACCCAAGGAAGACCTATTGATGCAGTAAAGAGGGGTCTAAAGGAGATTCAGACCCAAATAAAAGAAGACATCAAGGTAAAAGGAGTAGGAACTACCGGAAGTGGAAGACACTTGGCTGCCATGATGGTGGGGGCAGATGTTATCAAAAATGAAATCACAGCCCATGGAATCGCAGCATTAAATTTTGTCGATGGGGTACGTACCATTTTTGAGATTGGTGGACAGGATTCCAAAATCATTCTCTTGAAAAATGGAATCATCAGTGATTTTGCCATGAATACAGTATGTGCAGCAGGGACGGGCTCCTTCCTAGATCGACAAGCATCCCGTTTGGATATACCGATTCAAGAATTTGGTGATAAAGCCTTAAATTCTCAAAACCCTGTTAGAATAGCTGGTAGATGTGCAGTATTTGCTGAATCCGATATGATTCATAAGCAACAGTTGGGACATAATCAAGAGGATATCATCAAGGGGTTATGTGATGCCCTAGTGAGGAATTTCCTGAACAACTTAGGGAAAGGAAAAGAACTGGTAGGGCCTTTTGTTTTTCAGGGGGGAGTTGCTGCCAATGTAGGGATCAAGAGATCCTTCGAGGAAGCCCTAGGTTGTGAAGTATTAGTGCCACCCCATCATGATGTAATGGGGGCAATAGGATGTTGTCTATTAGCCCAAGAACATGCTATAAAACATAGGGTGACAGCCTTTAAAGGTTTTGACATTGTTCAATCAGGCTATCAAGTAAAGGGCTTTGAATGTGAAGATTGCTCAAATGCCTGCGAGGTAATAGAAATCCTAAAGGATAACCAATTGACTGCCCGTTGGGGAGATAAATGTGGTAAATGGAGTAATGATATAAAGACTGATCAAGAAAAACTAGCATAAAGAAATGAATGGAAAAAGCAAGGAGATCAGTTGTCAGCTCCTTGCTTTTTAGGTGTTTAAGTTTAAGTATATTTTGTCTTTTGAGGATTTGAAGATAGACTAAGCGTTTAGTTTTGCTAAAATTGATTCAACATCAATTCCGTGAACCATTGCCGCTTGTTCTAATGTTTCCATCTGAGAAGATGGGCATCCAAGGCATCCCATTCCAAAGGACATTAGGATTGGAGCTGCATCAGCCTTTACCTTTAAGATTTCGCTGATTAAAGTATCTTTAGTAATTTTCATTTTAAAACCTCCTAGTGATTTAATTTTTATATCTAATGAATAAGTTTGTAAGGAATTACTATATGTAAAGTATATATTAAAGATAAATACTTCCCCATAACTTATATCACAGATACAGGTGATGTATATCACAAAACCATTTTAATATAGTTAGATAGAAAGATGAAATTAAAAAAATCAATACTAATATAAATTGCAATAAAAATTAGTAATAATAGTGAGTTTATGCAAATAAAAAAGAACCTAGGCGGCTCTTTTTAGTAAAATGAGGTTTAGCGAATCAATATTTGAATATTATTTAGCAGATGCTTTTTCTCTAGATTCTGTATCCATTTCATCAATAAGACATTGTTTTTTCTTTAATTCAAAAAACTCATTGCAGTGGGCTGTATCAGATTTAATTTCCCAGTGGATTACATAGGTTAGTAAAATTCTTACTCCGACAATTGAGGCTAGGATAATCAACTCATTGATGGTACGGACTGTCACGGTTCTTAAAATCTCACCAGCCAGTTTGAATTCCAATGCCAAGGCCAGTGCTTTAGCCAACTCAATTTTAATCGTGTCCTCCGTAAAGTTGAACCCCCTTTTCGCATATTGAAAAAAGGCCTTAAAGGATGCGACCAAAATGACAAAGACTCCCATAGCCTCCAGTAAATGAACAATCATTGGTATAGCTTCTTCCATATAGTGATACATTTATAAATCCTCCTTAATAATTATGTTAATGATAAGTAGATAAGCATAAATCTATTTACGTTACTATTATCCTCCTGTAAAGAAAAAATGTCAACTGAAAGTAATTACAAATTAAACATGCAGAAAGCAAATTAGATAAAAAATACTGGAATATATTTTCTTGTTTTTATTATAATAAATGGGTATACAACCTAATGAGGAGCATCATCTTTTATATTACGCCAATTTACTTTATAATATGTTTAGGAAGGGAGTTTGATATTGTGGCTTTTTATGAAGAGTTTAATAAATACTATGATTACATATTTCCCACTGGTAAACCCCAACTACAATTTATTTCTAAAAGAGCTTTAGGAAGTAAAGTGTTAGATATTGCCTGTGGTACGGGTAATTATTCTATCCCTTTGGCAGAGCAGGGTTTAGATGTTTCTGCAGTGGACTTAGATGAGGGGATGATTAGAGCCCTAAGGCAAAAGGCAGAGGCGAAGGGGGTAACTATTAAGGCAGCAACGGGGGATATGAAATTACTAAAGGAATACTTTCAAGAGGGAGGATTTCAGACGATTTTTTGTATTGGAAATTCTTTAGTACACCTTACTAGCATAGACGAAATTCAACAAGTCCTTCAGGATATTTATAGTCTATTGGAGGAAGAGGGAATATTGGTACTCCAGATTGTTAATTATGACCGTATTCTAAAGTATAATGTGGATCATTTACCCACTATTGATAATGAGGATGTAGGGGTTAGTTTGGTAAGAAAATATGATTATAATCCCGTAGAACATCTGGTTTATTTCAATACGGAATTGATTTTTCAAGAGCAACAAATGAAATTTCAAAATTCGGTATCTTTATACCCTCTTAAAAGTGAAGAACTACAGCAAATGTTAAAAAAGGCAGGTTTTAAGATAGAAGAGCAATATGGTAGTTTTAAGGAAGATTGCTATAATGAAGAAGCCTACGCAAATATTATAGTGGCTAGAAAATAAGAAAGTAGAATAAATAGTAAAAAGGAAAGAGGGACATAAAATGAGTATCAAAAGTGGGGATGTTTTAAGAAAGATACCAGTCTTTGCTAGTCTAGAGGATAAAAACCTAGAGGCAATTAGAGGAATTACCATCAATAGAAAAATGAGAAAGGGAACCATCATTTTTATGGAGGGGGACCAAGGCGAGGCTTTTTATTTTATTAAATCAGGAAAAGTCAAGATTTTCAAAACCACGCCAGATGGTAGGGAATTAATTTTTACTGTTTTAGGTGAAGGAGACGTCTTTGCGGAGGTAACACTTTTTAATGACATGAATTACCCTGCTTCCGCTGAGATATTGGAGGATGCTGAGGTAGGGATGATTAGAAATAAAGATTTAGAAGATTTAGTGAGTAATAACTCAGAAATTGCCCTCAGAATGATTAAGATATTCAGTAAAAAGCTATTTAGCGCTCAACAGAAGGTCAAGGAATTAGCCCTTGGAGATACCTATATGAGGACGGCACAAATGATTTTAAAGCTGGCAAAGGAGCATGGGAGGGAGATTGACGGTGTAATCGAAGTAAAACTCAGTCTATCAAGGCAGGAACTTGCCAACATGATTGGTACTGCTAGAGAAACCGTCAGTAGAGCTTTAAGTCAGTTTAAGAAGGAAGGATCAATTGATATTAGTGGAAAAAAAATTATTGTTAGAGATATAGAAAAACTAAAGGGTTGGATACAATAGAGGGCCCATAACCCAAACAACCTACTGAATACAACAACATAACAACTTTAAAATCATATCTATTGAACCCTATAGTACTCGGTGAAAAGCCGATAGTACTGTGGGTTTTTTTTATTCCTATAATCCTTCTATTTGAATAATGGTAAAAGTTATTTATATGAAAAAAATGGTTGATAAATTTTGCTGATTGCAATATAATAATACATGAACATATGAACAGTTATTCATATATAATACTAGAGAGGGTGGTAATGAATGGAGAAAGAGAAAAATCTAACAGATACTTGCAATTGTAATATCATCCATGATGATGTTGTTAATAAAGTTAAAGAATCTATGCCAGAGGAAGAAATGCTATATGATTTGGCAGATTTATTTAAGGTGTTTGGTGATACCACTAGAATTAAAATCATATATGCACTATTTCAATCGGAAATGTGTGTATGTGATATTGCAGCACTTCTTGGTATGAATCAATCGGCGATCTCCCATCAATTAAGGGTGCTGAAGCAAGCAAGATTAGTGAAGTATCGAAAGGAAGGTAAAGTGGTGTACTACTCCTTAGATGATGATCACATTAAAAATATATTCAATCAAGGTTTTGACCATATTAACCACAAATAAGGAAATGCAAGTGATGCAATTTCCTAAATTATAAAAAATTATTTTTTTATTTGGAGGAGGTAGCAAAATGATGGAGGCAGCTATAAAAAAAGAATTAATGCTGGAGGGGCTAGACTGAGCCGGCTGTACTTCTAGGATAGAAGTAGAAAGCAAAAAAATAGAAGGCGTAACGGATGTTAATTTGAATTTTATGATGAAAACCCTTACGGTTGAAATGGTGGAAGATAGTGATATTGATGAAATCGTTAAAAGTGTAAGGGAGGTCATCAATCGATTTGAACCCCATGTGGTTGTAAAGGAGAAGGGTAAAAGCACCAAGCAATCATCTGATGAAGGGCGACATCATGTTCATCACCATAATCATGACCATCATCACGGACACCATCATGACCATCACCATGGGGAAAACAGTAGGACTGAAATGATTAGAATAGGTATAGGTGCAGTGCTTTTCTTTGCAGCTATTATATTGAAACTGTCAAATACAATGGAATTTGCCCTCTATTTTAGCAGTTATTTATTAGTAGGTGGAGAAGTACTACTAAGGGCAGGTCGAAATATATTGAGGGGTCAAGTTTTTGACGAGAACTTTTTAATGGGAATAGCAACCATAGGGGCCTTTACCATAGGGGAGTTTGCTGAAGGGGTAGCCGTAATGCTTTTCTATCAAATCGGAGAATTTTTCCAAGGGTTGGCTGTCAATCGTTCTAGAAAATCCATTGCAGAACTCATGGATATTCGCCCAGACTATGCAAATCTGAAGGTAGGAAATGATTTTAAGCGGGTTTCTCCAGAAGAAGTGGCTGTTGGTGACTATATCATTGTTAAGCCTGGAGAAAAGGTTCCACTAGATGGGGTGGTAGTTGAAGGAACATCTATGTTGGACACATCAGCCTTAACGGGTGAATCTGTACCTAGGGAAGTTGAAGTAGATAGTAGTGTATTAGGAGGATTTATCAATAAAAATGGATTATTAACCATCAAAGTAAGTAAAGCCTTTAGTGAATCAACTGTCTCGAAAATACTTGAATTAGTTGAAAACGCCAGCAGTAAAAAAGCACCGACGGAGAACTTTATTACAAAGTTCGCCCGATATTATACACCTTTTGTCGTAGTTGCTGCCTTTGCCCTAGCAGTTATCCCACCATTGGTAATAGAAGGGGCTACCTTTCCTCAGTGGATATATAGGGCATTGGTGTTCCTAGTAGTCTCCTGCCCTTGTGCGTTAGTCGTATCCATTCCTTTAGGATTCTTCGGAGGTATTGGTGGTGCATCAAAGCATGGTATTCTAGTAAAGGGTGGCAATTATCTAGAAGCCCTTCAAAACGTTGAAATGGTAGTGTTTGATAAAACGGGAACATTAACAAAGGGAATATTCAAGGTGACAGAAATCATCACGAGCGATAGTAATGTTTCAAGAGAACAATTGTTGGAGTATGCTGCCTATGCGGAAAGCTATTCAAACCATCCTATTGCCACATCTATACTAAAGGCATATGGGAAGACAATCAATCAAGAAGAGATTGAAAGCTACGATGAAATATCAGGTCATGGAATTAAAGTAAAAGTAATGGGCAAGGAAATACTGGCTGGTAATATAAGATTAATGGAGAAGGAAAAAATTAAGTATCAGTCAGTGGAAGCCACTGGAACGGTTGTATACCTTGCAGTTGACAGAAAGTTCATAGGGGGAATTATTATCTCTGATGAAATAAAAGAAGATTCGGAGAGGGCCATAAAGGGATTAAAGGCCATTGGCATCAAGAAAACTGTTATGTTGACGGGGGATCACAAGCAGGTGGGAATGAAGGTAGGTAATCAACTGGGATTAGACGAAGTATATGCAGAGCTTTTACCAGACCAAAAGGTTGAGAAATTAGAAGAATTAGATAAACAAAAGTCTCCAAAAGGAAAAATGATTTTCGTAGGAGATGGTATCAACGATGCCCCAGTGTTGGCTAGAGCCGATATCGGTGTTGCTATGGGGGGATTAGGTTCCGATGCCGCCATCGAAGCCGCTGATGTTGTATTAATGACGGATGAACCCTATAAATTAGTAAGTGCCATCAAAATAGCCAAGAGAACAAAGCGTATTGTATGGCAAAATATTCTGTTTGCCTTTGGAGTGAAGGGAATTGTGTTGCTCCTAGGTGCCGGAGGATTAGCCACCATGTGGGAAGCAGTATTTGCTGATGTTGGAGTAGCCTTAATTGCAGTATTCAATGCCATGAGGGTATTGAATGTAAAAAATATATAAAAAGAAGTAAGTATTGCCTTGAATACCCCTGTTGTACTATATCCATGTTTATCGTATGACAGGGTTTTTTTCTTAGATTTTTTGCTATTCTGTGTCTCTTTACCCCTCAGGATTTGATTTTATCTTTAGGGTTGATGATATTGATAAAAGTGGTTAATTGGGGACGTAGTATATCAAAAGGGAGAGCTAGAGGATCGTCGCCTTATTTTGAGTTTGCATCAATATATACTTGACATTTTCTCTTACATAGAATACTATATTATTAACAACACCCCCCATAGGGAGAGGGGTAAAATATAGAAGGGAATGATATTATGAAAAAACAACAATCAATTATGTCATGGTCTTGGATATTTATGATCTTATTTTTCTCATTAGCAATTGTTGATATACGTTTTGGAATACTAGGTTTGATTTGTATGGGGGTTCCAGTAATTCTTGCCTTAAGGGGCGGAGGAAAGGTCCATTGTGCAAAATATTGTCCAAGGGGATCCATGCTGGGCAAATTTCTGCAGAAGATAAGTCTAAATAACAATCTACCTAAGTTTATTAATAATAAGTTTGTCAAGGTTGCATTGTTGGTCTGGATGGTGGGAATGTTTACAATTTCATTGGTGATGGCTGGAGGAGATTTTACTAAAACCGCTTATGCTATTTTTAGAATGATGGCAATGTCTACAGTTGTAGGAATCTTTATGGGTGTCGTTTTTAAACCAAGAAGCTGGTGTACTGTTTGTCCAATGGGGTATGCTACTGGTTTGATTGATAAGGGTCAAAAAGCTAAAAAAACCCAAAAAGCAGATTCTAATCAAAATATAACCAAGAAAGATTAGGAATAGAGTGCTGATTTTTACCTCTTAATTTCTGTTTTATTTCTGCAAGAGATTTGTTATCTCTTAAATTTTATGGGAAAATAATAACAAAGAGAATTTAAAAAGGAAGTGAGTTACATGGCAGAGCAGGACGTAAGAAAAGATATCATCAATCGACTAAGGACAATAAAAGGTCATATACAAGGAATAGAAAAAATGGTGGAAGAAAATAAGCAATGTGATGATATATTAGTTCAGATTGCAGCTATTAAATCCTCCATTGAGAAGGTGGGTATGATTATTGTAGAAGATCATGCCAAATCCTGTTTATTTAAGGAACAGGTTTCTCCAGAGGAAGCTGAGAAGGTTATCAAGAGCATCATTAAATTTATGAAATAAATAGTTTACTTTAAATCATTTTAAGTCATTAAAATCAAGAGGGCTGCCCATAAGGGTATCCCTTTTAAAATGCATATCTTAACTGATTTAAGCCTAATTGCTTAATTTTCTTCTTAAAAGGCTCAACATAAAAACACTCGTTGATATTGCGGATATATAAGTAAAATTAAATTTTAGTTTTTGAAAATGGGATATAAATTACAAAAGAGCTAAAAGGAAACCTTGGAAATAGGTATATATTTCTAAGGAACTAACCAAAATAGATTAATAAAGGAGGAGTGCAATATGGAAATGGAAAAGGATATTATAAAGCATCTGGAGGTGTTGGAGAAGGAACGGAACTTCTTTAATAATGTCGGTGAAATTAATAAGTTCAATATGGATGCCATTATTGAATTGATTCAATATAATAATATGAAGGAATACGGTGACCCTTTATATTCAAGACGGGAGATAAGAAAAGGACTTCGGCAGTATTTTTCTGATCGTGTAACCTGTTAAATTAAAGAAAGAGGATGATATAGGATATGAAAAAGGCAATTTTTTTTGATAGGGATGGGGTGTTGAATGATAATATCAATCGTCATGTCAACAAGCCAGAGGAGCTGATACTCTATGATGGTGTACCAGAGGCACTAAAAATGGCAAAAGAGGCTGGATTTGAACTGTTTGTTGTCACCAATCAAGGGGGCATCGAGCTGGGGCATCTTTCCCATGAAATGCTGAAAAAAATTCATGACCGTTTAGAAGCGTTGCTGGAGGGGTATTGTAAATTTAAAGAGATTATTTACTGCCCAGACTTTAAAAAGCCCAGTGAATGTAGAAAACCTGCTCCAGGAATGATTTTAGAGTTGGCGGAAAAACATAATATTGATTTAATCAATAGCTGGATGGTGGGGGATCGAGATACAGACATTACAGCAGGGAAAGCAGCTGGTTGTTTTACTGTTAAGATAGGGGATATTGATTCACGGGCTGATATCAACGAGCTGGACCTACCAAATCGGAGAAGGGAAAGAAAGGTGGACTTAGAAGCAGTGGTGGAGGCAATCATAGAAGAAAGTGAGTAATGTTTTTATTTTTTTCTTAAATCTATCTGCTTTTGAAAAGGCTATTAGATCGTTAATAAACAGTCTTTGTTTGATATATTTTCTTTTAAAAGAAAAATATGATAAAATATATCAAGTAAGATTATTGTTTGTATTACATACACTATTAAAGTGTTAGTATATCAAAACATTCAAATATGAGGAGGAATTTTATATGAATAAGGAAGTAATCGTTTACACAAGCAATACATGACCCCACTGCCACACAGTGAAAGAGTTTCTTTCAGAAAAGGGTGTTGATTTTTCAGAGAAAAATGTTCAAGATGATGTAGCTGCTAGAAAAGAGTTAATGAAAATGGGAATCATGGCGGTTCCAGTTGTAAAAATTGGTGAAGAAACGGTTGTAGGCTTTGATAAGGAAAAGATTGAAAGCCTATTAGGATAGATCAAAAAATCTAACAATCTATAATATAGTAATAGAAAGAGATGTCAATGACATCTCTTTTTGGTTACATTATTATTTTCTATTTATCATAAACCTTTTTATCTTCCCAAAAACAACTGCGTAAAAATCCTGCCATACTCCCCACCCTCCTTCATGCCAATACCAACATGGGTAAAGCTAGGGTGAAGAATGTTCTGCCTATGGGTGGTGGATTCCATTAGGGAAAAATGGGCTCCCTTTACGGTTTTATTCCCAGCTAGATTTTCTCCTGCAAAGACATAGGAGATATTAAATTTTTTCATCATCTCAAAAGGGCTACCATAGGTAGGGGAGTAGTGGTTGAAATACTCATTTGTAATTAAATCTTGAGACTTCAAACGAGCTAGTTTGGTGAGACTCAAGTCTACAACTAAAGGATTTAGATCTGCCTTTTTCCGCTCTTGGTTCACCAGATCCAGTAGCTGCTTTTCTTCAGGGAGGAGATCATCTTCAATTACAAGGTTTTCCTTGAGGTCTTTACCCTCTACATAAGGAACTGCCATCTCTTTGAGGATACAGCCTATTTGATTATTCTTTAGAATGACACCATACCAATCCTCATAACTACCCATTACTTTGACAATATCCCCCTTATTAAGGATTGCAATGATAGGTAAGTAATGGCTGGCCCCAGAATAGACCTTTGTATTGTTTTTACTAATAAGGACAGCCTTCACCTCTGCTTCATTAAAAATGGAGGAATTTTTTATGGCTGATTTCGGAGCCTGTCGTTGGCTACATGAAATGCTAGTGGACATAAGTACGATAGATAATAACAACAAAATTAATAATCTTCTCAAAGGAAATCACCCCTACGTTAGTATAGGCAAAATAAGAGAAAAACATAAAAAAAGAATCAGGTATTAATCTGATTCTTTTTAAAACAACCGACCATTTTAGCAATGATCGGTTGGCTTTTTTCACTATATCTTATATTTCTTCAACTCAGTCTTAAAGTTTGAAATCAATGCTTCAAATTGAGTAATATGATCCGTTAAATCCTTTACTTGTTCAGAGTATTGAGTAACAGAAGCACTCATTTCTTCAGAAGAAGCAGAGTTTTCCTGTGCAATAGCTGCCAAGGAATGGACATTTTCTACTACCCCCGTTAGACGCTCTGTTTCATAGGATAATTGACCGATTAATCGTACAATCACGTTGGATACATCAATGATCTCAGCCGTAGAGGCCTCACTATCTTCAGTTACTTTATGGAGGGTTGCATTACTATTCTCCAATTGATGATGCTGTTCAGAAATTTCATGGACGAATTTGTTAATCTGCTCAATGAAGTATAGGAGATTATCATTAATATGTTGAACAGAGACTTTGGAGCTTTCTGCCAACTTTCTGATTTCCTCTGCTACAACAGTAAAGCCACGGCCTGCTTCACCAGCCCTTGCGGCTTCAATAGCGGCATTTAGGGCTAAAAGGTTTGTTTGGTCTGCAATCTGCTCTACAGTAGAACTGATTTCCATGATTTTTGAAGCTTGCTGAGACAAATCCTTACCCTGTTGATTAACACTATCAAAGTTCTCTTTAACGGAATTAATCATATGATTAACTGATTGAATTGACTGATATGACCCTTTTAATTGTTCAACTGACATTTCGAGACGATCTTTACCCTCTGTTTCCTCTTGTACAATTTGGTTGAGGGTAGTAATATATTGATCCAGTATCCCTACGGCGTTTTCAGTCTCCATTGCTTGACTAGTGGCACTCATGGCGACCTCATGGACTACAGTAGAAATTGAGTCGGATAATTCCCTCATATTTTCTGTGATTAGAGAAAATTCCCGTAGGTAGTTGTCCATATCATCTGTACCGCCCTTTAGGAACAAGAAGTCCTTTTTAACAGCCACTTTAGCAGCATTTAAATGGTTGATAATCTCTTCAGTAGTGTCATTGGAACGGAGGATTGACTTGCTGGCAAAATCCAGTTCCTTTAGTTGAATCAGATCTTCTTCAATATGTTTAAGGGGCTTAGTTACAATATGAGCACCTAAAGCAACACTGGCAAAGGTGGCTATAGAAAGTAAGCCATTGATGGTCCAACCAGCATCCCGATTAAATACCCCTAAGAGTAGTACTAATAGTAAAGTAGGGAATAAACTAACCTTTATGGGGATGCTACGGAAAATTCGTAATCCCATAAACTTACTGGCGGTGGCATTAATGATACGGTCGGGTGACTTTTCAAAACGGAGGTGAACCTTCATAAATGGTCTATTATCCTCTGTTTTACCTGACTCCAATACATTGAAATCTAGTTTCTCATTAAAGTAGGCCGAGCTTCCCTCCAGTAGTCCAAGAAAGTAGTCAAACAGACCCCGTTTTGATATATATGTAATTTCAATTTCCTTATCTCCAACTTCCTTAGCCAAGAGTCGAGGGGGGTTAGCTCCTTTAATCATTTTAGTAAGTTGGGTATGGACATCATCCATCATCATCAAAAAGCCCTTTAGGCTGTATCTTTCAAAGTAGGAAGGAAACCATTTTTGAAAGCTGTTGATATTTTGTTGTCCAACTTTTCGCCAGATATCCTTAGGCGATTGCTTTGTTTCTTTTGCAATAAAATTGAAGACTTCAAATATTTCATCATCTGGGATGTCCTCCAGTGGACTAATCATACGTTCTTTATTCCAATGGATTGATTGAACAGCCCGACTAACAATTTCATCCCCAAAGAGACTTCTTAAACTATTTAACCAGGTCGACACGATAGTACCCTTCATAAAATTCACTCCCTCCAAAATTCTACCTATTATTACAAAATTATATATACCTCGATTATAACAAATAAAACAATCAAATCCTAGATAAAAAAATAGCCCTCTAGATAGGGCTATTTGGGGTTTATAATCCCTCATGCTATTTTTAAATCAAACATAATGCTATAATAAATTAATGTTAAATTTAAAAAGGAGCTGATCTTATGGGAGGTATATTTTATCAAATTATCAATCTGATTATCGTTATATCTATAATAGGCATCCCCATTCTTTTAACGATTCTATTTTTAAAGCGATATGGTACTAAAAGCGATCAGCTAAACTCGCTGGATGTACTACTGACTAAAATCAATGAGTTGGAAAATCGCATTGAAATCTTAGAAGAAAAACTAGATGCTATCGATATTGATTAATTATACTGTTGAAGTGATCCTTTGATAGTTGTAAGTCCATCTTTGATAAGGCACTGGCATCCTTAGGCTGAAGCTGCTCTAAAAGGGATGGAGTACCTTCGTTTTGATAGATTATTCCAGTACACAGACCATCTGTCTCAATGAGCTTATTCATTGCCATTTGGTAATCCTGTGGGTTGTAGCCTTCATCCTCATCAAGTTTTACCAGATGCTCACGGAACCATTGGTAGGTATTAATTTTGTTGTAGGTAACGCAGGGACTAAAGACATTGACCAAAGAGAAGCCATCATGTTGTACAGCCTTAACAATCGTATCAATGAGCTGCTCTTGGTAGGCCGAGAAGCCTTGGCCTAAGAAGGTAATTCCATTTGATAAAGCAACAATTCCCGGACGAATAGGATTCTCTAAAGATCCTGTAGGGGTACTCTTTGTTTGGAATCCAACTTCACTCAAGGGAGAAGTATGCCCCTTTGTCAAACCGTATATTTGATTATTTAATACAATATAGGTGACATTCATATTTCGACGAATGGCATGAAGGGTATGGCTAAGTCCTATCGCAAATCCGTCCCCGTCTCCACCGGCGGCAATAACTGTTAAATCCTTGTTGGAGGCCTTTATCCCCTGAGCGATAGGGAGGGATCGACCGTGAATTCCATGAAAACTGTAGGTATTCATATAGCCCGAAATACGGCCTGAGCATCCAATTCCTGAAACAACCATCATCTTTTCATTTGGAATTTCTAGTCTTGAAGCCACCACCTGCAATGCCCTTTGGATGGAAAAATGTCCGCAGCCTGGGCACCAGTTCGGTGTAATATTGTTGTCATAATCCTTTATATTAGTCATTAAATCCATCCTCCCATCTCTGTAATAATCTCATTTAAGGTGAAGGGAGTACCATCATACTTTGTTAGACTATGGATTTTCTCGTGATAGCCCAATTCACTCTTAATGATTGTAGCCAATTGCTGTGAGTAATTGTTTTCCACAATCACAACATGCTTATATTTTTCAAGGATTCTTTTCAACTGTTGGGTAGGCAGAGGCTTAATCATCTGGATATAACCATAGTCCAAAGGCTCCTCAGCAATCTCCATAGCCCCTTTAATTACCCCATAGGTGGAGCCAAAGGATAGAAACAGGACATCCCTTTGATGACTATGAATGATGATTTCTTCATTTTCCTGTAGGGGAGCTGTCTTCTTCATTCTTTTATCCATCATGTTTCTACGATTACCTGGTTGGTCATTGGGAAAACCCAACTCATTGTGTTCTAGGCCAGTAGTATGATGTAGACCTCCAGCAGTACCAGGTAAGGCCCTAGGAGAAATATCATCCTCTGTTAATTGATAACGTTTGTATTCCTCTTGTCCTGTATTGGGTTGATAAAGCTTCCCACGATTAATTTGAATCCTGTGGGGTTCCAACTCATCAATTGTTTGATGGGAAAGGGACATGGATAAATCTGATAATAAGAAAACAGGACATTGATATTCCTCCGCTAAGTTAAAGGCCCTCATGGTGGCATAAAAGCAATCTTCTACAGATGTTGGTGTCAAGATAATACTAGGGTATTCTCCATGGCCACCAAAGTATAATCCTATTAAGTCACTTTGCTCGTGCTTCGTTGGGAGTCCAGTACTTGGACCTGACCTTTGGGCATCTACTATGACGATGGGTGTCTCCGTCATACCGGCTAAGCCAATTCCCTCCATCATTAAAGAAAGGCCTGGGCCAGAAGTGGCAGTCATACTTCTTGTACCCCCATAGGAGGCACCGATAATCATATTGACAGCAGCGATTTCATCCTCCACTTGTAAAGCTACTCCTCCATGTTTAGGTAGAAGTTTACTTAGGTTTTCCATTACTTCTGAAGCAGGTGTAATGGGATATGAAGCGATAAAACGACAGCCTGCTGCCAATGCCCCTAGACTAATGGCATCATTGCCCATCATTAAAGGGCGAGATATTTTATTGGCAGGGGTTAATTTTAATGTTTGATATTCTTTAAGGTTTTCTTGAGCATACTGAAATACATTTTTCAATACTGTTATATTTTTGTTTATGATTTCCTCACCTTTGTGCTTGTATTTATTTTTAATTGCTGAGGTAACGTTATCCGCAGTAATACCTAATAATGCACTGATGAAGCCCATTGCAGAAGTGTTCTTCATTAAAGTTGCTCCAGAAGCCTTTGCAATTTCGGTAATGGGGAGGGGAATTAACTTAATTTTTTCAGGTAATTGGAAATCTAATGTAAGGGCAGCGTCATAGAAAATAATTCCATCACTTGACAATAGATGATAATATTTTTTAACAGTATCATCGTCTAAAGCAATGATGACTTTAACTTGATCCTCTACCCATAGCTTTTTTTCAATACCTGCGTGGATGGTAATGGCACTGTTACCACCTTTAATTCTTGAAGAAAAATCTCGTTTCTCATAAACGTAGTAACCTAGTGACGAAAGAGCCTTCATCAAACTGACACCTGTACTGATAACTCCTTCCCCCTGTATACCACCGATTAAAAGGGACATACTTTTATTCAATTTATTCACTCCCTATTCAGTAAATTTAGGAATCATATTAATGATTATCTAGCATAAAACCCGAACTTCCTAACGTTAATCAAATTTAGGTAAGCTTTTTTTTATACCATATTTTTATTAATACAGAAGCATTTTATACAAGAAAGCGTAGGGTTCTTTATAAAAATGGATTTTGTAATTAAAATTCCTATACTTCTATATTACTACCATAATCCCTTAGTTATTAATCAATAAAAAATATTGCTTTTTTGTAAGGAATAGGCATAGGAGATTTTGCATAATTTTTCGAATATAGGGTCATAATTTCCTTGACAGAAATAAAGATATCAATTATAATTCATATAATTAAATAGGTAATTCAAAGCGATGATTAAGGAAAGTAGATATAGTTACTTGGATAAGCGAGTCGATGATGGTGGAAGATCGACCCAAAGGCTATTTTGAATGGGCTTATGAGTGCTAGCTGAAATAGTAGTAGGCTGTGACGGTGATTCCTCCGTTAATGGGATTGGTTGATGAAATTCAACTGCAAAGAGGTGCAATGCACAACTTAGAGTGGTACCGCGGAGATAACTCTTCGTCTCTATATTGATAGGGATGAGGGGTTTTTATTTTTTTTTACTCATTCTAGACAATCATTGAGTATGCGAGGAAAAGAAGAATTGTATTAGTTAAAAAATTAAAGGAAGGTGAAGAAAATGGAACAGCAGAAAACGATTTTTAGTGGAGCACAACCAACAGGAAGTTTAACCCTTGGTAACTATATAGGAGCTATACAAAATTGGAAGGCCCTAGAAAAGGATTATCAATGTCTATATTCAATCGTTGATCTCCATTCATTGACTGTTCGACAGAATCCTGATGAGTTTAGAAAAATCTGTACATCTTTTTTAATTCAATATTTGGCCAGTGGATTAGACCCACAAAAAAACATCATCTTCTTTCAATCCCATGTACCACAGCATGCAGAGTTATCTTGGATTCTAAACTGTTACACCTATATGGGGGAGCTTAATCGAATGACCCAATTTAAAGAAAAATCCCAACGGCATAAGGATAATATTAACTCGGGATTATACACTTATCCTGTGCTACAGGCAGCGGATATTCTGCTGTATCAAACGGATGTAGTTCCGGTAGGGGAGGATCAAAAGCAGCATCTGGAGCTTTCAAGAGATATCGCCCTACGATTTAATCAGGTTTATGGGGATACCTTTAAAGTACCGGAACATCATATACCAAAGGTAGGGGCTAGAATCATGAGCCTACAGGAGCCAGATAAGAAGATGTCTAAATCCGATGAAAATGTCAACGGAACGATTTTCCTAATGGATTCTGAAGGTGTGATTTTAAAGAAAATTAAGAGATCTGTTACCGATAGTGTCAATGTTGTGGCTTATTCAGATGACCAACCGGGAATCAAGAATCTTATTACCATTTATTCAGCGGTAGCAAATATCTCAATAGAAGAAGTTGTAGCAAGATACGAGGGGAAAGGTTACGGTGCCTTCAAGAAAGATTTAGCAGAGGTTGTCATTGAAGCCTTAAGACCCTTTAAACAGCGTTACGATGAGTATGCCAACAATATGGACTTTGTTGAGTCTATTTATAAAAGAGGGGCAGAAAGAGCTGCTGAGATTGCAGAAAACACAATGAAGGATGTTAGAGATAAGGTGGGATTATTGAGTAAATAAATTTATCATTTTTTCTAATACTATATTAGAGGTGATGATGATGACAACAAGAAGAAAGAATCCTGTAGTCCCAGAAGCAAGGAAAGCGCTGCAATCCTTTAAAGAGGAAGTAGCGAGGGAATTAGGCTTAGAAAATCAGACTAATGCAGGTTATGTAGGTGGAAATATGGTTAAAAAAATGGTGGAAGAAGCAGAAAAATCTTTAACAAATCTAGGCAAGTCTTAATCTGATTTTGCAAATTGAGTTACCATATTAAATAAAAGTCCAGCACTTAGCTAATTAAGTTGATCTGCCTATGCTGGACTTTATTATTTCATTGACTATTCTTTGATTTGAAGGTATGATTTTTATTATAGGATGATATAAAAAATTAAAATAAACGGATATGCAAAAGGGTGGTAAAATTGAAAAGGGCTTATTCTAATACAATATTATTAGTAATTATACTATTTATCTTTGGGATAGCTGTTGGTATACACCTTGATTCTGATGTTAGGATGAATTACGACAATTTAAGTTTTTCACCCAAAAAAGACATGGAGGTTCAGGAAATTACTGACTTAAAAAATTCAAATAAACAAATGAGAGAACGTATTAAAGAACTAAGAAGCGCTATAGAGACCTATGAACAAGAGATTGCTGGTGATAATTTAATTCTTAAAAATCTGAAGGAAGATGTGAATTATTACCAATTGAAGGCAGGTCACCGGGGTGCAGAGGGGCCTGGAATTACCATCACCCTAGAGGGATTTGGGGGGGAAAACATTGCCAATGCCGTGGAGAATAAAAAGTATCTCCTTATACTGATTAATGAATTAAGATTTTTTAATGCCGAAATCTTAGCCATCAACAATTATCGAATTACGGGTAGAAGTGAGGTCACTCTAGCAGGGAGCCACATCAATGTAAATGGGAGTCCTATTGCTCCACCCTATCGAATTCAGGCCATTGGGGACCCGAGAGCTTTTCAACGATATGTAGAGCATGGAACATTAATCTTTGAATATATGAGCAGTGATGGAATCCGTAGTAATATACAATTTGAGGATAACATTGTTATACCTGCTATACAAAGGGAAAGAACCATTGAATTTGTAAAACCTATAGAAGGAACAGATGAAACATAAAGAAACAAAAAACAACAAGCCTTAACCTATTAAGACTTGTTGTTTTTTTGTTTGATATTATTTTGTAAAGTGATGGTTTCCAATAACAATCTCCGTTTCTCTTTGAAAGCTCCAGGCTACAGTAGCTATATTTGGATTATAGAAATACAAACATCCATTTGTAGGATCATTTCCTTCAATAGCTTCGTAGGCAGCATCGTAAGAAAGGGAGTCGGGCTCTAAATCAAATTGCCCATCGGCAACTGATGAAAACTGTTTTGGTTGATTAATTACTCCCTCAATTGTATCGGGGAAATGTGAATCCCTTACTCTGTTTAAGACTACTGCCCCCACCGCCACCATTCCATCAAAGGTTTCACCCCTAGCTTCAGCGTGAATAATTTTAGCTAAATAGTGGATGTCTTGATACTGAATAGTGGTGTTTGTATTAATTGTGCCTGAGGGAAGGAGAGATAATAACTGTGTCCTCTGCCTTTAATAAGTTTGGATCGTATTTATAAGCATTGACATCTAGTAAAGCTGGTGCTGATAAAAATAAAATTAATGATAAGGTAATCAATGTTTTTTTCATAGTTTGTTCCTCCCTATAAGCCTACGAGGTTAGCTGTCGGATTGGACCTAGGAATAGTCCTCGTCGATAGACGATTCACCCCTTATTAATTGGTTCCCCCGCAGTTTTAATATGATTTTAAAACTTTCGGCTACTAATATTTTTAGCAGACTACAGAAAAATATGAGGGTAAGTAATGGTAGGATTAGTAGGATTAGACTAACAAAGCTAGGATTCAATTAATACTCTAAACAGTAGTCGGATGATTGTATAAATAACCAACACAACTAAAGACCATACTAAAAATAAACCAATGGATAGTTCTTGCGTCCGTAGGATTAGTAAAAACGCTGCAACTACTAAAGAGGATATATATGTATCGTGGTTTTTTAAAATTGTATTCAGTTTTCTTTTAATGAATATTCGATCTATAATTGAAAATATTACGAATGTCTTGAACCACTCTAATAACAAAAAGGTCCCTGTAGAAATAAAACTCATTTTTACCTCCCCCTAAAAAAAGCCTTTGTAATATTGTAACCTAAATTAAAGAAAAAATCATTAAAATATACAGCTTTCATGAACATTTTCGTTGATTATAATATATAATTAGTATTAATGCTAGTTTTAAAAAATTTTGAAGAAGTGGGGCGAGGTTATGCTGAGTACAACACAAATTTTGCTAAGGTTGATTTCGGCAACTGTTTTAGGCGGATTAGTGGGATTGGAAAGAGAGAGTATCAGAAGAGCAGCTGGCTTTAGAACTCATATTTTAGTATGTAGCGGTTCAACTTTAGTAATGTTGATTTCTATTTTTATGTTTGAAACCCATCGACATTATACAACGCTTGACCCTGCTCGATTGGGTGCTCAGGTAATTAGTGGTATAGGATTCTTGGGAGCAGGGACCATTATAAAAGATGGCGGTGGAATAAAAGGATTAACAACAGCTGCCAGTTTATGGGGGATTGCATGTATTGGATTAGCTTTGGGAGCAGGCTTTTATACTGGGGCGTATATTACTACAGCCATCGTATTAATTGCATTGAAGATATTCCCAAGGGTTGAACGTATGATTCCTGATAAACGAAACCTTTTTACTCTACAATTGGATTTGGATAATAAACCGGGACAAATAGGTAGGGTAGCAGATGTTTTAGGAGAGAATTTAATTTCAATAATTGAAATTTCTTTAGACTTAGATTCCGAAGATAGTGAATTAGGGGTTTTAACCTTGGAATGTAAAGGAATCAAACCTTTTCAACAGGAGGATCTCCTCTATATAATGAGTAAGGTAGATGGGGTTAATGGAGTACGAATTGTTTAAAGGATAATCGATAATGATAGTAGATATAATGGTGTCAAGATGATATAGTATAATTCGATAAATTAACATAGGAGATGAAAAAATGAGAGTACGAAATATACCAGGAGTAGATGGATTGCTAAAGGATAGTAAATATTTTGTAGAATGCCAGCAAAATAAAAAGCTGAAGGTAAAGGAGATTTTTCCAGATCAACATCCTTTACATTTAGAAATAGGGATGGGTAAAGGGCAATTTTTAACAATTTTAGCCGAAAGAAATCCTAAAGTTAATTTTATAGGAATTGAAAAATCTAAGGAGCTACTTTGGAAGGTGTGTAAAAGCCTAGAAGAAACATCTCTAACTAATATAAAGGTTCTCCATCAAAGGGCAGAGGGTTTGGAAGAGATCTTTGAAGCTAATAAAATTCAGAGGATTTACTTAAATTTCAGTGATCCATGGCCTAAGGCAAGGCATTATAAAAGAAGACTAACCCATCATTCATTTTTAGAACAATATAAAGTAATTTTAAGTGAAAAGGGAGAGATTCATTTTAAAACAGATGGCTTAGAGCTTTTTAATTTTTCAGTAGAAGAATTTAAGCAAATGCAGGGATTAAAATTAAAAGAAATAACCTATGATTTACACAAGAATCCGCCGATGGATAATGTCATGACGGAATATGAGGAGAAGTTTGTAAAGGCGGGAAAGAAAATCTGTAAATTAATTGCTGTGGTGGAATAAGGTGAACTATTGTTGCATGTTCATCTTATTTTCCACCTCACCAATTAAACCCTTCACCTTATCAAAGGCAAAATTTGAATGAAGCAATGAGGATTTAATTAATTGAAATTCTTTAGACAGGGGCTCGAGGTAGTCCCATTTTAATTTACTGTCTTCTATAGCTTCTTTAATTTCATATAGACGTATAATCGCTTGTAACGTGGTCATGATGTCTCCCCCTAGTTTAGATATTACTAGCTATCATTATACTCTATATTTTACAATATTAAACAATGAAAAGGGTTAAAAATAACAGAATCTTCTTTAAATATTATTCAAATAATAGTTACGATTTATTAACAATTTTAAGTTTATATTGATAAACCCATCCTTTACAAACTCCGTAAAATCACTTCAATGATTCCCACAAGCAATATGTTTGAAATACCCCACCAAAGACTTTCCATCGCACCAGTAAGCTTGTCTTCCTTCTCTTCCCGATGAACTTGGGCATAGTTGGAATGATCAACTAGGCGATTACTTTTTTTGAGGTTAATGGGAACAAAAAAGGAAAGTAGTCCATATACTACAATGATGCAAGCAATTACATAATTAAAGTTAAAGACATTCTTCAACATGGCTCCTTGCTTAATTAAGCTATAAATCACGGCAAGGATTGATAGCAATAAAATACTAGAAATCGATAATACTAAAGTTTTTTTTGTCTTGTTTAGTAGTGTTTGGAACATTTAGACCCTCCTTAAATTATAAATACAGTCTTAGTATAGACCATTTTATTAAATACAACAACTATATTTATAAATCAACTAAGAAACCCCCTTCAACTAGCTTAGAAGCAAAGGGGGTTTAAAAATTAGATTAATACTTATAAGCAACACCTAAAGCCATTGGACCAAGATGAGCTCCAATTACAGGTCCCAGCTCTTCAATACCAACCTTTGCGTTGGGGAAACGTTCCTCTAAAAGGGCCTTTAGTTCTTGAGCCTCCTCTAGGCAAAAAATATGGCAGATGTTAATGATATTAGAATCCCCGTGGACATCCGCAATTAATCGTTCTAGGGATTTCCTTCTTCCTCGAACTTTATCAATAGCTTCTAATTTACCATCTTTAAGGGCAATAATAGGCTTGATGTTTAATAAAGAGCCAATGATGGCACCAAAATTAGATAAACGGCCACCCCGCTTGAGATATTCTAGTGTACCGACAGTAAGGGCGATTCCCATTCTGTGTTTTTGGTTTTGAATTTTTTCAACGATTTCTTGACGAGAAAAACCTTCTTCAACAAGTTGCAATGCCATTTCCACCAACACCCTGATATTTGCCGCTGCTGCTAAAGAATCAATCACGGAAATCTGATCTGCATCCACTAAAGTAGCTGCGGTATAGGCACTATTATAGGTTCCACTGAGCTTCGAGGATAGGGTGATGGCGATGACTTCTTTACCCTCTGCTAGAGCTTTTTCATATACACTGGCGAACATACCCACAGGTGGCTGGGACGTAGTAGGGAAATCGGAGGATTCTACTAAACGATTAAAAAACTCTTTAAATTCACCGGGACAAGGTTCGTCAGATATAACCCCTTGAAAATTCACAGATAAAGGTACTATTGCTATGTTATTGGCTTCTGCAAAGGCTTTGTCTATGTAGGCAGTACTATCGGTGACAATTTGAATATTTGACATTTCAATCAACTCCTTCTTAGTAAAAAATGCCGAAATCATAAAATAAAATCAAATATAAGATGATAATATAAGTCCAAATCTTAGTCAGTAAAATACTATCTAAAGTAACTCCTTATATTATAATATCAGCTACTGTAGATAGTGTAAAGATTTGTATTTAAAAAAGTAGATTTCTCTTTACTTAGATATATGATATGTATTTAATTATATTTTACAGATAGTATTGACTTTATCAAAAATTACGTTTATTCTTAAAATATAAGTATTTAGTGATCCGAAATATTCAAAAGGAGAGACTATACTATGAATCCTATTACTCAAAAATGGCGGCAAACTGTAGATGAAATACCTAAAAATATTAAAATGATCTTTATAGCAATTCTACTAAACAATATAGGTATGGGAATGTTTTCAACCCTGTATAATCTCTATCTACAGGAAATTGGCTTTAATAAAGCATTTATGGGGGAAATGATTTCTATGTCAGCCCTAGCCAGTGCAATATTTTTGGTACCTGTTGGATTCTTAAGTGACCGAATAGGGCGTAAAAAAACCATGATGATTGGTATTTTTTTTGCTGCCTTTAGTCAGATGCTTAGGGTGCTTGTACTAGATAGTACACAGCTATTGACCTTTAGCTTTTTGTTAGGCACCTTTAATTCCTTTTTTATGGTATCTAATGCTCCGTTCCTAATGGAGAATACCACAAAGAAAAATAGAATGAGGGTATTTAGTATTAACTTTGCCTTAATGGTTTTTTCATCCATGGTGGGGAATATTATTGGTGGAAGTCTTCCAATGATGCTTTTTGACACTGGTATATTCACCGTAGCCTGGAGTCAGCGGGTTACTCTTTTAATATCAACAGTTGCCAGTTTGGTGGCGGTAATTCCATTACAAAGAATCCAAGAAGTAAGTGTTGAAAACACAAGTGATTTCAAAGTATTTGTTGAAAACATTACCTCTAGAGAAAACTGGGCCATTATGACTAGGTTTATCATAGCCAGTGGATTGGTGGGCTTTGGAGCTGGACTATTTGTTCCCTTCTCCAATGTCTATTTTGAGAATCAATTTTCTCTACCCAGTGATAAAATAGGCATTATTATGTCTATGGGTCAGGCGACAACAATTTTTGCCGTAATGATGGGTCCCTATGTAGCCAATAAGATAGGGCGGGTAAAGACGGTATTTATTCTTCAAGGGTTATCCATTCCCTTTATGGTGATGTTGGGGGATACCAAGTTTTTATGGTTGGCAATAATAGCCTTCTTAATCCGCCAAGCCATTATGAATGCCAGTGGACCGATTACCTCCACCATTATGATGGAGGAAGTACCGGAAAAATTGAAGGGACTAACCAATAGTTTAAACCAAACAGTGGTACAAATCGGATGGGCTGTCTGTGGTCGATTAAGTGGGAAAATCATAGAAAATTATGGGTATGAGTGGATTTTCTATTTGGCAGGTGCCCTTTATGGAACTTCAGCTATTTACTATTACTTTACCTTTAGAAAATTGGATCAGCCTACTGAGGATGTACTTCCTCAGGCTAAGGTGGCTTAAATAATTTCTTGTTTTTAAAAAAATCCTATGTTAAACTAGTTTAAGGATGGTAACCCTTTGGGTACGATACCTTGTAGGATTTTTGTTATAAAATTAAAATTTAAATAATCATATTCTGCTCTGAGCCTTTTAGGACCGAGACGGAAGAATAAGACGACTAAGTATTTCCACCTTTCTTGTGAAGAAGGGTTTTTTGCCTTGTTCTATGTCTTTTTACCTAAAAAGTCCTAGTACAAGGCTTTTATATATTTTTGGAGTTGATGGTTGGGGCAGAGATGAAGGGGGAATTAAATGAAAATAGGTTTTATTGGAGCTGGAAAGGTTGGTAAAAGCTTTGGAAAGTATCTGGAGATGAAGGGGATTCCTGTCATAGGGTATTTCAGCAAAAGTATTGAATCAGCTCAAGAAGCAGTAGCTTATGTAGGCGGAGAAATATTTCCTACTATAGAAGAATTGGTGAAGGTTGCCACCGTTATTTTCATCACCACCCCCGATGACATAATCTCTGATGTCGCCAACGAAATCGGTAATCTAAATGAAACACAAGAATCAAAGATTTTTGTCCATATGAGTGGGGCCCATAGCTCTAAAATCCTCATAAAAATCCAACAACGGCATCGGAAAAGCTATTTATATTCCCTTCATCCCCTACAGGCATTTGCCAGTGTTACTACAGCAACGGAGGACTTAGAGAAGACGATTTTTAGTTTAGAGGGGGATGAGGAAAAGCTAATGGAACTGACGGAGCTTTTGGACACCTGTGGAAATGAATATTTTATCCTCAAGGGAGAGGATAAAGCCCTGTACCATTCAGCAGCCTGTGTCGTTTCCAACTATTTAGTAACTTTGATGGATTTAGGATTAAGCTTATTTGAAGCAGCAGGGATCCAACGGCAAAAGGGATTTGAAGCTTTATTCCCCTTAATTCAGGGGAGTTTGAATAATATAAAGAATTTAGGAACAGCTGAGGCTTTAACGGGGCCCATTGCCCGTGGTGATGTCAATACCATAAAAAATCATCTAAAGGGGATGGAGGAAAAAGCCCCCCAATTAATTGAACTTTATAGGATTCTAGGAGAAGAAACCACTCGGTTGGCGGAAATTAAAAAGCTTAAAAAACAAGAAAATATAGACGCTCTAAATCAAATATGGAAGGAAGGAATTTAATATGAGTAAGTTCACAACGGCATCTTTTAATAAAGCAAAAGGAGAGGGGCATAAAATCTCTATGCTAACAGCCTATGATTATTCTACTGCAAAGCTGTTGGATGAGGCAGGGGTAGATAGTATTTTAGTGGGGGATTCCCTGGGTATGGTGGTATTAGGTTATGAGAACACCCTACAGGTGACTCTAGAGGACATGATTCATCATACAAGGGCGGTTGCAAGGGGAGCCAAGAGGGCTTTAGTAATCGGAGATATGCCCTTCCTATCTTATCATGTCAGTGTAGAGGAAACCATTAAAAATGCAGGTCGATTAATTCAAGAAGGAAATGCCCATGCAGTTAAGTTGGAGGGGGGCAGAGAGGTTTTGGATAAGGTGGAGGCTTTAGTAAAGGCACAAATCCCAGTAATGGGACATTTAGGGTTAACCCCTCAGTCGGTAAATATGCTGGGTGGATTTAAGGTGCAGGGTAAAAACGAAGCTCAAGCAAAGAAGATGATTGAAGATGCAAAATTATTACAGGAGGCTGGCGTATTTGCCATTGTACTAGAATGCGTCCCAGAAAAACTAGCAAAGTTGATTACTGAATCCATTGATATACCAACAATCGGAATAGGTGCAGGTAAATACTGTGATGGGCAAGTACTGGTGACCCAAGATATGCTGGGAATGTACAGTGATTTTACTCCCAAATTTGTAAAGAAATATACAGATATTGGTTCGATTGTTAAAGAAGCAGTGGCGGCCTATGGTAAAGAAATTCAAGAAGGGGTTTTTCCAGAGGCTAAGCATACCTTCGCCATTGATGAAGAAACCTTGAAAAAATTATACTAGGAGGTAGCTGAAGATGATTAAAATCATTACTACTATCCATGAAATGAAGGGAATAATTAAATCTAAAAAAGCCCAAGGGAAAACAGTCGGCTTTGTCCCAACAATGGGATATCTGCATGAGGGTCATACCTCCCTAGTGAAATGGGCTAAGGAAGAAAATGATATTGTTGTGGTTAGTATTTTTGTTAATCCTACTCAATTTGGGGTAAATGAAGACTACGATGTATACCCTAGGGATTTAGAAAGGGATCAAATGCTATCGGAGGAGGCAGGGGCAGAATATATCTTCCATCCAACGGTGGCGGAGATGTATCCAAATGGCTACCAAACTTATGTGGAGGTATTTGGAATTACTGACAAGCTGTGTGGCGCCTCACGACCGGGGCACTTTAGAGGGGTAACAACAGTTGTAAACAAGCTATTTCAAATTGTAGCTCCCCACAGGGCGTACTTTGGCTTAAAGGATGCTCAACAGGTGGCGGTGATTGAAAAGATGGTAAGGGAGCTCAATATGGATGTGGAGATTGTACCTTGTCCTATCGTAAGGGAAGCAGATGGCTTAGCCATGAGTTCCCGGAATGTTAACCTAAGCCCAATTGACCGGCAATCTGCACTAATCTTGTCTCAAAGTCTAATGAAGGCGAAGGAGATGATTCAAGCAGGTAATGTGGAGGCAAAGGAAATTCAAAGGGCAATAGAAAACAAAATTGCTGAAGAATCAGCAGTGGCAGTGGATTATATTAAGATAGTTGATTTTACAAATCTTGAAGAAATAGATGTCATCAAGGGTAGAGTATTGATTGCCCTAGCCGCTAAGGTGGGTAATGTAAGACTGATTGATAATATAATAATGGAGGCGTAAATAAAATGATGTTAACCTTTTTTAAATCCAAACTTCATAGGGCGACAGTGACCCAAGCAGATTTGAATTATGTTGGTAGTATCACCATAGACGAGGAGCTTTTAGAGGCTTCTAATATCTACCCCAATGAAAAGGTTCAAATCGTCAACAACAACAACGGGGCTAGATTTGAAACCTATGTGATCAAGGGAGAAAGAGGCAGTGGGGTGGTTTGTTTAAATGGAGCAGCAGCTAGATTGGTACAGCCAGGGGACCAAGTAATCATCATTGCCTACTGTATGATTGATGCCAAGGAGGCTGAAACATTCAAACCAAAGGTAGTCATCCTTGGAGAAAATAATAAGATTGTGGATATGAAGTACGAAGAGAAGCCAGGAGTGAGTTTGTAGGTTGAAACAATAGAATGTAACCTGGTATATCCAACAGATTAGTCCCCATCAAGTGTGTGAAAAAATGAATTAAAGAATACAACAATAGTAATTAATATTTAAGTCAGTAAAATTTAAACACACATCAGTCATAGTCCTATAATCTCTTCTAAGAGGTTTTAGGGCTATTTTCTTACCTTGGAACTTTCTATTTAATTCAATTTTATGATATGATAATAAGAAAAAAGGCTTCAGGAGGGACAAAATGATTAATACGATTTTGTTTGACTTAGATGGGACATTACTTCCCTTGGATACAGATGCTTTCTTAAGGAAGTATTTCAATGGACTCAGTATCAAGTTCAAAGATTATTTTGCTGGTAAAGAACTAACAGAGCTTATTTGGGCATCTACTAAATATGCAGTTGGTAATATGGATTCTACTAAAACAAACAAGGAAGCATTTTTTGAAGATTTTTTTACTAGAACAAATCACCCAAGAGATTTACTTGTATCAATGTTTGATGAATTTTATGAAAATGACTTTAGACAAATAAAAGATATTACAACCCAAAGCGAGTTGATGATTAAAGCTGTCCTCCTCTTGAAGGAAAAGGGATATGAGATGGTGGTGGCTACCAATCCTATTTTCCCAAGGAGTGCAGTTATTCAAAGAATACAGTGGGCAGGAGTAAATAAAGAAGATTTTAAACTAATTACTTCCTTCGAAAATATGCATTTTTGTAAGCCAAATCCAGCCTACTTTCAAGAGATTTTAGAAACAATCGGTAAAACCCCAAAGGAATGTATGATGGTGGGGAATGATTTAGAAGAGGATATGATCTCTAAAAAAATTGGACTAACAACTTATTTGATAGAGGATTACATGATTGCTAGAAAAGACGATGTTAGCAATGTAGACCATAGGGGAAATTATAAGACCTTCTATGATTTTGTTGTTTCTTTACCCACACTAAAATAGAAAATGTGAATAAATATATTAGAAGTTAATTAATTTGGGGATAACCTAGATTAGTCAGATACAAAAAAAGGGGGTTAGAAAAATGGCAGGATGCGGCTGTAAAAATAAAAATAATATTAAGGAAATTATGAAGAGGTGTCCCCTATGTCATGATAAAGCCCATTCTATTAGCTATCCAGCGGTTAAAATGGTAGTAAAGGAAGAACTCAAAGAACTTGTCGTAGCAGGTGTTTATTATGCCTGTGATTGCAAAGACTGTGAAGTGGTATTTTTTGATGAAGATGGAGAACAAATTTTTTTAGTAATAGATGTTGACTTTGGAGCTGATTTTAAAGAGGTTACAAAAGAAGGAATCAAATCCTGTGGAGGCACTTGTAGCCCTGTTTGTGGAGGGTGAAATAAGAAGAATAGATAAAATAGCTTTAGAGGAGGAAACTAAATGGCGAAAAATGCAATGGAGTTATCAGCGGAACAAGGTAATATCAAAATATCGAATGATGTTATTATGGTAATTACCCAAAAAGCAATTGAAGAGGTAAAGGGAATCGTGTCCTTTAGTAGTGGCTTATCCAAAGGATTTACCGAAGCCTTTAGTCGGAAAAATAATAGCAAAAAGGCAGTTAAAATTGATAATGAGGAAAAATTGCTTGAAATCAATATCTCTGTCGTAGTAGAGTACGGTATTGTTATACCAGAGTTAATGAAGACAGTACAGGAAAAGGTAAAGCAATCGATAGAGAATATGACGGATATAGATGTGGATAAGGTGAATGTGTATGTGCAGGATGTAAAAATATCATAGCTAGTCTGTTGAAAAGCAATCATCTTCATCGTCACTGCAAAAGACCAGCATTCTCACGTATTACATATACGCGACGACCGCTGGTCTTTCTTGTTCCTTGAATTTTTACAAAAACGATAAAATAGGTCAGGGTAATCTTGACCTATTTTATGTATAGTCTAGAAAACTAACTTAGCAGCCACCATGGTCATGGGAGTCATCATGTTGATGCTCTCCCTGTTGGTGTTCTTCATAATCATAATACATCATTTTGTGTCTGTAGGCTTCAGCTTTATTCAAATAAGCCATATACATATGCATGTAGTACATTTTTTTCATATGCTCTTCTAAGTGGGGATGATCCACATTCTCTGGCATAGGAAGTGGCATTGGACAAGGCATCATACCCATGTCTGGCATCATACCCATGTTTGGCATCATACCCATGTTTGGCATCATACCCATGTCTGGCATCATACCCATGTTTGGCATCATACCCATGTTTGGCATCATACCCATGTTTGGCATCATACCCATGTTTGGCATCATACCCATGTCTGGCATCATACCCATGTCTGGCATCATACCCATGTTTGGCATCATACCCATGTCTGGCATCATGCCCATGTTTGGCATCATACCCATGTTTGGCATCATGCCCATGTCTGGCATTACTCCATAACAAGGGGGCATCATATTCATATCAGGCATAGAACCGTAACAGGGGGGCATAGTCCCCATATTGGGCATACAACCATAACCTGGTGGCATCATACTCATATCAAGCATTTGAGGCATGGTATGGTATGGGTTACCAGGATGTTCTTCGGGATAGTTGTGATAAGTATTTTTATTTGTTTTCACAGAAAAACCTCCTTACTTATATTGAAAAATAATGCTTTCTCTTATAAGGTATGAAAATTTTTCTAATTTGGTTACTCGTCAAACTAAAAATATTAGTAGTTTAGTAGTTTTTAAGTAAATTATAAGATAAAAAAAGTACTGCTTTTGCAGTACCTTTTCTTATTTATGGCTTTCTACGTAATCTACAATGTCACCAATGTTTTTAAAGTTTTCAGCTTCTTCGTCTGGAATTTCTACTCCAAACTCATCTTCAATCGCCATGATGATTTCTACAGCGTCTAACGAATCAGCTTCTAAGTCATTCATTAAAGAAGTTGTTCTTTCGATAGACTCCACATCATCAAGACCTAATTGATCAGCGATAATTTCTACTACTTTTTGAAACATGTATATTCGCCTCCTTAAAATTCATTTCTTTTTATAATTACGAAAATTCATATTTAATATACCACAAAATAAAATAAAAGTATATCCTGAAAAGGAAATTTTTAAATAAAAAGGATGTTTCTAATGTTTATAAGAGGGATGAGCAGAAGCTTAATGTGTAATATATTATCCACTACAACACTGAAGTTAATTAATATTATCAATTGATATAATTAATCATAACAAATAATTAGATAAACATTGAAAAAATAAGAGTTTACAAAACATAAATACCAACATATAATGGGAATTATAATATCAATTGAAAAATGGGGGCGTTTATATGTCTGTAAATCAAAATCAGATAACAGTAAATAAAAAATTAAATAAAGTACTTATCATGACGATACTGATTAACTTAGTTTTGGTAGTAATGAAAGTGGGGGCAGGACTATTATCAAATAGTAAGGGACTGATTGCCGATGGAATTCATTCTGGCTCTGATGTAATTACGACTATCGGAGTATTGGTGGCAATGTATATGGCAAAGAAACCCAGGGATGAGAAACATCCTTATGGTCATGAGAAAATTGAAACAGTAGTCACATTTCTATTAGCAATTGTTTTATTGATAGTAGGATTTAATACTGGCGTTAGTTCTTTTTGGGCACTAATAAATAAAGAGGTAGTTCAAGTTGGAGCATTTGCTTACATCGCAGCAATAGCTTCGATTATTTTGAAGGAATTTCAGTACCAGATTACTATTAAGATTGCAAATGATATTAATAGTGATGCTTTAAGGGCAGATGCTTGGCATCATCGGTCTGATGCTTTGTCCTCAATAGCTGCACTAATGGGGTTAATTGGAGCTTACTTAGGCTGGATGCGACTGGACTCGATTATGGGAATTGTTGTTTCATTGATTGTTATCAAGGTGGGTGTAGAGATTCTTATTGAAAGTTTTCATGGATTGATAGATGTTTCCATTAATGAGACGGAACTTGAAAGTATAAAAAAATCAATCATGTCTTTGGGAGAGATTCACCACATTAATGACATTAGAACAAGAAAGCACGGGTCGGTAGTATTTGTTGATGTGAAGATTTGTGTTGATCCCTATATGGAAATCCATAAAGGCCATGATATTTCAGACAAGATAGAAGAAATTATTAAGGGAAAAATAAAGCACCTAGAGGATGTCATTGTACATTTAGACCCATGCCTGGTGGAAAATAAGCAAAATGTGGAAAGTAAAAAAGTATGTAGAAATGACCACTGTAAAATGTTATAGTAGAAATGTCGGTTATTTGTTGTAAAGTTTTGGTTAATTCTATGTTAAAAAACTTAACACAGAATTAACAATTGCTTAACAAACAATTAACTAAAGACGCATTGAAAAAAAGTAAGATAAAATGGTGTCAAAAAGCCTTTAACATTTATGAGGGAGGAAATACAAAATGGAACCAATGGAAATTATTTTTACATTATTAGGTGGATTAGGTCTGTTCCTGTATGGTATGAATGTCATGAGTACAGGGCTTCAGAAGGCTGCTGGGGACAAGCTAAAATCAATTATTAGCTTATTAACCAACAATCGTGTTATGGGGGTAATTGTAGGAGCCATCGTAACTGCCATCGTACAAAGTAGTAGTGCTACGACGGTAATGGTTGTAGGTTTCGTAAATGCTGGTATGATGAAGCTTACCCAAGCGGTAGGGGTAATCATGGGGGCAAATATTGGAACGACCATTACTGCTCAGATTATTACTTTCAAACTTACAGAGTATGCTCCCATCATTGTAGGGATAGCAGTAGGAATATGGTTGTTTACCGAAAATAGAAAGTTAAAGCAAATTGCAGAGGCTTTTATTGGATTTGGTATTCTATTTATCGGTATGGACTTTATGGGGGATGCCCTTAAACCGTTAAAAGGATCACCTGTATTTAGAGATTTATTAATTAGCTTTGGTGAGCATCAATCATTAGGTATTTTAGCTGGATTTGCCATCACAGTAGCAGTACAAAGTAGTAGTGCCTCCACAGGGATCCTTTTAGCCCTAGCAATTGAAGGATTAATTCCGATAGAAGCAGGATTGCCAATTTTGTTTGGTATTAATATTGGGACAACCATTACAGCTGTTTTATCCAGTATTGGTGCTAACCGTACTGCCAAGAGGGCAGCGGCAATTCATGTTATGTTCAATTTAGCAGGTACGCTATTGTTCATATTCCTTCTTCAAAAACCTTTATTTGATATTATTGGAAGGCTAAGTCCTGGGGATATTCCAAGACAGATTGCAAATGCCCACACTATATTCAATGTTACAAGCACACTGATATTCTTACCTTTTGCTGGGATATTTGTAAAATTATCTAAAAAGATTATTCCGGGTGATGAAGAGATTTCTCAAGGAATTAAATATATCGATGATCGTATCTTAGAGACACCATCCATCGCTTTAGGAAGTGCCATAAAAGAAACCCTTCATATGGGTAACGTAGCTAAAGATTCATTAGAAAATGCATTAGCAGGTTTCTTTGATGAAAAGCAAAAAAATGTTGACGAATGCTTTAGAAAAGAAAAGATTGTAAATGATCTTGAAAGAGATTTAGCATCCTTCTTAGTAAAACTATCAAACACAAATATTTCAAATAAGAACCGTGAAACAGTTGATGGTTTAATTAACACAATCAATGACATCGAAAGGGTTGGAGACCATGCAGAAAACATTGCAGAACTAGCCCAATATAAGATAGACAATAAGCTTCCCTTCTCTGAAAAGGCTATCGGAGAGCTTAAAGAGATGGTAGAAATAGTTATGAAAAGCTACACAACTGCCTTAACTGCAATGAGTAACCTAGATGGTAGTCTAGCCATGAAGGTAGTAGAGTTAGAAGGTAAAGTAGACTTGATGGAAAAATCTTTAAGAGCTAGTCATATTGGGCGCTTAAGTAGCCAACAGTGTCAAACAAGCTCAGGGATAATTTTCTTAGATCTTATCAGTAACCTCGAAAGAATCAGCGATCACTCATCGAATATTGCTATGGCAGTAATGGATGAGCTTAAAAAGAAAGCCTAGTAGACTGCTGAAAAGCCATCATCTTCGGCGTCACTGCAAAGAACTAGCATCCTTGCGTATTACTACATACGCGGCGGTCGCTAGTTCTTTTTGTTCCTTGAATCTAATAACTTTTGAGCAGTCTACGTCTGTTGAAAAGTCATCATCTTCGGCGTCACTGCAAAGAACTAGCATCCTTGCGTATTACTACATACGCGGCGGTCGCTAGTTCTTTTTGTTCCTTGAATCTAATAAC
>NZ_JAFBEE010000011.1 GCF_016908555.1 Alkaliphilus hydrothermalis
CCCTACGTCGCCCAAGACTCGCTATGAGTGATTTGCTAAATCTTTCTCAGCGGGGTTCCCACCCACTATATGGTGCGCCCTTTGCTTGGCGCACGGAACCGTCCCTCTGACTCGTCTGACTCCAGTCCCTCTGACTCCAAAATCATCTATGCTCCTTAACAAAAGGCTTTAATAGGGTACTGGCAAACTTCATAATATCGATTTTACTAGAATTCAAGATTTTATTTCCAGTTTCTCCCTTTAAGTGCCGCACTATAAAATCAAACTGACTATTATCTAGCCCCTCCATGCCCCGTCTTAGTACAAGGGAATCTTCATAACTACGCTTTAAATCCTTCACCAACTCTGCATATTTTCCCTTACCTCCAATATCCTCTGCAGCATATACCCCCGTCATAATGGCGGTGAATTGTCCAAAGCCTAGGAAGGGCATGATTGCTCCAAAGCAATTACCTACGAAAAAGGTATTTCCTATTCTAGGGGTTTTGCAGATTCCAATGATATACTTTGTTATTTGAAATTGATCTAGCACCTCTAGGGGCTGTTGCAGTTCTTCCTTGAGTTTTGAATGTAATTTCTCTACAAGTACATTGCTATCATACGCCTGGCTATCTGGATAGTCAGGATATGCCACCACCAGATTTGCCTCTGTGCTGGATAAAGGAATAAAATAGCAGTATCCCTTTGGAGCAATAGTGTTATCTAACCATGCCATAGTGGTATATCGATCAAATTCCCCTCGGAGAATTAGCCCATTGAGGGTTACGGTTAGATCCTCCTGATAATTTCCTAATCTTTTACTATAATCTCCGTCCCCAGTGGCTAGTACAACATGGGTATATTTATCTAATAGTTCCTCATAAGTATGTTTTGAATTGAATTGGATGGGGGTCTTTAGTTGACTCCTCATTTGATTAGCGATGGATTGCTGATGCCTTCCCCGAACAACATTAAACCCTATATTGCCTCCTTGTATTACAGCCTTTTCATTTTCGGAGTATAAAACTAGCTCTTTTATATGTCCCGCTGGTTTCAGGTTGATTCCCCATTCCTCTGTCATGTAATGAATACAATCCTTCTTAGGTAGATTTAATATATTTAAGAAAATCTCCCCATTTACAAATCGATCATCCACCTGACTTCTCTTTTCGTATATATCGAAGGGAATCCCTTCTCTTTCTAAGGTGATACCACAGGCTATTCCAGAAAGTCCAGCCCCCATGATGGCTACTTTCATATAATCCCTCCCACTAATTTTTTATGTCTTCTATCAATATTATTTAGAACAAAGTTTTCTTTCGGAAGATTTAATTGATAACTTATGTTAAACTCATTTACGAAAGTTCTCTTTTATATTAATTCAATGTAGCACTTTCCTATTCGTTATAAAATATATAAACTATCGTTTATCTCAAAGCACACTGCCTTCGAATTTGTTTTTTTCTTAATCTGCAGGGATAATTTTTTTAGGATATCTACTGATTTTTCTAAATCGTCTACATGACATATGATTAGCTTTGTCTCCATTTTTTCCACTATGTTTTTTTCGTCTTTCCAATACCCCATTCCGTCAACAATGGTGGCTCCTCCCCCCAGTTTTACAAGAGATTTTAATGACTCCTCCATTAATTCATCAAGAGTTCCTTTTGGTAGTGATTGATTATCTCCATCCTCTGTAGGTATATATAAGGTTGTCTTGTAGGCTAATTTTTTAATTTTCATCCCATTACCTCCTTTTCTTATTTTTCCTCTTAAATGTAATATTTACTCCTAGAACAATGCCCTTTTTTAGACTTTACAGTTAGTTTTAATAAGAAAGCCACCAGTAATTAATATGCTGGTGGCTTCCATTATAGTTAACAGTAAGTTGATTGTTTTAGCATCCTCTGTAATCATTAAGATTACTTTATTTATAGGAGATCGAATTGACGTTTTTAATGATTATTGTAATTGTTCCATCATAGTTATTGACGAATTCTAGGTTATCATTTTCCTGTTCTAGGGATAAATTAATTTCTATTCCGTTATCCGTTTTTATTTTTCTTTTATTAAATACCTTTCTTACCACATCTTCCTTAATCTCCACATGATCTTCAATAAATCCTGCCTTTTCAATATAATCAATATACATTTCCTTCATCTCTTCATTATCTTTAAAGACTTTTTCTGTAATTTGTGGAATATCTATATTGCCAGTTTCCTCTATGCTTTTTAGTACTTCTTTGCCAAATCCATCGGATATTTGCATATCTTGATTAAAGTATTTTTTATTAAAGCTTTCTGTCACCTTTTTAAAGTTCTTAGCTTTTTCAATATCCGACTGGCGACTATTACACTTCAGAAATAACCTTGAAAAATAAAATTGCTTTTCCCCATTGATTTCATATTCCTTCTCCAAAAGCTGAATATGCATATTTTCTAAATTAATAATAGCACCTTCATCTACCTTTTGACTATCATTTGGCAAAGCAGTTTTTTGCTTGATTATGCTATTGACTCTTCCCTCTTCACCATCCTCAGTATAATGAATATAGGAATAACGATAATTAAACTTCAGAATTGCCATAAAGGACTGTTGTTCCACCTCAAAGATACAAAATACTAAATCTGCCGATGGTATCTCGGGGTTTTTAATGATAATATCGTAAACAAGCTTGGCCATTTCACCGGTATATTGTACAAAGGCATTTCTTGTTTGTCCTAACTCTTCTGCATAATTACATACAGGGTTTTGCTCCCTATTAAAAGTTGCTGGTTTGAGATTTTGATCCTTTAATAATTTTGATATATGTATTTCCAAAAACTCATATATTTCATCTGTATCAGGATGTTGCCAGTTGGATAAAATCGGCATACCTACATTGGCATCTAAAATATGCATAATGATATTTTTGATAACTATCTGACTTACTTCCATCTTATTCACTCCTTCAGAGTTGATTAGGCTTAACAACTCTTTCAATTATAACAATTAAAATTCATTGTTTCAATCGACTTAATTAGAAAGGAGGTCGCAAATTGGCCCTTCTAATAATGGTGAGATATGTATTAATTATTATCTAAAAATTCAAAATAAAATTTAAATAAATTTAAAATTTCTATGGTAATATGATTATTTTTTTGATATACTAATAATATCTAGTATTAGTACCTAGTATTAAAAACATAGGAGGTATATGTATGGAACTAAAGGAATTGTTTAAAATTCAAGATCTTATAGAAAATAGCATAAAAAATTTTACTGATCTTCAAGAGGATTACTTAGGTTCTGAAAATGTATTTGATCTTAAGTTTTTAGCGCTACAGGTTAAAACTGCTGAAATTGCTAATTTAACAAAGTGCTATAAATATTCAAAGATCAAACCTAATATACCTAAAGAAAAGCTATTTACTAGAGTTCTTGACTCTATGGGATTTCTTCTTTCAATTGGCAATACCCACTCCTTTAACATTATTGATTTGAACGCCATCAATCGTGTTGAAAAAGATAACAGTATCATCAAAACTTTTTCCTCTATCTTTGATGATATCACAGCCCTTCGGCAGGCTCTCCTACAGGAGGATTTCTATCGCTCCTTAAGCATCTATATTAGACTGTTTGCGCAATATCTTCACCTTTGTGATCATCTAGACATAGGCTTTCAAGAAATTTATGATTACTACCAAAAAAGATACAACTCTCCTGAAGCTAGTAACTAACTAATAATATATACCAACCTCTATCTAATCAAATAGAAAAGTCCCCTAAGGGACTTTTTTATTCGATTAGAAATAATAGCATACAGCCTTATTATTTTATTGTAGTCTCTACTTTATCGGCTAATTGCTTGAATAATTGATTGTCATACTTGTGAATAGCTCCTTGATCTGCCAACTCCACCATTTCCTTTTCAATAGGAAATCCTCCCAAAAACTCTAACCCCAGTTGCTTTACCACTTCCTCTGTTTTCCCCTTTCCGAACAAATAATAGGGTTCTGGGTATCCTGGTGGCTGAACATAACTCATGTTCTCTATCACGCCTAGTATTTTCTTATCCATTTTTTGAGTCATTTTGATTCCCTTTTTAACAATCATATGTACTAAGCTCTGGGGAGAAGTAACCATAATGATGCCATCAACTGGGATTGATTGCATTACTGTCAATGCAACATCTCCGGTTCCTGGAGGAAGATCTATTAATAAATAATCTAGCTCTCCCCATATTACATCATTCCAAAATTGATTGATCACTCCTGCCACCACAGGCCCCCTCCATATAACAGGGTCACTTTCCTTTGGTAGTAGAAGATTCATGGACATGATTTTAACTTTATTTTCTGTCTCCGCTGGAATTACACCATTTTCGGAATTTAAAACTGGTCCCTTTATGCCAAAAATCTTTGCTATACTAGGACCAGTAATGTCCCCGTCTAGTATCCCTACTTGATTACCATTCTTCTTTAATGCATTTGCTAAAAGGGCAGTTACTGTAGATTTTCCTACTCCACCTTTACCACTCATGATACCAATTACGTGTTTTATTTTATTTAAAGGATTCCCTTCTTCTACTATACATGTGGATGTTCCACATTTCCCATTTTGATAATAATTACATCCTTGGCACTTTTCCATTGCAGTCGCCTCCGTTTGTGTTTTAGATTTATTTGTAGTTATATCCAGATAAAGCCTATTTAATCAGATGATAGTGTTAAATTCCTAGGGTATATCTATTAAACAGTACTAGCACTAAAATAAGTGAAAAACCTATTAATAGATAAAGTATTATCTTTTTGGGTACCATGATAATACGAATATTTTTTTTCAATTTAATCTCCTCCTTGTACTGGCTGAATTTGAGGTTATTTTCCCTCACTTTTGCTTTAGCTGTCTTTTTCCTTAGCTTTAGTGGAAGAATAAAATTTTCTAATATATCAAAAGCTATTATTAAATACGTGAGAAGGAGTGATGATCAATGTCTGATGAGCATCTTAAAAATGCCCGTATCTCAACATCTGGAGGCTGGGTTAGTTTCATTTTGAGGTTTGTTTTATCTTCTGTTGTCATTGCTGTAGCAGCATTTTTAACTCCTGGTTTTAGTATCAGAGGCTTATGGAGTATTTTAATCGCGGCTGCAGTAATATCATTGGCTGATTATTTGATAAACCGTGTTTTTAAGCTAGATGCCTCCCCTTTTGGTAGAGGGCTTACTGGTTTTGTAGTAGCTTCCGTCGTAATTTATGGTACACAATTCTTTGTCCCTGCCATGAGGGTGACTATTTTGGGGGCAATTATTGGGGCAGTAATCATTGGTTTACTAGACATGATTATGCCAGGGAAGACTTTATAGTAGGATTTTAAATCCTACTTTTTTTATCCCCATAATTCAATACCTTATGCACAGTTTTATGTGTATTAATCCTATGATATGCTTTAATAGACTTCTTGTAATTCTAACAACTTGAGAAGCAGCTGTTTGTTATGCACACTATCCACAATTTTTATCCACAATACTATTTACTCCTTCTCTCCAAAGTACTGTTGTACCCCTACATAAATTCCCCATGCAATTTTTTTCTGGTATTCTTGATTTTGTAGTTTTGTTAACTCCTGTGGATTTGATAGAAAGCCACATTCTATCAATACAGTGGGTATTTTAATCTCCTTAATCAAATATATATCATTCTTCGATTGGGCTTTTCTTTTATTATTTGGGTCTAGTACTTCAACTAATGAGGATTGAATAGTTTCAGCTAGTTTTTTTGATATTAAACTATCTTTAGGATAGAAGGTTTGTGCTCCATAATATTGTTTTTGTGGAAAAGCGTTTAAGTGTATTGATATAAAGACATGCCCATTTGCATTGGTGACAATTTCTTTTCGTCGCTTCAAATCTTGATTCTTCTTATTTCTGATGCTTCCAGTATTATCATACAGTCCAGTATCTTCTTCCCTAGTCATCACGACTATTGACCCACTTTGCTCAAGGTATTCTCTTAAACAAAGGGCTATGTGCAGATTAATATCTTTTTCATAGACGTTTCCTGTCCCAATAGCGCCTGGATCTATTCCTCCATGACCGGGATCTATTACAATTGTCTTTGCTGTACTTGGTATGAAAAAAGTTTGTTGTGATAAATTTATGTATCTATTTATCAATATGCCTAATATCGTCATTAGTATGGCAAGTATCACTCCATAATTAATCCATCTTTTTCTGATAATAATAACACGCAAAAATGTCTCCCCCTTCCTTAATTTTTCAATTATCCTACTTACTATCTTCATATAAAAAAGCCGTATGTAAATATATATGGCATTAATACTTATCCTATACAAAAGAGAGGCTATTTACTTTAATAATTTTCTGTATTATTGTTTTACAACAGGGGACAATAATCCTACAGCTTTTTGTTGAATAAACACAACATTAATACAATATTTGGGAGGTTATGTCATGGAAAATATGAAGGACGTTAAGGCCTTAATGGAACAAATTAACCAGCTAAAGGATCATACTGATCAGACTAAAGAGTATCTAGCAGCAATACAACTGTTGGCGGTGGATGATAATAATGGTAGGATTAAAGATAGGGTATTGGCTTCTAATATTGACAGTTTGAATAATAAAATAAGTAACGTCAATACGGAAATAGATGTTCTTGTAAATAGAATTACGAATAACCAATAGCTCCTTGAGGTGTGGAATAATGGGAAGTATTTCCCGGGAAAAAGAAAAAGACTGTCGAATGACAGTCTTTTTGTATGGAAAGTATAATTATCTCTTTGAGAACTGAGGTGCTCTTCTGGCAGCCTTTAAACCATACTTCTTTCTTTCTTTAGCTCTTGCGTCTCTTGTTAAGAAACCAGCTTTCTTTAATGGAGATCTTAATTCTTCGTCAGACTTAATTAATGCTCTAGCAATACCATGTCTTAAAGCACCAGCTTGTCCAGTATAACCTCCACCATTAACTGTAGCAATTACATCGAACTTGCTTAATGTTTCAGTTAACATTAATGGTAGTCTTACTTCTCTTCTTAATGTTTCATAGTTAAAGTATTCTTCGATATCTCTTTTATTTATTGAAATGTTCCCTTCACCTGGAACTAATCTAACTCTAGCGATAGACTTCTTTCTTCTTCCTGTTCCGTAATAAGCTAACTTTGCCATAATCAATAACTCCTCCTTCCAATATTAACTAAATTTCAAGCATTTCTGGCTTTTGAGCTTCGTGATTATGTTGAGCGCCAGCATATACTTTTAATTTTTTAACCATTTGTCTTCCTAATCTTGTCTTTGGAAGCATGCCTTTTATTGCATTGTACATAACTTTTTCAGGCTTTTCAGCTAACATTCTTCTGAATGGAATTTGTCTTAATCCACCTGGATGTCCTGTGTGGTAAGTATACATCTTTTGATCTAGCTTCTTACCTGTTAATTCTACCTTCTCAGCGTTGATAACAATAACGAAATCTCCTGTATCTACATGAGGTGTATATTCTGGTTTGTGCTTACCTCTTAAAATTGTCGCTACTTCTGTAGCTAAACGACCTAAAGTTTTACCTTCTGCGTCAACTACATACCACTTTCTTTCTACTTCACTGGCTTTTGCCATATATGACTTCATCGTTTTCCCTCCTTAAAGTACTGGTGAGTATTCATCTCATTTAGTTTCCTCGTGCAATCTATATACAACGACCCGGGGCTAGTGGATCATTTATACACACTGTAATTATTGTAATACAACCTACCTAGTGTGTCAAGGGGTAAAATACTTTATCTAGATATAATCCTTGGGGTGGGGCTTTATGTCCTGCAAAATTCCTGTTACCTTCTTTAATTGCCTTAATAATATCTTCCTCAGATTTCTTATAAGTCCCCAATTCTATTAGTGTTCCAACCATTATTCTAACCATATTGTAGAGAAATCCATTGCCTTCAAAGCTGATCCATAAGCAGTCACCTTTTTCTTCTATTTCAATGCTATGAATAGTTCGTACAGTGTCAACTGTACTACTACCACTGGACATAAAACCTTTAAAGTCATGGGTACCAACAAACAACTCTTTCCCTTTTATGATCTTATCCATATCTAGTTTTCTTGAGAAATGATATGCATAATTCCTAAGTAGCGGACTTCTATGTTCCCCCCTATGGATTTGGTAAACATATCTCTTTCCTATGGCGCTGTAACGGGCATGGAATTCCATAGGCACCTCAATTGCCTTTTTAACGCTTATATCCATCGGTAAGAGACTGTTCATGACTAAGGGTAGTCTAGGGGTAGGTATAGATGATTGTAGCTGAAAACTGGCGTTTTGTCCCTTTGCATGGACCTTTGAATCAGTTCTCCCTGATCCATGGACTATAATTGAGCTGCCAGTTAAGTTTTCTAAAACCTTCATAATCTCTTCTTGTATTGTTTTTCCATTGGGCTGAATTTGCCAGCCACAATAGTTTGTTCCATCATATTCGACCTCAATCAAGATATTTCTCATATAACCATCCCTGTTCTATTCGTTCCTTACTTTTTCTAGTTTTGCCAAAGGTTCTAAAATTAAGTCATTATTCTAATCGAAATGATTGTAGCTAGTAGTAATCCGACGATTAAAATGCTGACAAAATCTTTGCTACTCATACTTAATTGCTTCATTCGTGTACGAAGATCCCCTCCACGGTAGCATCTTGCTTCCATTGCCATGGCCAACTCGTCAGCACGGCGGAAGGCACTTATGAATAGAGGTACTAGCAAGGGCACTAGTCCTTTTGCTCTATTAATAATATTACCACTTTCAAAGTCTGCTCCCCTTGCAATCTGAGCCTTCATTATTTTATCTGTTTCCTCCAGTAGTGTTGGGATAAAACGAAGGGCTATCGTCATCATCATCGCCAGTTCATGGGCTGGGACTCCAATTTTTTTAAAGGGTTTCAATAGTCTTTCAATTCCGTCAGTCAATGCTATTGGTGTTGTGGTTAAGGTCAGTAGGGATGTCCCCATTACCAAAAAGATTAATCTAACTGCCATAAAACTACCTTGGTATAATCCTTCTCTGGTAATATTAAGTCGCCCATAACCCCAAATAATGTTACCGGGGGTCATAAATATATTTATTAAAAAAGTAATCATAATGATAATTCTTAAAGGCTTAATTCCTTTTATTATAAATTTCATAGGAATTTTGGATAGATATATACAGATGAATATGAATCCTCCTAATATCGTATACGAAAGGAAGTTCATGCCAATAAATAATGCTGCTATAATGGCAAAGGTTGTTAGAATTTTCGTCCTAGGATCTAGCTTATGGAGAAAAGATCCTGTTGGATAGTGTTGTCCAATAGTAATATCTTTAAGCATTTTTCCTTCTCCTTATCCATTTCATAATCTCATCCTTCGCCTCTTCTACTGTAAATATGTCATCATTAAAGCTAGGATCAATTTCCTTAAGCTTTTTCATAACATAAGATATTTGGGGTATTCCTAGACCGATGGACTCCAGCTTTTCTACTTGTCTGAAGGTTTCTCTGGCGGTTCCTGTTATCGCCACGCTTCCCTTATGCATAACAATTATTCTTCCTACTAGCTTTGCGATATCCTCCATGCTATGGGATACTAATATAACAGTACTACCCATTTGCTCATGGAGGTGCTTGATTTGTTGGAGTATTTCATCTCGACTTTTTGGATCTAAGCCTGCTGTCGGTTCATCTAGGATTAGCACCTCTGGCTTCATGGCTAAGACTCCTGCTATTGCAACTCTTCTGCGCTGTCCACCACTTAACTCAAATGGAGATCGGTCCTTAAGTTCTTCATAAGGAAGTTTAACTAACCCCATAGCTTCCTTTACCCGATTCTCTACTTCCGACTCCGATAATCCTAAATTAATGGGACCAAAGGCTATATCCTTGTAGACCGTCTCTTCAAATAATTGATGTTCTGGATATTGAAAAACTAGACCAACTTTTTTTCTGATTTCTGGCATTTTAACATTCTTATCTGTAATGTCTAGATTATTAATGTATATCTTACCAGATGTAGGTTTTAACAGCCCATTAAGGTGCTGTGTCAGGGTGGATTTTCCAGAACCTGTATGTCCGATTAATCCAATAAACTCCCCTTGTTTGATCTCGATACTCACATGATCTAGAGCTTTACTCTCAAAGGGACTCTTGGGATTATAAATGTAGGTTAGATTTTCTATTTTAATTGACATAGTTTTTTCACCATCTCATCCACTGTAAGTATATCACTAGGTATATCTATACCTTCTTTTATTAACTCATGGGCTAGGTCCGTCACCTGTGGCACGTCAAGTCCTAAGGCCTTTAGCTTGTCCACCTGTGAGAACACTTCTCCTGGTGTGCCCTGTAAAATTATTTTTCCAGCCTCCATCACAACAACACGGTCAGCTTCTACAGCTTCCTCCATGAAGTGGGTTATATGAATGACAGTTATGTTTTCCTCTTTATTAAGCTTCTTAATGGTATTGATTACTTCTTTACGCCCAGATGGATCTAACATAGCAGTCGGTTCATCTAATACAATACAGTCAGGCCTCATGGCAATTACACCTGCAATTGCTATTCTTTGTTTTTGTCCTCCCGACAACATATGGGGAGCTTTTCCTCTAAAATCCAGCATGTCAACGCTCTTCAATGCTTCCTCTACACGTTTTACAATTTCCTCAGAGGGTATTCCAAGGTTCTCTGGTCCAAAGGCAACATCCTCTTCTACAATGGTGGCTACGATCTGATTATCAGGATTTTGAAAAACCATTCCAGCAGTTTGTCTAATTTCCCAAACGCGGTCTTCATCCTTAGTATTTAGGCCCTTGACAATAACATCCCCAGATGCAGGAAGCAACAGAGCGTTCAAGTGTTTTGCAAAAGTTGATTTGCCTGAGCCATTATGACCAATAATCACAACAAATTCACCTTTGTAGATGTTTAAAGAAACCTCATCTAGAGCTGTAACTTCTTTTTCATTTGTTCTGTATTGATATAGTAACTTGTCTGTGGTAATCATATCTCCCATTCTGATCCCTTCTCTTCACTAAAAATGGAGTTAAAATACATAAAAATTATAACCAACATTCTCATCAGTTAGAGTTCGTATCATCTATAATTTTTTATGTATTGTAAATCAATAGTTACCGCCTACTATTTAGTGGAATTTACTTTTAAAAATCCATCTATATTATACCCTATTTTAGTAGGAACTTCCAATGTTAAGGACTTTCAATCATCTAGAATATTTTTCCTGTGATAAAAAACAGGGACTAAGCTATTAACTTAATCCCTCCTATCTATTCTAAACTAATTCAAGAATAACTGCTTCTGCTCCGTCGCCTCTTCTTTGTCCAAGCTTCATGATGCGAGTATATCCACCATTCTTTTCTTGATACTTTGGTGCGATTTCATCAAATAAGTTTTTAACTACAGTTTCTTCTGTAATGAAAGCCATAGCTTGTCTTCTTGCATGAAGATCTCCTCTTTTACCGAGGGTAATCATCTTTTCAGCTAGTCTTCTTGTTTCCTTTGCTCTTGCCTCTGTTGTTTGAATCTTACCATTTTTAAGTAAACTTGTTACTAAGTTTCTTAGCATCAGGTTTCTATGGGCTGATTCACGTCCTAATTTACGATACTGAGCCACGTTGATCCCTCCTTACTTCTACCTTGTTAATCTTCGCTAGGTCTTAAGCCTAAGCCTAATTCCTCCAGCTTCTTTTGTACTTCTTCTAATGATTTCTTACCAAGATTTCTAACCTTCATCATGTCTTCTTCAGACTTTAGGGTTAGTTCTTCAACTGTATTGATCCCCGCACGCTTTAGACAGTTATATGAACGAACTGAAAGGTCTAGTTCTTCGATGGTCATCTCTAGAACTTTTTCCTTCTTGTCTTCTTCTTTTTGTACCATGATCTCTACGTCGTTAACATGTTCAGTTAGGGTAATGAATAGATTTAAGTGTTCATTCATAATTTTTGCTGCCAAAGAAACTGCTTCATCAGGCTTAATACTTCCATCAGTGAAGACTTCTATGACTAACTTGTCATAATCAGTTACTTGACCGACTCTTGTGTTTTCAACTGCATAGCTTACTTTTCTAACTGGCGTGAAAATGGAATCCACTGGTATAATTCCGATTGGCATACCTGCATGCTTGTTATTTTCGCTGGAGATATAGCCGCGTCCATTGGTTATATTAATTTCCATGTTGAGTCTTGCATCTGAATCAAGAGTTGCAATGTGCATTTCAGGATTAAGAATCTCAACATCTGCATCAGCAATAATATCACCAGCAGTAACTGGTCCAACTTCATCAGCTTCAATACGGATTGTTTTAGGTTCATTTCCATGAAGTTTTACTGATAATCCCTTCATGTTTAATATGATTTCTGTTACATCTTCCTTAACCCCTGGGATTGTGGAAAACTCGTGCATTACACCATCAATCTTGATGGAGGTAACAGCAGCCCCTGGTAATGAAGATAGCATAATTCTTCTTAAAGAATTTCCTAATGTTGTTCCGTAACCTCTTTCTAGGGGCTCTACAACAAACTTGCCATAGGTATTGTCTTCACTTACCTCAACAATTTCCACTTTAGGTTTTTCCATTTCAATCATGATTATAAACCCTCCTTTAAGTCTATTTACTATATATCTTGAGGGTAACTGATTCTAATAAATTATTATCTAGAATATAACTCTACGATTAGATTTTCAGCAATTGGTAGATCTATATCTTCTCTTGAAGGCAATGAAACAATTTTTCCCTCTAATTTTTCCATATCTACTGTTAACCAATTTGGTACTGATCCATTGAAGTTTTCAACGATTGCCTTAAACTTCTCAGAACTCTTAGACTTATCTCTAACAGCAATTACATCTCCAACTTTTACTAAATAAGATGGGATATCCACCTTTTGTCCATTTACAGTAAAGTGTCCATGTACTACTGACTGTCTTGCTTGTGCTCTTGATGTACCAAAGCCTAATCTGTAAACGATATTATCTAAACGAGTTTCACAAATTCTTAATAAGTTATCACCTGTGATTCCCTGTTGCTTGTCAGCCATTTCGAAGTATTTTCTAAATTGAGTTTCTAAAACCCCGTAGAATCTCTTCGCCTTTTGCTTTTCTCTTAATTGAATACCGTAGTTTGAAAGTTTCTTTCTGCTTTGTCCGTGCTGCCCTGGTGGTACGTTTCTCTTAGTGATCGCACACTTATCAGAATAACAACGATCTCCCTTTAGGTATAGTTTCATGCCTTCACGTCGACATAATCTACATACTGCATCTGTATATCTAGCCATTTCTTACACCTCCTAATCTTTCACTATACTCTTCTACGTTTTGGTGGTCTACAGCCGTTGTGAGGAATTGGAGTAACATCTTTAATTAAGTTTACTTCAAGACCTGCTGCTTGCAACGCTCTGATAGCAGCTTCTCTACCAGCTCCTGGCCCCTTAACGTAACATTCAACTGTTCTTAATCCGTGTTCCATAGCAACTTTAGCAGCAGCTTCAGCAGCCATCTGAGCAGCGAAAGGAGTGGATTTTCTTGAACCTTTGAAGCCTAATTGACCAGCACTAGACCAAGCCAATGTATTACCTTGCATATCTGTTAAAGTGATGATTGAGTTATTAAAAGTTGATTGAATATGAGCTTGCCCACGTTCAACATTTTTACGTTCTTTTCTTCTTGTACGAACGGTTTTCTTCTTTGCAACCTTTGCCATGCGGCTAATCCCTCCTTATCTGTTATTTCTTCTTCTTACGAGAAACTGTTCTCTTAGGTCCTTTACGAGTACGGGCATTTGTCTTAGTCTTTTGACCTCTAACAGGTAATCCCTTACTGTGTCTGATACCTCTATAGCATCTAATCTCTCTTAATCTCTTAATGTTTAAAGCGATTTCTCTTCTTAAGTCCCCTTCTACTGCATACTTGTCAATCTCTGTTCTTAGAGAGTTAACTTCTTCCTCAGTAAGGTCCTTAACTCTAGTATCACTGTTGATACCCGCCTTAGCTAATATATCATTTGAAGTCTTTCTACCAATTCCGTATATATAAGTTAAGCCAATTTCAATTCTTTTGTCTCTTGGTAAGTCTACCCCAGCTATTCTGGCCATTAAAGATTACACCTCCTAAATCGATCTCTACAAGTTACTATTTTCTGCTACACTAATCAACATTAAAAATATATTTATATAGTTAGTTATCGGGAGTCATTGTTCTGACGCAGCCGGACCCAATAAACTAATTACCACAATATTGTATTATATCACTAAGAAAAACAAAATACTAGATTAAATTTGAAATTTAACCTTGCTTTTGCTTGTGCTTAGGATTTTCACAAATTACCATTACTCTACCATCTCTTTTGATGATTTTACATTTTTCACAAATTGGTTTTACTGATGGTCTAACCTTCATTTAAATCCCTCCTCAGCTACTTCTTTCTCCAAGTAATTCTACCACGGGTTAAATCATAAGGTGATAATTCTACCGTTACTGTGTCGCCGGGTAAAATTCTAATAAAATTCATCCTCAATTTGCCTGATATGTGTGCTAAGATTTCATGCCCATTTTCAAGCTGTACAATAAACATCGCATTTGGTAATGCTTCTTTTATCGTACCTTCCACCTCAATAACATCCTGCTTTGACATTTGGCAATCAAACCTCCTATCTTAATCCAGGGACTTAACTCCCAATCTTTCAAGCTCTCTTCTGATAAAAGCATTATTCATTTTCTTCTCATTTTGTATACGGTCCTTCACTTCATGGGAAATAATATTAAACTTTGCCAGGTGTTTTATCTTTTTCTTTTTGGGTTTTTCAATTCTTCTCAAATCCCCATCAGCTATCAAAACATATTCTTCGTCAACCTTACCAACTATGATGAAAATTCTGTTTTGATCTCTACCTTTCGTTGCTCTTACCACCTGACCAATTTTGAAATGATTATCTTCCACATTGTCACCTCTTTTATTCTTTTGTTAGAATGATAGGTTCATCCACTGTAATGGCAACCGTATGTTCATAATGTGCGGAGTATTCACCGTCAAGTGTCACAACTGTCCATCCGTCAGTTAATACTTTCACCTCAAAAGTCCCTGCATTGATCATTGGTTCGATCGCTAAAACCATACCAGCTTTTAGTCTAGGGCCTTTCCCTGGAGGACCATAATTTGGGATTTGGGGTTCTTCATGCATTTTCGTTCCGATACCATGCCCCACATAGTTTCTGACTACAGAAAAACCACGACTCTCAACATAGGTTTGAATGGCATGGGATATATCTGAAAGCCGATAATTTTCACGGGCATATTTTATACCTTCGTAAAAGCTTTCCCTTGTCACATCAATTAACTGTTGAGCCCGTTGTTGGATTTTCCCTACTCCATGGGTTTTTGCAGAATCACCATAGTAACCTTGATGTATTACTCCAATATCGATACTTATAATATCGCCATCTTCTAGGACTTTTAATCCAGGAATACCATGGACTACTTCATGATTAATTGAGGTGCAGATACTGGCGGGGAAACCTCCATAACCTTTGAAGGCAGGCAGTGCACCTCTTTTGAGGATATAAGCCTCTGCCATTTCATCCAACTGCTTAGTTGTAATCCCCGGTCTAATTGCTTCTTTTAAAACCTCATGTGTCTCAGCAACTATTTTTCCAGCTTCTTGCATGATTTTTATTTCCTGTGGAGACTTGAGATAGATCATTACTTCCCGCTCCTTAACACACTGACAATATCCTCAAATACCTTATCAATATGTTGTTGACCATCGATGGCAGTTAGTTTTCCTCTGTTTGAGTAATACTCTATTAAAGGCATTGTCTCATTTAGATATACATCAATTCTTCTTGTAACAGTTGCCTCGTTATCATCATCTCTCTGATATAGATTACCTCCACATTTATCACACTGTTCTTCTTTTGATGGAGGATTAAACTTAATGTGATAGGTAGCTCCGCACGATTTACAGATTCTTCTACCTACTGCTCTTTCAACTAAAACACTCTTATCTACTTGAATATTTATCACGTTATCAAGGGCTACACTCATTTTCTCCATCACTCGATCAAGTGCTTCTGCTTGTGGAACCGTCCTTGGGAATCCATCTAATAGGAAACCATTTAAACAATCTTCTTGCTTAATTCGATCCTCTACGATTTCAACAACAACCTCGTCAGGTACCAATAAACCCTGATCCATATAGGACTTTGCCTTTTTACCAAGTTCAGTGCCTTCCTTAATATTATAACGGAATATATCTCCGGTTGAAATATGAGGAATGTTAAACTCGTCGGCAATTGATGTTGCCTGCGTTCCTTTACCTGCCCCTGGAGGGCCAAGTAATATTATTCTCATTGTACCATCTCCCGGTATAAAAGTTTAGGTTCATGGGGTGTAACCCCATGAGTCCTTTCTACTTTAAGAAACCTTGATAGTGTCTCATCATTAACTGAGCTTCTATTTGCTTCATTGTTTCTAATGCAACCCCAACAACAATTAGTAATGCTGTACCACCTAATGCCATTTGTGCACCGGTTAACTGCAAAACAATCGTTGGAAGAACAGCAACTAAAGCTAAGAATGCAGCTCCTGCTAAAGTGATTCTATTTGATACCCTTGTTATATAATCTGTTGTAGGTCTACCTGGTCTAATTCCAGGAATAAATCCTCCATATTTCTTCATATTTGTTGATATTTCAATTGGATTGAAGGTAATCATCGTATAGAAGAAAGTAAAGAATATGATTAATGCTGCGCTAAGCAAAGAGTATAAGACTATACCATACCAATATGGACTAGTAGGAGATAACCAGTTTTGAATAAAGATTGCAAATCCACTATCTTGACCAAAGAAGAAAGAAAGAATTTGTGGGAAAGATAGTAAAGACATCGCGAAGATTACTGGGATAACCCCTGCTTGATTTACTTTTAACGGAATATGAGAGCTTTGACCACCATACATCTTCCGTCCAACAACTCTTTTAGCATACTGTACTGGAATTTTTCTAGTACCTTCTGAAATAGCAACAACAGCTACGATCATTATTAGAGATATTAGTAGAATTAAGATGATAGATATTGGTGATATCGTATTTTGCTTTAATTGAAAGAATGTACCTCGTATGGTGGCGGGTAAACCTGAAACAATACCAGCAAAAATTATTAGTGAAATGCCGTTACCTATTCCTTTTTCAGTTATTTGCTCCCCCAGCCACATCAAGAATGATGTACCAGCTGTAAGAGTTATAATAACCAATGTTACATTGAATGCACCAGGTCTAATGGCACTGCCAAATAAACCAATTGTGATACCTGCAGCCTGAATTAACGCCAATACAACAGTAGCATATCTTGTATATGTGGCAATTCTTTTTCTTCCTTCTTCCCCTTCCTTAGCTAATTCTTCTAAGCTAGGAATGGCAATTGTAAGAAGTTGCATAATAATTGATGCAGTAATATATGGTGTTATACTTAGGGCAAAGATCGTCATATTTGAAAAGGCTCCACCTGAAAACAAGTCAAAGAATGAAAGTAAGTCAACTTGATTAACTACAGCACGTACGTAATCAATATCCATTCCTGGTACAGGCACCACTGAGCCTAATCTAAAGATTACTAACATCATAAAAGTATAGACGATTTTGCTTCTCAAGTCCGGAATTTTCCAAGCATTTCTTAAGGTTGATATCACCTTAGATCACCTCTACCTTTCCTCCAGCAGCTTCAATTTTCTCAATGGCTGCCTTGGTAAATTTGTGAGCTTTAATCGTTAAGCTCTTTTCTAAGTTACCATTTCCTAAAATCTTAATACCGTCCTTCTCGATTTTCTTAATGAAGCCTTGCTCCTTTAAGAATTCTGCAGATATTTCAGTACCATTTTCAAATCTATTTAAGTCTGCAACATTAATTTCATTGAACTGCTTCTTAAATATATTAGTGAACCCTCTCTTAGGAAGTCTTCTGAAAAGAGGTAATTGTCCTCCCTCGAAGCCTGGTCTAACTCCACCACCACTACGGGCGTTTTGTCCATTGTGACCTCTTCCGGCAGTTTTACCTAGTCCAGATCCTGTACCTCTACCTTTTCTCTTGGTAGCTCTTACAGCTCCTTTTGCAGGTCTAAGTTCATGTAACTTCATGTCTACACCTCCTTTGTTCCCTTTAGATTTCAGTTACTTCAACCATATGTTTTACGATATTGATCATTCCTCTAATTTGAGGATTGTCTGGTTTTTCAACGTTTTGACCGATTTTTTTTAACCCTAAAGCTTCGATAGTTTTTCTTTGCTTTGGTAAAGAACCGATTACACTTCTTACTAGTTTTATATTAATCGCTTTTGCCATGGAATTTCCCTCCTAACCTAAGAGTTCTTCTACGGACTTACCTCTTAGTTTCGCAACTTCTTCAGCTCGCTTTAATTGCTTTAAACCATCCATAGTTGCATTTACCATATTTCTTGAGTTATTTGTCCCAAGAGATTTAGCTCTTACATCTTTTAATCCTGCTAATTCTAATACCGCACGAACAGGTCCACCTGCGATGATCCCTGTACCTTCTTTAGCTGGCATGATTAATACATTCCCAGCACCGAAGTGTCCTAGAGTTTCATGAGGAATTGTTGTTCCAACGATTGGCACATGGATAAGGTTTTTCTTAGCATCTTGGATTCCTTTTCTGATTGCTTCAGGAACTTCCATTGCTTTACCTGTTCCAACTCCTACATGGCCGTTTTCGTCTCCTACAACAACCAGTGCTGCAAATCTAAAGTTTCTACCACCTTTAACAACTTTAGTAACACGTCTTATATCAATAACTTGTTCTTTTACATCAAGTTGGCTCGCATCTATCAACTTATTACGTTGCATCTATTTCCCTCCTTCTTATTAAAACTTAAGTCCAGCTTCTCTTGCTCCGTTAGCTAAAGCTTCAACTCTTCCATGATAAATATATCCACCACGGTCAAAGGTTACTGTTTCGATACCCTTTTCTAATGCACGCTTAGCAACTAGTTCTCCAACTAATTTAGCAGCTTCTTTATTTCCAGTAGCTCCTACTTTAGACTTAATTTCTTGATCTAAGCTTGAAGCAGCTGCAATTGTGATGCCAGCAACATCATCTATAACTTGAGCGTAGATATTTGTTAAACTACGATAAACGTTTAATCTTGGACGTTGAGGAGTACCAAAGACTTTACCACGGACTCTTGTGTGTCTTTTTTTTCTTGTAAGGTTCTTACTTACCTTCTTAAACACGTAGTATCACTCCTTTCTTATTACTTACCAGTCTTACCTTCTTTACGTCTAATATACTCACCAGCATATTTGACCCCTTTACCCTTATATGGCTCAGGTTTTCTATGATCTCTAATCTTAGCAGCATAGTTTCCTACTAATTGCTTGTTAATCCCTTTAACTAGGATTTCTGTTTGTGTAGGAACTTCAACATTAAGTCCTTCTGGATCTATCATTTCAATTGGATGAGAGTATCCTAAGCTTAATACAAGCTTGTTTCCTTGCTTGTTAGCACGGTACCCTACCCCTACTAATTCTAATTTCTTTTCATATCCTTTAGTAACACCTTGAACCATGTTAGCAACAAGTGTTCTTGATAAGCCGTGTAGTGACTTATGCTTCTTATTTTCAGTTGGTCTTACAACTGTTAACATATTTCCTTCTTGTTGAAGGGTAATGTCTTTGCTGATTTGCTCGCTTAAAGTTCCTAATGGTCCTTTAACTGTTACTTTGTTATTGCTATCTACATTTATTTCAACACCTTGTGGTATTTCAATTGGTTTATTACCGATTCTTGACATACTGGCACCTCCTTATAAGTTTATTGCTACTACCAGATGTATGCAATTACTTCTCCACCAACGCCTTCTTTTCTAGCAACTTTATCAGTTATGATGCCTTTTGAAGTTGAGATAATTGCAACTCCTAAACCACCTAATACTCTTGGAATTTCATCCTTCTTAGCATATACTCTAAGACCTGGCTTTGAGATTCTCTTAATTCCAGTTAAAACCTTTTCTTTGTTCTTTCCATATTTTAATTGCACTCTTAATATTCCTTGCTTACCATCTTCGATGACATCAAACCCTTTGATAAAGCCTTCATTTAAAAGGATGTTGGCAATTTCTCTCTTAAGGTTTGAAGCAGGAATATCAACAGTTTCATGTTTCACCGCATTAGCATTTCTTACACGGGTAAGCATATCTGCAATTGGATCTGTCATTGTCATATTCTTTACCTCCTCCCCAATTTACCAGCTGGCTTTTCTAACCCCAGGTATTTGGCCTTTATAAGCTAATTCTCTAAAACAAATACGGCATATACCGAACTTTCTTAAAACCGAATGTGGTCTTCCACAGATATTACATCTTGTATATTCTCTCGTTTTGTATTTTTGCTTTCTTTGTTGTTTAACAATCAGAGATTTTTTCGCCACTATTTTCCCTCCTTACCTTACTTTGCAAAAGGCATTCCCATTAATCTTAACAGTTCTCGGCACTCTTCATCAGTTTTTGCACTTGTTACAAAAACAATATCCATTCCACGAACTTTATCTACTTTATCGTACTCAATTTCAGGGAAAATTAATTGTTCCTTTAGCCCTAAAGCGTAGTTTCCTCTTCCGTCAAAAGCATTTGCGCTTACTCCTCTAAAGTCTCTTACCCTTGGAAGTGAAATGTTCATTAGCTTATCAGCGAAATGATACATCTTCTCTCCTCTAAGAGTAACCTTAGCACCGATAGGCATACCTTCACGAATTTTGAAGTTAGAAACAGATTTTTTAGCTCTAGTAACCACAGGCTTTTGCCCAGTAATCATTCCTAATTCTTTTATAGCTACTTCTAACGCTTTAGAGTTATCCTTTGCTTCACCAACTCCAATGTTGATTACGATTTTTTCTAATCTTGGGATCTCCATTACGTTATCGTAATTGAATTTTTCCATTAAAGCTTTAGCAACTTCGTTATTGTATTTTTCTTTCATTCTAGACATTCAGAAATGTACCTCCCTTCTTCAGGCTTAATCTAAAACTTCACCAGTCTTTTTACTTACTCTTACTTTTTCACCGTTATTTAATACTTTATATCCGACACGAACACCTTGGCCCGCCTTCTTGTCAAAAATCATAACGTTCGATACATGTATCGGTGCTTCTCTGTGGATAATTCCGCCCTGTTGCATTTGTTGATTAGGTTTTTGATGCTTTGTAGCCATGTTAACCCCTTCAACAATTACTTTATCTACTTTTGGAAAGGCTTGAAGTACTTTACCTTTTTTGCCTTTGTCTTTTCCGGATATAACTACTACTGTATCACCTTTTTTAACATGCATTTCATGACACCTCCTTGATTATAATACTTCTGGCGCTAATGAAACGATCTTCATAAAATCTCTTTCTCTTAGTTCTCTTGTAACCGGTCCAAATATACGAGTACCTACCGGTTGCTTATCGTCTTTTATGATTACCGCAGCATTTTCATCAAACTTTATATATGAACCGTCTTTACGTCTAATGTCTGAAGTAGTTCTAACAACAACAGCCTTAACTACTTGACCCTTCTTTACAACTCCGCCTGGTGTTGCACTTTTAACAGAACAAACGATCACATCACCAACTCTAGCGTATCTTCTCTTTGTTCCTCCTAGTACACGGATACAAAGTAGTTCCTTAGCACCAGAGTTATCAGCAACTTTAAGACGTGACTCTTGTTGAATCATAGTAAAACCTCCCTCCGCGTTTAAGCCTATTTTGCCTTTTCAACGATTTTAACAAGTCTCCATCTTTTATCCTTAGATAATGGTCTTGTTTCCATGATTTTAACACGATCTCCGATTTGACACTCATTCATTTCATCATGAGCTTTAAATTTAATTGTTCTTTTAACAGCTTTTCCGTACAGAGGATGACGAACAAAGTCTTCTACTAGAACAACGATGGTTTTATCCATTTTATCACTTACTACTCGACCTATTCTGGTCTTTCTAAGTCCTCTTTCCATGAAAATTGGCCTCCTTTCCTACACAACAAATTATTTATGCCTTAACCTGCTTAATTTCTCTCTCACGAATGATTGTTTTGATTTTTGCAATGTCTTTACGAACATTACGAATTCTTAAAGGGTTTTCAAGCTGGCCTGTTGCTAACTGGAAGCGCAAATTAAACAATTCGCCTTTTAAATCTACTAACTTTTGATTTAATTCTACATCTGTCATATCTCTTAAAGAATTAGCTTTCATCAGCTTCACCACCCTTTGCTTCTAATTCCTGACGTGTAACAAACTTACACTTGATTGGTAATTTATGAATAGCAAGTCTCATCGCTTCTCTTGCCTTTTCCTCTGATACTCCAGCAAGCTCGAACATGATTCTTCCTGGCTTAACAACTGCTACCCAGAACTCTGGTGAACCTTTACCGGCACCCATACGAGTTTCAGCAGGCTTCTTAGTTACTGGCTTATGAGGGAAAATTTTAATCCAAACTTTACCCCCTCTTTTGATAGATCTTGTCATGGCGATACGGGCAGCTTCGATTTGGTTTGATGTAATCCAAGCTGGCTCAAGAGCCATTATTCCATACTCTCCGTATGAAACCGTATTGCCTTTGTGGGCTTGGCCCGCCATTTTGCCTCTATGAACTCTACGACGTTTTACTCTTTTAGGCATTAACATGCACTATTCCTCCTTTCTATAAGGCTGAAAGCTATCTCGCTTCTCTTTTTCTGCCCCTTCTACCCTTTTCTTCGGTTTTAGGTGCTTCTACTGTATCTACAACTGTAGCTCTACCTCTTGTTGGTAAAACTTCACCTTTATATATCCAAACTTTAACTCCAAGCTTTCCATAAGTTGTATCTGCTTCATGGAACCCATAGTCAATATCTGCTCTTAATGTGTGTAGTGGAACATTTCCTTCACTGTATCCTTCTGTACGAGCCATCTCAGCTCCACCAAGTCTACCAGAAGTTGAAACCTTAATTCCCTTAGCTCCCGCTCTCATTGCTCTTTGCATAGCTTGCTTCATTGCTCTTCTGAAGGAAACCCTTCTTTCTAATGAGAATGCAATGTTTTCTGCTACTAATTGAGCGTCTACATCAGGTCTTCTTACTTCTACAACATTTACCATTACTTGCTTACCAGTGATTTTTTCAAGGTCTTTTCTTACGTCCTCTACACCTTGACCACCCTTACCGATAACCATTCCTGGCTTAGCTGTAAATATATTAACTTTAACTCTATTATTAGCTGCTCTCTCGATCTCAGTTTTTGAAATACCGGATAAGAAAAGCTTCTTCTTAACATATTCACGGATTTTGTGATCTTCCAATAAGAAACCTGCAAAGTCTTTTTTATTGGCGTACCACTTAGTATCCCAGTCCTTGATGACTCCAACTCTTAACCCATGAGGATTAACCTTTTGACCCATTCTTTTCCCTCCTTAATTCTTATTTTTCCTTAAGAACAACTCCGATATGACTTGTTCTCTTTCTGATAGTCGTTGCTCTACCCATTGCTCTTGGTCTGAAACGCTTCATTGTTGGTCCTTGATTAGCAAAGATCTCAGTAACGAATAACTTTTCACGATCCATGTTGTGGTTATTCTCAGCGTTTGCTACTGCTGATTGAATTACCTTATATACAATTGGCGCCGCTGCCTTTGGAGTAAACTTTAATATTGCTAAAGCTTCGTCAACTTGCTTACCTCTTACAACGTCAACTACTTGTTGTGCTTTTCTAGTAGCGATTCGTACATATTTAGCGATTGCTCTTGCTTCCACAATGACAACCTCCTTTCATAATGAAAACTATATTATCTTCTTTTAGTTGTTTTATCATTATCATCATGGCCTCTGTATGTTCTTGTAGGAGCAAATTCTCCTAACTTGTGGCCAACCATATCTTCAGTTACATATACAGGAACGTGCTTTCTTCCGTCATGAACTGCAACTGTGTGTCCGATCATATTTGGGAAAATAGTGGAGGCTCTTGACCAAGTCTTGATCACCTTTTTCTCACCATTTTTATTCATTTCTTCGATTTTTCTATATAAACCTTTATGAATAAAGGGCCCCTTTTTTACTGATCTACTCATTTTTTTTCCTCCCTTCAGAAGTTATGAAGCAGATTTCTCTACCCTATAATTATTTCTTTCTTCTAGATACGATTTGCTTGTTGGAAGCCTTTTTCTTGTTACGAGTTTTGTAACCAAGAGCAGGTTTACCCCAAGGTGTAACTGGTGATGGTCTACCGATAGATGTTCTACCTTCCCCTCCACCGTGTGGATGGTCGTTAGGGTTCATTGCGGAACCTCTTACTGTAGGTCTAATACCCATGTTTCTCTTTCTACCAGCTTTACCGATTGTTACGTTTTCGTGATCTAAGTTTCCAACTTGTCCAACCGTTGCTTTACACTCGATGCTAATGTATCTAATTTCTCCAGATGGTAATCTTAATAATGCATTCTTACCTTCTTTAGCCATTAATTGTGCAGCGTTACCAGCAGCTCTAGCGATTTGGCCACCTTTACCAGGCTTCATTTCGATATTATGAATAACTGTACCTACTGGGATATCTTTTAATTGTAATGCGTTACCAACTTTAATATCTGCTTCTGGACCAGATTGAACTAGGTCTCCTACCTTTAAACCATTTGGAGCGATGATGTATCTCTTTTCTCCATCTACATAGTTTAATAATGCGATATTAGCAGAACGATTTGGATCGTACTCGATTGAAGCAACTTTAGCGTCAATACCATCCTTATTTCTCTTGAAGTCGATAATTCTATATTTTCTCTTAGCTCCGCCACCACGATGACGAACTGTTATCTTACCATGTGCATTTCTACCACCAGACTTTGTTAAGGTTTCTAACAACGATTTCTCTGGTTCTACGTTTGTGATTTCATCGAATGTAGAAACAGTCATTGATCTAATACCTGGTGAGGTAGGGTTGAATTTTTTAATACCCATTATAATTTCCCTCCTTCTTATTTCGAGTCAATGGGCTACATGCCTTCAAAGAATTCGATTTCTTTACTATCAGCAGTTAACTTAACAACAGCTTTTTTCCAGTCGGCTCTTTTTCCTACGTTAGCGCCCATTCGCTTATATTTACCAATCATGTTGATTGTATTCACTTTATCAACTTTAACTCCGAAGATCTTCTCAATAGCTTTCTTGATTTCAGTTTTGTTGGCTCTTTTGCTTACAACAAAAGTGTACTTCTTTTCAGCCATTTGAGTCATACTTTGTTCACTTACAACAGGTCTAATGATGATATCATGTGGATTCGTCATTATGCGTACACCTCCTCCACTTTTTCAACAGCATCCTTCGTAATGATGAACTTATCATACTTTAAGATGTCATATACATTTAAAGTGCTAACAAGTGCAGTTTCTACTCCTGGAATGTTGTTGGCTGACTTAATAATAGCTTCATTCTTTTCAGCCATTACGATTAACGCCTTTTTATCCACGTTTAAGTTGCTTAAGATATTTACCATATCTTTTGTTTTTGGTGTTGCTAATTGTAATTCGTCTAATACGATTAACTCATTTGCATTCACCTTAGAAGTTAAAGCAGATTTCATTGCTAATCTTCTAACTTTCTTTGGCACTGAGTATCTGTAATCTCTTGGCTTCGGTGCGAAAATTACTCCACCACCTGACCATAATGGCGAACGAATTGTACCCGCTCTAGCTCTACCAGTTCCTTTTTGTCTCCAAGGTTTTCTTCCTCCACCTCTTACTTCAGCTCTAGTTAAAGCAGATTGAGTTCCTTGTCTTTTATTTGCTAATTGGTTCTTTACAACTTCATAAAGTACATGTTGGTTTACTTCAACTCCGAATATACTATCTTGTAATTCGATTTCTCCGACTTGTTGTCCTGAAACGTTTAAAACAGCTACCTTAGGCATGCTATATCCTCCTTTCTCTAGTTAGATTATTTTCCAGTCTTCACTGTCTCTTTTATAGTTAATAATCCACGCTTTGGTCCAGGTACTGCCCCTTTAACTAAAAGAGCGTTTCTTTCTACGTCTATCTTTACAACCTCAAGGTTTTGGATTGTAATTTGAACATTTCCTGTATGACCTGGTAATTTCTTACCCTTAAATACTCTACCTGGGAATGTAGCAGCTCCCATAGAACCTGGTCTTCTGTGGTATCTAGAACCGTGGGCAGATGGACCACTTCTTTGTCCGTGTCTCTTGATAACCCCTTGGAACCCTTTACCTTTAGAGATACCAGTTACATCAACCTTTTCTCCTACTTGGAAAAGATCTGCTTTGATTTCTTGCCCTACTGTAAATTCTGAAACATTATTCATTCTGAATTCTTGTAGTCTTCTCTTAGCAATAACGCCTGCCTTTTCAAAGTGTCCTTTTAATGGCTTGCTAACGTTCTTTTCTTTAATTCCACCGAAACCAATTTGAATGGCACTGTAACCTTCTTTTTCAGTTGTCTTAATTTGAGTTACAACATTCGGCTCAACTTCTATCACTGTTACCGGAATAACTACACCATCTTCGTTGAAGATTTGAGTCATACCAATTTTTCTACCGACTAAACCTTTCATATTTACACCTCCTATAATCTTACAGCGGATTACACGATCCGTATAATCATACTAAGACAGGATGAATAAAAAACCATCTCTTTATCTTAGTGTTAGGCTTGTTGCCTATAACTTAATTTCAATATCCACACCTGCTGGTAAGTCAAGTCTCATTAACGAATCAACCGTCTTTGGTGTTGGGTTTAAGATATCAATAAGTCTCTTGTGAGTTCTCATTTCGAATTGCTCTCTAGAGTCCTTATACTTGTGAACCGCTCTTAAGATAGTGATAATTTGTTTTTCAGTTGGTAATGGTACTGGACCAGACACCTCTGCACCACTCTTCTTTGCAGTTTCAACAATCTTCTCAGCTGATCGATCAAGTACTTTGTGATCATACGCCTTTAATCTGATTCTGATTTTTTGCTTGTTTTTAGCTGTAGCCATTGTGTTCCCCTCCTTTTCATCGCACGTGATTTCTTTTACGTACGACTTAGACCATTATACACTGTTCCGGGTGTGTTGATATTTTTAAAAGAAACACAACCCCGTGTATCCTAGTCCCGTCGCCCGATTCTTTGATCAAGACATTTCTCAGCGAAAATTTCCTTTTAGCAACCTTCCGCTTCATCGCAGTCCTTCATACACTAACTAGTATATTTTATACCATATGTTCTAAAATATCAAGCCTTATTTCTACTTTTGTTTAGCTTTTTTTCAATATTTATTGGGATTTTCAAAAGTCAGAATAATCATAACTTTTCCATAGAATTATATCCATAATGGGCTGCATATTATTCAGCAATAAATAAATATTGTAGTACTTTAATTGACTTTTTTAAAGTATCTCATTATCTAAACACTTTTATATAATGGCAAAATTAGAAGAAGAGTTGCCTCTTCTTCTAATTTTGTACCAAAACTTCATTACTTACTTAAATTACTCCATAATAGAAGCTACTACTCCAGCTCCTACTGTTCTACCACCTTCACGAATCGCAAATCTTAATCCTTCTTCTGTTGCGATTGGGCTGATTAGTTCGATTTCCATTGTGATATTATCTCCTGGCATTACCATTTCTACTCCATCTGGTAACTTGATGCTTCCAGTTACGTCAGTTGTTCTGAAGTAGAACTGTGGTCTATATCCATCGAAGAATGGAGTATGTCTTCCACCTTCTTCTTTCTTTAGTACGTAAACCTCTGCCTTAAACTTTGTATGAGGATTAATTGAACCTGGCTTAGCTAATACTTGACCTCTTTCGATTTCTTGTCTTTGAATACCTCTTAATAGGATTCCAACGTTATCTCCCGCTTGAGCTTGATCAAGAAGCTTTCTGAACATTTCTACGCCTGTTACTACTAGCTTTCTCTTGGCTTCTGCTAATCCTACTAATTCTACTTCGTCTTGAACCTTTATGATTCCTCTTTCTACTCTTCCTGTAGCAACTGTTCCTCTACCTGTGATAGAGAATACGTCCTCTACTGGCATTAGGAATGGCTTATTTACGTCTCTTTCTGGCTCTGGGATGTACTCGTCGATGATCTCAAATAATTCAACAATCTTATCTCCCCATGGTCCATCTGGATCATTTAATGCTTGTAATGCTGATCCTCTTATGATTGGCGTATCATCTCCTGGGAATTCATACATGTTTAATAAGTCTCTTACTTCCATTTCTACTAACTCTAATAATTCTTCGTCATCTACCATATCGCACTTGTTTAAGAATACTACGATGTATGGTACCCCTACCTGTCTAGATAAAAGGATGTGCTCTCTTGTTTGAGGCATTGGACCATCTGCCGCTGAACAAACTAAGATAGCTCCGTCCATTTGTGCAGCTCCTGTGATCATGTTCTTTACATAGTCAGCATGGCCTGGGCAGTCTACGTGAGCGTAGTGTCTGTTGTTTGTTTCATACTCAACGTGAGCTGTAGAGATTGTGATACCTCTTTCTTTTTCTTCTGGAGCTTTATCGATTTGGTCGAATGCTACCGCATTACCAGTTCCAAATCTCTTGTTTAATGTGATTGTGATTGCAGCAGTTAAAGTTGTTTTACCGTGGTCTACGTGTCCAATTGTTCCAACGTTTACGTGGGGCTTATTTCTTTCAAATTTAGCTTTTGCCATTTTTTTCTCCTCCTTAATTTAGAGATTATTTTTTTATTATCTATAAAATTAAAAATGAAATATGTAATAGAAGGCAGGCACTAATGGGCCTGCTATTCTATTTTCATAATCATTACTTTCCAGCTACTATTTTCTCAGCAATGCTTGCTGGTACTTGCTCATAGTGGTCGAAATGCATTGAGTAAACTGCTCTACCTTGTGTTTTAGAACGTAGGTCAGTTGAATAACCGAACATTTCAGAAAGAGGTACATATGCCTTAATCACTTGTACTCCACCTGTTCTCGGCTCCATACCTTCGATCTTACCACGTCTAGAGTTTAAGTCTCCAATAACATCTCCCATATAATCTTCAGGAGTAGTAACTTCAACCTTCATGTAAGGCTCAAGTAAAGCTGGTTTAGCTTTTCTCATACCTTCTTTGAAGGCCATAGATCCTGCAATCTTAAAGGCCATTTCAGATGAGTCAACATCATGGTAAGATCCATCATATAACTCAACTTTAAAGTCAACTACTTCGAATCCAGCAAGAACACCTGTATTCATCGCTTCACGGATACCTGCGTCAACAGCTGGGATATATTCTCTTGGAATTGCTCCCCCAACGATGTTGTTTACAAATGAATATCCTTCACCTGGCTCTACAGGGATCATTTTAATCTTAACATGACCATATTGTCCTCTACCACCAGACTGACGAGCATACTTACCTTCAACATTAGTTTCTTGAGTAATTGTCTCTCTGTAGGCTACTTGTGGCTTACCAACATTTGCCTCAACCTTGAACTCACGCATCATTCTATCAACGATGATTTCTAAGTGAAGCTCACCCATACCTGCGATGATTGTTTGTCCAGTTTCTTCATCAGTATATGTTTTAAATGTTGGATCCTCTTCTGCAAGCTTTTGAAGGGCAACACCCATCTTTTCTTGAGCAGCTTTTGTTTTAGGTTCGATAGCTACGTGGATAACTGGATCAGGGAACTCCATTGACTCAAGAATAACAGCGTGATCTGGATCACATAATGTATCTCCAGTAGTCGTATCCTTTAAACCTACAGCAGCTGCAATATCACCTGCATAAACTTCTGTGATTTCTTCTCTTGTATTAGCATGCATTTGAAGAATACGTCCAATTCTTTCTCTCTTACCCTTTGTTGAGTTAAGAACATATGAACCTGCCGTTATACTCCCAGAGTAAACTCTAAAAAAGGCTAACTTACCTACATATGGGTCAGCCATGATCTTAAATGCTAAAGCAGAGAAAGGTTCAGTATCATCTGCATGTCTAGCGATTTCTTCTTCAGTATCAGCTGAGATTCCTTTAATAGCTGGAATATCAGTTGGAGCCGGCATATATGCTATAATCGCATCAAGAAGTCTTTGAACTCCTTTATTCTTATAAGCAGACCCGCAAGTTACTGGAATCATTTGTACATTGATCGTACCTTTTCTAATACCTGCTACAATTTCTTCTTCAGTAAATGCTTCACCTTCAAGGTAACGCATCATTAATTCTTCATCTGTTTCTGCAACTGCTTCAATTAATGCTTCTCTATATTCTGCAGCTTTATCAGCCATATCTGCTGGAATTTCTGTTTCTTGGATATCTTGACCTAAATCATCCATATACATAAAAGCCTTATTTTTGACTAAGTCAATAATTCCTAAAAACTTATCCTCTGCACCTATTGGTAGTTGGATTGGAATTGCATTAGCACCAAGTCTTGTCTTCATCATACCAACGGCATTGTAGAAGTCTGCTCCTAGCATATCCATCTTATTAACAAAGGCCATTCTTGGAACCTTATATTTGTCAGCTTGTCGCCAAACTGTTTCAGATTGAGGCTCAACCCCACCCTTAGCACAGAAAACAGCAACAGAACCATCAAGAACCCTCAGCGATCTTTCTACCTCTACTGTGAAGTCCACGTGACCTGGTGTATCTATAATGTTTATTCTGTGTTCTTTCCATTGACATGTTGTAGCAGCAGAAGTAATTGTAATACCTCTTTCCTTCTCCTGTTCCATCCAGTCCATTTGGGAAGCTCCCTCATGAGTTTCACCTAACTTACGGATTCTTCCTGCGTAAAACAAAATTCTCTCTGTAGTTGTTGTTTTACCAGCATCTATATGGGCCATAATCCCTATATTTCTGGTTTTTTCTAGCGATATCTCTCTAGGCACTTTTATCCTCCTTCCTGTGAAGCTGTTAATTTAAGGATGACCTCAATAGCTTATCCATTCTATGCTATTTTAATCATTATTTTACCATCTATAGTGAGCAAATGCTTTATTAGCCTCTGCCATTTTATGAGTATCTTCTCTTTTCTTAACTGATGCTCCCATGTTATTAGCTGCATCCATAATTTCTTTAGCTAGCTTTTCAGTCATACCCTTTTCTCCTCTTTTTCTGGAGTAAGTAGTTAACCATCTTAAGCCTAAAGTTTGTCTTCTTTCAGGTCTAACCTCAACTGGTACTTGGTAGTTTGAACCACCAACACGTCGAGCCTTTACTTCTAAAACTGGCATGATGTTGTTCATAGCTTTTTCAAATACTTCTAATGCATCTTCGCCTGTTTTTTCTTTAATCATTTCAAAGGCATCGTAAACGATTCTTTGAGATGTTCCTCTTTTTCCATCCAACATTAAGCTGTTGATTAACTTAGTAACAACCTTGCTTCCATACATTGGATCAGCCAATACTTCTCTTTTTGGTACATTTCCTTTTCTTGGCACTTTGCTTCCCTCCTCAATTATCAACAAATTTGTTCATAGGTACTCGACAATCCTTCGATTGCCGTCGTGCGCTCTTCATGCTTTTTTATTCAATAGAATCCCCTTAAAAAAGGGGATAGTATGATCAATATGCATTATAGCTCCGATTTCCTATTTCTTAGCAGCTTTTGGTCTCTTAGCACCATATTTAGATCTTGATTGTGATCTGTTAGCTACACCTGCAGTATCTAGTGTACCTCTAACAATGTGGTATCTAACCCCTGGTAAGTCTTTAACTCTTCCACCTCTAATAAGAACAACGCTATGCTCTTGTAAGTTGTGTCCAATTCCAGGAATATAGGCAGTTACCTCGATACCATTTGTAAGTCTTACTCTGGCAACCTTTCTCAAAGCTGAGTTAGGCTTCTTTGGAGTAACGGTCTTAACAGAAGTACAAACACCTCTCTTTTGTGGAGCACTTAGATCAGTGGCTTTTCTCTGTAAAGAGTTGAACCCCTTCTGTAGTGCTGGAGCTGTTGATTTGTATTCTACTGCTTTTCTACCTTTACGTACTAATTGGCTAATTGTTGGCATCTATTGCACCTCCTTCCAAATCTTTTAAAACTAAACATAGAAAAACATTTATCTATATAAGATAAATCGTCTTTACCTAGGTTGCATTTCTTTACTTTAAGGCTGCTGCAGCCGCTGCTCCAACATCAATCCCACAAGCCTTACCAAGTTTTCTCATAGAGTCTATTCTAATGACATCTACATCCTTGTTTTTAGCTAGTTCAATAAGTTGTTGTATTAGATTACCATCTGCATCTTCTGCGACATAAAGGGTTTTGACATGGTCGTGCTTCAAAGCCTTAGCCGTTTGTTTTATACCAACGGTCTTTTTTTCGTGCTGTAAATTTTCCAGCATAAAAGTTTCCTCCCTTTTTAAGTACCTGGGAGATTTTGCATCTCCCAGATGATAAAAAAGTCAACTTCATTTTTCACACTACAATATTCTAACACTAGTTAAATATAGTGTCAACTGTTTATTTGTTAATTAACGGGTTTCAAATGGTTCGTCATCGTCTTCTTCCTTTTCTACATGGATGGCGATGTTCTTATATCGCTTCATACCAGTACCTGCAGGAATCAGCTTACCAATAATTACATTCTCTTTTAACCCGATTAAATGGTCTTCTTTACCTTTAATCGCGGCCTCAGTCAGTACCCTTGTAGTCTCCTGGAATGATGCTGCTGACAAGAAGGATTCTGTTGCTAAGGAAGCCTTTGTAATACCCATTAATACTGCCTTATAAGTAGCAGCCTCTCCACCATTTCTTTCCACTGCTCTATTAGCATCTTCAACATTGAAAATACTTTCTAAAGCACCAGGTAATAATTCTGTATCACCAGACTCCTCAATCTTAACACGATTCAGCATTTGTCGAGTGATTACCTCAACGTGCTTATCGTTGATATCAACCCCTTGTAGACGGTAAACCCTTTGAACCTCTTTGATAATATAGGTTTGAACCCCTTCTACTCCTTTAATCCTCAAGATATCATGGGGATTGATAGAACCTTGTGTAATTTCATCCCCTGCTTCAATTACTTGACCTGCTTTAACTTTTACTCTTGAGCTATAAGGTATTGTATATGTTGTTGATTCTCCTTCTGGACTAACGACTGTTACTTCACGTTTCTTTCTTGACTCACTAATTTCAACAGTACCAGCTGTCTCACTAATAATAGCTAGACCTTTAGGTTTACGAGCCTCGAAAAGCTCCTCAACCCTCGGAAGACCTTGTGTAATATCGGCCCCTGCAACTCCTCCGGTGTGGAATGTACGCATTGTAAGCTGAGTTCCTGGCTCACCGATTGATTGAGCTGCAATAATCCCTACCGCTTCTCCAACCTTTACCGGCTCTCCTGTAGCAAGGTTTCTTCCATAACATGTTCCACAAACTCCATGTCTTGTTTTACATGTTAGTACAGCTCTAATTTTGACTTTTTCTAATCCAGTAGAAATAATAACTTCTGCCTTATCTTCATTAATTACTTCACCAGCAGGCACGATTACTTCACCAGTTTGTGGATGGATTACATCCTCAAGAGCATGACGTCCTACAAGTCGATCATATAGTTCTTCGATTACTTCATTTCCATCTTTAAAGGCATAAGCAAAGATCCCTTCTTCAGTACCACAATCCAGTTCTCTAACGATAACATCCTGACTTACGTCTACAAGACGTCTCGTTAAGTAACCAGAGTCAGCTGTTCTAAGGGCTGTATCAGCTAGACCCTTTCTAGCACCATGGGTAGATGTAAAGTACTCTAATACCGATAACCCTTCACGGAAGTTGGATTTAATCGGAATTTCAACTGTTCGACCAGTTGCATTTGCCATCAGACCCCTCATACCCCCCAGCTGACGAATTTGGTTTTTACTACCCCTCGCACCTGAATGAGCCATAATAAATACGTTATTCAATCTATCTAGACCTGCCATCAAGGCATCTGTTACCTTTTCAGTTGTTTCAGTCCATGTCTCGATTACTTTTTCGTATCTTTCCTCATCAGATATCAGACCTCTTCTATAGGCTTTTTCGTACTTATCTACCTTCTCTTCAGCTATAGATATTAGATGTGACTTTTCTTCTGGGATATCCATATCAGATACTGCAATGGTAACGGCTCCTCTTGTTGAGAATTTAAAACCTCTTTGCTTAATGTAATCAAGCATGATTGATGTTGCTGTGTTGCCATGTTTTCTGAAACATTTATCAATAACTTTTCCAAGGGCTTTTTTATCGCACAGGAAGTCTACTTCCAGTGAGTATAGATCCTTTGAACGATCCACAAAGCCAAGGTTCTGTGGTAAGTTCTCATTGAAAATAAATCGACCAACAGTACTTTCTACTAGTCTTCCAGTATCATCTGGGGATAATCTTCTTCTTACTTTAACTTTAGCATGTAGGCTCACTACTTTATTTTCATAGGCCATCAACATCTCTTCGTAGTCCTTAAAGATCATTCCTTCTCCTTGAGCTCCTTCAACTTCTATGGTTAGGTAGTAAGCTCCTAGTACCATATCCTGCGTTGGGGTAGTGATCGGCTGACCATCTTTAGGTGCTAAGATGTTATTTGGTGAAAGCATTAAAAATCTTGCTTCCGCCTGTGCTTCTACAGATAAAGGTACGTGAACAGCCATCTGGTCTCCATCGAAATCGGCATTGTAGGCTGTACATACTAATGGATGAAGCTTAATAGCCTTACCTTCAACGAGGATTGGCTCGAATGCCTGAATACCCAGCCTATGAAGAGTAGGGGCACGGTTAAGTAGCACTGGATGTTCGCTAATCACTTCTTCTAATACATCCCATACTTCTGGCTTAACCTTTTCTACCATTCTCTTCGCACTCTTGATGTTATGGGCAAAGTTCTCCTCCACTAGCTTTTTCATAACAAATGGCTTAAACAATTCTAATGCCATTTTCTTGGGCAGACCACATTGATAGAACTTTAATTCTGGTCCAACTACAATAACCGAACGACCAGAGTAGTCAACCCTTTTACCCAGTAAGTTTTGTCTGAATCGACCTTGCTTACCCTTTAGCATATCAGATAATGATTTAAGTGGTCTATTACCAGGACCAGTAACAGGCTTACCCCTTCTTCCATTATCTATTAATGCATCCACCGCTTCCTGTAACATTCTCTTTTCATTACGAACGATAATATCAGGAGCGCCAAGATCTAGCAATCTCTTCAAACGGTTATTTCTATTGATAACCCTTCTATACAAATCATTTAAGTCAGAAGTAGCAAATCTACCCCCATCTAGTTGTACCATTGGTCTTAAATCTGGAGGAATAACAGGTACTACATCTAAAATCATCCATTCAGGAAGATTGCCTGATAGTCTAAAGGCTTCTACAACTTCTAATCTTCTAATGGTACGAACTCTCTTTTGCCCTGTACTTTCCTTTAGCTTATACTTAAGCTCTTTACTTAAGGATTCAAGCTCAATTTGTTGCAAAAGCTCTTTAATAGCTTCTGCTCCCATACCTGCTGTAAACTGATATCCATACTTTTCAATTGCTTCTCCGTACTCTTTCTCAGTTAAAATTTGCTTTTCAGACAAAGGCGTTTCACCTGGATCTATTACTATATAAGCCGCAAAATACAGTACCTTTTCTAGAGATCTTGGTGACATATCAAGCAACAGACCCATTCTACTTGGGATACCTTTAAAGTACCAGATGTGAGAAACTGGGGCGGCTAATTCGATATGCCCCATTCTCTCCCTTCTCACTTTTGATTTTGTTACTTCAACTCCACAACGGTCACAAACAACACCTTTATATCTTACCCTCTTATATTTACCACAGTGACACTCCCAGTCTTTAGTCGGTCCAAAAATCTTCTCGCAGAATAGACCTTCTTTTTCTGGCTTAAGCGTTCGGTAATTGATTGTTTCTGGTTTCTTCACTTCCCCCTTAGACCATTGTCTAATTTTTTCTGGAGAAGCCAATGATATCTGAATTGACTCGAAATTATTTAATTCGTACAAGGAGTCTCTCTCCCTTCCCTATAGTCTTTTAAGCTCCGGTTAAAGCTTAGACAACTATTAATTGTAATCATCATCGTCATCAAAATCATCTACATCTTCATCTACAAACTCTGTTGGCAAGTCTGATGATTCAAAATCATCCTCTGTCATATAGTCAACATCATTATCCATTTCTTCATCTTCATCTTCTACTACTTGGTCATCTTCTACTTCATCATCTGGACCAGTAGGACTAATATCTCCATGATCTAAAGCAAGATCACTGGTATCGTCGTCAATGGATTCTCTAATTTCAATCTCTGCATCTTCTTCAGTCAGTACCTTTACATCAAGACACAAACTTTGAAGTTCTTTAATTAATACTTTAAAGGATTCAGGAACACCAGGCTCTGGTATGTTCTCCCCCTTAACAATACATTCGTAGGTTTTAACACGGCCTACAACGTCGTCAGACTTAACAGTCAAGATTTCCTGTAGGGTATGGGCTGCACCATAGGCCTCCAATGCCCAAACCTCCATCTCTCCAAAACGCTGTCCTCCGAATTGAGCTTTACCTCCCAATGGCTGTTGGGTTACCAGTGAGTAAGGTCCAGTACTTCTAGCATGGATTTTATCGTCTACCAAATGGTGAAGCTTAAGCATGTACATGTATCCAACTGTTACTGGATTATCAAAGGTCTCGCCAGTTCTACCATCATATAGAACCATTTTCCCTGATCTTGGATATCCAGCTTCCTCAAGTGCGTCCATAATATCACGCTCGTTTGCACCATCAAATACTGGTGTAGCCACCTTCCACCCTAAGGCCTTAGCAGCCATTCCAAGGTGCACTTCAAGTACCTGACCAATATTCATACGGGAAGGTACCCCCAGTGGGTTAAGCACAATTTCTAATGGAGTACCATCTGCTAGGAATGGCATGTCTTCCTCTGGTAATACTCTAGAGATAACCCCTTTATTACCATGACGACCAGCCATTTTATCTCCAACATTAATTTTTCTCTTTTTAGCAATGTATACTCTTACTAACTCATTTACTCCTGGAGGAAGTTCATCTCCGTTTTCTCTTGTAAACACTTTAATGTCTACAATAATACCAGATTCTCCATGGGGCACTTTTAAAGATGTATCTCTAACTTCCCTTGCTTTTTCACCAAAGATTGCTCTAAGTAATCTTTCCTCGGCTGTAAGCTCTGTTTCTCCCTTTGGAGTTACTTTACCAACAAGAATATCTCCAGAAATTACCTCAGCTCCAATTCGAATAATTCCTCTTTCATCAAGATCCTTAAGGGCTTCCTCCCCTACATTAGGGATATCTCTAGTAATTTCTTCTGGTCCTAGTTTTGTATCTCTGGCTTCTGCTTCATATTCTTCTATATGAATAGTTGTTAATGCATCTTCCTTAACTAATTTCTCATTAATTAAGATCGCATCCTCATAGTTATATCCTTCCCAAGTCATGAAGCCAATCAAACAGTTCCTACCTAACGCAATTTCACCGTAATCAGTCGAAGGTCCATCAGCAATTACATCACCTGACTTAACCTTTTCACCTTTACTTACAATTGGCTTTTGATTGATACATGTCCCTTGGTTTGAACGCTTAAATTTTAATAATTTATAGACATCCTTTTGTCCATTGTCATCTCTTTTAATAACAATTTCCTTCGCCGTTACACGATCGATTACTCCTGCGTTTTTAGCGACTACCACTACACCTGAATCCACTGCAGCTTTGTACTCCATTCCCGTACCAATGATTGGCGCATCCGTCTTTAGTAACGGTACTGCCTGACGTTGCATGTTGGAACCCATTAGGGCACGGTTAGCATCATCGTTTTCTAAGAAAGGAATCATTGCCGTTGCAACTGAAACCACCTGCTTTGGTGATACATCCATATAGTCAGCTTCTTCTGCAGGTATAATATCAATACCCCCGAAGCGTGTTCTAGCAGTTACTCTTTTATTGACGAAGGCACCTTCTTCATCCAGTGGCTCATTTGCCTGAGCAACTACGAATAAGTCTTCTTCATCGGCTGTTAGATATTCTATTTTACTAGTAACAACCGCTCTCTTTTTATCTACCTTACGATAAGGTGATTCGATAAAGCCATATTCATTTACGTGAGCATATGTACTCAAGTTGTTGATCAAACCAATGTTTGGACCCTCTGGTGTCTCGATAGGACACATACGACCATAGTGGGATTGATGCACGTCACGAACCTCAAAACCCGCTCTTTCTCTTGAAAGTCCACCTGGTCCTAGGGCAGAAAGTCTTCTCTTGTTGGTTAATTCAGCCAACGGATTCGTTTGATCCATGAACTGAGATAACTGAGAACTACCGAAGAACTCCTTTACCGCAGCGGCTACTGGTCTAATATTGATTAGTGCCTGTGGCGTAACTAATTCAACATCTTGTATTGTCATTCTTTCCTTTACAACCCTCTCCATACGGGAAAGCCCTATACGGAATTGGTTTTGTAAAAGCTCTCCTACAGAACGTAATCTTCTATTTCCTAAATGGTCAATATCATCAATATTTCCAACTTCATGGGATAAATTAAAAACATAGTTAATAGAAGCAAAGATGTCTGATTGAATTATGTTCTTAGGAATTAACTCTCTATATCTTTCTTTAATAGCTTCTTTGATTTCCGTTTCATTTTCAAAGGTGTCTAATATCTCCTTTAATACAGGGAAGTAAACCCTTTCTTTGATTTTTAAATCCTCTATATTAAATTGAATATAGTGTTTGATATCAACGAAGTGATTTCCTATCACTTTGATTACCTTATTGTCCTCTGAGTAGATAAGGATTTCATTAACTCCTGAGTTTTGAATCAATAGAGACGTATCTCTATCTATTTTTTGTCCTTCTTCCGCTAATATTTCTCCTGTCTGCTTATCTACAACATTTTCAGCGGCCTTTTTACCCATGATTCTATTAGCTATAGATAATTTTTTGTTAAACTTATATCTACCAACCTTAGCTAAATCATATCTCTTAGGATCAAAGAATAACGTGTTCAATAGTGATCTGGCGTTTTCAACTGTAGGAGGCTCACCTGGTCTTAATCTCTTATAAACCTCCAACAGACCTTCCTCGGTACTTTTGGTATTATCTTTTTCAAGGGTCGCCAATAGTCTCTCATCTTCCCCTAGAAGATCTTTAATTTGTTGATCTGACCCATAACCCAATGCTCTAAGAAGAACCGTTACAGGTTGCTTTCGGGTTCTATCGATACGGACTGAAACAACGTCATTCGAGTCTGTCTCATATTCAAGCCATGCCCCTCTATTGGGAATCACTGTAGCAGAGTAGAGTGGTTTCCCTGTCTTGTCAATCTCTTTGTTGTAATAAACACCAGGGGATCTAACCAATTGACTTACGATTACCCTTTCAGCACCATTAATAACAAATGTTCCTGTATCTGTCATTAATGGGAAGTCCCCCATGAATACTTCTTGCTCTTTTACTTCTCCAGTTTCTTTGTTAATTAATCTTACCTTTGCCTTTAGAGGTGCTGCATATGTAGCGTCTCTTTCTTTGGATTCTTCAACATCGTACTTAGGGGTATTTTCTAAGTAATAGTCTACGAATTCTAAGATTAGGTTTCCAGTATAGTCTTCGATGGGAGAGATGTCATTAAACACCTCGTGAAGACCTTCTGACAGGAACCACTCATAGGATTCCTTCTGTAGTTCGATCAAATTCGGTATGTCCAATACCTCGTCAATCTGTGAATAACTCATTCTTATCTTTTTACCAACTTGAACAGGATGTGGCATTTCAATTCACTCCTTGATATAAAGGTATTAAAGAAATAGATGCTTAACCTTTTATTTATGAAAATATCCCAAATAACCTTAGCAGTTTTTGGGTTTATAACTATTTTTTTACATAATACTGTATCTTAATACTATTGACACCTTCCTATGGGATTATACCCAATCCAAAGGTATTTTTTTCATCATTTTAGGTTTTATGCAATATATAATTATATCTTAAATGTTTCATTAAAGTCAACAGTATTTTGGTTTGTGGTGCTTTGTTGAAATTTCGATAAAATTCTCAAAGTGCTACTGGTATTATTATTAGAATTATAGTATAATAAAGTTGTCAAATAAATAATTTTCATCAGCCCCTAGGAAACTAGGGGATTTTTGCGTTCCTTTTTCAAAAAATACATAAAAAGGTACTCCAGATTAACTGGAGTCCCTTTTTTATTTATGCTATTTTCTTACTTAACTGTTACAGTTGCTCCAGCTTCTTCTAACTTAGCTTTGATTGCTTCAGCTTCTTCCTTAGCAATACCTTCTTTAAGCGCCTTAGGAGCGTTGTCTACTACTTCTTTAGCTTCTTTTAAGCCTAAACCAGTAAGTTCTCTAACAACCTTGATAACACCAATCTTTGAAGAACCTGGGTTGTCTAAGATTACGTCAAACTCAGTTTGCTCTTCAACAGCAGCTCCAGCAGCAGCTCCAGCCATCATAACTGGTGCAGATGCAGATACTCCAAACTTTTCTTCTGCAGCTTTAACTAACTCGTTTAATTCTAATACCTTCATATTTTCAATAGCTTCTAAAATTTGTTCAATTGTCATTATAAAGCACCTCCGAAATTATCATATAATTTTAAAATTTAAATTAATTTTTTATTTCCTTTAATTAAGCACCTTCTGCTTCTTTCTTTTCAGCAATAGCCTTTACTAAGTAAGCAAAGTTTGATACTGGAGCCTTTAAGCTGCCAAGTAATTTTGCGATAAGAACTTCTCTTGCAGGAATACTTGCTAGTTCTTTAATTTGATCTTCATTGTAGAATGCACCCTCTACAACTCCAACTTTTAATTCTAATTTCTTATGATCTTTTGCAAAGTTATCAGCAATTCTTGCTGGAGCAATAGGATCATCATAACTGAAAGCAACTGCGTTTGGTCCAACTAGGCTTTCAACTAATTCTTCCATACCTGCATTTTTAGCAGCCATTCTCATAAGTGTATTCTTGTATACTTTATACTCAACACCAGCTTCTCTAAATTGCTTTCTTAGTTCAGTTAGTTCTTCTACTTTTAGTCCTCGATAATCTACTAGAATAGCAGCAGTAGACTTTTGAAATTTCTCAGTAATCTCTGCAACTACTTCCTTTTTCATATCAATAGCTTTTGACATAAGGACCGTCCACCTCCTTCGACTTAGTTTGTTGTATATTTTGCCGATCAATAAAATAAGGCCTCATATTATGCTTTTTAGACATAGAGAGGCCTTCGTTTTTTTATATATCAGAAGCCTCGGTAGGATATTTAAGCTTTGGCACCTACGGTCTATGGCAAAATATTCACTTTTACCTTAGTCATTTTATCAATTTTATAAAGCATTGTCAATGGTAATTTATGTTTTATGACAATCTTATTCAGTAACCTTTGTTGGACTAACCTTAATTCCAGGTCCCATTGTATTAGTAAGTGTAATACTCTTTAGGTATTGACCTTTAGCAGCAGCTGGCTTAGCTTTAACAATAGCTTCCATTAATGTTCTAAAGTTTTCAGCCAACTTAACTTCTTCGAAAGAAGCCTTACCAATCGGTACGTGAATAATATTTGTCTTATCTAATCTGTACTCAACTTTACCTGCTTTGATTTCATTTACAGCTTTACCAACTTCGAAAGTAACAGTACCTGACTTAGGGTTTGGCATTAAACCTTTTGGTCCTAACACTCTACCTAGTCTTCCTACAAGCCCCATCATGTCTGGAGTCGCAACAATTACATCGAAATCAAACCAGTTTTCTTTTTGAATCTTGTCAACCATATCTTCTGCACCGACAAAGTCAGCACCAGCTTTTTCTGCTTCTGTAGCCTTGTCTCCTTTTGCAAAAACAAGAACTCTAGCAGTTTTACCAGTTCCGTGTGGAAGTACAATTGCTCCTCTAACCTGTTGGTCAGCATGTCTTGAGTCTACACCTAACTTGATGTGAGCCTCTACAGTTTCATCGAATTTAGCAGTAGCAGTCTTTTTAACAAGTTCTATAGCTTCATTAACATCATGCATCTTAGTTCTATCAACTAATTTGCTGGCTTCTAAATATTTCTTACCTTGCTTTGCCATTTTATTAACCTCCTTGTGGTATTAACGGTTTTAATGTGAGAAACCTCCCACGTGTTCCATTATAATTGAATAGAATATTATTCTTCTACAACAATACCCATACTTCTAGCAGTTCCAGCGATCATGCTCATAGCAGTTTCAACTGAAGCAGCATTTAAGTCAGGCATTTTTAATTCAGCTATTTCTCTAATCTTAGCTTGAGAAATTTTAGCAACCTTTTTCTTGTTAGGTTCGCCAGATCCACTTTCGATTCCTACAGCCTTCTTGATTAATACAGCAGCTGGTGGAGTTTTAGTGATGAAAGTAAATGATCTGTCTTGATAAACTGAAATAACTACCGGGATAATTAATCCAGCTTGGTCTGCAGTTTTTGCATTGAATTCTTTACAGAAACCCATTATATTAACACCGTGTTGTCCAAGAGCTGGTCCAACTGGTGGTGCTGGAGTAGCTTTACCTGCAGGAATTTGTAATTTTATTTGTCCTGTTACTTTTTTTGCCATGTATCTACACCTCCTTAAAAATTTGGCTTTGTTAAGGCTAGTTTATAATGTTATTTATAATCTATATAATTTAATCTTTCGCCTTAAAAAAAGCTAGATTGAAAAACTATAATGATTCTACCTGGTGGAATTCCAACTCTACAGGGGTTTCTCTTCCAAACATGGAAATCATAACCTTAATCGTTTGTTTCTCCACATTAATATTCTCAATTGTTCCTAAGAAACTTTCGAACGGTCCAGAAATAACCCGAACAGTATCCCCCAGTTTTAAATCTATTTCATGTCGAACTTCCTCAACCCCCATATTCCTCACTTCACTATCTGTTAATGGAATAGGTTTTGAGCTAGGACCTACGAAACCTGTAACTCCCCTAGTATTTCTAACTAAATACCAAGATTCATCCGTCATATGCATTTTTACTAATACATAACCTGGAAATAGTTTGACTTCTTTAACCTTCTTCTTGCCATTTTTAATCTCTACTTTTTCTTCTGTAGGTACTTTAACTTCTACTATTACATCCTCCATACCTCTGTTCTCAACCATTTTTTCAATGTTGACCTTTACCTTGTTCTCATGGCCAGAATAGGTATGAACGACATACCATTTCGCATCTTGGGTCATAATTTAGGAGCACCTATCTATTGATAGATTACTCTCCCTCCTTTGAACTTAGTTTGTTACTTTAGTATGAAACTTAAGCCGAAACCAAAAGCAGTATCAAATACCCATAACATAGCAGTGGCAACCGCAACAGCGCCAACAACTAATGCAGTATGGTTCTTTAGGTCTTTACGACTAGGCCAGTTAACCTTCTTAAGCTCAGATTTAACTCCCTTTAAATACTTGCTTGCGTTTCCTCTTTTTTCATTGTTAGTATTTGCATGGGTGCTCATTTCTAATTCACATCCTTTATACATTTTTAATACTAACTACTTCGTCTCCTTGTGGGATGTATGAGATTTGCAAAATTTGCAGTACTTCTTCATCTCAATACGGTCTGGATTATTTTTTTTGTTTTTAGTTGTATTGTAATTTCTTTGTTTGCATTCTGTACATGCTAATGTAATTTTAACTCGCACGGTTACACCTCCTATAAAGCCTTAGACGGTTTGTATTTATTATAGCACACAGGTAGCTTCCATTATATCGATAGTCACCTAATAAAATCTATCATACTTTGATTTTTATGTCAATAAAAAAATACAATTATCCTTGCTTGACTAATCTGACTGCTATTCATTAGCAATTAGAGCTAGTATACCACTTATTTAAACCAATTATTTGCTGTAGCAATTATTTTGAGGGACTAGGTTATCCCTAGCCCCCTCATATACAAGTTAAACTAGATACTACTCCATAATAGAAGCTACTACTCCAGCTCCTACTGTTCTACCGCCTTCACGAATCGCAAATCTTAATCCTTCTTCTGTTGCGATTGGGCTGATTAGTTCGATTTCCATTGTGATATTATCTCCTGGCATTACCATTTCTACTCCATCTGGTAACTTGATGCTTCCAGTTACGTCAGTTGTTCTGAAGTAGAACTGTGGTCTATATCCATCGAAGAATGGAGTATGTCTTCCACCTTCTTCTTTCTTTAGTACGTAAACCTCTGCCTTAAACTTTGTATGAGGATTAATTGAACCTGGCTTAGCTAATACTTGACCTCTTTCGATTTCTTGTCTTTGAATACCTCTTAATAGGATTCCAACGTTATCTCCCGCTTGAGCTTGATCAAGAAGCTTTCTGAACATTTCTACGCCTGTTACTACTAGCTTTCTCTTGGCTTCTGCTAATCCTACTAATTCTACTTCGTCTTGAACCTTTACGATTCCTCTTTCTACTCTTCCTGTAGCAACTGTTCCTCTACCTGTGATAGAGAATACGTCCTCTACTGGCATTAGGAATGGCTTATTTACGTCTCTTTCTGGCTCTGGGATGTACTCGTCGATGATCTCGAATAATTCAACAATCTTATCTCCCCATGGTCCATCTGGATCATTTAATGCTTGTAATGCTGATCCTCTTACGATTGGCGTATCATCTCCTGGGAATTCATACATGTTTAATAAGTCTCTTACTTCCATTTCTACTAACTCTAATAATTCTTCGTCATCTACCATATCGCACTTATTTAAGAATACTACGATATATGGTACCCCTACCTGTCTAGATAAAAGGATATGCTCTCTTGTTTGAGGCATTGGACCATCTGCCGCTGAACATACTAAGATAGCTCCGTCCATTTGTGCAGCTCCTGTGATCATGTTCTTTACATAGTCAGCATGGCCTGGGCAGTCTACGTGAGCGTAGTGTCTGTTGTTTGTTTCATACTCAACGTGAGCTGTAGAGATTGTGATACCTCTTTCTTTTTCTTCTGGAGCTTTATCGATTTGGTCGAATGCTACCGCATTACCAGTTCCAAATCTCTTGTTTAATGTGATTGTGATTGCAGCAGTTAAAGTTGTTTTACCGTGGTCTACGTGTCCAATTGTTCCAACGTTTACGTGGGGCTTATTTCTTTCAAATTTAGCTTTTGCCATTTTTTTCTCCTCCTTCAAGTAAGTAAACAGTTTAAAATACTAGATATTTCTTTTTTTAAAACCAGGATCAAGAACACGATACCGTGTGTTTCCACTTCCCAGTCTATTTAGAAAAACATTTATAAGGCCTTCCTTCAAAGGCCTTATACATTTAAAAAAACTATACTTTTCACTCTATCGTAGATATTTTACTATGTATCCTAGATAGTGTCAATACATATCTAATTTTTATTCATGTATAATTTATTTCCATCTATCCATTTCTAACTTCTAGATATCGTTCAAGTTTTCTCTTTACCCGTTGTAAGGCATTATCGATTGATTTCACGTGTCTGTTTAAATCACCCGCTATTTCCTGATATGATCTCCCCTGTAGGTACAGCATCAGAACTTTCCATTCCAGATCACTAAGTATTTCCCCAATTTTTCCTTCAATCTGCCCCAGTTCTTCCCTGCAAATAATGAGTTCTTCTGGATCAGTAATCTTATGCCCTGAAATTACGTCCAACAAAGTTCTATCTGATTCTTCATCATAGATAGGTTTGTTCAGAGACACATAGGAATTCAATGGTATATGCTTTTGCCTTGTGGCTGTTTTAATTGCTGTGATAATTTGTCTGGTAATACATAGTTCTGCAAAGGCTTTAAAAGATGATAGCTTGTCCGATCTAAAGTCACGGATTGCTTTATATAATCCAATCATACCCTCTTGTACAATATCCTCTCGATCAGCTCCAATCAAAAAATAGGATCGAGCCTTAGCCCTTACAAAGTTGCGATATTTTTTTATAATGATCTCTAAAGCAATAGGATCACCATTTTTAGCCTCTTCAACTATAATCTCATCTGGTACTTCAGTAGAACTTTCTATAATCTCTCTTTTGGCTATCCCTGCACCCACACACATCGCCTCCACCCTTTATAAAATGCCCAAAAACCATGAATATATTATAACCCAAAGAATTATGTAAAGTCAACATGGCATTTTACAGTTTTCGTCTGAATTTTTCAAGTTTTTCTAAAACACTGGAGTCTAGACGGTTGGATATTTCCTCTTTTTTTAAAGTATTTTCTCTAGTCTTTTTTCCCACCCGAGCCTTCATGTGTTCATAATCAGCGATGAGCTCCCTTACAGAGATTCTAGTAGCACCGCCTCCCAATACCATTTGTTGCTCTAACCAGTCATTTGTAGCTACCACAACACGATTTCTTTTTTCAATTAATCCGATTACTTTCCGCTCAATATACCCATCTGCTGTCTCTCTTTCTTTGGTAAAAACCACTTCAACACCTTTAATTTTCTCACTTTTACCCCTGCTCCTCCTAACAAGATGAGCGTCAAAAACAACAATAATTTTGACTGCCTTTAAAGATTGGTATTCCATCATTATCTCAATCAAAGCATTTCTAGCCTCGTCTAAATCTTGGTGACAAATTTCTCTTAAATACGGCCAAGCATTGATGACATTATACCCATCTATCAACAGATATTCCTTCAATTTCCTGTCCTCACCTTATTCACTAATCAACCTTGGGATCTCTGACGAAAAACTTCGTACATAAGGATAGCAGCAGCCACCGAGGCATTAAGGGAAGTTATTTTACCAACCATAGGTAGTTTCACTAAGAAATCACACTTTTCTTTTATTAATCTTGAAATGCCAGCTCCTTCACTACCAATTACTAAAGCAATAGCTCCTGTAAGATTCATAGCGTAGTGTTCTTTTTCTCCATCCATATCTGCCCCCGTTATCCATACACCCATCTTCTTTAATTTATCTATGGTTTGGGGTATATTGGAAACCTTTGCCACAGGCACATACTCTATTGCACCAGCTGACGTTTTAGCCACAACAGCTGTTAATCCTACCGCCCGTCTTTTGGGAATAATAATACCATCTACTCCTACAGCATCGGCAGTCCTCATGATGCTTCCTAAATTGTGGGGGTCCATAATTTCATCTAAAATTAGAATAAATGGGTCCTTCCCCTTCTTCTTCGCCTTCTCCATTATGTCTTCAACAGTACTGTATTCATGGGCAGCCACCATTGCAATTACCCCTTGATGGTTGTCGGATTCAGATATTTCATTAAGCTTTTGTCTATCCACCTGTTGTACTGGAATTTTCTTATCCTTAGCTAGGGCAATCACTTTTTTAATGGAGCCTTCTGCTGCTCCTTTAGCAACTAAGATTTTATCAATCTCCCTACCTGATTTTAATGCTTCTATAACGGGATTTCTCCCCTCTAACTTGTCGCTGGACATAGGGCCACTTCCTTTCTTTCTCCTTATTTTTCCCTAAAGATTAAAACTTACTATTCGCTACCGAGTTTTTGGAAATTCTCCCTAACTTCTTGTATTTTGCCACATGTCATGGCTCCCTCTGGACATTGACCCTTTATGCAATTAGGTCCACTATATTTGAAGACTGTAGGAGCCACCGCTTGAACCAATCTCAACATCTCAGTTGCTACAAATCTAATCTCCCATTGGGCACGATTGCAACATCGATGGTGGAAGAAGTTAAATAATGCCCTAGCATTCATCGTCACGACGATTTTTGTCTCACAAGCATTGGGAAGTACAAACCTTGCATCTTCTATTGCTTGCTTTTCAGCCAATGACTTTGCTTTTTTTTCCGAAGTACCATTCTCAATTAGACTTTTATAATGTTCTTCAAATAGAATATTTGCCAAATCATCATAGGCCTTTTGCAGTTGCTCCATTGTATCGATATACAACTGGTGTGCTTTAGGTAATTTCTTTATTTCCGGGGGAATAACATATTGAAATTGACCTTCCCTTACATATCTTTGACTTTTTTGGGAGTAACTAGACCCGATTCGGTGTCTAACTAATTGGTGGGTCAAGCTACGGGATACTCCTTCGATTCCAAAGGTAAAATTGATATGTTCAAAGGGAGATTCATGGCCTAATCTAGCCAACATATCAATGAAGTTAATCACATTCTCCTCCTGCAGGTTATCCATCAAACCTTGAATATTACTGCTGGAATAGCACAATTTTGCTGCTGCAGCCATGATTTTTTCAGGTTCTGGTGTATATGTAATCAAAGATACTTTACAGTTACTTTCCATCATTTACTCCCCCTTTTATTCTTATGTCCCTTACTGGAAATATTCTAAATATATAACTACGTACCTTTGCAGTATATTCCCCCTGCAACTCCTCCTCATGCCACTCACCCTTTTGGTCCTGGTATTTAATCTTCGTACTACCTTCTTCAGTGGTTTGTTTTACCGATACCACCTCATAGGTAAAGATTGTCGAATCCCAAATAAGGGCTCCTGTTTTTAGAGGTGCTGTTGACTGGGCATAGTCTTTGTATTTTAATAACTCCCCCTCCAGCCCCTTCACTGGATCAAGCCAGAGGGATTTGGATACTAAGAGGATTAACAATACAATAGATAACCAAATCATAGCTTTAGTCTTATGATTCATGATTACCACCATCCTCCTTGTTACTTATCAAATTTGCTGGAATCTCCCCATTGATGATTGCAATGCCTTTAGCCATGATCTCCATTAGTCTCTCAGTGCTTCCAGTATAAAATAAGTACCCCAAAAGTGCTTCAAAACCCGTGGCATAACGATAGTCTGTCAAGTCGGCATTTTTAGGTACAGTAGCAGATTTCTGATTTCTCCCCCGCTTCACTACGGTCCATTCAACCTCCGTCAATTCAGGCTCTAGAGTATGGACAATTTTTGCTTGGGCCTTTGCTTTAACGTATTTAGTTGCACTCTTATGAAGGGCATTTACCGACACATTTTTCTCCAGCACTAAATGATTTCTTACAAACACTTCAAAAACAGCATCCCCTACATATGCCAACACCAAGGGTGCCATCATCCTAGCTTCTTGTTCTGTTTTAATTTCTGTTGGTGTATTGATCTTATCTAAAAGTGATTCCATATCATACCTGCCTTTTTATAGTTTACCACTATTATATTTCATTTTAACACCCATATCAATCGACTATCCCTATTCAGTCCCTTAGTTTACTGAAACACTCATTTGGTCCTATGAGTAAGAAACACAGCCAATACAATGTATATCCTCCTTTTAACAGGTGAAGGAGACCACCTTTGGGCCTCCTGTATTCAGGTCATTCAAGTGTCATTGGAATAAACACAGCCTATTAGCCCTTGCCTGTTAATAAGCCAATAGCTTTAGAGTTCCACTACGACTTCTTCCACTTAACCCCTTGAGGAGTATCTTCTAAAATAATACCCCTCGCCTTAAGATCATCTCTAATCTCGTCCGCCAACTTAAAGTCACGGTCTTTTCTTGCCTGTTGACGTTTCTCGATCAAAGCTTCAATCTCTTCTTCTAATGAAGATTCTTCTTTTTTACCCAGCAGCCCTAACACCCCACTGAGCTCCACAAGTAGGTCATAGGCTTTTTGAAGAGCTTCTTTACTAGTATCTGCTGCAATATTTGAGTTGATGTATCTTACCATTTCAAATATGACTGATATACCGTCGGCTGTATTGAAGTCATCATCCATAGCTTCAATAAATTTTTCCCTATAGGTAGATAACTCATCCACCCAGCCTTCTCCATCCATCTTATCATCTTTTGCATTCTCCAATAAATGTGTAATGTTATTCTTTGCATTATATAATCTATCCAGACCATTTTTAGCCGCTTCTACTAAATCCTTACTAAAGTTTACTGGATTTCGGTAGTGGGCGGAGAACATAAAGAATCGGATTACTTCAAGATCATATTCTTGAGCTATTTCCCTTGGAGTAAAGAAGTTATTTAATGACTTTGACATTTTTTTATTGTCAACATTTAAGTATCCAACATGTACCCAATAGTTGGCGAAGGCTTTACCGCAAGCAGCCTCACTTTGGGCAATTTCATTTTCGTGATGAGGGAATACTAAATCTCCCCCTCCACCATGGATATCAATCGTTTCTCCAAGGTATTTTTTTACCATAGCAGAGCACTCAATATGCCATCCTGGTCTTCCATCTCCCCAAGGACTCCTCCAGCTAGGTTCCCCAGACTTAGCAGATTTCCAGAGGGCGAAATCCAGTGGGTTTTTCTTTGCTTCATTAACTTCAATCCTCGCCCCAGATTGTAAATCGTCAAGACTTTGCTTTGATAATTTTCCATATTCTTTGAAGGCCGCTACATTAAAGTATACGTCTCCGTCTACTGCATAGGCAAATCCTTTATCTTCTAACTCTTTGATGATATCTATGATCTCCTGCATATTTTCTGTCACCTTAGGGTGGATGTCAGCCTTTAGAATTCCCAAGCTTTCTGCATCCTTAAAATATGCTTCAATATATCTTTCGCTGATTTCCTGGGCCGATACCCCCTCAGCATTTGCCTTTTGGATAATCTTATCATCCACATCTGTAAAGTTCTGTACAAAACTTACCTCATAACCTCGATATTGAAAATATCTTCTCATGGCATCAAAGGTCATGAAAGTTCTTGCATTTCCTATGTGGAAATAGTTATATACCGTTGGACCGCAGGCATACATCTTTATTTTGCCTTCCTCTATAGGAATAAATTCTTCCTTCTTTCTTGTTAAGGTATTATATAGCTTCATCACCATTTCTCCTTTCTATTTCACTCAAGCGTTTTTCAAGCCCAAATAATTTTTTTCTTAGATTATGCATTTCGTCAAATACTGGGTCAGGCAACTTAGAGTGATCCAAATCAATCCCCTCATTAGCCGTTTGAACCTTTTTATTATCTTTTACGACAATTCTTCCCGGTACCCCCACTACTGTGCAGTTGTCGGGTACTTCCTTAAGAACCACCGAACCTGCCCCTATTCTGGAGTTATCTCCTACCCTAAAGGGCCCCAGTACCTTTGCCCCAGAGGATATTACTACATTATTGCCGATAGTAGGGTGTCGTTTTCCCTTTTCTTTACCTGTACCACCTAAGGTTGCCCCTTGGTATATGGTTACACAATCTCCAATAACTGTTGTCTCTCCTATTACTACCCCCGTACCGTGGTCTATAAATAATTTTCGACCAATGACAGCTCCAGGGTGGATTTCGATTCCCGTCAACCATCTAGCTATATTCGAAACAATTCTCGCCAACACCACCCACCCCAGTCTATATAATCCATGGGAAATTCGATGGAACATAATGGCGTGTAGGCCTGGGTAACACAATAGGACCTCAAGGGTGGTTTTAGCAGCTGGATCTCTTTCAAATATCGCCTGAATGTCTTCTTTAATCAGTTTAAAGAATTGCATTTCATCCTAAACCTCCTAAGATTTTTTAAATAAAAAACCCCACCTCTAGTAAATATACTAGAGACGGGGTCGATCCGCGGTTCCACTCTAATTGAATGATCTCTCATTCCTCTTGTAGTCGATAACGGGACTATCCGAATTGCTCTACTTTTAGTTCAAGCAATGGCTCCCAGGTGCATTTCCATTTACCTTTTTTCTAGAATCACTCTCAGCCTCTGATGATTCCTCTCTGGAAATAAGTATAAATGTACTTCTCCTGTTCTTAGCCTCTCATCTATTAAATCAAGTTAGTCTTTACATATTCTATGCGGGATAATAGATTTTGTTTACCCAGCACTTTAATTATTTTATTAATATCTGGTCCATGGGAGTTCCCGGTAATCGCCACACGAATAGGCTTAAATAATTGAGGTCCCTTGAAGCCTGTTTCCTTTTGAATCTCCTTTAAAGCCTTTTTGCCAAAGTCATCGTCAATCTCTTCCACGGCACTTACCTTAACTACAAAAGCATCTAATAAAACCGCCATATGTTCAAACTTTAAAATTTCAGCAGCTTCTTCATCCTCCGCTTTAATCTCTGTCTTAAAGAAGATTCCCACATGGTCTACGATTTCTGCAATATAAGATAGCTTTTCCTTTAATACAGATACCATTTCCTTTAACCATTGGTATTTTTCCTGGGCCTCAGCCTCCGTAATATATCCAGCTGCAATTAAATGTGGAATTGCTAAATCAGTAATTTTATCATCGGAGCTTTCTTTAATATAATGGGCATTTACCCAGTTTAATTTATTTACATCAAATACGCCACCACTTTTAGAAACTCTTTCTAGAGAAAATTTCTCTTCCAGTTCCTTCATGGAGAAAATTTCTTGATTATCCTCTGGACTCCATCCTACCAATGCAATGTAATTCACTAGCGCTTCTGGCAAATAACCTTTTTTCATAAAGTCTTCCACCGCAACGTCCCCTTGACGTTTACTGAGCTTCTTCTTGTCTGCATTTAAGATGTTTGGCAGGTGTACATATTGAGGGGCATTCCAACCAAAGGCTTGATATAAATATACATGCTTTGGCGTTGAAATTAACCACTCTTCTCCTCTAATAACGTGGGTAATTCCCATTGAGTTGTCATCAACTACAACTGCAAAATGATATGTAGGGAAACCATCTGATTTGATTAACACTTGATCATCCATATCGTTTGTATTTACAACTACTTTTCCCCTAACAATGTCATTGAATTCTATATCTGTATTGGCAGGTAGCTTTAATCTAATTACATAAGCCTCTCCTGCAGCTTTTTTAGCCTCCACTTCTTCTGCAGAAAGACCTTTACAATGTCCATCATACTTTGGCATTTCTCCTGCAGCTTTTTGAGCTTCTCTAATCTCATCTATTCTTTCCTTTGAACAAAAACAGTAATAGGCATGTCCGCTCTCTAATAATGTTTTAATCTTTTCTTGATAGATTTCTAGTCTATGGGATTGAACATAAGGACCATATTCACCAATTTCTACTGGTGCTCCATCCTTAATAACCACCCCTTCGTCATGATTAACGCCAGCCCACTCCATCGCCTGAAGCATTCCTTCGATGGCACCTTCTACAAAACGATTCTGATCAGTATCTTCTATTCTTAAAATATACTTTCCGTCATTCTTTCTTGCGTATAAATAATTATATAATGCTGTTCTTAAACTTCCTATATGTACAAAACCCGTTGGACTTGGGGCAAACCTTACCCTTACTGACATAATGAACCTCCTATACTTTACCATAATATTGTATTATCTATTATAACCTATTCCCCTACATCCTTCAAGCAGGTTATTTAGATTGTTCAAAACCTGTTATATTCGAGGAACAGGTTAAACCTGCTAACGTAGCCTATAGGTAATACGTGAAGGTACGGGATTGTAGCAGTGCCGCAAAAGATAATGGGTTTACAACAGGCTAACTATTTATTAGTTAGCATACCTAGTAAAGATTCAAAAAACTGTCGTATAGCATCTAGAATACGCTCCAAGATGCCTTTAACCTCTTCATTCTGCTGAGAAATTTCTCCGATCCTTTCACCTATGCCCTTTAACTGTTGTCTAATAACCTCCGTATTCAAATTTAGCTTTGTAATTTCCTGCATTAGCCTAGTAATTTCCTCTATTTGCTCCACATTCAAATTAATATCTAACCTACCAGCTATTTCGATGACAATTTTTTTAATTTCTTCTGGGTCTTTGATACCTCTATCAATGATTTCTTCCTTAATCTGTTTAATCAACAACGGGGCCTTTTCCCGTCCTATTTCCTCCCCTAGCTCTCCTGTTTTCACCATTTCTTCATTGGCAATTTTCTTCTGTTCTTCACTAATATTGGCGCCCCGCACCTCTTCAAATGCCTTTAAGATTCCTGTCAGAGCCGCTGTTCCCGAAACATTAAAGGGGGCCGCTGCAATAACCCTTGCATTGGTTACGCCTGCTGTCACCAAAGCGTTTTGATACATTTCAGCCGTCACCCAATTGATATTATAGGTCTCCACTTTGATCCCTTCACCTTTTTCCAAATCCTCCACATAGGCTGAAGAAATGGATCGACTACCGATTTGATTTTCTGCTGCTATTCCCTTTAGGTAATTCCGTTCTTCTTCATTGGTAACCACCAAGATCTTAACGTCCTTTTCTTCTACGCCAAAAATTTTTAGCATCTGTGACCGTTGATTCTGGTCTAAATCATTTCCTAGTGTGACGACTCTTTCCCCTTGTCCATAGACTAGACTACCAGCCATCAGTGTCAGCATGATTGATAATATGATTAGGCTCCTTTTTAGTCTAAACTTCATAAGTCTACCTCCATCCTATTTTCTTGTATTTTGCCACAGGGAAAAATTGTTATACATGTTTTAGTCCATAAAAAAGAAGCAACAACACTGCTGCTCCTTCTTTAATATTACTCCATCAACAATCTTTTGATTATGTCCAGTACTTCATTAGCACTAATATCCTCTGCTTGATCCTGATCTCGAAGTTTAAACTCTACTCTTCCTTCGGCTGCATTCTTTCCAACAACAACCCTAATAGGAATACCAATAAGGTCAGCATCGGTAAATTTAACCCCTGGTCTTTCCTTACGATCATCCAATAGAACCTCCACGCCAGCTCTACCTAGTTGATTGTATAATTCTTCCCCTAGACGATATTGTTCTTCCTTCGATGGATTAACTATGGTGATCACAACGTGATAAGGGGCTAAAGAAATCGGCCACTTAATTCCCGACTCATCATAATATTGCTCGATTACAGCCGCTAGTGTACGACTTACACCAATTCCATAGGATCCCATCCAAAAGAACTGATCTTTTCCGTTCTCATCCAAGAACTTAGCATTTAAACCTTCACTATATTTAGTTGCCAATTGGAATATATTACCTACTTCTATACCTCTTTCTAGAGTAAGTTTTTCATTACATTGAGGGCATAGATCCCCCTCTTCCACCATTAAAAGATCATCTATTACTTCTCCTGTAAAGTCTACACCATAATTTACATTCTTTAAGTGGAAGTCAGTTTCGTTAGCACCAACAATAAAATTAGTCATTTGTGTTACTCTTGAATCAACCAACACCCGTACTTTTTCCTTTAGACCAATGGGTCCAGCGAATCCTACTTCTGCACCAGTTACTTTGATGACTAACTCTTCCTTCGCCATTTCGATATCATGTTCGTTTACGCCTAGTATGTTGAGCGCTTTTGTGAGGTTTAACTCACGGTCTCCAGGGATACAGATGGCGATCACTTCCCCCTTTGCTTCCAACAATAAGGTTTTCACAAAACGGGAGCTACTAATATTGAAGAAGGATACTAATTCTTCCACCTTCTTTACACCTGGAGTGTGAACCTTTTCCTTCTGTAATGGCTTTTCATCATTTTTCTTTAGATTATAATTACTTACAGCCTTTTCGTCGGTGGCAGCATAGTCACAACTAGGACAGTAGGCAATCACACTTTCTCCATTTTCACATAAAGCCATGAACTCGTGGGAATCACTATCCCCCATTGCTCCTGCATCCCCTTGAACAACCCTATATTTTAACTTGCATCTATCAAATACCTTTTCATATGCTTTCCACATTTCTTGGTATGACTCTTTCATACCTTCTTCATTTCGATCAAAACTGTAGGCATCCTTCATCAAAAATTCCCTTGATCGAATTAATCCAAAACGGGGTCTTCTTTCATCCCTGTACTTGGTTTGAATTTGATATAGATTTAATGGCAATTGTTTATAGGATTTCAATTCATTCTTAACAACATCGGTGAAGATTTCTTCATGGGTTGGTCCTAAGCAAAACTCTCGATTATGACGATCATTCAGACGGAACATTTCTGGCCCAAAGGCTGCCCATCGTCCAGTCTCTTCCCATAATTCCTTTGGTTGCAGAGCTGACATCAGTACTTCCTGTGCTCCTGCCAAATCCATTTCTTCCCTTACGATATTTTCAACCTTCCTTAGTACTCGATATCCTAAAGGAAGATAGGAGTATACTCCCGATACTAGTTTCCGAATCATCCCTGCCCTAAGCAACAACCTATGGCTTGGCAACTCAGTTTCCGTTGGATCTTGTCTTAGGGTTGGCATATATAGTTTTGACATTTTCATTGTTAATCTCTCCTTACTAATTTAAAATATTAAGATGGGGGCTTTTCAACAGCCTAATATGCTTTAGCGAAAAATGCCATCTTAGCTGCAGGCTTACCACAGAAAGGACAAGTATCCCCTAGCTTTTCTTGCTCAAAAGGAATACATCTTACCGTTACTCCTGTTTCTTGCTTGATTTTGTCTTCACAGGCTCGGTCTTCACACCACATTGCCTTTACAAAGCCTGGCTTTGTCTCCATTACTTCCTTCATTTCGTCAAGGCTCTTCACGTAGTAGGTCTTTTCATCCCTCATGTGTTTAGCTTTTAATAATAAATTGTTTTGAATATCCTCCAGTAAACTTGCAACGGTTTCTTTTAAGCTATCCATCGCTACAGCCTCTTTTTCTAATGTATCTCTTCTAAATAACATTACTTGATTCTTTTCTATGTCCTTTGGCCCTATTTCAATCCTTAGGGGAACACCCTTCATTTCCCATTCGTTGAATTTCCAGCCTGGTGAATAGTTCTCCCTATCATCTAGCTCTACTCTGAAATCATTTCTTAGCTCTGAATAGAGTTCATGCACCTGATCCATTACACCCTCCTTATGGCTGGCGATTGGTACAATGGCGATTTGTGTTGGAGCGACCCTTGGCGGTAATACAAGACCACGGTTATCTCCATGGGTCATGATGATTCCACCGATTAATCTTGTGGATACTCCCCATGATGTGTGATATGGATGCTTTAGTTCTCCATCACGATCAAGAAAGGTAATATCAAATGCAGTTGTAAAGTGCTGAGCTAAGTTGTGGGATGTACCTGCTTGTAGGGCCTTTCCGTCATGCATTAAAGCTTCCATCGTATAAGTAGCGTGGGCACCAGCAAACTTTTCCTTCTCAGACTTTTGCCCGATGACAACTGGGATAGCCAATATTTCCTCAGCCATCTCCCTATAAACATGAAGCATTTGTAGCGTCTCTTCTTGTGCCTCTTCAGCAGTTTCGTGTAGGGTATGCCCCTCTTGCCATAGGAACTCTGATGTTCTTAAAAATGGTCTTGTACTCTTTTCCCAACGAACAACACTACACCATTGGTTGTATAGGAAAGGTAAATCTCTATAGGATTTTAACCATTTAGAATACATTTCACAGATAATTGTCTCAGAGGTTGGTCTAACGCAAAGCCTTTCGGCTAATTCCTCAGATCCCCCGTGGGTAACCCATGCCACCTCTGGCGCAAAACCCTCTACGTGCTCTGCCTCCTTCTTTAACAAACTCTCTGGAATTAAAAGAGGGAAGTAGCAGTTCTTATGACCTGTTTCTTTAAATCTACCATCTAAATGAGCTTGGATGTTCTCCCAAATGGCATAACCATAGGGCTTGATTACCATAAATCCCTTTACAGGTGAGTAGTCAACCATATCTGTTTTTCGAATCACGTCCGTATACCATTGCGCAAAATCAGTTTCCATAGGTGTAATTTCACTTACAAATTGCTTATCTTTTTTACCCACTGTTCTTACTCCTTTCCGACTATCTATTTTTTCTAGCACTGCTCATAAAGGGCTATAGATTCACTAATACAGCTGACTCCTTTAGTATTTTACAAAAAACAAAGATCCCGTCTCTAACATCATAGCTAGAGACGAGATCTATATTCCCGCGGTACCACTCTAATTAATCCTACTGGATTCTCTTAAAGGCATAACGGTGCCCCCACCGACATTGATTTTATTTCAATCAGCAACTCCAGGACGGGTTCAAGAAATTAAGCCTAAAAATCTTTCAGCCGAGGATTTTCTCTCTATTAAGCATCATTTCCTTACTATTTCCTATCTTAGTCTTTGTCATATTCTTTTTTATAACGAATAGGAAAGTTCTGCTTTAAAAGAACATAAAAGAGAACTTTTCCGTTAATGAGTTTCAACGAAGTCAACATTTAAATCTTCCGAAGGAAGACTTTGTTATAAGCATACCTAAATCTCTATAAAATGTCAACTTATAATTATATACAGCTAGTTTATCCATTATGACCTAAAAATAACCGACTCTTTGTTAAACATATATTTTGTAAATAATAATGATGCAACCACCAGTGCAAAAGACATTGAGAAGGTAATGGCGATATGTACTGGATTAATTATATCCACCAGGACTTCCTTCATTAATAGGACTGCATTTAATATCGGTATAAAGAACAAGTTAGTAGAAATTGTTCTTAAATCCATGAACATCGTCAAATATGCTGGCACCATCAGTACAATTGTAATTGGACTTAAATACGTTCCAGCCTCCTTGTAGGACTTTGCAAACACGCTAATTGCCAGCATTACACCGCTCAACATCATGGCAATGAGCATAGAAACCCCTACTAGAATTAGAATTGATATAGGCGAAATACTTAATTCCATCGGCATCATATCAGGATTCATCTTTGCAGATACCACTAATCCTGCCAATGAGGTAATCACCCCAATCACGGAAGCTAATAAAATCGTTAAATACTTTCCTACCAGTATGGATAATCTGTCAGCACCAGTTGATAATAATGGCTCCAGTGACAACCTTTCCTTTTCCCCAGCACCTAAATCTATCGCTGCTGGCATACCCCCAATAACAGGGTACAACATTAGTAGAAATGGCAATAGAAAGGTCAGTAACATGAGGGCTTCCCCACCCCCCTTAGACTCTTCACCCTCTGGTACATAGGCTTCTCTGTTGATAATCGTAGGCTGCAGCTTTTGTGGATCAATTCCCAATTCCGCCAATCTTCCTAACCTAACCCCCTCAGTATATCCCATAATTACATTTTGCACTGTGGCAGTAGCCATGGTGGACTCACTACTTACTTCATCATAGATCAATTTAACATTAGCAGGTATCTGCCCCTTGATCTTCTCCTCAAATCCTTCCTCCAAGTGTATAATCGTTTTTATCTCTCCTGCCTTTAGGGATTCATAGGCATCCTCCACCTTCATCACCTTGAGCCCCTCAGCATTTTTAATATAACTGATCAGCTGACTTTCTTCCCCCTGCGCCTCAATAGCAATTGGGATATCTTGCTTCAAGTTATTCTCCATTTTTGATCTTCCCATACCCATTAAATAAAACATCAAAGGAAATACCATTACAGGAATTAGCACTCCTGCTAACCAAGTTCTCTTATCCCTAAAAATATCCTTCAGCTCTTTTTTTAATACGATAGCGATATGCTTATAATTCATTTCCTTCACCTACCAATTCCAGGAATAAATCCTCCATATTTTTATCATATTTCTCTTTAATTTCCTTTAAATAACCCGATTCAACTATCTTACCCTTATGAATAACTGCAACTCGATCACATAATTTTTCCACTTCAGCCATTGAGTGGCTTGAAAAAATCACCGTTTTTCCCTCTGCTTTACAGGTTTCAATAAACTGTTGAATGATTCTTGCTCCACCTACATCTAATCCAGAAGTAGGCTCGTCAAACAGCATAATGGATGGATTATGCACGATTGACCTTGCAATTGCTACTTTTTGTTTCATTCCCTTAGAGAATTTACCTGCCCTACGATCAATATATTCCTCCATATTAAATACCTTGACAAGATGCTTGATTCTGTCATCTATTTCATCCTTAGTCATGTCATTTAATTCCCCGTAGTAGACAATGTTCTCTCTAGCAGTCAACCGATCATATATGCCACTTTCACCACCAAAAAGAATTCCTATTTCTTTTCGGATCTCATTTGCAGAGTCCAACACATTTTTTCCATTCAGTTTTACAGTACCTCCATCGGGCTTCAACATTGTGGCTAAAATCCTTAGGGTAGTTGTTTTTCCAGCACCATTTTCCCCTAAAAGCCCCAAAACTTCTCCTTTTGCAACAATAAAATCTATCCCCTTTAAGGCTTCGAAGTTTTTGAAATTTTTCTTCAGTCCCCTTACTTCAATCATCTACATCCCCTCTTTTCAACTTATTATATTAATTTGATAATACTTGCTACTACTTGAGCTGCAATTCCCTTTCCCTTACCAGTAAAACCCAATCCCTCTGTGGTGGTGGCCTTTACATTAATGTCATCTATAGATGTCTTTACCACCCTAGCAATATTCTCCCTCATTTGCAGTATATGAGGAGCCATTTTAGGTCTTTCAGCAATAATGGTAGCGTCAATATTGATTACCTTGTATCCCTTTTCCTCCAACATTTCTACAACTACCTCCAATAGCTTTAGGCTGTCGGCCCCCTTATAGTTTTCATCCGTATCAGGAAAGTGTTTGCCTATATCACCAAGACCTGCTGCCCCCAACAGAGCATCCTTTATTGCATGTAATAATACGTCTGCATCTGAATGGCCTAAAAGCCCTTTTTCAAAGGGAATTTCAACCCCACCTAAAATTAATTTTCTCTCTTTTACTAATCTATGGACATCATATCCCATTCCAACTCTATACATTAGTTTTCCTCTCCCTTCATCAGGATTTTTTCAGCTATTAACAAATCATCTGGTGTCGTTAATTTAATATTTTCATAATCCCCCATAATTACCTTTACCCTCTGACCCACCTTCTCCATCAGAGAGGCATCATCCGTTATAGATTCATCCCACTGGTTCTTGTCATAGGCTTCCCTTAACAATGAATATCTAAAAGTCTGGGGTGTCTGGATTGCCCACAATGTCTTCCTTGCTGGAGTGTTAGCCACTTCCATATTGTCGTTTATAATCTTGATCGTATCCTTGACAGGGACTCCAACAATCACAGCCCCCTCCCGTTGAGCTTCCATTATACTATTTAATATAATCTCTTCTTTGACAAAGGGTCTTGCTCCATCATGGATTAGAACTATACTACAGTTATCTATAGCCACCAGTCCATTATATACGGAATGAAAACGTTCTTTTCCACCTTCAACCACTCGGGCTACTTTACTCAGCTGATATTTATCAAGGATCTCCTTTTGACAGAATTCTACTTCTCCTTCTCCAACAACTAAAACAATTTCTTCTATTTCAGTACAATCTTGAAATACTTGGAGGGTATGGGCTAGAACTGGTTTGTTATGTAGCATGATATATTGCTTGTGACAGCTGGCTCCCATTCGTTTACCCTTGCCACCTGCTACTACGACTGCCTTCACTTGTTGCTTTTCTTTTTCCAAACAGCTCACCTCTATATTCTTTATATGTAATAAAAAGTATTTATATTTACTATTTCCTTTTCATTATATAATTTTTACTTAATTTTACCAATATTTTTTTGATTTAAAAAGCCTTCCTGTTTGTATGAGCTACAAATAAGAAGGCTTTTGTTACTTATGCTGATTTGTCCACCATAGACTTTGGTTTTGCAAAAATCATTCTTCCAGCAGCCGTTTGGAGCACACTGGTTACCAGTACATCAATATTTTTACCAATGAATTTCTTACCACTATCTACCACAATCATAGTTCCATCGTCTAAATATGCTAGACCTTGACCTGATTCCTTACCATCTTTAATGACTTGCACTAGCATTTCTTCCCCTGGAAGAACAATTGGTTTGACTGCATTTGCTAACTCATTAATGTTAAGGACCGGAACCCCTTGAAACTCTGCAACTTTATTTAAGTTATAATCGTTTGTTAAAACCTTTCCCTCTAAGAATTGAGCGAGTTTGAGAAGTTTTGTGTCTACCTCGGACAAGTCATCAAAATCCTTACTATGGATTTTAACCTCAATATCCAACTCCTTTTGAATCTTGTTAAGAATGTCTAAACCTCTTCTTCCACGATTTCTCTTTAAGGAATCTGATGAATCTGCAATATGTCTTAATTCTTCAAGTACAAATTCTGGAATAATGAGGGGGCCCTCAACAAACCCAGTTTTACAGATATCAGCAATTCTACCATCTATAATCACACTTGTGTCCAAAATTTTGGGAGAAACCTTGGTTTCTTTTTTTCCGTTTTTTTCTTTAGATGAGTTTTTTCTAAATAAAATCTGTAAACCCACAATCTCATCAATTTTCTTAGTGGCTATGGTAACCCCTAAGTAAGCCATGAAAACATACAAAGCTAAGGAAAGAATCTCTCCTACTAAAGGAATCGGTATTACATTTAATACCTGGCTGATTAAATATGCAATTACTAAACCAATAATTAATCCAACTGAGCCTAATACAATATTAATTACGGGAACATTGGCTAATTCCTTTTCAATCCAATTGGCTAAATCTCTTCCTTGCTTGATGATCCATGGTGTTAGAATAAAAAATATACCTCCACCTACTACAGCAGAAATTATAATTCCGGTAATATAAGTTGTTAGGTTGTCCTGTACTGCTGGTGAAACTAAATTTCTAATAACAGAAACAAATAATGCAACACCTACTAAAGCACCTACAATTGATAAAGCACCTCTAATGATTCTATTAATCATTTAAACACCTCCTTACCATACATTATTACCACTTTTATTTTTTTTAAAATCAATTGATGCCTTTTTTATTATATCTTGTTTGGGGTTAATTTTTGACTAAGCTTTTAAGCCTATTTTTAATTAGTGTATGAGATAATGTTTTCGCTTATTTATCAGTTGATTCTTCAACGGATTCTTCAGGGGATTCTCTTATTGAATCTTCTATTAGGGTTGAAACCTCCTCTGATGACAGGTCAGTTGCTAAGATAATTTCACTCATTAAAATCTGTCTTGCATTATTTAATATCTTTCTTTCTCCAGTTGATAAAGATTTTTCTCGATCCCTAAGGACTAAGTTTCTAACAACTTCGGCTACTTCAAAGATATCTCCACTTTTAATACGATCCATGTTTGCCCTATAACGTCTATTCCAATTTTGAGGCATTTTTGTTTCGTTTGCCTCCAGTACCGCAATGACACTCTCTACTTCTTCTTTAGTAACAATTTGGCGGATACCTATTCCTTCCATACTATCTAATGGAATCATTACCTTCATATCATCTAGTGGGATTCTCATTATATAGTACTTTCTCTTTGTACCTAGTATTTCTTTTTCTTCAATAGCCTCGATGACACCGGCCCCATGCATTGGATATACAATCTTATCTCCTATATTAAACATATTAAACCCTCCTAAAACTGGCAATTTAAAACTACATATAGTATACACCATTAGTATATATATGTCAAATAAATAAATAATTTTATCATATCCCTTTATATATGTCAAATATTTTTTTACAAGATCCTAACTGTGATTTTATAAAACCCAATCTCCACCAATTGACAAAGGAAATAGTTAACACTTATAATGGTATTAGAAGCATTTAAGACACTTTACACAAACTAAACCCAAGGAGTTGACTAGTATGAAAAACTTTCCTATAGATGACTTTCAAACAATTGTAGATGATGTATTAATCCGCCATAGAAGTATATTGGATATTCTTACCAAGTTGCAAGAAAGCACAGCTAAAATCAATAGAGCTGTTGCTAAATCTGCAACATACTGTGGCTGTATAAGAATCCATGGGGAAAGACAAGAGATTCCCATGGATGTTTCCTACTCACAACTAAAGAGCTATATGAAGGATCATGTTGATGGGGAATTTTGCGATATTTGTAAAGAAAAAATCGAACATGAATTATCTACAAATTTCTTTTACCTCACAGCCCTTTGCAATGTGTTTGACATCAATATAGAAGAAATGTTGGCAAAATACAACGAACAACTAAAAACCCTAGGAAAATATGGTCTGTTATAGCTAAAATTAATCATTAAAGGACAAGATCAATCATCATCTTGTCCTTTTGCTATGCTGCCTATTAGTTATTAGTTTAATTGAAGGGGTAATACGTGAGGGTGCTGGCTTTCTATATTTGTCTCCCCATCATGACCTGATCCCGCAAACGAGTCAAGCCTTCTTTGATCGCCCTTGCTCGGATCTCCCCGATTCCCTCTACATCATCTAATTTTTCAATAGAGGCCTTCAAAATATGTTGGAACTCTCCAAATTGCTTAACTAGATTTTCAATAACTGCCGAAGGTAGTCTTGGGATTTTATTTAATAGTCGATACCCCTTAGACAAAGCTGGTGCATCCAAAGCTGCCACATTATTTTCATATCCTAAAATCTTAGCTATATTTGAAAGGTCTAAAAGTTCCTCTGAGGACAGACTCTTTATTTCCTTTAAAACCATTTTTGAATCTAGATGCTGATTAATATTAAAATCGTTAATCACGTTCATTCCATCTTCCACTACATTTGCCATGAGCTCTTCCAACTGCATACTTACCAATCTACCTTCATTCCCCAACTCACATATGAATTTTTCAATTTCATTTACAATTCGCATTACCATTTCAGTCCGCTGTAAAACAACAGCTACATCATAAGTTGTGACTAAATCCTCGTATTCCAAGGCACTGAGATGATTCATCCCTTGATTTAACACGACCTTATATTTCTCCAATGTCTGGATAGCTTGATTTGCCTTTGTGAGGATTCGACCAGTATCTTGAACAATGTATTTGTTGTATCCTTGATATAATGAAATAATATTACGTCTTTGGGAAATAGATATGACCACTTCTCCCGTTTCCTTTGCCACCCGCTCTGCGATCCTGTGGCGTATCCCAGTTTCCGATGAATAAATAGATGGATCTGGTATTAATTGAGCATTGGCGTATAAAATCTTTTTAACTCCATGATTAAGTATGATTGCACCATCCATTTTTGCCAGCTCATATACATAGGCCGGAGTAAAGTCTACATTTAGGGCAAATCCCCCATCTACAATGTCCATTACTGCAGGAGTATCCCCTATAACGATCAATGCCCCCATTTTGCCCTTGAGGATATTTTCTAACCCTTCCCTCAAGGGGGTTCCAGGTGATAACATTTTTATTGTATCTAAAAGTTGTTTCTGTTTCTTTTCTTCTTCTCTCAATTGCCCCTACCCTCCCTACTAAAATACTTATTACTTTATATCATTCCCTAAAATAGAGATATTAATATTAAAATTGGTTAAAACACTAAGAATTACCTATGCAATTTAGGGCTTCTCTAATATTGTGGACTCCCTTAACTGCTATCGTTTTTAAGTCATTGAACTTTGTATTATTCTTTTCTGGTACAATGCAAGCCGCAAAGCCCATTTTTTCTGCTTCCTTTACCATCTTCTCCAACTGAAGAACAGGTCTAATGTCGGCGGTCAAACTGATTTCTCCGATGACCAGTAGTTTTCTTGTGGCTATACTGATTCCCTTTAGACTGGAGTATATGGCAACTGCCACCCCCAAGTCAGCGAAGGTTCCTTCTAGCTTTAGTCCGCCAACTACATTAATATATACATCATAATTCATCAGTGGGAGTCCCATTTTCTTTTCAAGTACTGCAATAATTAGATTAAGCCTATTCAAGTCGATCCCCACTGCTGTCCTCCTAGCAAACCCTACGTTGGATGGGGTTACTAAAGCCTGTATTTCCACCAGTAGCGGTCTTGTCCCCTCCACCGTAGCCACCACCACAGCCCCCTCAGATTCCTCCGTCAAGGACTCTAGGAACATGGCCGATGGATTTGCCACCTCCACCAAGCCCTCCTGCTTCATTTCATAGACTCCGATTTCACTGGTGGTCCCGAAACGATTCTTCAAAGCCCGTAGTACTCGAAACTCTTGGGTCCGCTCTCCTTCAAAATGCAAGACAGTGTCCACCATATGCTCCAACACCCTTGGACCTGCCAATTCCCCCTGCTTCGTCACGTGGGCGACAATAAACATGGGTATATGAAGACTCTTGCCGATTCTCATCAGATTGTTCACACATTCCTTCACCTGAGATACACTACCAGGGGCAGAGGTTAAGTCTTCTTTATATAATGTCTGTACAGAGTCGATGATGATAAACACGGGTGAAATCTCTTCTATATATTTTTCAATTATATCGACATTAGTCTCGGAAACAACATAAAGGTTCTCCGTCAAAGCCCCTAGCCGTTCTGCCCTCATTTTAATCTGTTCCTCCGATTCCTCCCCCGATACATATAGGGTTGTACCATATTTTTCGGCTATTTTACTACCTGCCTGTAGAATCAATGTTGATTTACCTATCCCAGGCTCTCCAGAGATTAAGGTCAAAGATCCCTTTACCAGACCTCCCCCCAATACTCTGTTCAGCTCCTGATCTTGAGTGTCGTATCTTTCATGGACACTTGATTTGATGGTCTTGATGGGTTGGGGTTTTGATTTTCCGACGATGGAGGGGGATCTTCTAGTGTCCATCTTCTGGACTACTTCCTCCTCCATTGTGTTCCAATTATTGCAACCGGGACATCGTCCCATATATTTAGGGCTTTCGTAGCCACATTCTTGACATAAAAATTTACTCTTGGTCTTTGCCACACAATCACCTGCTTATGTTTATTTCATCCTTTCATTGTAACATATATTAACAGAAGTTCCAAAACATAAATAAGCCAAAGAAAAATATTGTTTGATATTTTTCTTTGGCTTTAATTCTATATATTAGAAATATCGCTCCATCAATAGATTGAATAACATTTATTTGAGACTATTAAAATTATCAAGTAAGATATTGATTATATATCTCTTCTTAGCATAAACTGTGCTCCCTACATAGTAGATAGTTTTTTCGTCTACCATATAGGGCGTATATCGGATTGTATATAGATACTTCTCAAAAACTTCTTATGGATGACTTATATAGGTATGTGAAATTTTACCATAATAATCATTTAATTTCACAATCGTTGTAGTAACTGGAAAATTGACATTCCCTATATTTTCAGTAGTATATATAATCCTTATTCCTCTACCATAAACTTTGTCTGGTCCAACTTCAATAATTTTAGGTGCTTGATTGTTAGTTATAAAATACTCATATCTCTCTTTACCTAAATCAATACTGCCACTAGAGATTGTTGTTTGCTTATTAGAATAATTATTCTTCATAACTGATTCTCTAATTCTTTTATCTACTTCACTAATTTCCTCCTGAACTTCTTTCGGAGCACTTTCAAAAGAAACTATTTCATAACTTACTTCCTTATTTTCTTCTGTGTTGCAACCTACCAAAAATAAATTACTAATCATAAGAAGAATAATCCCTAAAAAAATATAATTTCTCCTCATAAATTCACCCCTTTCCATAGTTCCACAATACAAACTTAGTAGAATTTAGCCATTATAAATTTCAATAGTTAGGGCAGGTCATTTTTTGAATACCTGCCCTTTCTGTATTGTAAGCAAAATATTTTCAATTTGTTTGTCGTGAAGGGTTTTGACTTCCTCCTCTACTTTTGCTTTCTTATCGAAACTTTTTATCTAAATGACGTCTTTGAATTAGAAAATGCTTACTTTTTTAATTCTTCCTCACTACTAACTCATCCCCAACAAAGTCCAACTTCACTTGACTTCCCTCTGGTATCGTACCCTTCAATAATTCCTCCGACAACTTATCCTCCACCAGCTTCTGGATAGCCCGCTTTAGGGGTCTAGCACCAAACTGTGGATCAAATCCTTTATCGGCAATATAAGTTTTGGCTGTTTCCTCCACCTCTAGGGAAATATTCAATGCCTTTAATCGTTTATTTAAGTCCTCCAGCATAATATCAATGATTTCTCCAATGTGGCTTCTTTCTAGTCCGTGGAATACAATAATATCATCTATTCTATTTAAGAATTCAGGTCTAAAGGATCTTCTAAGCTCCTCCATGACATTATCCTTCATCTTATTGTACTCATTTTTAGACTCATCGCTTGCTTGAGCTACAAATCCCAATGTCCGTTGCTTCTTGATGGTATGGGCACCTACGTTTGAGGTCATGATGATGACTGTATTTTTAAAGTCTACAGTTTTTCCTTTAGAGTCAGTTAACCTACCATCATCTAATATCTGAAGCAAAATATTAAAGACATCTGGGTGGGCTTTTTCTATTTCGTCAAACAACACTACAGAATATGGCTTTCTTCTCACCTTTTCTGTCAGTTGACCTCCCTCGTCAAATCCGACATATCCAGGAGGTGAACCAATTAATCTTGATACCGTATGTTTTTCCATATACTCCGACATGTCTATGCGGATCATGGCATTTTCATCACCAAACATGGCTTCTGCTAATGCTCTAGAAAGCTCTGTCTTACCTACGCCAGTTGGTCCAAGAAAAATGAAGGACCCAATCGGCTTTTTAGGGTCCTTTAATCCAACCCTAGCTCTTCTGATTGCCTTAGAAACAGATTTCACTGCCTCCTCCTGTCCGATTACTCGATCATGAAGGATTTCCTCCAGCTTTAATAGTCTTTCAGATTCCTCCTGCTGCATTTTATTTACAGGAATTCCCGTCCAAGTGGATACAACAGAGGCGATTTCCTCTTGCCCAACAATGGCATCGTTGGTATGGGCGGCACTCTTCCAATTATTCTTTCCTGATTCCAGTTTATCTTGTATATTCTTTTCTTCATCCCGTAGTTTGGCAGCCCTCTCAAAATCTTGGATGTTGATGGCCTCTTGTTTTTCCGTCCCCAACTGTTCTAGTTTTTCTTCCAAATCCTTCAAGTCTGTTGGAGCTGTAAAGGCTTTTAGTCTAATCTTTGATGCAGCTTCATCTATTAAATCTATCGCCTTATCAGGTAAGAAACGATCAGTAATATATCTATGGGATAACTCTGCTGCCGCCTTTAAGGCTTCATCAGTAATCTTCACCCTGTGGTGGGCCTCGTATTTATCCCTTAATCCTTCTAAAATCTTGATGGAGTCATCTACAGTAGGCTCATTGATGGTAATGGGTTGGAAACGTCTTTCCAATGCAGCATCCTTTTCAATATGCTTGCGATATTCATCAAGGGTGGTTGCTCCAATTGCCTGTAATTCTCCCCTTGCAAGGGCTGGTTTTAATATATTGGAGGCATCTATAGCACCTTCTGCTCCCCCTGCTCCAATGATGGTGTGAATCTCGTCAATAAACAGAATGACATTTCCCGATTGTCTTAACTCCTCCATCACTTTCTTTAGTCGATCTTCAAATTCCCCTCGATATTTAGAGCCTGCCACCATAGAAGCTAAATCAATAGTTACAACCCTTTTGCCCTTCAATAGTTCTGGTACATGTCCCTCTTCGATTGCCTGAGCCAATCCTTCTGCAATAGCAGTCTTTCCTACCCCTGGTTCACCCACTAGACAGGGATTATTCTTTGTTCTTCTACTTAAAATTTGAATAACTCTCTCTATTTCAGTACTTCTACCGATCACTGGATCTAGTTTTCCTTCTTTGGCCATGTTGTTTAAATCTCTACCATATTGATCTAAAGTTGGTGTATTATTATTCTGAGGATGACCTTCCATCGGATTCTGCTTTGGATTTTTAGTCCCACCAGAGTTCAATAGCTTTAATACCTCTTGTCGTACTTTATCTAGACTTAAGCCCTCTCCTATCAGGAGTTTTGCTCCAATTCCTTCCCCTTCTCGGATTAGTCCCAGTAGTAAATGCTCAGTTCCAACATAAGTATGACCAAGGCTTCTAGCCTCATCAAAGGATAATTCAAAGATTCTCTTCGTTCTTGGGGTAAAGCCCATTAGGTCTCCATTTTCTTTTCCATAGCCAATCATGTTAACGATTTTTTGCTTTGTTTGATCAAGATTTAGTCCTAGATTCTTTAAGGTAATGGCTGCAACACCCTCCCCTTCTTGAATCAATCCCAATAGCAAGTGTTCTGTACCAACATAGTTATGACGCATTTCTTGGGCGAACTTCTGAGATATCAAAATTACCTTTTGTGCCCTTTCTGTAAATCTACCGAATATTGACATAAAAGCACCTCCTAAGTTTTACAGTATACTTCTAATAAAATCAGCTCTTTTTACATCCCTCTCATGATCCTTTAACTCCATTTTAAAATGACTTTGCATATGACCTAATTGAATCATCGCCATTAAGTAATTCATATTTTCAAGGGTAAGGGTAGTATCCTTTAATAGTCCCAAGCAAACTCCTAGTTTTACGTCGGAAATCAGCTTCATGGCTTCTGTTGCATTGATAATTCTAGCACTTTTTAAAATACCATACGATCTGAAAATCCTATCCTCTAACTCAATGGACTTTTCCTCCAGCAGAGTCCCCCTCATCATTCGTTCCTTTTGGAGAATCTGGGTTACGACAGCCTTTAGGTTTTTGATGATTTCTTCCTCTGTAATTCCCAGAGTCACTTGATTGGATATTTGAAAAATATTTCCTAAAAACTCTGTCCCCTCCCCATAGATTCCTCTGATGGTGATGCCAATCTGATTGGAGGCATGGAAAATGTTATTGATATATCCTGTCATATTCAACACTGGCAGGTGCATCATCACCGACGCTCTAATACCAGTACCAAGATTTGTAGGACAGGAGGTTAAATAGCCCAGTTGTTCGTCGAAAGCATATTTTACCTTTTCTTCTATCAAGTCATCTATCTTGTCTGCCAAGTTCCAAGTTTCATCCAACTGAAATCCCGGTAGTATACATTGGATTCTAATATGATCTTCCTCATTCAGCATGATACTGATGCTTTCCTGTCGATTGACCAACATGTTCCCTTGAGTTGTATTCTTAGCCAAATCAGGACTAATTAAGTGCTTTTCAATATATTTTAACCTCTCTATTTTATCCAAATCCTTCATAGATAATAATTTAAAATCGTCTTTGAGGGCAGAATTCCCTTCTATCACTGCTTGGTACACCCGCTGGACAACCTCTTCACCTCTAGCTTCATCCAACAAATAGGGAAAAGGAGTTTCTTCCAAGTTTCGAGCAATCCGAATACGACTACTGATGACGATATCCGATTCAGGTCCAGTTTTTTTCATCCACTCAGACATTTTTATCCCTCCTGATCCTTATTGACTTCCTTTTCTAAGGCTTTGATCTCATCCCTTAACTTTGCTGCCTCTTCAAAAGCCTCTGACACAATAGCCTCCTGCAGCTTTCCCTTCAACTGTCGCACCTGTCTTCGTAGTCGAATTACTCCTCCTGTCCTTTTGGGGACCTTCCCTACGTGATTGATATTCCCATGTATCCTTTTGATCAAAGGAGAAATCTTCTCTCTGAATACCTCATAACATTCATCACATCCAAGACGTCCCGATTGCTTTACTTGATTCAATGTAGTGCCACAACGATGACAATGAATGCTATTAAGATACTTCATATTTAAAGGAGAGTGCATATTACTTTCCATCAAGCCAGCTAAAAAGTTGGGGATTGAAAAATGATGCTCTAAAGCATTTTCTTCCCGTGCCTTTGCGCAGACTTCACACAGATGCCTTTCCATCTTGTTCCCATTTACATTTTTAGTCATATGGACTACAGCTGGGTTTTTTTTGCATGCATCACATAACATAATCAGGCCTCCTCCAATAGTATACTCAACATATTTTTTAACAACTTCGCCCTCATTTGATTCCTTCCTTCACTGGAGCTATTTAGGGATGTATCATCAATGGCCGCCCCCATGATTTTTGCCTCTCTTTTCGTAATAATCCTTTGTTCTAAAAGAAACTGTATTATATTAAGTCCTTGGGTTTGGGATATACTATCCCCCATTTCCTCAGTAATGATATGAAAGACAGAGGGATTATGACCCAATATTAACTGTTTGATTCTGATATATCCGCCACCGCCCCTTTGACTTTCGATGGTATATCCATTCTTCAAAGTAAACCTTGTGGTCAATACATAATTAATCTGAGAAGGAGAACAGTCAAAGTGCTTTGCTAAATCGTTCCGTTGAATCTCGATACGCTTTTCATTACTTTTTCTAATTAGGTCCTTTAGAAAGACTTCAATAATATCGCTTATTGTTGTCACTCCATCACCTCGCCTTACTTTGACTTTCTTTGACCTTCATTAGAATTATTATAAGCAAAAAAGATTTTCTCTTCAAACCCTATACATTTTATTATTTTCTCGTATTTTATTATTTTAAACAGTCAAATTGAAAAAAATTACATTTATGAATTTTTTCTCTTATTTTCTTTTGTTTTTTTGGTTTTGAAATTAATGGGGCTGTGTGTTTTTAATCTCAGTTGAATCTATACTTGTTCTTATTTATTTATTTGAGTGTACACTAAGAGGAACTTAATTGATGTCTTGTTTAAACTCATTTATGAAAAAGCTTTCTTTTATATTAATTTAATGTATATCTTTCCTATTCGTTACAAAAAAGACTGTATATAGTAGTCATAGTAGCATTTCTACTATTGCTCCTACTATAAAACAGTCTATTCATATACATTTCTTCATTTTTTAAATTGTTTGCTTCAATTATTTTCTCTTAGCCAATATCGAGTAGGTTAATCCTGTCTCACTTCCCTTAGGCAGCACTTGAAAATCATGTTTATTTAAAATACCAAAGATTTGGTCTGCTTGATGGGCATCGTTTGCATCCATACTGATAATAAGCTCGTCCTCTTTTCCAACATCCTTTAAGGCATGAAGTAGCTTCTGATTATCACTTGGTCCTATTTCCCCTGAAAAATTCACATAAATTTGTGGCACTCCTCATCACTCCTTTCTTACCTTTAGTTTTAATAAAAAGTAGAGATTTATCCTAATGTAATTTTTCCATTTTGATTTTAATTAAAAATAAAAAACCAGTTTCAATGAAGATATACACTCTATTGAAACTGGTTTTATTCTCCTATTCTTTTTATAAAAATGATAAACAAACAACCATTTTCTAGTGACTACTCCTTTGCCGCCCTGGCAGCTGCCACTACTTTTTCACTCAGCATTTGAGGTAGTTCTTCATATCTTACAAAGCTCATTGTAAATGCACCTCTAGCTTGAGTCATTGATCTTAAATCAGTTGCGTATTTAAACATCTCTGACTGGGGTACTTCGGCAATAATTAATTGACCTCCATTTGCTTGAGGTTCCATACCGATAATTCTACCTCTTCTCTTGTTTAAGTCCCCCATTACATCCCCCATATACTCATCAGGAACATTTACCCTTACCTCCACTACAGGTTCTAACAATACGGGCTTTGCCTGTTCAATACCCTTCTTAAAGGCTAAGGATGCAGCGATCTTAAATGCCATCTCCGAAGAATCTACATCATGGTACGAACCATCATATAGTACAGCTTTGATATTCACCACAGGATAACCTGCTAATACCCCTGACTCTAAACTTTCTCGAAGTCCTTTTTCCACCGCTGGAATATAGGATTTGGGTACAGAACCACCGAATATCTCTTCAGCGAATTCAAACTCTGCCATAGCTGGCTCAAAACGAATCTTTACATCTCCATATTGTCCATGTCCTCCAGATTGCTTCTTATGTTTACCCTGTACATCAGCTTTACTCTTGATGGTTTCCCTGTAGGGTACTCTAACATCACTTAACTCCACATCAGTACCAAATTTATTCTTCAATTTGCTTGTGATTACTTTAATATGAAGTTCTCCTTGCCCTTTGATTACGGTTTGCTTAGTCTCTTTATTTCTCTCAAAAGAGAAGGAGGGGTCTTCTTCTATCAGTTTATTTAAACCTACATATATCTTTTCCTCGTCCCCCTTTGCCTTAGGCTCAATAGCTAAGTACAGTTGAGGCTCTATGAAATCTATACCACTATAGATTACAGAGTCATTTATACTACAAAGGGTATCCCCTGTGGAGGTATGCTGTAGCTTTGCAACTGCTGCGATATCCCCAGCTGCAACCTCCTGTACTTCTATTTGATTTTTTCCCCTTAGAAGGAATAGATTGCTCATTTTTTCTTTTTCATCTTTATTGGCATTTAATACTTCCATATCACTGGATAATGTCCCAGAGATCACTTTAATCAAGGAAATTTTTCCTACATATGGGTCAACGATCGTCTTAAACACTTGTGCTGAGAAGGGTTCATCCTTTTCAAGGCTTCGTTTAACTACTTCATCCTGATAGGGGTGTTTACCTTCCTTTGGCGGCATATCCTTTGGGGATGGAGAGTAGTCATTGATCATATCCAGCAAAGTATGTATCCCGATATTCTTAGCAGCCGAACCACAAATAACTGGTACGACATCACCATTGATAATGCCTCTTCTTAGACCATCCCGAATCTCAGCCTCAGTGAATTCTTCACCTGCGAAATACTTTTCCATTAGTACCTCATCACTTTCAGCTACGGATTCCAATAGTAATTCCCGTATGGCCATTGCCTCATCCATTAACTCTTTTGGAATTGGTTTATCCACACAGTCCTTCCCGTTATATTCTCTGGCTACCATATTGACTACATTAACATTACCAATAAAACTATCCTTACTTCCTAATGGGATCTGGAAGGGTGCTACCTTTTTACCAAACTTCTCCCTTAATTCGCTTAATACCTTTGGAAAGTCAGCGTTATCACGATCCATTTTGTTGATAAATATAAAAGTAGGGGCTTTCTTTTGCTCTGCAAAACTCCAAGCTTTTTCAGTACCCACTTCGATACCACTGGTGGCATCAACAAAAATAATCATTCCACCAGCAACCTTGATGGCACTTTGTACTTCACCAATAAAGTCAAAATACCCTGGGGTGTCAATTAGGTTAATCTTATGATTTTTCCATTCGATTGGAATCACTGAGGTGCTTACAGAAATGTTTCTCGAAACTTCTTCCTTATCAAAATCTGATACAGTGTTCCCATCCTCTACTCGGCCCATCCTATTGATGAGCTTTGCTGTAAAAATGACTGCCTCAGTAGCTGTAGTTTTACCACAGCCACCATGACCCAACAAGGCAATGTTTCTAATCCGATCAGCTTCGTATCTTTTCATTATATTACCCCCCAATAATGTAATATTCTAAGAATTTTCTAATAATACTAAATATTCTACAAATTAAATCTAACTCCTTCTTTTTGTGTAATTAATTACAAATCACCTCAAGAAATTTATATGTTATTTGTCCAACAATATTACTGAACTAGTAAAATTTAGCATTAGTATTTGGAATATCCCGCTAATTTATTCTAATTTTCAGAGTATTTATTTTTAATTTTTTCACCTTATATTTCTTTGAACAATTTTTTAAAATTTCTTTCTTTTAAATTTTGCCTTTTCAATAATTGTGTTATAATAGGTTTGTATGATTTAAAATTTTTTTGTAAGTTAGAAGGAGGATTATAAATATGGCAATTAAATTTCGTCCAGAAATCAAAGACTTAGTACCTTACAAACCAGGCAAGCCGATCGCTGACGTTAAAAGAGAATACGGTTTAGATGAAGTTACTAAGTTAGCTTCGAACGAAAACCCTCTTGGATATTCTCCAAAGGTTAAGGAAGCAATTTTAAGTGTTGTAGATGAATTGCACCTATACCCAGATGGAAATATCACACTTTTAAGAGAAGCGATTGCAAAGAAATTTAACGCTAAAGCAAGCCAAGTACTTCCAAGTAGTGGATCTGATGAAATGGTAGACATTACTTCTAAGACTTTCCTTAACCCTGGAGATGAAGTAATTCTTGCAGACGTTACTTTCCCAAGATACTTAAGTACTGCAATTATGATGGGAGCTACTCCAGTAGTTGTTCCTCTTAAGAATTTCTTCTATGACCTAGAGACAATGAAGAGTAAAATCACTGACAAGACTAAGTTAATCTGGCTATGTAATCCAAACAACCCAACTGGTACAATGCATACAGAAGAAGCAATCTACGACTTCCTTGATTCAGTACCAAAGGATGTAGTAGTTGTTTATGACGAAGCCTACAGAGAGTTCGTAACAAGAGAAGACTACCTACAGGACAGTACTGTGCTTTTAGACAAGTACCCAAATGTAATCATCATGAGAACATTCTCTAAAGCTTATGGTTTAGCTGCCCTAAGAGTTGGTTATACAATGGCTTCTGAAGAAATCATCAACAACTTAAACAAAGTAAGAGGACCATTCAACGTTAATACAATTGCTCAAGTTGCTGCTATTGCTGCTTTAGAAGATCAAGACTTCATCAAGAAGAGCTACGAAGTTAACTTAGAAGGTAAAGAGTACCTGTACAAGCAATTTGAAGAAATGGGAATCGAATACGCTCCATCTGAAACTAACCATATTTTCTTTAATGGTAAGATCGAATGTCAAGAGCTTTTCACTGAGCTTCAAAAGAGAGGTATGATCATCAGACCTATGTATGGTACATATTCCCGTGTATCCATCGGTACTATGCCTCAAAATGAATTATTCATCAAGTTATATAAAGAGCTTTTAAATAAATAAGTTATTTAAATTCATGTGATTCTAGTTATTAAAAGGTTGCTTCCCTTATGGGTTAAGCGACCTTTTTTATTTAATCATTATTGAAGCCTATATCCTACATAGAAGCCTCCATTTTTTTGTATAATACCTAGTGTTGACTATTGATTAGATATTAACAATCTTAATTTCCCCATATATATTTATATTTTGTTTTCTTTTGATATAATACTTAAATAGACTAAAGAACAGAAACACCAATACATACAACTTAGGAGGATGATTATGGGAATATTTATCTTTGGACATAGAAATCCCGATACGGATTCTGTGGCATCTGCAATTGCCCTATCCTATCTAAAAAAACAACTGGGCTACGATACCCTCCCCTGTGTAATCGGCAACATTAACAAGGAGAGTCAATATATATTAGATTATTTTGAAATACCTTCCCCAACCCTTCTTAAGGATGTAAAGACCCAAGTAAAGGATTTGCACCATGATGTGGTACTGGGGCTTCCCCCCACCACCTCTATTCTTTATGCCTATAAATTGATGGAGACCAATAGTCTGGAAACCCTTGCAATCATAGATGTAGACAACAAACTGCTGGGAATCGTCAGTATGAAGGATATCGCCATGGGGTTAATTAAAGGAAAATTTGATGAACTAAAAACCTCCTATGATAATTTAGTGAGTGATCTTTCAGGTACCATTTTAACAGGACATACCCGAGAAATAGAGGGTCGTCTGACGGTAGTAGCCTATTACTACAAGACGGTGGCAGGTATTTTAAAGGAGACTGATATCGTCATCGTAGGGGATCGTTATGATATTATTGAACATGCCATCAAATCGAAGGTGCAGCTCGTTATCATTACAGGTGGCAAGCAAATACCTGAGAAATACATCCAGCAGGCATCAAAAAATCATGTTACCCTAATGTCGGTGCCCCACGATACCTACTACACATCTAAGGTGATTAATCAATGCAATTATATCTCCACCATTATGAGGACTAAAAGTATCATTAAGTTTAACATAGACGATCATCTTGATGATGTAAAAGAAGCTATGGGGAACTCCCATTTCCGTAACTATCCCATCGTGGATGATTCCAATACTTTTATTGGTTTTATCAATAGAAGGCATATTATGAATTCCGGTAAAAAGCAGGTGATTTTAGTGGATCATAATGAATATGCCCAAAGTGTAGAGGGTCTTAGAGAAGCAGAGATCTTGGAGATTATAGACCATCATAAGCTGGGGGATATCGCCACCTCTATGCCTATTCATTTTAGGAATATTCCTGTTGGAAGTACCTGTACCATTATTTATCAAATGTTTAAAGAACATCAATTTCTGCCTACCCATGAAATAGCAGGGCTTTTGCTATCGGGTATCATCTCTGATACCATGTATTTCAAATCCCCCACCACCACCCATGTAGATCGACAAGCAGTGGAGGAGTTAAATATGATTTTAAACTTAGACTTAGACTTCTTTGCTATGGAGGTTTTCAAGGCTGGTACATCTCTGGAGGGACAAAGTATCGAAGAAATCTTTTATAAAGATTTCAAAGAATTTGCCCTAGATGGCAATCGAGTAGGGATTAGTCAAGTGTTTACTTTGGATATAGAAGATGTGTTTAATAGAAAGGAAGAATTCATCCATTTCATTGATAAAATATTCCATGGTTTAAGCCATGATATGACTTTGCTGATGGTGACTGATATTTTAAAGGAGGGGTCTTACCTGTTGTTTAAATGTAAAAATCAGCACCTTGTCACCACAGCCTTTGACATCCCACCTCAACAGGGGGCCTTTGTAAAGGGAATTGTTTCAAGAAAAAAACAGGTTGTTCCTCAGATTTTGGAGGCAATTAACCTGTTAAAATAAGTGGTTTTACAAATTCTTTAAAAAGTACTTTAGTAAGTACTTTCACAACACAGATAGTCATTAATCTCTTCAAATATATATCAACGATATAGAACAATTCAAATAAAAAATACAATAACACAGCCGCCGTAACATATGTATTAGTATGTAGGGAGCTGTGTTTTTACTATAGTATTGATGTTGTTTTGTTTTTTGTTTTTTGTATTACAAAGATACATCTATCGTCTACTCAATATTTTTAATATAATAGATAGCCAACTGGGTACGATCCCGTAAACCTAGCTTCTCCAACAGTCCCGTCACATAGTTTCTGACAGTTCCTTGGCTCAGGTATAACTGTTCTGCGATCTCCTTGTTGGAGAGACCTTCTCCGATGTGCTTTAATATATCTAATTCCCTTTCCGTCAGTTGTTGCTGAAGTTCTTCTTTGTTAGTCTTGTTTTCCTTCAGCATCGTCTTCAAAGCATCAGCCACTTCTCCTTCAAAGACTGCATTCCCTCTATGGATCATCCTGAGACTTTCAATGATTCCTTCAGAGGATTGGCTTTTTAGTATATATCCCTCTGCTCCATATTTTAGGGCTTCTTTGATATATTCATCATCCTTAAAGGTGGTTAAAATCATAATCTTGATATTTCTAAACTGCTCTTTGATCATCTTTGTTGCCAATACTCCATCCATAATGGGCATCCGTATGTCCATTAGAATCAGTTCCACTTCCTCTTGTCTACAATAATCGTATACCTCCTGTCCATTGGATACAGTTGCCACTACTTTTATGTCCTCCTCCAGTTCCAGAAGTATCTTTAGACTATCTCGTATCAAGGCATCATCATCAGCTATAAGCACCTTCACTGAGTTTCCCCCTTTCTTCCCTTTCCTTTGGGATTACACACACAATCAAAAACCCATCATTACTACTAATAGAAATACTCCCACCAATATTCTTTATCCGATCCCGCATACCGTTTAATCCCAGATTTTCTGAAATTTGCTGACAGCCTATCCCATTATCCTTAATAAAAAGTCTACTAAAGTTATCATTGGTCTGCAGCTTGATAATCACCTCTGTTGCGCTAGAATGCTTTGTGATATTGGTGAGAGCTTCCTTTAGATTTGCTGTTAGAATCTCCAGATGATAGGGAGATACCCTGCTGAAATCTCCAGAAGTATCCAATTCCACTGAACAATAACAAAACTCCTTGACAATTCTATGTATATATTCTATTCCTAAATTTTCCTTTGGTTTAATATTATAAACCGTCTCCCTTAATAGAACCAGCGTATCCGCTAGCCCATCTATAGATTTTTTTAACAGTTCTTTAGATTTATTCATATCCTTTTCCTGTAGCTTCTCCACCACTTGGAGCTGCATCAATAGTCCTGCTATACTATGACCGATATTATCGTGTATATCCCTAGCGATCCTATTCCGCTCTTTAATTTCCGTCAAGTGCACCATTTCCTTTGAAGATGCCAATAGTCTAGCCTTCATCCCTTCTAACTCATAACGGATTCTTCTTTCTTGGTCGAAAGCCCTTTGTAAATCGCTTTCCTTTGATTCTAGCCCCTGACTGATATAGGCAAAGAGACCGCAGATAAAAAACAAAAATATAAACAGGAAATCATGTTGAAAAGGTACTCCCCAGATCCCTACTAATAACACTGCTATTGTTAGCCTGTAATATTTCTTGTAGACCAAATCATAGTTTAACATCACCAGCAAAAGAAAAAAATAGGGATTTTTAAAACCCGCCATTGATATAATGACAAATTCAATCCCCATAGTCAGTCCCGTGTCTATATATTTCCCCCTAAAAATACTGGAGGCACAAATCAATAATATAAAGATTACATCTATCGTACTAACGGAGGCATTCATGATTAATTGAGTTCCTACGAATATGATGAAACTGCCCTTAAATAATACCTTCATAAAAACCTCCCATTAATATATAGTCTTTTATCTGTTTTCCTCTTGATCTGTCGTAATCCCTTAACCTCTTTTACTGGTTCCTCTGATTATTAATTTTGACATTTCTCTCTTTTTTCCTGCTTATCTTTTTATAAGCTTACATCTGCCCTTCTCCAAGTCCCCAAAAGGAAAAAAATTAGTGAAAACAATAACAGAATTGATATATCCATCATAGCCATCCCTAGACTCTGGCCACTTAAGATCTTTTCAGCCCCCTGTAGTACCCATGTTATGGGAACAAATTTCCCGATTGTCTGTAGGATTTCCGGCATAATCTCCCTTGGCCAAAAGCCTCCCCCTAACATGACCATTGGTGAGATTAAAAAAGAAGCCATAGCATTGACTTGACGAGTGTCTTTAGCCAAGCCAGTCAAGGCAGTACCAAAGGACACACTCACCAATGAAAAAATAAATAATAAAATATACAGATTGATAAAGGATGGTCCTAGGTACATCTTAAATACAAACTTCATAATGAGAAATACTAAAATCACCTGAAGCTGAGATAACGCTAGAAATGTCATTTGATTCTCCAACATATATTTTTTCAGACTCAGTGGACTAGCCAACACTCGATAGAATGTCTTATTTTCTCGATCCTCCAACACCATATTAGCTGAGAAGGTTGAGAAAAACATCATACTCATTACTAAAAACCCTAGACTTGCTAAAGTTACTTCTCCTGTTTTGTCTTCTCCAGTCTGTTGTGATACCATCTTCATACTTCCATTTTTGTATAGCATTAAGCCCTGATAAAATAAATCTTCATTTCCTTGAGTTCCCTCTGCTAGATATTTTGCACCCCCAAGGAAGTTTTCTATATAAATGATGGTTGGTAGCGCTATGTTTCCTTCTTTTATTCTATAGCTGGTGAGTTGAGGGTTCTTTAAGTCAATTAAATCCTCAGTAAAGCCTTTTGGAATAACGATTCCATAGTCTACCTTCATATTAATTAGACCTTCTTGAAGTTCCTCCTCCGTCATGGGGACTAATTCAGTTCTTTTATCTAAATTTTTCTGTAACATCTCCGTCAGCAGTGTGGCATCCTCATCCACAATCCCAACCTTTAGGATATATCCTCCGCCAGAATTCATCATGATAATCATGATAATGAAGAATACTGGTACCACGATCATAGTAACAAGATTGCTTTTTTCCTTCAAAATCCTTTTAACATTATTTCTGAATAAAATCATGCCGCCTGCCTCCTCCCTACCGAAATGGCTGTAATCATGGTTAATAATGATAATCCCCATAGGAATAAAACAAAATACATAGTGTTACTGGTTGCCCCCTCATAGATATAGCTAAAGAAAGCCCTTTGCCCGATATAGTTTGGAGAAAGATATCTTGCTTTTCCTATCACCTTGCCCAAATTAGGTAATGGGGCATAACCACCTGCAAGAAAGGTGAAAACAGGTACCACTAAGTTAATGATATTGGTGGCAAACTTTCTTGTGGGGGACAGCATACACAGCATGATTCCAAAACCTGTTGTAAAAAAAGATAGGGTTAGGCATATTCCAAAAATGGCCATTAAATTGTCTCCCCAATTGACCCCATAGACATACTTAGTGAAAAATACTATGATTAATGCCTGGCAGAATAAAGTGAGCACTGTTCCTAAAGTTTTACCAATATACATTTCATATCCACTTATGGGAGTAGACTTTATTCTAGCCCCCACAGTACCGAAAAAATCTTCTGCAATCCCAAATAGTCCATAGTTAGCACCATACATCAAAATCATTACTAACATCGTAATCCCATAATAATCCATAGAACTGGGGATGTTGCCCTCTGTAGAAATGGTATTTTCCTTAAGACTATTTTGGCTATCATAGGCTAATCCTTTAATCCCCACCATTGCTCCAGCCTGTACTACGTTACCTCTGTTAACGTAACTTTCAACTATATTTTCAATAATGGTAATTCTAAATCCCCTTTGAATCCCACTGACCACTTCAATATTTGCATCCTTACCCTGTTGTAGGTTAGTGGTATAACCTTCGGGAATATGCAAGAGGGCTGTTATATCCCCTTCTTCTATTAATTCTATCCCTTCATCATAGGAGTTCACTGTCTGTACCTCCAATAACTCCTGTATTTCTTCTAAATGTAGGAACTCTTCAAAGCTTACAGAAGCCCATTTCCCATCACTGTTTAGGAAGGCAACTGAAGAAGTCCCTATCGTAGCTGGAGTGAATTGAGAATTTAAGGCAGTTCCTAATATCAAGATCATTAAAACTGGTAATGCCATCATCTGCATTAGGGTCCTTCTATCTCTAAGGTTTCTTACAATTGTAAAATACACTATATTTAATATCGTCATAATATCACCGCCTAATCTCGTAATGTTCTGCCTGTTAAAGTAAGGAATACCCCCTCTAGTGTTGGCTTTTCAAAATCCATCCCTTGTATTTCAATATTCATTTGATTAATGATTTCAATAATTCCGCTTAGGTTGTTGGCATTTTTATTTGAGATCACCGTTAAGGTATTTCCTTCTAAAACACATTCCTTAACTCCCTTTACCCTTTTAATGCCCTCTTCTAGACTATAATTAACCGATGTCAATTGAATCTTAATTCTATCTTCTAAGGATATTAGATTCTTCAACTCATCTTTTGTCCCTTGGGCGATCACCTTCCCGTGGTCTATAATGGTTATATTGTTGCAAATCTCCTCTACCTCCTCCATGTAGTGGGAAGTATATATAATAGTGGAACCCATCTCATTTAGTTTTTTAATTGACTCCAATATTTGATTTCTTGATTGAGGATCGATCCCCACCGTTGGCTCATCCATAATAATCAACTTTGGGCGATGAAGAATAGCACACGCGATATTCAGTCTTCTCTTCATTCCCCCAGAAAAACGCTTCGGCAATACCTTTCTTTTTTCCCATAGTCCCGTAAATTTTAATGCCTCTTCAATTCTTTCCTTCAATAATCCTCCCTTTAGACCATAGAGTTTTCCAAAGAACTGTAAGTTCTCATAGGCAGTTAACTCATTATAAATTGCTAGATCCTGAGGAACGATGCCAATGTTCTGTTTAATCATCCTTTCAGAAGTTCTAAAATTCTCTCCAAATATTCTTATCTCACCTTCATTTAATTCAGTCAGCCCCAACATTGTATTAATAAGGGTGGTCTTCCCTGCTCCGTTGGGCCCTAATAGTCCGAATATATCTCCTTCTGGAATAGTTAAACTCACATTGTCTACAGCCAAATTGTTGTTATAACGTTTGATTAAATTTCTAATTTCTACAATCACTTTAATACCCCCTATATCCTTCTAGATTTACATATTAAATCTGATTTCCTTCTTAGATTTTTGCTTCTTGATCTTCAGCCTTCGGATCTGTCTCTTTTGCTATCTTCAATACCTGTTATACTCTTTTTAGTCCTGGTGCTATCCATTTAGCTGTTCTACCTACTTCCTCTTACACTACTATCATATAAAATAATCTCTCTTTTCCATAGTGATTATAATAATCATCCCATATGACATTTGTCATGTCTTAAGCTTTTCCCTATCTATCGGTTAATCTTTTTTATTAACATTTTCTTATGGAATACATAAAATATTTAAGAAAATACTTACAACTTATGTAATCTAAGTCTGTGCAATGCATAGTTTTTTATTACAACTTCATCTTTCTATATCTTATTGTTATGTTGTATACCCCCTATTTTTATTTTATCTGGTTCTAATCAAACATCTATCAATTTAAGGAGGTGTTTTACATGAGAAGCCAACAGTCGATGGATTATTACACCTATTATAATCCCACCGATAGACAAACGGCTGTAGCAAGAATCAAAGGAGGTCCCCTTGCCCCTGAAACAACAGGTGTTGTCTATTTTATCAATGTTCCTGGTGGTACAGAAGTCTGTGTATATATTGAAGGTTTACCTCCATATCAACCTGCTGTAGGTGATCAAGGCCCTATTGGCCCCCACGGCTTCCATATCCACGAAAACGGCACCTGTGAAATCGGCGACCCCACTAACCCCTTTCAAGCAGCAGGCGGACATTGGAATCCTCAAAACCAACCCCATGGTAATCATGCTGGAGATTTTCCTGTTTTATTCTCCAACAACGGCATCGCTAGAATGTCCTTCTTTACGAATCGCTTCAAGGTTTGGGAGGCAGTTGGAAAATCGATCATCATCCATCAAAGCCCCGATGACTACCGCAGTCAGCCAGCGGGAAATGCAGGTAAGCGGCTGGCCTGTGGAATGATTTTGTAAGAGCATTAATAATATAAACTAAAGGCCTTTGTAAGATATCAGTACTTACAAAGACCTTTTTATATTTTATAGATGTATATTCCTATTACACGTTCTAAAAATTCTAAAAAATTATACAAGGTAATTCAACATATAAAATAATTGACCATCATCTAAGATCACTACCTTATTGGACAAATTCCCACTTCGCATCCATCATTATCTAAAATAATCTCCGTTTCTTGTCTCTCATATTTTGATATTAATGACGGTAGGAAGGGTTTCATCTCATTTACCCTCCTAATGTACTCTACTTCTTCTATTCCCTCATAGGGCAATAATTGATAAAAATTGTCATCCAATGATAAAAATGATATAGCAACGATGTCATCCCAATTATTCCAAACCCACTCCTCTACTTCTTCCCATTCATGACCTCTCACATGAACAGTAATGGAGCAGTTGTGATCCACATAGTTTTCCATAAACATCTTGTAGTTCTCCAGTTGTTGTATAGCACTAATATCGTACTTGGTTTTTCCATTAGGAGCTTTTACTGGGAATTCAACAACTTTAGTAGCACAATCCTCCCAACTTTGACCTACCTCTGGATAGACTGGATAGCCCAATTCCTCACATACTTTTACTAGAGGGTCATGGGAGCTAATTCTTATTCTCCTAATATAATAGGGAGCATGGGAGTAGTGAACCCCACTGGATACTGTAGGTAATTGGCTCAAGGTTCCCTCTGGCTTTACGGTTGTTACCAGTAACGGCTTATTTTCCCCCAGCTGCTGTGCATAAATTTCAGACTCTTCATGGGCGGCTTTTCTCAGTTTCCTTAATAGTTCTGCCTCTTTTTCAGTATTCAGCCCCACTGCATTCACCATATCCTGCCATCCTGTTAAAGAGCATCCTATCAACTTATCTCGCTTCTGTACGGCATCCCATTGACTTAATTCCAATTCTACACAGGTCATTCTATACCCAGCCCTTACTGAAAGTCTTTGAGCCTCCATCAACCCTTCTATATTAAGATTCCCATCATCGGTAACAAAGGCATAGACATTAATCGTTGTTAGATTACACAACCCCTTAGAATCCAATAGTATTTCTCCGCAAGGATTAACCCCCTTCATATTGGGTCTTCTTTTTTCTGCCGCCTCAGCATTAATCCAAGCAGGCTCTCCAGAGTATCTCATCCGTTCCATTTGCCAGTGCAGAACTTCTCTTGTGGGTTTTTGAGTATAGTAGATGGAGTTATTGCTCATTTGTCTATGGATTATGTCTTCATCTACAATCCACTGTCCATCAGTTTCTTTGTATAGGTTTGTTTTTGCATCTATACATTCCTTGTCATCTGGATCTATTAAGACCATTTCAGCAGTACGTCTTACTCCACCTACGACTACATTTTCACCTATAATGTTTGCAATATCCAGACAATCAATAGGCTTTAGTTTTACACGTTCTATTCCTTCCACCATTCCCCTATTTTGGATGACTTTATTTATTTTCACGAACATATTCTTAAGACTCTCATGACCACTGGCGGTTCCACCAAACGTTTTTAGTTTTTCACCTTTAGGTCTTACATTGTCATAATTAACTTTTATTATTTTTATGTTTCTGTATTCGTTGCTATAAATAATTTTAAAGAAAAAATCTAAAGATTGTATCCACCCTTCCTTACTATCCCCAACGGTAATTATAGCTATGTTGTTCTGGGAAAACATTAGGCTTGTGTTATCTTCCCTCTTTGAATGGGCAATAGGTGTATAGTCTTCTTGTATAAGTTCATAGTCATTTCTGACTTTAGGAAGTTTAATAATATCCTCCTGTAGAACTCGTGCGCCAACTCCGGAGCCAATCATTAGTAAATAAAACAAATCCTTAAATGCATCAAAGCTATCTAATATTAGAAAAGAGCAATTATAATTTGACATAGGGTAATGCTTGGCAACTGGAGTGTCCCCTACCCAAAAGGTCCTTCCAGATAAAAACTGCTTTAGATTATAAATATTATCGTACAACGCCTCTGCTTCTTCCCTAGTTGTTGGGATTAGATTACAATTATATTCAACCGCTCTTCTCACAGTCTCCCACCAATATTCACGCCTACCTTCCTCTGGCACCCAACGGGAGTAGGTTCGGTAATACACAAACTCCCCCAATTGCTTCATTGGGGAGGGTTTATGCTTATACTTATTGATAAACTCATCAGTTAATAGTATATCCCTCCTATTACTAGATATTATGTAGCCCATCCCAGCTTCTTTATCAACCATATTCTTCAACGTACTTTTACTCCCTTTTATCTCCTGAATTTCTCCTATTGCTAATGTGGTGTCATATTCATACCCTGCTATTTGATCTGAGGCCTTTTCTCCTGTATTTTGCTCTAAAGTAGTATTAACACCCTTTATTTCTATCATTGCTTTTTCTACAAAATTTCCATCCCTTTTAATTGCGTTTATCACGTTAACCCTCCTCAGTTCATCTATATGTAGTATATGTATATAATTATATGCACTACATATTGTATCATTCCTTGTTTTTCAAGTCAAAAGGAAGTTAGACCTATTTTTTTATATAATAATACATCTATATCTTCTTCTCTTAAGAAGCTACTGTAGCTTTATACCCCATTTCAAATGAAATAAAAAAAACCTTTCAGGGATATTATTTCCCTAAAAGATTTTATATTTTAATTAATCATTTAACAATGCTTCCCATGTGTATTTGTTCCCCGCATTCCATAATACCCATTCTTCTAATCCCGCATCATAGGTTGCTTGAATCTGTTCTCTAATTTGTTTAGGCCCATATACTTGGTAATATCCTTTTCCTAGATAAGATGCTGTAAAATCCTGTAGCCATGGTCTAAGTTTGGCCTTTGGTTGATCAGTTTCAGTTGCTTCAATTCTTTCTCTTGCAGTATTCATACTGGTATAGATAATTGTATAGGGGTCAAAATCTGGTTTTGGTACCCCATAAGTACCTAATGCATAATGGGAAGGATATACCATCGGTAGTAAAATATCTGTAGAAGTTGATACCATCTCTAATTGTTGACCAAGACCCATATCATCGGATACGGTTGTGACAAGGCCAAAAATATCAGCCGATACATAAACTCCATAATCCTTTAATTCTTCCCTTGCATAACTCAAGAAGGAGGAAATGGCTTCTGCCTTAGTCTCTTTTTTTCCAGCTTCACCATAATCGATAAGTGCTCGATTTCCATCAGTAGGAAAGCGTACATAGTCAAATTGAATATCCTTAAATCCTTTTTCAGCTGCTTCTTTAGCAATAGAAATCACATATTCCCAAGATTCTCTATTGTATGGATTTAGCCAAGCATCACCCTTACGGTCCCGCCATACTTCTCCTGTTTTAGTCTTAATAGCTAAATCTGGTCTAAACTTAGTCACTTGCTTATCTTTAAAAGTAACAATCCTAGCAATAGGGTATATATTGTTTTCTCTTAAAATTTCCATTTTTTCATGAAAGTTTCTCACCTTTACAATCTTATCTGCTTCAACTTCCTTTACCATTGGTATAGAAGATGCATATGTCATTGTTCCAAAGTCATCTTTAACATCTATTACCCAAGAATTAATCACTGACTTGTTTGTCATGTCAATAGTATTCTCAAAACGACTGGTTAAGCCTAAGCTATGGCCTGTCATAAATATTCCCTTTACAGTTTCTGATACCTTGTAGGGCTCCCAGCTAATATCTGATTGGATAAAATTATCTTCATTATTAAAATTCACTTCTTTTAAGTCGTGTTCAGCCCAAATACTGTTTTGTGTAAGACTTCCGCCTGAACCCGTAGTAATATTGCTGTCACTACATCCTAATGTTATTCCTGTAACCATTAAACCGATAATTGCCATTACAACTACTTTTCTATTAGCTCGATACATATCGTCCCCCCTCAACTGATTGTCTAAAGTAATTATATCATAGAAATGACAATTATCATCATTTATTTACATGGTAATTCTGACCTACCCCTAGTTCTGTATTAGAAAAAAGTCTTCCTTCGTAAGATTTAAATGATGACTTATGTTGAAACTCATTTACGAAAAAGTTCTTTGACTTTTTTGACTCACATTAGAGTTGTTACACTTTTATCTCTGCTGTATACCCGTTTTCATTCTACTTGGTGATTTTGATCATGTGGGTTTCCTATACGTTATAAAAAATAGAAGTAGTTTTCACTACTTCCTTATCATCATGGATACCATTTCTTTAATGGTATCTACTACATATTCACCTTTACGATATTTACGTTTTGCTACTATAATCTCCACCTGATTACCTTTAACAACCACTTCCTTTAGTACCTTTGGTGTCTCAATAAAAACCCCTAGTTTTTCTTCATTTTCATCTAAAACAATAAAAGTTGGTATTTTCACTTTGCCAGCTACTTTATAGTCTGCAAGATATTCTTCATTGCCGTCTCTCGGAAGAATTCTAAGGTCAACTAGAGCATTAACATCCTTAATTATCTGTAGTGCTGGGACGTTAATGATGCAATCCGGGCACCAAATTTCAGCAAAAGCCAATACTTTAATAGGTCTGTCTACTTCCTTTATTCTATTGATCAATTCATCGTCAATTTCAATTCCACGATATATTTCTAAAGTCTTTTCTCTGTTAAGGTCCTTATCTTGGTCAATAAATTCTTCAAAGGTGCAACCTAGCGCTAATAATTCACCATAAGTCATTTATATCCCCCCCTATGTTCTTTACCTTCTTATTATACCATTTCCCATATATAAATTTAATAAGTACTTTTAAATAACAATATATTACCATTGTTTATTATGTGAATCTTATATTTTATTATTCTTTTTAGTAGTTCCATTATATGTTTCAATTCTTTATTCAATGCTACTGATATTATATTGAACTTCTATATTGTTAATAAACTATAATTTTTGTCCGCATATCTCACAAAGTTATTCTAATCATTCTAGAAATATTTTTGTGTATCTTTAGCGTTAGGGAAAATAATTTCGAACTAGATTAATATCACTATCAGATTCTCCTATTTAATTTAAACAGTCCATGCAAACTAATCATGAGGCTTTTTAATATTTTAAGCATAAAAAAATTGCCTATAAATGTATATAGACAATTTTATAAAAAATACCGCGACGTCCTACTCTCCCAGGAGGCTGCCCTCCAAGTACCATCAGCGCAGAAGAGCTTAACTACTGTGTTCGGGATGGGAACAGG
>NZ_JAFBEE010000012.1 GCF_016908555.1 Alkaliphilus hydrothermalis
CGTTCTATCTTGTTCCTTGAACCTAAAGGCTTTTGAACAGGCTATAGTTGAGTTGAAAAGCCCTCATCTTCTGCGTCACTTCGATAGAACAGCACCCTTACGTATCTCTATATACGCTACGATCGCCGTTCTATCTTGTTCCTTGAACCTAAAGGCTTTTGAACAGGCTATAGTTGAGTTGAAAAGCCCTCATCTTCTGCGTCACTTCGATAGAACAGCACTCTTACGTATCTCTATATACGCTACGATCGCCGTTCTATCTTGTTCCTTGAATCTAAAGGCTTTTGAACAGGCTATAGTTGAGTTGAAAAGCCCTCATCTTCTGCGGCCTTTTATTTTATTTGTTTACCAGTAGAGCTTTTGGTATCATAGTATAGTAGAGTATTTACTTGAAATGGAGGGCAGGATTATGACATTTATGACGGTTTTTAATCAGATTGCAATTCTATCCTTAATGATTATAGTAGGCTATGGGGTTATGAAGTTTGGTATTTTAAATGACCAGCTTAATAAAGGATTGAGCTCCTTGGTGCTGAAGGTGACTTTACCAGCTATGATTGTTAAATCTATGCAATTTGATTTTTCAAGAGAAGTACTATTGACTAGTTTTAAAATGATTTTACTTTCTTTATTTGTTCATGGAATAGCCATCTTAACATCCTACATAGTACCTAAGCTCCTAAAGGAGCAAAGTACTAAAGGTGACGTTATTCAATTTATGTTGGTCTTTTCTAATGTAGGATATATGGGTTATCCAGTCATTTATGCTATTTATGGAGATATGGGGGTATTTTATGCTGCTTTGTTTAATATCCCATTTAATGTTTTAATCTGGACTTTGGGAGTTACCATTATGACTAGACATAGCCATAGGGAAAGCAATAAATTGGATTATAGAAAGGTACTGATGAACCCTGGTATAATTGCAGTAGGGTTGGGATTTACCCTATTCTTGTTATCAATTAAGATTCCTTACGTGGTCTATGATACGTTACATGGTATTGGAGAAATGACAGTTCCCTTATCAATGCTGGTGGTGGGTTCTATGCTGGGGGAGATGCCCCTGCGGGAAGTTTTCAATGAGAAAAAATTAATTGTTGTGTCGGTTATAAGACTAATTGTATTACCTTTAATTACTCTAATCGTTTTATCTTTTATGGGATTTGAAGGAATGTTATTGGGGGTGCCGGTTGTAATTGCTGGGATGCCTGCTGCTGCAAATACAGCTGTATTTTCTACTTTATACGATGCGGCTCCTCATTTTGCATCAAAGGGGGTTTTTATTACAACCCTTTTATCAATGATTACAATCCCACTATTAAGTATGTTGCTGTAAAAAAGGCAAAAAAAATACCCTGTTAGATAGAATTAATACCTAAGATAGGGTTTGGGGGAATAAGAAATTATGTTAGGAGCTTTTCCTCTGGAGACGATAAAATTTATTAATTAAATCATCAATTTTAAAATTAATCTCAAGAATTTCATTTACATCTGATTCTTCATCTTCTAAAAAACGTCGGAGTTTATTTTTAAGGGTAGCGATTTCATCTTTTAATTGTTTGATATCCTCCATTTGAAATACCTCCTATTTATTAAAGAATTTAACTTAAAAAAACTTAATCTTGAGCTAATATCATTATACCACGTTTCAACAGTTCTAAACATTAAAAGTACATTACAAAACCTAGGTAATTAATACTAATTATGGGCACCTGTTTATATAATAATAGTAGAATCTATTTAATGAGGTGGGGATATGGAACATATTTTAGAACTATTAACTAGAGAAATGATGGTAATTATTATTGCAGCCATGCCTTTAATGGAACTAAGGGGAGCTATTCCAATAGGTGTATCTTTGGGAATGCATCCACTTCACGCTACTATATTAGGGATACTGGGAAGCATTACACCCGTTCCTATTTTGCTTATCTATTTAAAGCCTATATTTCAGTACTTGAGGGGGACAAAATTATTTAGGAAACTTGTAGATCGAACTGTACAGAGGACCTTAAATAAAAGTAGTAAAGTAAAAAAATATAGTGCATTAGGTTTGATGATTTTTGTAGCATTACCCTTACCTACTACTGGGGTATGGAGTGGTTGTTTAGCGGCAATACTATTTAATATTCCCTTTAAGCAAGCCTTTCCTGCAATTGTAATAGGGACTACATTGGCAGGATGCATTATGTTTGTTTTGAGTTTTTTGGCTATCTCGATTTAAGGTACATATTATGTTACAATACTAACCAAAATTATGTATTTTAGAGAAAAGAAAAAAGAATAAAAAAGTTTCATATTAGTAAAAATAATGTTGACATATACAATACTAGATGATATTATTAGTTTAATGTTTGAGATATTTGTCGAAACTTAATAAAAATCTTGATGCCTTATCAAGAGCGGTGGAGGGAAGGGCCCGATGATACCCGGCAACCATATTTGTATGGTGCTAAATCCCTCAGAATGCTGATTCTGAAAGATGAGGTCCGTGTATACGATTATATGCCTCTTCTTTGTAAGGGGTTTTTTTAATGTCATATATATTCAAACAAAATTGTGATAAATCTCTATTAAAAATGTGAGGTAACTCTAATTGCCTAATCAAAAAGCATTATATTATTAAAGATGGGTATATTAGTACAGAAACAAAAAACTCTATTCATGTATAGAGATTATTATAAATTAAGAAATTAAATAAAAAAAGGGAGGTAACCAACAAATGGCAAGAAGATTATTTACTTCAGAGTCAGTAACGGAAGGACATCCAGATAAAATCTGTGACCAAATTTCTGATGCTGTATTAGATGCTATTTTTGAAAAAGACCCTAAAGCTAGGGTAGCATGTGAGACAAGTGTAACAACTGGATTAGTATTAGTAGCAGGTGAAATTACAACCGATTGCTACGTTGATATTCCAAAGGTTGTTAGAAAGACGATAGAAGAGATCGGCTATGTTCGTGCAAAATTCGGGTTTGATAGTGAGACTTGTGCAGTATTAACTGCCATAGATGAGCAATCTCCTGACATTGCTATGGGGGTAAATGAAGCCCTTGAAAGTAGAGAAGGAAACAAAGATGAAAGCTTAGAGAATACAGGTGCAGGGGACCAAGGAATCATGTTTGGTTTTGCTTGTAATGAGACTCCTGAATTAATGCCTCTACCAATTTCATTAGCCCATAAGTTAGCTAAGAGATTATCTGATGTAAGAAAAAATGATACGCTAACCTACTTAAGACCTGATGGTAAAACACAGGTAACTGTTGAATACGATGGAGACAAGCCTGTAAGAATTGATGCAATTGTTATTTCAACTCAACATGGTCCAGAAGTAGAGCGAAAGCAAATCGAAGCTGACCTAATCAAGCATGTTGTTAATGAAGTAGTACCAAGTGAGCTATTAGATGAAAATACGAAGTATTACATCAACCCAACTGGTAGATTCGTAATCGGTGGACCACAAGGGGATGCTGGATTAACAGGAAGAAAAATCATTGTTGATACATACGGTGGATACTCTCGTCACGGCGGTGGAGCTTTCTCCGGTAAAGATCCAACAAAAGTAGACCGTTCTGCTGCTTATGCGGCTAGATACGTTGCAAAGAACATTGTTGCGGCTGGATTAGCAGACAAGTGTGAGCTTGAGTTAGCTTATGCTATTGGTGTAGCGCAGCCAGTATCTGTTCTAGTTGAAACTTTTGGAACAGGTAAAATTGATGAAGAAAAATTAGCTGAGTTAGTAAACAAGCACTTTGACTTAAGACCAGCGGCGATTATCCGCGACTTAGGTTTAAGAGCTCCAATCTATAGACAAACCGCTGCCTATGGACACTTTGGAAGAACAGACATTGATCTTCCATGGGAAAAGACGGATAAAGCTGAAATCCTTAGAAAAGAAGGATTAGGATTATAATATTTAGAAATAATAAAACCACTTGCTGAGGCAGGTGGTTTTATTTATGGTATAATGATCATATGATTTTGCAACAGTGGAGGTGAAAAGTGTGATTGAGGTAGAGGGGAGATTGGAGGAAATTATATATCAAAACGAAGCCAATGGTTATACGGTGGGAATCCTATCTACAGAGGAGGAGGACATCACCATCGTAGGTGTATTACCTGCCTTAAGGGAAGGTGAGGATGTCAAGATAAAGGGAAGATGGACAATCCATCCCAACTATGGCAGGCAATTGGAAATACAGGAGTATCAGCCCATTCAGCCCACTTCTACAAACGGGATTATCAGCTATTTATCTTCGGGAATGATCCAGGGCATTGGAGAAAAAATGGCCCAAAGAATCGTAGAAAAGTTTGGGATTGATACCTTTGAAATAATGCAGCATCACCCCCATCGATTGAAGGAAGTATCGGGGATAGGAGACGCTAAAGCAGCAGCCATTGCAGAGGCATTTAAGGAACAATGGGAACTGAGGGATATTATCCTTTTCCTATCGGAGTATGGTATTACCCCAAGTTATGCCGTGAAAATATATAAGAAGTACGGAGAAAAAACCATTGCAACTCTACAGGAAAACCCCTATCGGCTAGCGGATGATATTTGGGGGATCGGATTTAAAAAAGCCGACGAGATTGCTAGAACAATGGGAGTTTCACTAAAATCAAAATATCGAATCCAATCTGCCACAAAATATGTCCTTAATAGTTTACATTCGGAGGGACATACCTATGCCCCCCGGCAGCTTTTGGTGGAGAAGACCTGCCAGCTCATCAATGGAGTACAGGAGGACGTGGAGGATGCTATACAGCATTTGGCATTGGAGCAAAAAGTCCATTACGAACGATATCAAGATGACTTTATTGTCTATGCTATGCCCTACTATTATGCGGAGGCATACAGCTGTAATAAATTGATTGGGCTTGCTCAAGTGGTGGTGGATGCACCAGATATAGCATTAGAGGAAGAGATAAGGCTACTGGCAGATAAAGAAAACATCCATTTAGCCAACCAGCAAAAAGAAGCTTTAAAACAGGCTCTAACAAACGGTATACTGGTGATTACAGGAGGACCTGGTACAGGAAAAACCACCACAATCAACTCATTAATAAAGCTATTCCTAAAACATAAAAAGAAAATACTACTGGCGGCTCCAACGGGTAGAGCAGCAAAGAGAATGACCGAGGCAACAGGGATGGAGGCAAAAACTATCCATAGATTGTTGGAACTAGGTTATTCTGAAGATGATGAAGTCACGAATTTTCAACGAAATGAAGAGGATCCTTTAGATGCTGATGTGATTATCATAGACGAGGTATCAATGGTGGATATACAATTAATGAGTAGTCTACTAAAGGCAGTACCCCTAGGGGTTCGACTAATTTTAGTGGGGGACGTAGACCAATTACCATCTGTGGGGGCAGGAAATGTATTGAAGGACATTATTGATAGTAATATTGTAAGGGTTGTTAGATTGACAGAGGTATTTAGACAAGCCCAAGAAAGTATGATCATCGTCAATGCCCATAAAATAAATAAAGGTGAATCCCCCCAATGTAATGTAAAGGACAAGGATTTTTTCTTTATGACCCGCCATAGGAAGGATGAAATTTTAAAAACTTTGGTGGAATTAGTTAAGGATAGATTGCCAAATCATTACAAATTAGATGCCATCAGGGATATTCAAATGTTATCCCCAATGAAAAAAGGAGAGGTAGGGACTATCAACTTAAATAAGGCCCTACAGGAGAGTCTAAATCCTCCTGCTAAATATAAACAAGAGAAAGAATATCGGGGGAAGATCTTTCGAGTAGGGGATAAGGTAATGCAAACAAAAAATAACTATACCCTAAAATGGTATGATATAGATAATACTAAAGAAGAGGAAGGAGAAGGGGTATTTAATGGTGATATAGGATACATCCATGCTATTGATCCTAATCATAACGAACTAACCGTTTGTTTTGATGAAACTCGACTTGTCACATATGACTTTACCCATTTAGATGAGCTGGAACTGGCCTATAGTGTCACAGTCCACAAAAGTCAAGGTAGTGAATTTCCAGTGGTGGTTATGCCCATAACATGGGGACCCCCTATGCTATTGACTAGAAATCTACTGTATACAGCCATTACTAGAGCAAAATCCCTTGTGGTTTTAGTAGGTACAGAGAACTATTTAACTCAAATGATAAAAAATGATAAAATTATACAAAGACACTCAGGCCTGAGCTTTAGGTTGAAAAGGTATTTCGATTTTCAACAGGAGGAATGATATTAAGAGGAAAAATGTTTGATTAGTAGAATATTAGTATAGATATCTAATAACATTACAAGAAGAAGGGTTGATATGGAATTTTTTAGGTGCAAACGGATGTCTAAAAATATGAAAGAATATTATGAAGCCTTCTGGGGGTTGATTTTCCCATCTAATTGTAGTTGTATCATCTGTAAAGAAAACACGAAGACAGTACAGTACGGTATCTGCGTCAACTGCATAGAAAAAAATAGTTTTATCAAAAAAGGTAGATGGCTCCAGACGGCAGCCTTTGAAGAAGGATATTCATGTAGGATATTCTCTGTAGTGGAGTACCAAGGGCAAATTAGAAAATTAATTTATCGATTAAAGTATAAACAAGAAACCTACTTAGCTAGAGAATTAGGTAAAATGATGGGAGATTTCATTGAAAGAGAAGGGTTAGCTGCAGATTTTATTGTACCTGTGCCCCTCCACAAGAGTAGGGAGAAGGAGCGGGGATTTAACCAAGCTACTTTATTGGCTAAATATGTTTCTGAGAGTATCGGAATACCCTATAAGGACAGATGTTTGGTTCGGAACAAAAAAACCAGTGTAATGCATCAGCTATCCAAAAGCCAGAGGAGACAAAATGTTCTGGGGGCTTTTTCTGTAGAAAGACCAGCGGAATTGATAGGACAAGATATTATTTTACTGGATGATATCTTTACTACAGGAGCCACCATAGAGGCATGTATTAGAACATTGTTGGAGGCTGGTGTTGCTTCTATCAAAGTAGTGGCCTTTGCTAGAGGAAAAATTGAAAAGTCTATAGGTGGGGAAGATTGGAAAGATAGTGACAATGATGAACTATCAATGTATAATGAATTATGAAATAATAAAAAATACTTATTTTCCATAATATAAACTGCAATTGGAGAAAGGGGGGATTTCTGTGGATTTACGTAACTGTGTAAAATGCGGTAGAGCTTTTGCATACAAAGGAATTGATATATGCAATCGATGTGCCCACGATGATGAAGCAGATTTCAAGAAAGTTAAGGAGTATCTATATGACCACCCTGGTGCTACATTACAAGAAGTTTCAGAAGAAACTGAAGTTAGTGAAAAACAGATCCTTCGCTATCTAAGGGAGAGTAGAATAGAAATTCGAGAAGAAAGCAATTGTCTCCTCCATTGTGAGCGGTGCGAAAAGTCTATTCGTTCAGGGCGTTTTTGTAACGAATGTGTAGCTGAGATGAGAAAGGAGTTTAGTAGTGTCTTGAAGCCCCAATCAGAAGCGACTCCAAAAGAAAAACCACGGACAGGGACAAAAATGCATATAGCAGGTATGAGAAAAAAGTTATAAATATGGTTAAGAAACGCCTCTAGGTTGCCGATAATATTGATATATATAAATCGGATAAAGCTGAGGTGTTTTTTTATGAAAATTTATAACAACCCTAATGTTACAAAAGCAATGAAGGTGTACAACACCAATACCAAGAAAAATGCGACTGAAACGGCTAAAGGGATCGAGCAGTCGAAGGATCAATTGCAGTTATCAGAGGTTGCAAAGGACTTCCAAGTTGCCATGAAGGCATTTAAAAAGCTGCCGGATATTCGAGAGGAAAAGGTAGCAGACATTAAAAATAGAATTCAGCAGGGGACCTACAACGTTTCTGGGCAAGAAGTAGCCGACAAGATTTTAGCCAGCCTGCGTATAGATCAAAAAATATAGTCCTAGGGAAGAAAATACTTGAGGTGATAATATGATGAAAGCTATTGAACAACTTAAGAACACCCTTATACAGGAAAACGATCTGTACGGACAGGTACTTAAATTGGAAATGGAAAAAACCAATATCATCCGTAAAGGGAAGGTAAAGGAACTGGAGCTAATAACCAAAAAGGAACAGCAGTTCATTACGTCAATGGGAACCTTTGAAAGAATAAGGAGATCGATATTTACTAATACAGCAGAATTATTAGGGGTAGAGGAACTCAATGGGCTTTCGGAGATTTTATTATATATGGAAGATGAAGCAATGATCAATGAAATCGATGAATTAAGAAATGAAATCCTTAAAAAAATAGATGAGATTAAGGAAGTAAATCAATTAAATGAAAAATTAATGGAGCAACATTTAGATTATATCCATTACAATATTGAATTAATGACAAATCAAGCCCACAATGACCATAGCTATGGGAATAGCAATCAAAGAAAAGATAAGAACAAGTCAAATTTATTTGACGCACGTATATAAGGGGGGAGGTTAAAAGATGCGGTCAACTTTTTTAGGCTTTAATACAGTAAAGTCAGGGCTTTTTGCCGCCCAAAGAGCTTTAGATATTACGGGTCATAACCTTGCCAATGTTAACACCAAGGGATATACCCGTCAAAGATTAAATCAAGTCCAAAGTAATCCTATGAATTTACCAGGCGGACAAGGGATGATGGGGACTGGAGTAGATACCCTTTCTATCACTCAATTTAGAAATGAATTCTTAGATTTTAAATTTCGTAGCGAAGTGAATGCCCAAGGTTTTTGGGAGGCAAAAAGAGATGGACTAAGGTTTATAGAAACAATTTTCAACGAACCCTCTGAGACGGGGATCAGCACAGTAATGGATGAAATGTTTTCAGCATTTCAAGAGCTAAGCAAAAATCCAGAAAACCTAACGACTAGAGCATTAGTAAGACAAAGGGCTATTGCCTTTACCAATTCAGTGAATCATATGTACAACCAGATGGAGAAAATGGCAGTGGACTTAAACTTTGATATTAACACAACTGTAAATTCCATTAATGGATACGGAGAGCAAATAGCAGTTCTTAATGATCAAATTTTTAGATCTGAAATCGATGGAGGACATGCCAACGACTTAAGGGACCAACGAAATCTTCTAATTGACGAATTATCCAAATTAGTCAATGTGGAGGTTGTGGAGGTGATAGATCCGCAGGACCAACAGGCTAAGGGACAAAGTGAGCATGTGGGTAAAAAGATGGTCCTTCAAATAAACGGTCAGCCATTGGTTTCCCACAACAAAACCTATCAATTAGACACCAGTACCGAGAAAGCCAGCTCCTTTGACCCCAACATCATGATGAGGGATATCCGATGGGCAAATGGCGATGCAATAGACTTGAGGGGAGTCAACGGAGAATTGAAGGCATTACTAGAGTTAAGGGACGGTACCACTGATAATGCAAAAGGTGTTCCCTTCTACATAGGAGAGTTAAATAAATTTGTAAATAAATTTGCGGAAGAGATTAATAATCTTCACACCAGTGGCTATGGGTTGAATGGTGCTGTAGATTCCAATGGATATCATCTATTTACCAACGGCAAAAAGGCTAAAGGAGATCCGACCTTAGACGGAACCTTAATTACGGCTAAAAACATTCAAATTTCCCTAGACGTAGATGTTGATTTGAACAAAATCGCTGCATCCAGTCGTATAGATTTATTACCGGGAGATGGTTCTATAGCACTGGAAATGAACCAATTAAGGCATAAAGATAGCATGTTTATGCAAGGTAAACCGGAGGATTATATAAAATCTCTAATATCAAATCTTGGGGTAGATACTCAAGAGGCAATTCGTATGGGGGCAAATCAGACCTTCTTAGTGGAGCAGGTGGATAATCAAAGACAGGCAATTTCAGGGGTTTCTATCGACGAAGAAATGTCAAACATGGTACGATTCCAACATGCCTACAATGCTTCAGCTAGGATGATTACCACAATGGATGAAATGCTTGATGTTGTCATCAATCGAATTGGATTAGTAGGAAGATAGGAGGTGCTTTATGCGGGTAACCAATAATATGATGATTCAAAATATGATGCAAAACTTGAACAGAAACATACTTCGCTTAGATAAATCTCAAATGCAGGTGGCCACAGGTAAAAGGGTACATGCTCCGTCGGATGATCCTGTAGCCATTTCTAGAAGCCTTAAAATACGGGCGGATTTGAGTGAATTAAAGCAGTTTAAAGCAAACGTAGATGATAGTGCTTCTTATTTAGAGACAACTGAGTTAGCTGTAGATAAGGTGGGAGAAGCCCTCCAAAGACTGAGGGAATTGACGGTACAGGCATCAAACGGGGTTTTGACACCAGAGGACACAAAAAAAATTAAAGGTGAAGTAGAACAGATTAAAGAACAGATTGTTAGTCTTGGCAACACCACCTATGCAGGGAAGTATATTTTTTCTGGTAAAAAGACAGATGAACCTCTTTTTAAATTTGATACAGGAGTAGGGGATTATGTTTACAATGTAGATTTAAAGAATGAATTGGACCCAGCTTTAGTTGATGATAAAATCAAGTTTGAGGTGGGGGTAAATGAATCCATCGAAATTAACTCCTTAGGATTTGAGGTTTTCGATGATGTACCAGCTAAGGAAGTCAATGCTAACGGTCCTATTGGAATTGTCAATATGATTAATAATATTATGACGGACTTAGATGCAGGGAATAGTGCCAACCTTTCAGCTGCCATTGACAATGTAGATCACTACTTAAATATTAATTTAACCGTCCGTTCTGAAATTGGGGCAAAGGTTAATCGAATGGAATTAATTCAAAACAGAATAGAAGACGATACAATCAATTTTACAAACCTACAGTCTAAATTAGAGGATGCGGATATGGGGAAAGTAATTACTCAGCTTCTTAATGAAGAGAATGTCTATCGAGCTTCTTTGTCAGTAGGGGCTAAGATTATTCAACCATCTTTACTGGACTTTTTAAGATAGGTGTATTCAGTAATTAAATCCATACTCATGCTGTCTCTAACATGAAGCATTCATTTATCTTGTTCAATAAAAAATCTAGAATTTGCAAACTCACTTTGTTCAGACATACAAATTCTTTAACGATTTTTCCTTTTACTTCGATTAGAATGCTAATCATGTTTTCTAATGCATTTCCTATGGATATTAATTACTAGAAATGTGGAGATGATCTAAACTAACTGGAAAGGGAGCTTGTGGTCATGATTAAAATTACAACTCAACCTGCTCTAATCGGTATAGAACGACAAGAGGGACAGTTAAGCATACAGCAAAATCAACATCCTATGGAGCTAAGTACAACAGCCCCAAAGCTCAATCTCCAAATAGAGGATGCAGTACTCCATATAGACCAGAGTCAGTGTTTTGCTGAGGCTGGTCTTAAAAACCATATGGAGCTGACAAGGGCTTTTACTGCAAAGGCTAAGCAAAAAGCTATCCAAGCTATTGGAAGAATTGCCAGTGAAGGACAGCAGATGGCAGATATCCATAGGGGTAATGCCATTGGGAGAATCGCGAAGCAGCGTTCCACCACAAAGGAAAAACAATTCGATTTTGATATGATTCCTAAAAGTCGCCCCCAAATAACAGTACAAGAGGGCAGGATTGATAGCTCTCTAGAGCGGGGAACTGTTGATATTCAGATGGGGGACTATAGACCCCAAATCGACTTTCAGCCGGATAAAGTAGAAGTTTATTTAAGGCAGAAGAATAGTATTAATATAGAATATGTAGGGAATCATTTAGATACCTATGGTGGGTAAGGACGAATGAATAATGAAAAATTAAGAATGAAGAATTAATAATGAATAATTATTAATTGATTGGTTTTAAATATTAATTATTCACTATTAATTATTAATTGTATTAACTTGGAGGTGTAGGAAATGATATTAAACACCAGTAATTTCGGTGAGATCGAAGTAAAGGAAGAATCAGTGATTAGCTTTCCCGATGGATTACCGGCCTTTGAAGAATATAAGAGATATGTAATAATTGAAAATCCTGATGTAGATATTCCCTTCCATTGGCTTCAGTCAGTGGAGGATGGAGATTTAGCTTTTGTAATCATAAACCCCTTTATCTTTAAAAAGGGCTATGATTTTGAAATTCCTCAAACAGTAATCGAAAAGCTAGAGATTGCTGCTCCAGAGGAAGTCATGGTCTATTCTATCGTGGTGGTTCCTGAGAATATTAGCAAAATGACCGCTAACCTTAAAGGACCAATCATTATTAATAAAAAGAATCTACAGGGAAAACAGATATTACTTGACCACGATGAGTATCAAACAAAGCATTATATCCTTGAAGAAATGAAGCAAGTTGGTTAGGGGGTAGAATAATGCTGGTACTAACGCGAAAAAATGATGAAAGCATCATGCTGGGGAAGGACATTGAAATTAAGGTTCTAGGCATTGAAGAAGGCAAAGTAAAGCTGGGGATATCAGCCCCAAAGACTGTCGAAATCTATCGTAAAGAAATCTACTTAGAGATACAAGAAGAAAATAAAAATGCCATCTCCACAAGGTCAGATTTAGGCCAACTAAAAAATTTATTCAAAAAAGAATAAAATTTTTCATTTTTCCCCTAAAGTCGGGGAATTTTACTACCGATATATATATTGAAGGCAAAAACATCAAAGTCTACGGTGCCGGCGGTGGGACAAGATGTTTTCATATTAAAAAGTTTATAACCTGGACAAGGATGTCGTAGGTTAAATAATAAAAATTCAAGGAGGAATTTACAATGAGAATTAATAACAACTTAATGGCTATGAACACCCACAGACAGTTAGGTGTAAACGGAAACAACGGTGCAAAATCTATGGAGAAATTATCTTCTGGTATGAGAATTAACCGTGCAGGAGATGACGCTGCTGGTCTTTCTATCTCTGAAAAAATGAGAGCTCAAGTTAGAGGTCTTAACCAAGCTTCTAGAAATGCTCAAGATGGTATCTCAATGATTCAAACAGCTGAAGGTGCATTACAAGAGTCTCAAGCAATCGTACAAAGAATGAGAGAGTTAGCTGTACAAGCTTCAAACGATACAAACGTAGCAGGCGACAGAACAGCTATCAAAGCAGAGGTTGATGAGTTAGTAAAAGAAATCGACAGAATTGCTCAAAAGACAACTTTCAACGAAAAGACTTTACTAGATGGTAAGCTTACAAAAGCTGTAGGGGTATTACAAATCGGTGCAGATAAGGGTAGTACATTAACAATTACTATTCAAACGATGACTGCCGCAAAATTATCTCTGAATGGATTTACTTTTGCAACTCATGGAAATGCAGCATCTGCAATTGCCAAGTTTGATACAGCTATTAAGTCAATTTCAACAGTTCGTTCAAACTTAGGAGCTAACCAAAACAGATTAGAGCACACAATCAAGAACTTAGACAATACTTCCGAAAACATTTCAGCAGCAGAATCAAGAGTTAGAGACGTAGATATGGCGAAGGAAATGATGAACTTCACTAAGAACAACATCCTTCAACAAGCTGCTCAAGCTATGTTAGCTCAAGCTAACCAAGCACCTCAAGGAGTTCTTCAATTATTAAGATAATTTTAAACATTACTAAAGCCAGCTTCTTTTAGCTGGCTTTAATAATATAAGGAGTTTTTATTATGCTAGAGAAAAACATGTCAAAACTAGAACAACATTATCCAGAATTATATTTAGGCTTAACTTCATGCCAGTATCCGGTTGAAGATAATATAAATCTTACTCCAGTTGAGACTAATGGGTATCTTAACTGTAGAATAAAAACTCAAAATGCAGAGCTTTTTCTGCATAGTGCCTATGATCCTTCTAACGAAGCTGAGAAATGGTTGTCTACATTAAATCAAGATGTAAATTTTTTTGTCATCGTAGGTGGGGGGCTTTATCATCATATCGATTATCTAGTTTCCAAATATCCAAATAAAAAAATCCTGATTATTGAACCAAGTTATGACATTTTATATAATGCAGTTCAGCGAATTGATTTAACACAGTATATAGAAAATAAAAATATCTTATTTCAAGTATCACAAGATACAGCTGAGTTAATGATGCTCTTAGCTCAAGTTCTAATCAATAAAGGAATTGAAAAGTTTGAGTTAGCCTATTTAACTGCCTATAGACAGTTATATTCATCATTTTGTATTGATCTTGAAAGAGATATATTTAATATGATCAAGACCTTAAGGGCTAATATTGGGACTGAATATGTTCACTCCAGAAAGTGGGTACATAATACATTTAAAAATCTTCGGAAAACCAATATTGACACGTATCCGTTGATGTCTTTATTTAATAAATATGAGGGAATGCCTGCCTTAATAGTATCGGCTGGGCCATCATTGGAAAAACAAATTGAAACCTTGAGCAATAATTTAGATAAATTCATTATTATAGCTGCTGGCTCAGCAGTAAATGCCTTAGAAAAACATTCCATATCCCCTCATATGGTTGTATCGGTAGATGCTGAAGAGATACAAGATAATATTTTCAAAAATATAAAAGATAAAAACATCACATTAGCCTATAGCCATAGCTTTAGATATAGTTCTTTAGATTTATTCCAAGGAAAAAAGTATTGGTTTAGGGGTAATGCAGATAATATAGTTGATTTTTATGAAGAGTCTATAGGAGAAAAAACCGATTATATCGAGATAGGTCCTTCATGCGCTAATGAAGCCATGGATATAGCAAGAAGATTAGGTTGCAATCCTTTAATATTTATTGGACAAGATCTAGCATATACCAATGAAGCCTTATATACAAAAGGTGTAGTACATGATTTAAACATGGCCACTGACATAGGGGATCGTATACTTGTGAAGGATATGTATGGAAAAGATATCACTACAAAAACAGCCTTTTTAGTAATGAAAGCATATTTTGAAAATTATGTGAGAAGTCATAAGTCAGTAAATTACATTAATTGTACTGAAGGTGGACTTGAGATATTAGGAATGCAGCACAGAGCATTTAAAGATGTAATGGCTGAATTATCACCTTTAGAGGTAGATATATTTAAAGATATCGAAAGTAAATATAAGAATACTCAAAACATGTTTGCCCAAAGAAATTATAGAGATAATAACAAAGAATTTTTCAACCATGTAGCAAATGAAGTTGAAGGTATTTCTGAGAAAAGCAAAGAAAGACTAGAGAAGATTCAAGCTTTAAAACTAAGCTTACCAACTCTTTCAATAGACCAAGCTCAAGGAAAAATGGATGAAATTATTGATGTTACAAATCAAATAGAAAATACAAAACTGCATACTTCAGTACTTCATTCAATATGTGCAGCGTATTATCTTTCAGTAAGACAATCCAGTTATTCAAAATTGGAGGGTATCTCTGATCAAAAAGAAAAATATAAGCTGCTTTTAGAAGGAATAGAAAAGCAATATCTATATTATGAAGTTATTCTACAGAGTTTAATTGAAGCCATCAAAGAGAACTAATTTAGGAGGATATTATAATATCTATGCAAAACATCGAAAAGCAGGAAATATACTCATTATTTGATACGTTAATTCAGCAAGCTGTTGGATTTATCTATAATTATCAAATTGAAAAAGGCTTAAACTTAATAATTAATATTATGGAATATTTTAATGAAATCAAACCTTTGGTGGAACAATCACCCCATGTTAATCATATTGAAGAAATCTTTAACTCTATTTTAATTGCCTCAGAAAAAAAGGACTATATACTAATAACAGATTTATTAGAATTTGAGCTGAGGGACTTAATGCTGCAATTATTTGAGACCAATAGGTTATAACAATTTTTCCCTAAGAAAGTGGTGACTTTATGAAGGCTATAAAAAAACAGTTTCTGATACCTTGTTACTTAGAAAATTTCAGGTGCATAGGTTCCCTATGTGAAGACACTTGTTGCAAAGGTTGGAAAGTATCGTTAGATAAAAAAACTTATAAGCAATATAAAAAAATAAATGATAAAAACGCTGATCTTTCTTTAGGAAAATACATTGCATTAGATAAAGAAAGAGAAAATGATACTAGTTACGGTTGTATAAATATGAACGCAGATGGAACCTGTCCCTTTTTAACCGAAGACTTGCTGTGCAAAATTCATGGTGAGTTAAGTGAAGATTTATTATCTTATACTTGTTATTCATATCCTAGGTTAGTTAATAGAGTTAACGGGCTATATGAAATGAGTGGAACATTATCATGTCCAGAAATAGCCAGATTAGTATTATTAGATGAAGAACCTATGGAATTTAAAGATGTTTCTTTAATGATTAAGAGAGAATATCTAACAAGTATAACCTTGGAATATACCGAAGATTTTGATAGATTTTCAAATCTTATGTATCATTTTTGGCCGTTGAGAATCTTTACTATTAGTACTTTGCAAGATAGAAGATACAGTGTCCAAGAAAGATTAATTCTATTAGGACTTGTATATAAGAAATTAATTCAGTTATCAAACAATAAAGAATTACACAAAGCAGTTATGACGATAGAGAGCTACAAAGATTTATTTAATGATCTTGAGAAAATGAAGGAAGTTTTATCTGAAAGTAAAAAAAATGAAGAAGAGTTTCCTTTTTCGCAAGTGTTTGTAACACAATTTACTGAGCTTGTTGGTGAAAATTTTTATACTGCTGTCAATTACCTACAAGTAGTAGATAATATAGCAGATGCATTGCAAATACATGATGGTTCGTTTGAAAAAATCAAAGAGAATTATAAATTAGCTGATGAAAAATACTATTCTCCATATATGGGAGAAAGAGAATATATAATAGAAAATTATTTAGTTAATGAAGTTTTTAAAGAAATGTATCCGTTAGCAAGGACGGAATCTATTGATTCTTCATATAAAATGTTATTGACGTTATACAACGTTATTAAATTTCACTTAGTGGGAATATCAGCCTATTATAAAAAACTAGATGATCACACTGTAGTAAATACAATCCAAGCCTTTTCAAAGGCAATTCTCCACCATAAGAGCTATTTAAATATTTTTCAAAGTGAATAACCGATAAAAGTGTTTTATAGTATCTTATTATGATATTAATCTACTAAAATAAACGAAGATAGAGGGGTTGGCTCATGCTAGATAATAAATCTATTTTAATAACAGGCGGAACTGGTTCTTTTGGTAAGAAATTCATAGAAATGATTTTCAATAAATATAACCCAAAAAAAGTAGTAATCTACTCAAGAGATGAATATAAACAATTCCTTGTAAAGAATATGTTCTCTAAAAAACTAACAGTAGAACAAATGTCAAAGCTGAGATTTTTCATTGGAGATGTAAGGGATAAAGATCGTCTCTATAGAGCTTTTAAAGACATAGACTATGTAATCCATGCAGCTGCTATGAAGCAAGTACCAGCTTGTGAATATAATCCATTCGAAGCAATTAAGACGAATATTCATGGGGCGCAAAATATAGTAGATGCTGCCCTAGATAGAGGTGTTAAAAAAGTAGTTGCCCTATCCACTGACAAGGCGGTGAATCCGATTAACCTATATGGGGGCACAAAATTGGTGTCTGATAAATTATTTGTATCTGCCAATGCCTATTCAGGAGAAAACGGTACTGTTTTTTCAGTAGTTCGCTATGGGAATGTAGCTGGTAGCCGAGGGTCGGTGATTCCCTTCTTTAAAAATCTGATTGAAAAGGGTGCAACTGTACTACCCATTACGGATTTCCGCATGACAAGGTTTTGGATAACCTTAGAAGAAGGAGTAGAACTTGTATTTAAAGCTCTAGAAGAGTCCAAGGGTGGAGAGACTTATATTTCCAAAATACCTTCCTTTAAAATTACAGATCTAGCTAAAGCAATGCTACCGGATTGTGAGCTTAAGGAAATTGGGATTCGAGAAGGTGAAAAGCTACATGAGGTCATGGTCACAAAAGATGATTCAAGATTGACCTATGAATACGAAAATCATTATATAGTATATCCTCATTTTGATTGGTGGTCATCGGCAAGACACTTTACCAATGGAGGAGATACTATTGAAGAAGGATTTGAATATAACTCAGGAACCAACAAAGAGTGGCTTAATGTAGAGGAATTAAGAAAACGAATAGAAGCTTTAGATTTGGAAAGATAATATATAATACAATCGAAAAGGTGATGTTAATGCTAAAGGTTGTTGTAATTATTCAAGCAAGGATGGGTTCGACTAGACTACCAGGCAAAGTCATGAAGCAAATAGCAGGAAAGACTGTATTGGAGCATGTTGTGGATAGGATTAGGCAATCAAAATTGGTGAATGAAGTCGTAATTGCCACCACCATAAAAGATGACGATCTAGCCATTGTAAAAGAGTCGGAACGGTTAGGGGTTAGTTGTTTTAGAGGTTCGGAAGAAGATGTCCTATCAAGATACTATTATGCAGCAAAAGAGAGTAATGCAGAAATAGTGGTGAGGATTACTTCTGATTGCCCTTTGATTGATCCTGCTGTATTAGATGAAATGCTTGTAAAATTTATTGGGTTATATGAAAGAAGAGAAGTAGATTATTTAAGTAATACCTTACAAAGGACATTTCCAAGGGGCTTAGATGCTGAAATATTCCCTTTTGAAATTCTAGAAAAAATCTTTAATGAAGCAAAGCAGGATTATGAAAGGGAACATGTAACCCCTTATATATATCAAAATCCAGATCAATTTAAACTTGTAGGATTTAAAAATCACCATGATTACTCAGATTATAGGTTGACTTTAGATACAGAAGAAGACCTAATGGTAATCACGAAAATTTATGAGAACTTATGTGTGGATGACAAGATTGTATATCAAGATGAGGTCATTAAGTTTATGGAAAACAATCCAGATATTAAAGCCATCAATGAATCTATTAAACAAAAAGAATTAGGATAACACATAAGGAGTTAAACACTATGGAAATGGAATCCAACTATAGACTGAGGAAAGTTACACATAATGACTGTAAATTAGTATTTGAATGGGCTAATGATGAAATTGTAAGGCTAAACTCTTTCAATGTAGAGCCCATCATATACGAAAATCACGTTGATTGGTTTAGAAAAAAATTAGAGTCAAATAACTCATTTATGTATATTTTTGAAGTTGATTCAGTAGAAGTGGGAATCATTCGATTAGATAAAATTCACGACAATTCTTATTTAATAAATTATAGTATTGCCAAAGAATATCGTGGAAAAGGATACGCTACATTATTATTGAAACTGGTCAAGGAAACATACAAAAACAGCGTATTAGTTGGAAAAGTGAAGGCGACAAACATAGGGTCTTTAAAGGCCTTTATTAAGGCTGGGTATTTAGAAGAAAATCAGGAAGATATAAAGATTTATTATTCTATAGAGGGAAGTCATATTGAAGGGAGGGCTTAAACGTGGATAATAAAGGAGTCTATATCGTTGCAGAAATTTCAGCAAATTATGGACACGATATTAAAATCGCCAAAGAAACTATCAGACAATCAAAGGAAGCAGGGGCCGATGCTGTAAAGATTCAGACCTATACAGCAGATACCATTACTTTAGATTGTGACAATGAGTATTTTCAGATAAAGCAAGGAACGATTTGGGACGGGACTACCTTATATAAGCTTTATCAAGAGGCCTATACCCCATGGGAGTGGCACCAAGAACTCTTTGATTATGCAAAAGAAGTCGGAATTACTATTTTTTCATCCCCCTTTGATCATACAGCAGTTGATTTACTGGAGGAATTGAATACGCCAATATACAAAGTAGCCTCCTTTGAAATTACGGATATACCCCTTATAAAATATATGGCCGCAAAGGGAAAGCCCATGATTATGTCAACGGGCATTGCTACGATAGGAGAAATTAAAGAAGCCATAGATGCTTGTCGGGCGGTGGGGAATGATAATATTACCATTTTAAAATGTACAAGCTCCTACCCAGCTCCATACGAGGAAATGAACCTAGTAACAATTCCTAATATGAAAAAGACCTTTGGGGTAGAAGTTGGATTATCAGACCACTCCATGGGAAGTACTGTACCTTTAGGGGCAGTGGCTTTGGGGGCAACACTTATAGAAAAACATGTTATCATTGATCGGTCAATCGGTGGGCCAGACGCAACATTTTCTATGGAGATTCAAGAATTTAAACAAATGGTTGAAGAAATTAGGAATTTAGAAAAGGCTTTAGGAAGGGTTAATTATGATTTAAGTGAAAAAAGTATTAATAGTAGAAATTTCTCTAGATCATTATTCTTTTCAGCTGATATTCAAGAAGGAGAACTGATTACGGGGAAAAACATGAGATCAGTTCGACCAGGGCATGGACTACATCCGAAATATTATGATGAGATTATAGGTAAAGTAGCTACAAAGGATATCAAGAAGGGGACTCCAGTAAAATGGGAGTTAGTAAAATGAAACTGATCACCTTTAGAACTATGGGGGGAGCAGGCATTGGTTATGGACACTACTTTAGATGTATCTCCCTTGCCGAAGCATTTCTACGACTAAATAGTGAAATCAAAATCGTTTTTATAGTTAATAGAGGATTAGAGGCGATTATTAGAAATACAGGACATCAAACAATCTTAGAAGACAGTTTTGATGGTGATCTATTAATTCTAGAAGAGTTAAAACCAGATTTAATTGTTTTCGATTCATATTTAGCCAACGATGATTATCTAAAGAGTCTGAGTCAAGTATCAAAGTTAGCCATTTTTGACGATAATGACGATATATATGACTCTGCTATACCAGATGCAATTATCAATGGAAATATCCATGGAGTAGAGCTAGAATATAGCAAAAGAAAAGACGGTATCTATTTGTTAGGTACTGACTATTTGATAATGAAACCTGAATACTGGGAATCTATGAGAGCCAGTAATGTTGAGGTGCAGCGGGAAGAAAAGACTAATAAAAGGCTTAAACAGAGTCATGATTACAAGATTATGATTACAACAGGTGGTAGTGACACCCATAAATTATCCCTCCAAATCCTTAAAGAATTATTAAATACTGACTACACAAAAATGATTATCATTGGTCCAAGCTATTCCAAAGAATTAATTGAGGAATTAGAGGATTTAGCAAAAAGACATATGAATATAGTGTTAATTTACAAACCAAGCAGTTTGAAGAAATATATAATAGTTTCGGATGTAGTCATAACGGCTGGGGGAAGTACTGTTTATGAAATACTATCCCAGAAAAAAATCCCAATTGTCTTTAGTTGGGCTGATAACCAAGATTTAATCTGCAGAAAACTCAAGGATAAGGGAATACCTTTTATAGGGAAATACCCGCATATAAATTTCAATAGTATTGTTATGGAAATAAATAGAATAAGTCACAGTCCATATGTAGGGGTTAGTATAGATGGACAAGGGGCTCAAAGAGTAGCAGAAACATTAGTGCGAATCCTATAATATCCTAATAGGAAAGGGTGGGTTTATAACAATGAAAGAAAAATTCATTCCCTATGGAAGACAAGATATAGATGAAGAAGATATCAAAGCGGTGGTGGATGTATTGAGATCCGACTACCTTACGACAGGACCTAAGATTGATGAATTTGAAAAAAAGTTCGCAGAATATGTAGGAGCCAAGTATGCAGTGGCTATTTCGAATGGAACTGCGGCTTTACATGGAGCATGTTATGCTGCAGGAATTGGAAAAGGAGATGAGGTGATTACAACACCTATTACTTTTGCTGCATCATCCAATGCGGTTTTATACTGTGGAGGAACCCCTGTATTTGCTGATATAGACCCTAAAACCTACAACATAGACCCTCAGGAAATAAGAAAAAAAATTACCGCTAATACAAAAGCAATTATTCCAGTTCATTATACTGGACAGCCCTGTGATATGGATGAGATTATTAAAATAGCAAAGGAATATAATTTAATCATCATAGAAGATGCCGCCCATGGATTAGGTGCTGACTATAAAGGGCGAAAAATTGGAAGTATTGGGGATATGACTACATTTAGTTTTCATCCTGTAAAACATATTACCACAGGGGAAGGTGGTATGATTACCACCAATGATGAGGAGCTTTATAATAAGCTAATTTTATTCAGAACCCATGGAATAACGAGAGATAAGATTATGCTCCACAATCAAGAAGAAGGGCCATGGTATTACGAACAATTAGTACTAGGTTATAACTATCGTATGACGGATATACAATGCAGTCTTGGCATTAGTCAGTTAAAGAAGCTAGATGGATATGTAATGAAGAGAAGGGAAATCGCAGAACGGTATAACAAAGCTTTTGAAAATATCGAGGGAATGATTATTCCTAATCAAGCAGAAGGGCATCATTCCAGTTGGCATCTATATGTTATTCAGTTAGATGGGAAAATTAAATCCGCTAGAAAAGAAATTTTTAATCAATTAAGAACAGCAGGGCTAGGCGTAAATGTACACTATATACCTGTTTATTATTTTCCATATTATCAAGGATTGGGATATACGAAAGGACAATGTCCAAAAGCTGAGGAATTCTATGAAGGTATCATCACACTTCCCTTATTCCCAACTATGACAGATGAAGATATAGAGTATGTGATAGAGAAGGTTATCAAAGTTGTTAAGTCTTGATTATTATTAATGATTAATTGATAATAATTTTGAAGGAGGTGTATGATTTTGGATATAGCATCAATGGCTACAATATTAAGTCAATCTAAAATTCAGCAACAGGCAAGTCTGTCAGTAATGAAAATAGCTATGGATACAACGAAGCAACAATCCTTCAATTTAGCAGAACTGTTGGAGGTAAATACAAAGCTGATGGAGCAATCTGTAAATCCTCATATAGGTGGAAATTTGGACTTAGAAATATAAGCATCATGAGGTGGATTCAAAGGATAGCAAATTAGCCCTAAATCTACTGGATTACTTAAGTTATTGCTAGAATATCCGATATATTACATATAAGATTAAATTTTAGGGGGGATATTATGCGGATTGGTGGTATTGCATCGGGTATGGATACCGAACAATTGATTTCAGATATTATGAGGGCTGAACGGGTAAGGTTGGACAGATATAATCAAGACGGACAGCGAATTAAGTGGAGACAGGAAGCTTTTCACAACATCAATCGTGACATGGCAAACTTTATATTGAAGTCAAGGAAAGACTTAGGTCTCAATAAAGTTGCAAGTTCTGGAGCTTTAGTAAAGAGCTCTAGTAGTAGTTTTGACTGGGTGAAAAAGGCTACATCGGTTAATGAAGGAGTGGTAAAAGCTACAGCAAAGGCAGACGCCATGTCAGGAACCCACACAGTTAAGGTAAAACAGCTGGCTTCAGTGGCTAGTTTGACTAGTAAAGATATTAGTGGATTAATGGATGCAGATGGTAACTTTTTAGCAGGTTCCTATGGTCCCCTCACCATCACTACTGATGCGGGAAGTAAGACCTTTACTATTGGAGCAGCGGCCGGGGAGATTCAAACTATCGACCAATTAGTTTCTGAAATAAATAATGCTACGGATTCCAGTGGAGGTACGGCAGTGAGCCTAGGAATAAGGGCTGCCTACGATAAAACATTAGGTAAACTAATGATCAATACTAGAACTACTGGAGAACAGAAGAATATCACTATGTCTAATACTTTAGCGGGTACTTTTTTTGATAGCCTAAACGCACAGGGAACAGATGCGATTCTCTGGTTCAATGAATCACCAGATGCAACCCAGTGGAGTAATGCCAGTTCTATAGACCCTGTAACTTTTGACAGTAGTAAAGCTATTAAGCAATCCACAAATAACTTTACATTATATGGTATTAATCTCCAGTTAAACAATGTCCAACAACAGACGGATAATGCTGTATCCATCAATGTAGATACAAATGTTGAGGGTATGGTGGACAAGATTACAGCCTTTGTGAAGGATTATAATGAAATGATCGGCAAGGTTAATAGTCTAACAAAAGAAAAGATATATAGAGACTATCGTCCTTTAAGTAGTGAAGAGAAGGAAGCCATGAAGGAAACCGACATTGAGCTGTGGGAAGAAAAGGCTAAAAGCGGTCTTTTAAGAAATGATGAGTCTATAACGAGAACCTTGCAGAATATTAGAAGTGGGTTATATGAAAACGTATATACTGGTGGAACAGCCACTGATCGAGGGACTTTGATAGGGGTACAAAATCACTTAACCCATATTGGAATAGCCACAGGAAGCTACCAGAGTGGTGGTAAATTAGAAATAGATGAGACAAAGTTAAGGGAGGCCATTAGTAATAATCCAGAGGGTGTCGTCGATTTACTTTTTGCCACTTCTGATATTGCAGTGCCTGAGCTAAGTGATAATCCTACTACTGCTGAAATTGCAGCGAGAAATTTAGCAGTAGCAAATAAGAGAGCAAATACTGGTCTATTTAATCGTGTTTATGATGATATGATCAATGGAATGAAGGATATTGTAAGTAGGTCAGGAACAGGGAATGACTCGGACTTATACAGAGATGTACAGTCTACCATGTTAATTGATTTTGTAACAAGTGGTGGTATTAGTAAATTAGATAAAGATTTATTATCATTAAATGAGCGCATCATCAATGAGGAAAGACTATTAGCTTCAAGAGAAGATCGTTATTGGAAACAATTCACTGCTATGGAGAAGGCCATGGAGAAAATGAACCAACAAAGCGGTTGGTTAATGGCACAGTTAGGACAAAGTGGTTAGAGCGAAGTTATTGATAATCTATGGTCAAATTTAATCAGTTCCTTTAGAGAGATAAATCCCTCTAAAGGAACTTTTCAATTAAACAAAAATAGGACTCATAAAATGAACAGCAAAAAGGAACACACTAAGCTTTTGACTATTATCCATCCTAGATATTGGTAAAAATTCAGCAGGGCAAAGGACCCAAGTGGTATGCAAATACAATATCATTTACAATCATTTGCAATTTGTATAATTCTATTTTATTTTTTTTGAAATAAAAAGAAGGAAAAGTACAAAAATTGTAGAATACTTGAGAAATAGTAATTTATGTACAAAAATACTAGTTTGGAGGAAAGTTATGGAAAATCATAAAAACTTGGTTGAGGAAATGGAGCACACACTTAACTCTATTCCTGGAGTACTCTATATAAAAATTATAACAACAGAAAACGACCAGAATGGTCTAATTGACATAGAAGAGATAAATGTTGTTTCAAACCTTGAAAGAAATCCTAAGCAAATCTCTAGAGACATACAATCAATATTTATGGCTAAGTTTAATTTAGACATAGATCATAAAAAGATTAGTATTGCTCAGATTTTCCACGACTCAAAAACATCCTCTAACACCAATGATAAGAGGCTAAGCATAGCAGGGATTGATTACTCAGTCAATGGAAAAGAGATTAAGACAGAAGTAAGACTTCAATTAGAAGATAAGTACTATAGAGCAACAGAGATTGGTCCAAATACCGTTTCAAATAATTATAGGGTGATTGCTAATGCAACCATTGGGGCAATCCATCAGTTTCTAGACCATCAGCATCTGTTTGCATTAGAAGATATTAAGAAGATTGAAGTTGGTAAGAAGGAAGTTATTGTTGTAAGTGTTAGTGTTGTAACATCAGAATATGAAGATCTCTTGATAGGAAATGCTGTTATTAAAGGAGATCTTCGAGAGTCTATCGCAAGAGCTATTTTAGATGCTCTTAACCGAAGGCTGTCTAAAATTTGTTAGTACCTTAGATCGACTAAAAAATTAATTTTCCCTAGCGTAGCGTATATACCTATTGTACTAGCGTAGCAATAGAGAATATACATAAGGGGGCTACCTAAAATGGCAATTTTAACAATGGTTTTAGAACTATTAACAAGTGCTGTTGCAAATATTTCTTGGTGGTAAAAACTTTAGTCGATCTAGGTATAAATATTGGAGGTTTTACTATGGCAAATTTACATCCTAGATTAAAAAAGTATATATTTATAGTAATAGTAATTGCTATTTTAACTTTTTTAGGAATGTATAGATACTACAATATGCCAGATTATAGTGTTCTTACGGTATTTACTTTGCTATCACTAATGGTTGAATCATTAGTAATAGTATTACCCGGTGGAGGGGCTGTATCTGTAGGATTTGCAGTGTCTCTGACAGCCATGATTATTACAGGGCCATTAGGAGCTGCCATTTCTTGTTCAGTGGGATTAATGTTGAGATATGGCAAAACTTCACGAGAACCAACTAGACATATTTTTAATACTCCTTTATATAAGACCTTATTTAATGGAGCACAGAGCTTTCTATCAGTGGGGCTTGCTTCGATTGTTTATTATAGTTTTAACACAGATATAGGAGACACAAACTTCTATACAAATATAGTGCCGCTATTATTATCAATTATTATATATGTTATAGTGAATGCTTCTATCATGACAAAACTCCTTTCTATGCTCAATAATAAGTCCTTCGTAAACATGTTTTTAGGTAATTTCAAATGGATGTTACCCAATTGCTTCATCGTAGCATCTTTGGGTATTTTTTTGAGTATTATCTATTTAAACTATGGAACTGCCATCATGTTGATATTCTTTGGTCCATTGCTACTAGCACGATTTTCCTTCAAGCTATACTTAGATATGAAGCAGATATACTTCGAGACTGTCTATGCCCTATCAAAAACAGTTGAAGCAAAGGATCCTTATACTGATGGCCATTCCAAAAGAGTAGCTGAATATGCGGAGAAGATAGGGAAAAGGATGAAATTAAAGAATAATCAAATTGATACATTAAAGACTGCAGCGCTATTACACGATATAGGAAAAATTGGAATTAGTGATAATCTATTAAATAAACCAGATAAGCTAACTAATGAAGAGTTTAGTATAATTAAGACCCATCCCGCTATAGGAGTAGACATCTTAAGTACTGTTGACTTTTTAAAGGATGTAAGGGATGTCATACTAAAGCATCATGAAAAGTATGGTGGAAGTGGATATCCACTAGGATTGAGGGAAGACGAAATACCTCTGGAAGCCTATATCTTAGCAGCTGCTGATGCCTTTGACGCCATGACCAGTGATCGTTCCTATAGAAAGGGCATGACAAAAGAGAAAGCAATAAGTATTCTACAGGAGGATGCCGGTAGTCACTTCCATCCACAAGTAGTTGAATGCTTTGTAAAAATAATATTAGAAGAACTTTCTTCAGGACCTTTACCCAATTTTCAGCATTAAGGGAAATATACTCCCTTTGAATTGGTAAGGTCTTTTGCTTTTTACAGCTTTAAAAGCATCCCGAACTTATCATCAATGAAATCTAGAATTATGAGAGAACAATGATGAAAATTGTAAATATTATAAAAAAACAATTACTTTTTGTAAAAACCTGCAGGTAAATTTATGTAAATATAGAATTATATATTCAGTTACACGAAAATTCAGGAGGTGTTTAAAATGAGTATTAAAGACGAGACCCACAAAAAAAATCAACTTATGGTAATATTGATTTCCATTTCTGTAGTTTTAGGAATCATTGATAATCTAATCACAGCAAAGGGAGCTACGGCATTGCTGGTCATTGCATTGGTAGGCGGAGGATTTTCAGGAATACTAGCATATTTAGTCATCAGAAAAAAAGCAGTAGATTATGTGGTGTATGTTGCCATAGTAGGATTACAGCTATTAGTCCTAGGCTTACTGATACTTGCCCCAGGGATCTACTCATATTTAGTTATCTATCTTACCTTGTTTTTAATATCCCTCTATCAGAATTACAAACCTGTGTTATTATCTGGTATTTTGAGTATACTTATCTCCACCTATGCATTACTAAACTATAATGAATTTATATTTCCCAATTATAATTCGATGCAAAACATATTTACCTTTAATTTCCTTATAGGGTTAGCGGTATTCTTAATTGTACTACAATGCAGATATAGTCAGAGACTTAGAGAAGTAGTGGATAAGAACCAAGAGACTTTACTCAAGTCAAGGGAACGGAACGAAAAAATTCTACAACAAATAAGGAATTCAGTGGAGATATTAGCTCCCTTTAGTGAGAGTTTAAAGGAAAACATGAATTTAACTAGAGCAATCTCAAGCCAATTAACCAAAACGTTTGATACGATTGGTGTTAGTGTTGAGGATGAGGCTGCCAGCATTGGAGAAATTAACCAATTTATGCAGTTTAATAAAAATCAGCTTGGGGACGTATTGTATTCATCAAACACGATGAAGGGGTTATCGGAAAATACCCTGGCCATTTCCAAAAGTGGTAATCAAAAGATGAGTCTATTAAATGAAAAAATTAATGATGTTGATATGCAAATAGACCATTCTGTAGCATTAATGAATACCTTAACCGATCGGGTTAAGAAAATTGAAGAAATCCTTACTACTGTTAATAATATTGCAGAGCAAACGAACCTGCTGGCATTAAATGCTTCGATTGAAAGTGCTAGGGCAGGGGAGGCAGGTAGAGGATTTGCTGTTGTAGCCGATGAAATCAGAAAGCTGGCAGAGCACTCCCAGGAATCAAATAAGCTGATTAGTGTAATCCTACAGGAAATACAAGGGGAGACTAATAATGTTGCCAACAAAATAATTAATTGCCAGCAATCAGTAAAGAATAGCAAGACAGAAACAAATGGCGTGCGGGAAATCATTCAACAGATTGAAGTCAATACAAAGGATGTTGTAGCTCAATCCAGTGGTTTGGATCAAAAGATTAGTAGTCTGACGGACTCTTTTGCCACGATTGGAAATAAAATAGAAAATATTTATTCTATTACCCAATCAAATTTATCGTCTGTACAGGAGGCAGTTACAAGCTCCCATCAACAGACCCAAAATGTTGATCATCTTTCAAATGGTTATGATAAAGTAAATCAGTTAATTACTGAATTAACCAGTGTTTCAAAAACATAAACAGGTAAAAAGATGTAAAAAACTCCCCGTCAACATATTTAGTATATTTGAGGGGAGTTTTGATTTTTTAGAAGGTTTTTTTAGGACCCACCAGTTTTTCTGCGTTGATTATTGGGCTTTTTAGTATGTTGGCTTTGCTTACTTGTGTTGGCGACAAAACCAGAATTTTTACCGCCGTTGTTACCTTGTTTTTTGCTTTCAAGCATTTGTTTCATAGCATCCTTCAAATTAACTTTTTTATTTTCTAATTCAGCCATAACCCAGTTCTCCTTTGTCTATTAAAAGATATAAGATATTACAATCATATTATAGTATATTAAAAAATAATAAACAATGGGTTAAATACTCAATGGGGCACAAAAAATAAAAAAAACACTTCATTAGATTCCATTAAGAGATTCAGCTAGATATAAAAACAGCACTGGAACGTATTGATTGAGTATACACTAGGGTAGATTCAGATAAGGGATGCTTTGAGGGACGAAATTTTTTATATTTGAAGTATTTAAGCAGGAAGATGTAATTCTAGCTAGAATATATATATTTAGGAACAGTCTAAAAGTGTTTAATAATTTTAAGTTTAAACAAGTGACTAAATTATGCAATTATATAAGGAGGAATAAGAATGAATACACAAGAAATTATGGATCTTGCCTTAGAACTGGCTGGATTAAAAGAGGTGCCTGAAGACTGTGGAATCATCGTTGAAGGGGATAACATTAAAAAGGTTGCTATTGGAGTAGATATGGAGTTAGCTGAGTTAATGCTAGCTAAGGAATTAGGGGTGGACTTAGTGATCACCCACCATCCAACTGGAGGAAGCGCAAGAATTAACCTTCACAAAGTGATGGATAATCAAATAGACAAGATGGTAGCGGCTGGAGTTCCTATTAACAAAGCACAAAAAGCACTATGTGAGAAAAAGGGGCAAGTAGAAAGAGCTCTTCATGTATCTAACTATGACAGATCTGCTTCAGCAGCTAGATTATTAAATATGCCCTTCATGGGAATCCATACACCAACAGATATTATGGCAGAACGTAAAGTTCAAAACCTACTGGACGAAAAGCTAAAAGATAATCCAAAAGCAACTTTGCAGGATATAGTTGATGCTCTAGAAACTTTACCTGAGTATCAAAAAACATTAGCAAAACCTGTGATTAGAGTAGGCGGAAAAGATGATTTTGCTGGTAAGGTTTATGTAACAATGGCTGGTGGTACTGGTGGTGGAGTAGCTGTACAAAAAGCTTACTTCGAAGCAGGTGTAGGTACAGCAGTAGTAATGCATATGCCAGAAGACGTTATCAAAGCAGTAAAAGAGCAAAACATAGGAAATGTCGTAGTCGCAGGACATATGGCCAGTGACTCAGTTGGAATCAATGAGTTGGCTATGGCATTAGAAGGAAAAGGTATTGAAGTTATTAGAATGAGCGGGTTAATCGACCCTAAATAGGAGCCAAGTAAAACATTAGTAAAAAAAATGGACCAGGAGCTGAGGATTTCAGTTGCCTGGTCCTTCTTTAGCACTATTTCGACTATCTTATCCTATTAAAAAGGTCAATGTATTCTCCATATCCTTCTTTTTCTAAATCCTCCAGAGGGATAAAGCGTAGGGCTGCACCATTGATACAGTAACGAAGACCACCTTGATCTCTTGGGCCATCATCAAAGACATGTCCTAGATGGGAGTCTCCTGATTTACTTTTCACTTCGGTACGAATCATTCCATGGCTTAGATCTTTTTCTTCTTTCACATTATTTTCAATAGGCTTAGTGAAGCTAGGCCATCCACAGCCAGCATCGTACTTGTCTATGGAACTAAACAAAGGCTCCCCTGTAACGATATCAACATATATTCCTGCTTCAGTATGCTTGTCATATTCATGGGAGAAAGGTCTTTCGGTAGCTGCCTCCTGTGTAACTTTATATTGTAATGGGTTAAGTTTTTTCATAAGCTCTTCTTTACTAGGTTTATGATACTGTTTTTTATCCATTGAAATACTCCTTTCATTTTACTTTGAATGTCTTTCATTAGTTTAACAAGATCTATAAGGTAGTATGGATCTATAGTTGGTATTATATTTATATATGCTCGGTATCTGAATTATTTTATACTTTTGACTAGTTTTCTGAGAAAAGTCATGGAATAGGGTGATAGTACTATTTCAATTTACTAAGAAAGATTATTTAATAAAAGTACCATAAAAAATAATAACTTTCGAAGAATATAAATTAATAAAATAAATGAAGACCATAATATGAAGGGGAGTTGATGGTGGTGGGTGAAACGCTGGAGAACTGTATTATCTGTGGAGATCTCTTTAAAAGTAAAGACGGTACAATATGCCCTAAATGCCTAGATGTTAAGGAAAGTCCCTATAAAATTGTCAAAGATTATATATTTTTTCATCGGGGCTCTAGTATATGGGAAGTAGCCCAAGCAACTGGAGTGGAACCTAAATTAATTTTAAAATATATGAAGGATGGTAGAATCACCCCAGTTGATTAAGGTTGCTTAAGTAGTATAAAGTGTAATATATTCTTGAATCAATTCATCATAGGATTTCATCAATTGTAAGATTAAGGGATGGTTAGGGGAATTGAACTGTTGGTTATCTATTGACGAAATGGGAAGGATTTTTGGAGACGTTCCAGTGATAATCAATCCCTCACAATTTAGAAGAAACTCAATGGAAATGGGTTGTTCCACTACAGGAACATTTAATTTTCTGCAGAGACCCATAACCCTTTCTCTAGTAATGCCAATCAATACATCCTTAGCTGGTGCAGTATAAATTACGCCAGATTTAACAATAAATATATTTGAGCGACTTCCCTCGGTTATTTCTTTGTTTTCATTGACCAAGATGGCTTCGTAGACATTTGAATCCTTGAGGGCTGCATTAATCATTTCTCTTTGACTGGTTGAAACAGCCTTTATATTAGGATTTTTTCTCATGGCTGAATATAAAATAGTTGAAACGCCTTTCTGGTATTGCTTGATAGAAGGATAATGACTAGAAATGAAAAAAAGATATATGTCAGGAGCCTCTGTTTCAAGATTATTTACAATGATTTTAAAATTTTGCTCAGGCCTTCCGTTAGCATCCAAAAGTTGATTGATTTGCAGCTTTAATTTATCAGTGTCAATTTCATAGGAATTTGAATTTCCTAAAAGTGCAATAGAGTTATTTAATCGATTTAGGTGTTCCTCCAGAAATAGGGGGACTGCATCTATGACCCTAATCACCTCATATACAGATGGGGATTTAAGTATTGCATCATGTTCAAACTCTTCTGTTGATCTAATGACGCCATTGTAAATATAGTATTTCTGATCTATCTCTTTGTGTTGAGTCATCATAACCCCTCCAATTTAATAGTAGTATCCCTTTAATTATAGCACCACTATCCACCCATTTAAAAACTTTTCTTGTTATAGCAAATATGTATTAATTCTTATTATAATATATATTAAACTTTTTTAGAAATCCTCCGATAATATTAATAGGAGACAATTGAATATTAGGAGGGAGCCTAAATGAAGATTGATGGAGTACAAGCGGGGAATGCTTACCCCCTTCAAACTAATGCACTGGGGCAAGGAAGCCGTATAGAAAAGCCAACGGGGAGCGAACAAGCAGTTTACGGAATGTCTCAAGGAGAAAAGCAAATCTCTGAAGAAAAATTAGTAAAGGCAGTTGAAAAGGCTAATAAGAGTTTTGAGCCCTTTGATAGGCGGTTTGAAATTTCCATCCATGAAAAAACCAAGGCTGTGGTGGTAAAGGTTTTTGATTCCACTAATGACCAGTTAATTAGAGAAATTCCTAATGAAAAGCTATTGGACATGGTGGCCCATATGTTAGAAGTAGCAGGAATCATTGTAGACAAGACGGTCTAAAAAAGACTATTTGAAGTTAAGGAGGGAGCAACATGGCAATGAAGAACCCCTATAATCAATATAAAGAAAACAGTGTAAAGACAGCAAGTCCTCAGGAATTAACTTTGATGCTTTATAATGGGGCGCTAAAGTTTATTAATCAAGGTAAGCTATTTATAGAGCAAAAAAATATTGCTAGTGCCAATGAATCCTTAAAACGGGCACAGGATATTATTGATGAATTAAACGTAACCCTGGACATGAATTATGAAATATCCCATAATCTAAGAAGCCTATATACTTATATATTGGAAAAATTGTTGGAGGGGAACATGACAAAGTCCATTGAACCACTGGAAGAGGCGATTGAAATGGTAACAGAGCTTAGGGACACTTGGAAGGAAGCTATGCGATTAGCCAAGATAGGAAAATAGGTGATGGATATGAATGCAGAAGTAGTGACGGATTACCTAATTAGAATCAGTGAAGGAAAACTACAGTTAGTCAATCAGCTTTTACAACTGACACTGCAGCAACAGGACGCCCTTGAAGCAACTGAGGAAGAGGGAATTTCAGCTTTGGACCGACATATTCACAAAAAGCAAGAGGTTATGGGGAAGATAGATCTGTTGGATAAAGAATTCCTAGAAAAGTTCCAAAGCTTAAAGGATGAGCTTGGGATCAATAGCTTTGCTGACTTGACGGAAGAACCGGTAAAGGGTATAAAGGAACTGCAAAAGCAAATACAAGAAATACTAAAGGTGACAGGAAAAATTAAGGAAATTGATGAAACCAATGCCGTAAAGGCTCAACAAAATTTAGAACAGATTAAGCAGCAAATTAAAGTTGTTAAACTTGGTAAGAAAACTAACCAAGGATATGGTAAAAAGTTCAATGAAATCCATTCTATTTTAATTGATAAAAAGAAGTAAATAAGGTATAATGAAATGTATGCATGAAGGTCTGTGGTTGAAAGTCCAAGCCAGTCGCAGGCAAAAGGATCCACGTAAGATAACCAAAAATCGAGTTATTGATCATGGTGCGGCTTAGAGGTAAGACCTGCCGGGAAAACCGAGAGGGGCAGTAGTGAAGGCAACCCCGAGCGAACCCTCCAGCAGGCGAGTGTGGGGTCAAAAACCAGGTCAGCTTCATGTCCTTAAAAAAGTCTTTGATATTTTATATATCAAGGGCTTTTTTACTTTTTAGTAAATGCGCTTCAACATAAGTCATCAGTTAAATCTTCCGAAGGAAGACTTTGTTCTAAGGAATATGAAAGTTCTACATTAAATGAATACTATAAGAATAACTAAAAGCCATTATGAATAATCATACAAGATTAACTACAAAAAAAATTTATTTTCCATATTACAACAAATAATTTTTGAGAAAATATTATCAATAAATTGCAATCGTTTAAATTTCAATATTATGAATAAGTACTTTACATAATGGGTATAATAATAGGGTTGTGGAAGTTTTCCAAGTTTTATGCACACCGACTAACACCCTTGTCCCATTGGAAAATAAGTTATCAACAAAACTATACACATTATCCACAGGTTATCTATAAACATATACACAATCAAAAAACAAATTATCCACAAGAAAAATGTCGAATAAAACTGAAAAGTCAACAGCTTTGAAGGAAACTGTCTATAGGAATTTAGGGCTAAATCGTAATATTATTATTTTTTTATGAATATAATAATAATCCACATTTAAATAAAGTATGCTTAAGAATGACAGTTCAAAAGTGGCTTGATATACAATATTAGGCGTACATAGTTCACCCTCAGAAAGCGAATTATAAAAAGTGTACAAACTTTTTGTTTAGGAGTCCAAGCGGTGGGTAAATATTGGATAAATAATCAAAAGATTTATTTAATTTTAATAAGTAATCACTTTTAAACTAACGTAGCTGTTGGTTTAAATCTATAGAAGTGAAGGGAGCTGAACATATGAAAGTAATAGTAAGTGGCAAAAACGTTGAGGTTACAGATGCTTTACGAAGTTCCGTTGAATCAAAGCTAACAAAGCTAGATAAATTTTTTAATGAAGAATTAGAGGCTAAAGCTACCCTATCAGTAGAAAAAGCTAGGCAAATTATTGAAGTAACCATTCCGATTAATGGATCAATTTTAAGGGCTGAAGAAGCTATGGAGGACATGTATGCTGCTATTGATAAAGTAGTGGATAAACTAACAAGACAGCTTAGAAAGCATAAAACCAAATTAGAAAATAGAAATAAATATGAAACCATTCGCTTTGAAAATATCCCAGTGCCCCACGAAGAGGAAGCCATGAGCGAGTCAAAAATTGTTAAAACAAAGAGATTTGGTGTGAAACCCATGAGTTCAGAAGAAGCTGTATTGCAGATGGAGTTAGTTGGTCATAATTTCTTTGTATACACTAATTCTGACACTGAAGAAATAAATGTAGTGTATAAAAGAAAAGATGGAAATTATGGGTTGATAGAACCAGAAATCTAAGATAATGTTTTTTATAAACTAAGGTAGTCTCTAGGCTACCTTAGCTATTTTTTTGTAGAATATTAAAATAAAATGAAGCAAAAAATAAAACATTCTGAAAATGAAAAAAATAGGAAGGAAAAATCAAAGTAATAGAGAAATCCTAATGTATGAACTTTAATAGGTAATTATAAAGGGGACAAAGGGGTGTATTTGCCATGATTTTTGAAGCTTTGGTATTAGGAATAATAGTAGGAAAGATTCGAGGTGGACATTTGAAGCGATTAGGGTATCTATCACTAAGATTTCCTTTTGTGGTGATCATGTCCTTAATATTAATGTTAACGACGTCTATAATGATTGCAATGGGCAATGAAACCTTTATAGAGCATCGAATGATTCTCTACATCATTATTTATTGTTTATTATTTACTACGTTGTTTTTAAATCTTCATAAAAAGGCCATATGGCTCATTTTAATAGGGGCTATCTGTAATTTCGCTGCCATTGTCCTTAATCAAGGAAGTATGCCAATTGATCTAACCCTTTTAGAAGATTCTGGCTTCAAGAATCTACTGATTTCCATAAACATGGGAGCTTTACCCAACTATATACCATTGGAAGAAGCTTTTCCTTTAACTGAGTATTTGGGCAAGCGTTTTATAACGCCATCATTTTATCCGCTTAAACAGGTTTTGGCAGTTGGAGACTTCTTGATCTCCATAGGATTGCTTTTTTACATTCAATCGGTTATGCAATCAAAATTATACCGCAAGGCTGTTGGGGTAATTAGTTTTGACCACCATGGTAGAGTTAGGCGGTAATGGTTAGGTTTATAGGCACAAAACTAATAATTTTTGATAAAAAATGTAAAAATAAGCTGAGATGATATCCTCAGCTTATTGATTTTTTAGATGGTTGTGTTACAATGATGGTTAAGAATTAATCAGATAATACATGAATAACAAGATAAACATAAAACTAAAATTCGAGGTGGTACTATGAAAAGGGTGTTTGAAAAGGTTTTTGGTACCTATAGTGAGAGGGAACTGAAACGATTAAAGAAGAATGTTGAGGAAGTATTAGCTTTAGAACCACAATATTCAAAATTAACGGATGCTGAATTAAAGGATAAGACGAGACAGTTTAAAGAAAGACTTAAAAATAACGAGACGCTGGATGACCTTTTACCAGAAGCCTTTGCAACCGTAAGGGAGGCAGCTTGGAGGATATTAGGGATGAAGCATTATCCTGTACAGCTGTATGGGGGAATAGTACTACATCAAGGCCGTATTGCCGAGATGAGAACTGGTGAAGGTAAAACCTTAACGGCTACGCTTGCAGTATATCTCAATGCCCTCAGTGGCAAAGGGGTTCATGTTATTACAGTCAATGACTACTTAGCCCACCGTGACTGCGAATGGATGAGTAAAGTATATAACTTCCTTGGTTTAACGACTGGGGTTGTAATTCATGGGATAACTCCTACAGCAAGAAAGGCAGCGTACCAAGCAGACATCACCTATGGTACAAACAATGAGTTTGGATTCGACTACCTAAGAGACAACATGGTAATTCATAAGCATGATATGACCCAAAGGGAATTGAACTATGCCATTGTGGATGAAGTAGATAGTATTTTAATAGACGAGGCTAGAACCCCACTGATTATCTCTGGTCAAGGAGAGAAATCAACGAAAATGTATTTCGTAGTAGATCAATTTATAAAAACCTTAAAAAATGAAGTTGATTTTACCATTGATGAAAAGGCCAACTCGATTTCCTTAACTGAAGAAGGCGTGGAAAAGGCAGAGAAGTTTTTTGGATTAGATAACCTTTCAGATATAGAAAACATGGAGACTTCTCATCATATTAATCAAGCATTAAAGGCTAGAAATCTAATGAAATTAGATAAAGATTATGTAGTTAAAGATGGAGAAATTGTAATTGTTGATGAATTTACAGGTCGTTTAATGTTTGGACGTCGCTATAGCGAAGGACTACATCAGGCAATTGAAGCTAAGGAAGGGTTAGAGGTTAAAAGAGAATCCAAGACGTTAGCAACCATTACCTTCCAAAATTATTTCAGAATGTACAACAAAATTGCAGGTATGACAGGTACAGCGAAAACAGAGGAAGATGAATTTATCTCCATTTATGGTATGGATGTAATTGAAATGCCAACAAATAAGCCTGTAATTCGTCAAGATCTTGCGGATAGTATCTATAAGTCAGAGCAGGGAAAATTTTTAGCTTTGGTAAGGGATATAGAAGAGAAGTACGCTAAAAAACAACCTGTACTAGTAGGAACGATTACAATTGAAAAGTCTGAGGAAATTTCCGCGCTACTAAAGAAGCGTGGAATTACTCACGAGGTTCTAAATGCTAAGCATCATGAAAGGGAAGCAGAGATCGTTGCCCAAGCTGGTAGAAAAGGAGCAGTAACCATAGCTACCAACATGGCTGGCCGTGGTACTGACATTATCCTAGGTGGTAATCCTGAGTTTTTAGCTATGAAGGAAATGAAGAAAAGAGGATATAGTGATGAAATATTAGCTATGGTAACTAGCCATGCAGAGACGGCTGATGAAGAGTTAATCGCTGCTAAAAAAGTATATCATGAAATATACGCTGAAATTAAAAAGGAAACCGACAAAGAACATGAAGAAGTTGTACAGGTCGGAGGACTTCATATCATTGGTACAGAGAGACATGAATCAAGACGTATAGACAACCAGCTAAGAGGTCGTGCAGGACGTCAAGGGGACCCAGGGTCCAGTAGATTCTATATTTCCCTACAGGACGATCTAATGCGTCTATTCGGTGGAGATAGAATGCAGGGAATCGTCGAGAAAATGGGCTTAGCCGAAGATGAGGCTATTGAGCATGGACTGCTAACTAGAACCATTGAAAATGCACAAAAGAAGGTAGAGGGTCGTAACTTTGGTATTCGTAAGCATGTACTCCAATACGATGATGTTATGAATAAGCAAAGGGAAGTCATCTACGGGGAGCGTAGAAAAGTATTAGATGGGCAAGATATGTATGATCAAGTATTTAATATGGTTGAGAGTATTACCAATGATGCTATTGCCTTGTATATTGAGGCGGATAAGTACCCAGAAGAGTGGGATATAGAAGCATTTGAAGAACATCTAACCACCATCTTCCTACAGCCTGATAGTTTACATTTTGAAAACATCCAAGACTTGACGATAGATTCCCTACGGGAAAAGGTAGTAGATGCCGCTAAAGCCCAGTATAAGCTTAAAGAAAATGACTTTGAAGCAGAACGAATGAGGGAAATCGAGAGAATAATCCTACTCCAAGTGATTGACACTAAATGGATGGATCATATTGATGCAATGGATCAGTTGCGTCAAGGTATTGGTTTAAGAGCTATTGGACAGGTGGATCCTGTTAGGGCATATCAAACAGAAGGTTTTGACATGTTCCAGGAAATGATTAAGAGTATCCAAGAAGAAACTGTTAGGTACCTGTTCCATGTAGAGAAGGAAAGTGTAGTGGAGAGAAAACAGGTGGCTAAGCCTATGGAGGCAATTCATGGAGAAAGCAGTCAGAAAAAAATCAAGACTGTAGTCAAGGAAGATGTAGTGGGTAGAAATGAACCTTGCCCTTGTGGTAGTGGAAAGAAATATAAAAAATGCTGTGGAGAATAATGGGGTGAACAGATGATTAATTTAGATATTTATAAGCAGCAGTTGGTAAAGGTGCTGGAGGACATCAAGGAAATGAGGGCTTCACTTTGACATAGATGGAATTAGCCAACTGGTATCAGACTATGAGGCTAAAATGTCGGAGGAGGGCTTTTGGGATGAACCACAGGAGGCCCAAGAAGTACTAAAGCAGACTAAAGCTTATAAAGACCGCATACAGGCTTATGAAGGCCTGATTGCCACCCATGAAGAGTTGGAAACAATGGTGGCCTTTATTGAAGAAGGGGACAATACTTTTGCAGATGAACTAGTAGCGGGAATCATCCAACTAGAGGCCATCTTAGAGGAATTAAAATTATCTACTTTGTTAAAAGGTGAGTATGATAAGAACAACGCAATTCTTTCCATCCATGCTGGAACAGGCGGTTTGGATGCTCAGGATTGGGCTAAGATGTTGTTGCGGATGTATACCCGCTGGGCTGAAACAAAGGGATATAGAATTAAAACGATAGACCTGATACAGGATCCAGAGGCAGGAATTAAGAGCGTTACCCTGTTGATTGAAGGTGAGAACGTCTATGGATTTCTGAAGTCAGAAAAAGGAGTACATCGCCTAGTAAGGGTATCTCCCTTTGACAACTCAGGAAAACGTCATACCTCCTTTGCTTCGGTGGATATTATGCCAGAAATTAATGATGATGTAAATATAGAAATAAAGGCCTCTGATTTAAAGATTGACACCTTCAGAGCCAGTGGTGCTGGAGGGCAGCATGTTAATAAGACGGACTCAGCAGTGAGAATCACCCACTTACCAACGGGAATTGTGGTCCAGTGCCAAAATGAGAGATCTCAACATAGCAATCGTGAAACAGCGATGGGTTTATTGAAATCCAAACTGGTGGAATTGAAGGAAAGAGAAAACAAAGAAAAAATCGAAGACCTTCAAGGGGAATATAGCCAAATCGCATGGGGAAGTCAAATCCGATCCTATGTATTCAATCCCTACAACCTAGTAAAGGATCATAGAACTAACGCAGAGGTAGGAAATACACAAGCAGTAATGGATGGAGACATCGATATTTTTATAAATGAATTTTTAAAAGTGAACTTAGGACAGTAGTCCTAAGTTCTTTTTTTTATGAGGAACGTTGAAAAAAGAGGATTTATGCAAAATTTTTATTGTATTTAATTTTCTAAAGATAAAGGTTTTTTGGTTATTTTATCGAATTAGAATACATGAGGAATTTTACATACTTACTTAAGTGTTCGGATATTGACTAAAGATAAAGGAAATTGCAGAACTAAGGGAGGAACATTTATGAAAAAAGGATTTATGGGAAAAATAGCAAAAAGGACAAAAATTAAAGGACAGTCGCAGGGTAATAAGAGTAGCAAGAAGAGCATTAAGCGGCAGTTGATGAGTGTTATCTGTACACTGATTTTGGTAATGGTAGTAATCACATCTGCGGTTAATTATTATTTCGATTCCAGCAATATTAAAGATACCGCAGAGAAAAATAATAAGACGATTGCCAACTCAATTGCGATGCAGCTGGATGTCTATGTAGAGACGCTGCTCAATACTGTTAGATTATTAGCTTCTTCAAGGGACTTTACATCTATGGAGCGGTACGATGTACAGGAACTATTTCACACTGTTAAGAGCCAGAATAGGGAAATAAAAGAAATTTATTTATTTGATAAATCTGGAGATTTAATGGTGGCTAATCAAAGCAACAAAATAGAGTCAGTAGCTGGGGAAGCGTGGTTTCAGGAGGCATTAACAAAGGGCTTGAGTACAACCCAATCTGTAAAAGATGGTATCGATGTTGGCTTTAGGGTTAACGTTGTCGTGTCGGATGCAAATAATGTAAGAGTGGGTGTCCTTTCAGTAGTGGTGGGATTTAATAAAATCAGTCAAATTGTAAAGGATGTAGCTATAGGAAATACAGGATATGCCTATGTAGTAGATGGAGATGGTTATATTATCGGTCATCGGATTGCTTCGGAATATGTAATGAAAAGGTACAATGTTTTAGAACAGGATTCAGAAATGATTAAAAAGGTAGTTCTAGAGAATGTTGAAAAAATAGAAGGAATCAATAATGATGGTAAAGAAATGATGGTATCCGCGGCATCTTTGAAAAATCACCCTTGGAAAGTCATTGTTCAACAAGAAAAAAGTGAAGTGTTGGCCTTAACAAGGGAATCCCTTGTTAGAAACATCATTATTGCTCTCATCATGATGCTGGTGACATTAGCTATGACAACTGTATTTGCTCAATATTTCACAAAACCAATTCAATTGCTGGTAGGCAATGCAATTAAGATTAAAGAAGGAGATCTAACTCAGAATATAGAGATTAAGGCAGAGAATGAAATTGGTGAGCTACAAAGGGCATTCAAAGAAATGACCGATTCATTAGTTGAAATTCTGGTCAAAATCACAGGGGCAACAGACCAAGTCGGGGATTTTATTGATGAACTGAAGGGTAACGCTGAAATAACTTCAATGGCTGCAGTAGAAATTTCCAAGACTATAGAGAGTGTGGCGGCAGGGACATCTCAACAGATGGGTAGGGTAGACCAATCTTCTGAGATTATCATAAAAATGGTGGGAAATGTAAGGGAAGTACAATCCAGTACAACCGTAGCTGTTTCTTCAGCAGAAAACACCTCAAAGCTAGCTGCTGGAGGAGTAAGAAATATTCAAGAAATAAAAACAACTATGGAAAATGTTACAGTATTAGTAGAAAATACATCTAACTTAATATTAAATTTAAACAAGCAAATTGGAGAAATAGATCGAGCAGGTCAATTAATCACAGCCATATCAGATCAAACAAATCTATTGGCATTAAATGCTGCAATCGAGGCTGCAAGAGCAGGAGAGCATGGTAGAGGATTTACTGTGGTGGCGGAAGAGGTTAGAAAGCTAGCAGAGCAATCTAGAGGAGCATCTAAGGAAATTATAGGGTTAATCGAAAAAATCCATAACGAAACAAGTAAAGCTGTTGTTTCAATGGAAGAAGGAATAAGGGGAGTAGAAGCAGGAAACACGGTAATCAATCGTGCTGCAGACTCCTTCACAACTATTCTGGATGAAGCCAATGGTGTGTCCAGCTCTATGAAAAACTTAGAAAGCATTATAGAGGAATTAGCACAAGATGTAATGACCACTGAAGAAGTGATGAATGAGGTGGCCAGTGTCTCTCAATCTACTGCCGCCGCCGCTCAGCAGGTATTGGCAAGCGTGGAGGAACAGGATGCTTCTATTCAACAAATGTCAGATTCGACAGTTACTCTGAATAGCATGATTAATGAGTTGAAGGTTATTACTCAACGATTTAAGTTATCCAAGATGACTAATGAATCCAAAGATGCCTTGGTTGATGGAATCAGAAATGAAGAAATAATGAAAAAAACTGATCAGGATATCCTTAACGAAATAAATAAGGGTAAAGGATTTAATATGAGAGGATTTTTTAAGAAGTTTTCAAAAAGCGTTTTTAAAAAGAAAAAGTAATTTTAAAGAAGATACCTAAAAAAATCCCCCAATAGATAAAAAATTGGGGGAACATTATTTTAAAGTTAAAATATGTAAGCAAATGATAAAACGAAAAGAACCCTGATGCTTCAGGGTTCTTTTCAGTAGTTGCTATATAAAATATAACTTATATTCTATTATAATTTACTACTATAACTTTGTTACGTTTGCAGCTTGAAGACCTCTGTCACCTTGAACAACTTCGAATTCTACTTGTTGTCCTTCGTCTAATGACTTGAAACCGTCTCCTTGGATAGCTGAGAAATGTACGAATACATCATCTTCACCTTCAACTGAGATAAATCCAAAACCTTTTTCACTGTTAAACCATTTAACTACGCCTGTTTTCATTTAAAAAAACCTCCAAAAAATTATATTCTGTAACGATGTTACAACACTAGGATATCACTATTTTTTGGTATTGTCAAATATTTTTTACATCATTACATCTAAGAGCATACCCCGAATATCATCCAATCGCTTAATGATAGAAATGCGGTCCACCTCTTCTTTTAAGAATTCTTTGGTCAAGGATTCTAGTTCTCGGTCAACGTTTTTAACAATGGAGTAGACCCGATGACGACCACGACGATCTAAGAAATTTTGTTTAGAAAACTGATGGGAGTTCTTAACAGCCACATCTAGAAATTCCCGTACTAGGTTTTTATATTTAATGACTTCACTGAGATGCATCTTATCCCCTATTCGTTCAGACTGAGTAAGGATTTTATCATAAAGTCCTTGGAGGTGTTCTCTCACTTGGTCAGATTTTATTTCCTGAAATTTGGTGATAAACTTCTCTTTATTTACTTCAGCTTTTCGTGCTGGAGCATTGACTAATTCACGGAACTCAACGGAACCTAACTGATCTATTCGCTTCATGGAGTATCCCCTCCTTAAAATTCTGTCTCTATTATATTATATCGGCATAAATAATAAAAGTTTTAGACCTAGTTGTTGACTGGGAGGAGTTATTCTACAGTAAAGTAAAGGAAAGAAATTGTCGATAGATTAAGTAGAAGAACTAAAGGTGGTGACAGGATGAATAATGGAATTGGAAAACCAATGAATCTATTATTTAACAAAGTATATGGAAACGGGATGATGCCCTTGAAGAAAAGGGATCAAGTAAACAAGTCACTGGAGACCCTCCAGACCAACAAGCTACAAGTAAATGTTCTTCCTATATCTCAAGGTGAGGAAGAGAAATATACGAAACTACTGAATAGCTTTAATATGCCTGTAAAGGAGGATTTAATACAGGGGTTAAAGGTATTGGATTTCCACGGGATTCATTTAAGTAAAGAAAATTTGGTGCAATATATCTCCACAAAGAATCATTTGAATGATTTAGTTCAGGAGCTCAACTACGATACAGCCCTAAAACTTATGGAGGAACAAGTGGATTTGGAAAAGGACTCCCTACAGGAGGTAGTAGATAAGCTGGAGAAGGTAAAGGCGGAAGAAGAGGACCAGCCCCTATCCTTAAGTAAAATTATCAAGAAATTTAAAAAGCTTTCCACGGAGGATGCGGAGAAGATTGCTGAAAAGATTTATGGTAGCAAACAAGGAAAGGATGTAACGGACATTATCAAAGCCCTCCAGAGGGCTGGGGTGGAAGTCACTAAAGAATCCATAGAGAAGGTAAAGGCTATTTTCACGAAACTCCATAGTATCCAAAATTATGACGAAGAAGGATTTGTGGAGGCAATCAAGCATAAGGTGGAGGGAAACATCAATCAATTATACAAATTAAAAAATTCCATCAAAAAAGGTGCAATAGCCATAGAAGAGAAACTTAGCCAATATGCCACCAAAGTATATGGAGGCTTTTTAGGAAATAAAAATCAACCAACGGAAAAGGATTTAAGGCTTTTAGAAGAAGATATTAAGAGACTCCTTACTGCCGATGGGCAGGTGGTAAATAAAGAAAATATTAGTCTATCCAAAGCCCTCATTAGACAAGGGATGGAGGTAAATAAAGAGAATCTATCAAAAGTGATGGAGCTAAAGGCCCTTATTGGAGAACTAAACAGTAGTCTAGACCAAGATAATGTTTCCCTTTTAATGAAGGCTGGGTACGATATTGAATCGGAAAACCTATCTAAGCTATTGGATTTGGTAAAAAATATAGATTCTCTAAAGGCAGAGATGCTTCAAATGGAGACTTTGCCCCTGTCGGAGGAAGAAAAAATAGGCGAAATGCTTGGTAAAATTAAGCTGCTGGGGGAAGCGAAAGAAGAAGATTTACTAATGCTTTTAAAGAAGGGGACTGATTTTAAATTAGGGGACCTCCATAGGGTTAAAGCGCCGATGGGATTTGATCAAGAACTGATACTTCAAGGAGGGCAAGAGATCCATTACAGCGCCTTAAAGGTAGTAAAACTATTTTCTCAGTTGAATAAAATAACCCCCAATAACCTTACAGGTCATATAAAAAACAACTATCCTTTGACTATAGAGGGGTTAGCTAATAATATCCCAGAGACGTCTAAGCTAGGAATTATTAAAGCTAGCAATGAAGCGCAACAGGCTTTTAAGGAATTAAATTTTATTCGACAACACCTTACTTCTTCGATGGTGACGAAGGGATTAGAGAAGGGTTTATCCTTGGAAAAAATGGAGTTACCTAGAATCTCAAATTATATTAATGAACACAACCTACAGGAGGGTAACTGGGAGCAAATCAAAGTATTACCCCAGATACGAAAGCAAGGGGAGGATATTTTAGCTCTTCTCATGAAGAATAACCTTCCCCATAATTTAGGAGAAATGAAGCAAATTTCAAACTTCCTTAAAAATCAACAGCAAGTAGGCCACCAAGTACAAGAATTGATGGAGTTCTTAGAAAAAGAAGGGAATGAAGCCCTAAAACTTGAGGTTAAAGGAATGAAGGAGATGGCTAAGGATTTGACCAACAGCCTGAAGAATGGAAAAATGGACCTAAGTCGTTTCAATAAAGAACTCAACGAAATAGTAAACAATATAGCCCAAAAGGGAAGTCTTTTGGATGATAAATCCAAAGAACAACTCTATAAGAATATCGAAAAGCTGTCTGAGGCAATAGACACCCAAAATCAGCTTAATCATAGGGATACAACTGTACAAATGCCGATTATGATGGATAATCAGATGAAGAATCTACAGATTTATGTCATGAAGGATAAGCAGGGCAGCAAGAAAATAGACCCTAAAAACATGTCGGTGCTTCTAAATATGGATACCAATAATATGGGGAATATCAATATATACTTAGGGGTCAACTATAGGCAATTAGTTTTAAAGGTGGGGGTACTATATAAGGAATATCAAGAAATGATAGAACCCCAGATTCCAGCCTTGAAGGATATGCTTTCCAAGATAGGATACGAGGTAAAGGACATTGCCTTTAGGGTGGATGAAGACCTACATTTAATGAGTATGGTGGAGGAAGTGGCGGACAAGCAAAAAGGTGTCAATTTTATTGATATGATGATTTAGGGGTGAAGCTATGGAGGAACATGTGAAAAAAGCTGTTGCATTGAGATATGATCCTGAGGAGGATCATGCCCCCAAAATTATGGCTACAGGACATGGGGTAGTGGCAGAAAAGATATTAGAAAAGGCAGAGGAAAATGAAGTGCCTATTCATCACAATGAGAAGTTAGTTAAAGAGCTAATCCAATTCAAAGTAGGGACAGAAATTCCTCAGGAACTATATGAAATTGTAGCTCAAGTCCTCATTTTTGTTGAGGGATTAGATACCAAAAAGGTAAGGTAAAGTTTTTGACAGAAACGCCGATATAAATAATATAAGCATAGATTCAAGGGGGAAAAAAGATGAGAATTAATCATAATATACCTGCATTAAATGCCCATAGATTATTAACGCGAAATACTGATATGACCAGTAGAGCATTGGAGAAATTGTCATCTGGTAAAAGAATCAACCGAGCAGCTGATGATGCGGCGGGGATGGCTATTACTGAGAAAATGAGGGCCCAAACGAGGGGATTACATGTGGCTTCCCGTAACTCATTAGACGGAGTTTCTCTCGTACAGACGGCAGAGGGAGCAATGACAGAAATACACTCAATGCTACAAAGAATGAGGGAATTGGCGGTACAAGCAAGCAATGGAACCTATAACGATGATGATAAACAAACAGTCCAAAATGAAATAGATGAATTAGTAAAAGAAATAGATAATATTGCTAAAACAACAAACTTCAATGATAAAAAGCTGTTGGATGGATCCTTAGATGGCTTTGATAATGCCACCCCCCCCGTAGCTGATCCCCAAGAAAAAATTATCCTACAAATAGGAGCAAATGCCAGTGAAATTATGGAATTTACTATCGATAAACTTGACACAACGCCAACTGGTCTAGCTATCGATGCAGTTGATTTAGTTAATGATCCAGGTACAGGCATAACGGTAATTGATGCAGCCATCAAGAAAGTTTCGGAAGTAAGAGCAAAACTAGGGGCCATCCAAAATCGTCTCGAGCACACCATCGCCAATGTAGACAATACAGCAGAAAACATCACTGCAGCCATGTCTCGTATTGAGGATGTGGATATGGCAATGGAAATGTCAAACTTTACAAAGCTAAATATCTTAACCCAAGCAGGGACAGCTATGTTGGCTCAAGCAAACCAAAGACCTCAGTCGATTCTACAGTTGTTAAGCTAATGGTGGTGAAATAGATGAAGGATAAAAATTATCTACTTAATCGGATTACGACAGCAAATGGTCCGCAGCTGGTAGCTTTGCTTTATGAAGAGTTAATTAATTCCTTAATGGAAGCTACTGGGGCAATGGAGGAAGGAAAAAATGAGGGCATCCAAGAAGCTCTTGCAAGGGGAAGAGATATTCTGGCTGAGTTATTATCGACTTTAGAGGGGGACTCAGAGATTGCTAAAAACCTTAGAAGCCTATACCTATATGTAAATCGATTAATGACCGAAGCAGACAATTATAAAAGTGGCCAAAAGCTACAGGAGGCGATCAAAGTGTTAACTCCTCTGTATGAAGGTTGGAGGCAACTGGGGGAAGAACAGGTGGAATCCTCCCTACAAAAATGCAGTGGAAGGGTAACGGGATTAACCTACGGAAAAAATCAATTGAATGATTTTATAAATCATGATGAGGATAAGTGGAAAAAGGGATAGAATATGTAAGGGTAGATAAAATACCCTTACATTTTTTTATTTATTGGACACTATGATATAATAGATAAAACGGTAAATTTAGTAAATATTAATTAGTTAGGAGAGAAGGCTATGAAGCTTATTAACCAATTAGCTCAAGAATTTAGTATTAAATCCAGTCAGATTGAAAATACCATTAACCTAATAGATGAAGGTAATACCATCCCCTTCATAGCGCGATATAGGAAAGAAGTAACTGGCGGTCTTAGTGACGAGATACTGAGGGACCTACATGAGAGACTTACATACTTAAGAAATTTAGAATCAAGAAAAGAAGAAGTAATTCGATTAATTGACGAGCAGGGGAAATTAACGGAAGAGTTAAAGAAGGAAATCCTAGGAGCCACAGTACTTCAAAAGATTGAAGATCTCTATAGACCCTATAAGCAAAAAAGAAGAACGAGGGCTACCGTTGCAAAGGAAAAGGGTTTGGAACCTTTGGCTGAATTGATATTAAAACAAGAAGCTCTACAGGGTACTATAGAAGAAATGGCGACCCCTTTTATTAATGAAGAATTGGAAGTCATGACAGTGGAGGATGCCATCAATGGAGCAAAGGATATCATAGCAGAATTTGTTTCTGATGATGCAGAGTACAGGGAAAAAATAAGAGAATTAAATCTTCAAAAAGGGGTAATTAATAGTGTTGCTGTAGACCCTGAAGAAAAGACAGTATATGAAATGTATTATGACTTTAATGAAGGGGTTAATCGAATTGCCAACCATAGAATTTTGGCAGTGAATAGAGGAGAAAAGGAAAAGAAACTTAAGGTGAAGGTAGTAAGCCCTGATGAGGAAGTTCTTGAATATTTAACGAAGAAAGTCATCACAAATCAAAAGGCCATCACAACAGCTACCCTACAGGAGGCGATAGAGGATGCCTATAAGCGTCTAATCTCCCCATCGATTGAAAGGGAAATTAGAAATATCCTGACAGAAAGGGCAGAGGAAGAAGCCATCAAGGTATTTGGTAAAAATACAAAGCCTCTATTGTTGATTCCACCAGTAAAAGACATGAGGGTGTTAGCCATAGATCCTAGTTTTAGAACTGGCTGTAAGCTGGCGGTATTGGACGAGACAGGAAAATTACTAGACTATACCACCATTTACCCAAATGCCCCTCAAAACAAAGTTGAGGAAGCAAAGAAGGTAATGAAGGAATTGATTAATAAATATGATATAGACATTATACCAATCGGAAATGGAACGGCTTCAAGGGAAACTGAGTTCCTAGTGGCAGAGATGCTAAAGGAAATAGATAAAACTGTATATTATACCATCGTCAGTGAAGCAGGGGCTTCTGTTTATTCGGCTTCAAAACTTGCCACAGAAGAGTATCCCAATATTGACGTATCTATTAGGGGCGCCATCTCCATTGGTCGTAGATTACAGGACCCATTGGCAGAGCTAGTTAAAATAGATCCAAAGAGTATTGGGGTAGGTCAATATCAGCATGACCTAAACCAAGGCAAACTTGGAGAAACCCTAAAGAATGTTGTAGAGGATTGTGTTAATACCGTTGGGGTAGACCTCAATACTGCAACTCCTTCTTTATTGCAATACGTAGCGGGGATTTCTTCTACAGTGGCTAAAAATATAGTTGAATTTAGGGAGGAAAATGGTAAGTTCTCCAGTCGCCAACAGATTAAAAAGGTAAAAAGACTTGGACCAAAGGTATTTGAACAATGTGCTGGGTTCCTACGAATCTCCGGCGGCGATAATCCCTTAGATAATACCTCTGTCCATCCAGAATCCTATAAGCCTACAATGAAGTTGATAGAAAAACTAGGCTACAGTAAAGCGGATATTAAAAAGGGTGAGTTGAGAAATATTGAAGAAAGAATACTTCAATATGGAGAGCAAGGGGAAGCAAATAACTTAGAAAAGAAGTTAAAAATTCTTTCTGAGGAATTGGAAATCGGACTACCAACCCTAAAGGATATTATTCAAGAGCTTAAAAAGCCTGGTAGAGACCCAAGGGAGGAAATGCCAAAGCCAATCTTTAGAAGTGATGTTCTAAAGATGGAGGACTTGCAATTAGATATGATTATGACTGGGACTGTTAGAAATGTTGTGGACTTCGGAGCCTTTGTTGATATCGGAGTAAAGCAGGACGGACTTGTGCATATCTCTGAGTTAGCAGATAAATTCGTGAAAAATCCAATGGATGTGGTATCTGTTGGGGATGAGGTGCAGGTTAAGATTATTGGATTAGACATTGAACGGGGTAAGGTTTCTTTGAGTATGAAGCAGGTTTAAAAGCGTGTCTTTTTAAAGTAAAATATTTAAACAAATGAAGGGTACTATTACTAGTTCCTTTCATTTGTTTAATCTTAAATTTTAGGTTATTTACATTATGCAATATTTTTAAATTTAATAGTGGAAAGTACATACAAAATATTACCAATATGTAGTATAATTAATATGGAAGTCATATAAGTTAGCGATAACGAAATCAATAGGAGGAATTGAATGATTAAATTAAGGAATGAAGACTATAGGAAAGTAGCACATTTAGTAAAATCACAAAACGAATTATCTGTATTTTCAGTTATCAATGGCGTTATGTCGGGAGAAATTTATGTCAACAACATTGAAAATCCTACATCCGCATTGATTCAGACAAGTGAGTGTAATTTGATTGCCGGTAGTACAGAGGATGAAGCTTTTAATGCTCAAGTATCTTCTGAATTAGATTTCTGGGATCAGTTAACCCCAGATTCCAGTGAATGGATTGATATAATACCGAAGATCCATGAAAATTCTTTTATTAGAAAATATAAAAGAAGACGTTATATCATATCTATGAATGATTTTGTAGGGCCAGACATGAATTTACCTGAAGGGTTTGTAATGGAAAAAGTAGATTTGTCCCTATTAAGAGAGAAAAACCTTGAAAACTCCGGTAAAGTACTAGGTTGGGCAGAAAATTGGAATAACGATGAAGAATTCAAGAAATATGGAACGGGATATTACATACATAACAACGAGGTAATTGTCAGCTGGTCCTTAAGTGATTGTAGTTTTAGTAAGAGCACTGCAATTGGAGTACACACAGATGATCGATTTAGAAATAAAGGTTTTGCCAAAAAAGTTGCAGCAGCAACCATTAAAGATAGCTTTGAAAAGGGATACGAAAATGTTGAATGGCTTTGTGTAGACTCCAATAAAGGCTCTACTTCAATGGCAGATAAGTTAGGATTTACATATAGCAATGATTACGATTCTTTCTCCTCATATCCTCCCATTGAAAATCCAACGGATTTATCCAAATCTGAATGGTATGAATGGGCTGAGTATTTAGAAGAGGCATCAAAGACCCATGACTGTTTGTTGTTGGAAGGCCTTTATGCATATGTCAATTCCAATGATATGGAAAAGGCCATGGATATAATGAATACCATGGAGGATAAAGAAATTAAAATAAATTATATCAGGCTTAAAAATTATATTAATAAACTTCAAAACTATGGCATGTGCTCTAACTTTCATGACCCAAAATGGATTGATTTGTTAGATGAAAAGATTGAAAGTAATAAATAAGTCCAAGTAACCCATAGACTAATCAAAGCAAATGATTAGGGAGGACATCAGATTGTTGGTAAGGATATCCTTTACGAAGCTTTTTTAAGTAGCTAGATGAATATCTATCGTCCTAAGCAAAAGCCTCCAATCCAACAAACAAGTCACAATAGAAGACAATATAAACCCAATAAAATAAGCATTAAGCCCATAATGAGGATCTCTAACGTAAAGGATGGATAGAAGTTGAACGTTCATACCGATTAAATGATTGATGGCAACGTACTTTTCCTTACCTAAACCATACAGTACGCCTGATAGCATATGATGTAATGAGATGAAAACAGTTGCGATTCCCATGATTCTAATATACGTCCCCACATAGGAATCTTCATACAATAATGTCCCCAAAGGGTTTCCAAAAGCAACATACACAATAGACAAGGGAAGGGCTATCAATAGCGTGATTGACAATGCTAAATGTATGTCCTTTTTGATCCTCCTCAAGCTGTTTTTTTGTAGCTGTGAAGTGATACTGGGGATAATATTAATTACCAAAGATGATGTAAAAATATATGGAAGATAGATCAGAGGCATAGTCATCCCCATAATTCTCCCATATGCCTCTGTGGATTCAAGAAGGGACATACCTGATACCATCAATGATTTTGGTAATATAATAGAAATTAAAAATTGGGAGGTTAGATTAATTATTCCTAGTATCGTTAAAGGAGAAGCAGTTGAAAAGATTTGGTGGATCATAGATCTGGTGGAGACCTTCTTTAAGAAGAAGGCTGTATTTCTGAATTGCTTCTTATACAAATAAATTAAGTAAATTAGATCAAAAAACTCCCCTATACTAATACCAATGATTGCAATGTTGGCTGCCGTCCAAGGGTCACTAGGAGGAAAAAAGGATAAAATAAGCATAACCCCTATAAATCTGGTGATATGTTCAACAACCTCCGACATACCTGCTTGGGCCATTTTGTTCAGTCCATATAAAAACCCTCGGATTGCAGAAGTAATAGAAATCAAGAAAATAGCAGGAACTAATAAAAAAAAGGAAGTTACAACATCCTTATCTTGAAATATGAAATAATTAATTCTTTTGGCTTGAGAAATAAGGATGATACTGGTCATCCCACAAAGCCCCAAGATGAGTAAAATTGATAGCTTCAAATTTTTAATGATCATATAATGGTTGCCCATTGATTGCTCTCTTGAAGTAATCTTAGAGATAGCAGTCGGAATACCAGAAGTTGTTAACGTTAGTGCAATCATAAAGATAGGCATAATCATATGAAAAATTCCAATACCTTCTCCGCCAATAACTCTAGATAAAAATACATCATAACTAAAACTGATCAACCTTATAATAAGGCTGGAAAAAGCGAGGATAATAGAACCATAAATAAAGCTATTCCTTTTCAATTAATCACCTTCTTATACTAGTAACTAATTATATGGATATTTAAGAATAACATAAAATATTCGAATGGAAAATGAATAGTCATAAAATTACACTTGACTTATTGTGGTTAATAGATATAATCATTATAGAGGTATTTAAAAACTTAATAAATATTATTATTGGTACTATCTTTAGTAAAAGATTGTTTAAAAGGGAAGATCGGTGTAAATCCGACACGGTCCCGCCACTGTAATGGATAGGATCTTACGATTACCACTGTACTTAAGTATGGGAAGGTGTGGGATTACGTAGTCCAGAGTCAGGAGACCTGCCAATAGTAAAAACGCTGTTTATTACTCACGAGGATGAGGAGGTGTTATTGGAGAGTAGGGGTTTGATACTACTTCTGTTAATAATGTCCTTTCTAACGCTAGAAAGGTTTTTTTATTGTGCCAATGATGTTTAATAACTCAGCAAATGCTGAGTTTATTTTTTTGAGAAGAAGAGGAGTGCTAAAAATGGACCTAATAAAATTTATTTCAAACCCCCTTTTGCTTATGTTTTTAAGCATATTCTTAGGGCAATTAATCGGTAAAATTAATTTCAAAAACATTAAACTAGGAAGCTCTGGAGGCTTATTTGTCGGTATCTTTATAAGCTATTGTATAACTGTATATCTTCAGAAGGAGGTTCCTGATTCCACGTTGTTGCAGGGGGCATTTATTTCTTCACAGCTCTTTAACATAAGTTTAATTGGTTTTATAGCTGCAGTAGGGCTACTTGCAGCTAAAAATATTAAAACAATCATTAAGAATAACGGATATAGCTTTATGATTTTAGCCTTTGTCATCACTGCTACTGGAGCATTAACGACATGGGGATTTGTTAGATTGGTATCTGATATGAAGGCATCAGTTATTGGGACCTATGTTGGGGCCTTAACAAGTTCCCCTGGTTTAGCCACTGCATTGGAGGCAGCAAAAGAAATGGGAGGAAATGCGGAGGCAATGGTAGGGTTAGGATACTCTATATCTTATATACCAGGTGTTGTATTGGTAATTATCTTTGCACAGCTCTTAGGCAAAAACTATAAAAACAATGAGGTTAAACAAAACGCAACAACAAAAGTAGAATATTCCAATGCTGTTATTGAAAAGGAATCCAACTTTTGCATAATTTCTTTTTCACTAGTGTGTATATTGGGATTACTTATTGGAAAAATCAACGTTTATTTAGGCAGCTATTTAGGATTTTTCTCTTTGGGGTCTACAGGCGGAGTGCTGATCAGCGCACTATTATTAGGGAATATAAAGAAAATAGGATTTTTGAACTTTAATATGCTGAAGCAGCAACTATTTGTTGTTAGGGATATATCCTTGAATATGTTTCTTTCTATTGTAGGTCTAAATTACGGTTATAATGCATTGAATCTTATTAGAACAACAGGAGGACAATTACTCTTGATCGGTATTGTCACTGCAAGTTTTAGTATTTTGGTAGGGTATATAGTCGGTAAGAAAGTATTAAAATTATCAACTGTATATCTATTAGGAGGTATATGTGGGGGAATGACAAGTACGCCAGGATTAGCCGCTTCTATCGAAGCATTGGATAGTGATGAGGTAACAGCTGGATATGGGGCCACCTATCCCTTTGCATTATTTTTTATGATATTGTTTACAAATATTTTGTCTAATTTATAAATGGAGGGATTAAGATGAATATACATGAATATCAAGCAAAAGAGTTATTAAGTAAGTATGGTGTAGCAGTACCAAAGGGGAAAGTAATTGTCAATGCAGAGGAAGCCACAAGCGCTGCCTGGAGCATTGAAACCGAAGTGGCAGTTGTGAAGGCTCAAATCCATGCCGGTGGTAGGGGTAAAGCAGGAGGCGTTAAAATAGCTAAAAGTATTGATGAAGTCAGTGGTTATGCAAAAGAATTGCTAGGTAAAACCCTAGTGACCCATCAAACGGGACCGGAAGGTAAGGAGGTTAAGACCCTCTTAATAGAAGAAGGTTGTAGGATTCACAAAGAATATTATCTAGCTTTGACATTGGATCGTGAGACATCAAGAGTAACACTAGTTGCCTCGGAAGAAGGCGGTATGGATATTGAAGAGGTAGCTGAATCACAGCCTGAGAAGATTTTTAAAGAGGCAATTGATCCATTAATTGGATTATCGGAATTCCAAGCCAGAAGAATCTGCTTTAGCATCAACATCCCTACAGATTTGATAAATGATACAGTAAAACTGATGATTAATTTTTATCAATGCTTTATGGAAAATGATTGCGCATTGGCAGAAATCAATCCGTTAGTGGTGACGGAGGATGGAAGGGTAATGGCGTTAGATGCAAAGCTAAACTTCGATGATAATGGGTTATATAGAAATCAACATATACTTAAGTATAGAGATTTAAATGAAGAGGATGAGAAGGAGATAGAAGCTTCAAAGCATGGGTTGGCCTACATCTCTTTAGATGGTAGTATAGGTTGCATGGTAAATGGCGCTGGGCTAGCAATGGCTACAATGGATATTATTAAATCCTATGGTGGGGATCCTGCTAACTTTTTAGATGTTGGGGGTGGAGCATCGGAAGAAAAGGTAACTAATGCCTTCCAAATCATACTATCCGACAGTCGAGTAAAAGGAATTTTTGTAAATATATTTGGAGGAATCATGAAGTGCGATGTGATTGCTAGGGGTATTGTCAATGCAGCAATTAAAACCAACTTAAATGTACCTGTTGTGGTAAGGTTTGAGGGAACAAATGTAGAAATGGGAAGAAAGATTCTAGAAAATTCTAATCTAAACATCGTAACAGCAGGAGATATGGGTGAGGGTGCTAAAAAAATAGTGGAGCTAATCAAGTAGAAAGGTAGGGATTTGAAATGAGTATATGGGTTAATCAAGAAACGAAAGTAATGGTACAAGGAATTACAGGTAAGACGGCCCTCTATCATACTAAGCAAATGTTGGAATATGGGACTAAAATTGTAGCCGGTGTAACACCAGGGAAAGAAGGAACATTTGCAGAGGGAGTTCCTGTATTTAACACAGTAGATAAAGCTAAAGAAGAAACTGGTGCAAATGTTTCGGTGATTTATGTTCCAGCAAAATTTGCAGCCGATGCAATATTAGAGGCTGTAGATGCTGAATTAGAGCTGGTGATTTGCATTACAGAGCATATTCCAATTAAAGATATGGTTATTGTAAAAAGATATATGGAGGGCAAAAAAACCAGACTAATCGGACCTAATTGCCCTGGAATTATTACACCTGATGAATGTAAAATCGGCATCATGCCAGGTTATATACATAAAAAAGGTAGGATTGGAGTTGTATCCCGTTCAGGTACATTAACCTACGAAGCGGTGCATCAATTAACTCAAAGGGGAGTAGGGCAATCAAGTGCAGTAGGTATCGGAGGAGATCCAGTCAATGGAACTAATTTCATTGACGTCTTGAAGGCCTTTAATGAGGATGAAAATACCGACGCTGTGATTATGATTGGGGAAATCGGTGGAAACGAAGAAGAAAAGGCTGCCCATTGGGTTAAGGAAAATATGAAAAAGCCAGTAGTTGGATTTATCAGTGGAAAAACTGCACCGGCAGGAAAGCGGATGGGTCATGCAGGAGCCATCATCGCAGGAGGTAAAGGAACAGCAGATGAAAAGATAAGGGTAATGGAAAGCTGTGGGATCTCCATCGTTGATGAACCAACAACTATGGGGGAGACCTTAGTGAAGGTGTTGAAGGAAAATAATTTATGGAGGAGTGAGTATGAAGTTAGATCTGAAAAGATTTAGTCTTATCAATAAAGACAGTATATAAAAATTAAGAGCTATGCACAAGAAATTGATCCCAAAATGTTTATAACTGTTGGCTTTGTCCATGAGGTATTAGGTGAAGGATTTTAAATTCACTTGCAATATTAGTCTCCACAAAGTAGAATGGAATAGTATGAGACTAATGAAGGGAAGTGAAAACATGGAAGAAAATAAAGTCAAAAAGATGCTATCTTATCGTTGGATTGTATGGGGAGTGCTGGCATTAGCCTATATTATTGTTTTCTTTCACCGACTAGCAATTGGTGTGGTAAGGGAAGATTTGGTTAATACCTTTGGAATTACAGGGACAACCTTTGCCAATATTGGTTCCACATATTTTTACGCCTATATGTTCATGCAGATTCCATCAGGAATCCTAGCTGATTCATTGGGGGCAAGAAAAACAGTTACCTTAGGAACATTATTAGCAGGGATCGGTTCAGTTATGTTCGGATTAGCGCCAAACCTATTTATGCTGTTTGCTGGAAGATTATTAGTAGGTATAGGTGTTTCGGTAGTATTTATTGCAATTTTAAAAGTACAATCCCAATGGTTTAAGGAAAGTGAATTTGGTACAATGTCTGGGATTACCTCCTTCGTTGGAAACATGGGGGGGATATTTGCCCAAACACCTTTGGCAATATTAGTAGGATATTTTACGTGGAGAAGTACCTTTGCAGGAATTGGAGCAATCAGTATACTTTTAGCAATCCTTTGTTATGTGGTGGTTCGTAATACCCCTCAGGATATGGGATTACCAACTATAGAAGAAATAGAAGGAAAGAAAAAGGAGGCCCAAGCGGTAGAAAGACCACCTCTACTAAAGAGCTTAGGTCAAGCCTTGACAAATCCCTACACATGGCCAGGATTCGTCATCTTTACAGGATTCTTTGGGGCTTTTGTCTCCCTAACAGGAACCTGGGGAAATAGCTACTTAGTAGATGTATATGGATTAGCCCCAGAAAAAGCACCAAACTACTTAATGGTGGCAGTGTTGGGTCTAGCCCTAGGGGGACTAGTAATTGGAAAAATTTCTGACGCAGTTAAAAGTAGAAAGATACCAATGATCGCATTCGGTACAATCTACGTTGCTTGTTGGGCAATCATCGTATTCGTAGGAGACGGAAAGCCTCCAGTTGAAATATTATATCCTTTATTCTTTATCCTTGGGTTTACCTGTCCTGCCTTCGTACTTGGTTGGGCATGCGGTAAGGAAGTTAACCATCCTGCTATAGCAGGGATTTCAACATCCATTGTTAATATGGGAGGATTCTTTGGAGGAGCAATCTTACCTCCAATCCTAGGAAAAATCTTTGATACCTATGGTGGAACAATGGAAGCTACTGAATTATATCAAAAAGCCTTCTTATATTGCTTTGCCTTTGCAGCAGTAGGATACGTTTTTACATTCCTAGTGAAGGAAACCCGTTGTAAAAATATCTATGCAGATAGTTTATGTGGCCGAAATCTTAAACAAAAATAAATAAGGAATACAGGTGCCCCACGGGGAGAATAGGTAATGAAGTGCCAATCTTCAACGGTCCCGCCACTGTAAAGAGGAGCCCTACATTAAATAGCCACTGGTTCTACTGGGAAGGCATGTAGGGTGATGAAGCTAAGCCAGGAGACCTGCCTGATATTCCTGTCAATATGAACGATGGTAAAGGCCAAGGTGTTTTTTGCAAATGCAAAACACCTTGGCCTTTACTTTTTTTAGTGGGTTCTTTACAGTGGGGAATTGTTGAATAGATTAATGTTTCAATACTCGAAATTTTTTAATTATTCAAGAGGGATTTGACGGCGTTGTGTTGAATAATAGAGTTAATCATTATACTAGGAGGGGATAGAATGATCTTAATTCAAGATGCAAAAGTTTACACAATGGCTGGAAAAGTATTGGAAAAGGGAAGTGTTTTGGTTCAAGACGGAAAAATTAAGGAAATAGGGGAAACAATCACAGCACCAGAGGGAGTAGAAGTAATTGATGCTACTGGAAAAATGGTGTTCCCAGGTATGATTGATGCCCATTCACATTTAGGCTTATGGGAGGATGCCATTGGCTTTGAAGGGGCTGACGGAAATGAAATGACAGACCCCGTTACTCCCCACTTAAGAAGTATTGATGGTATTAATCCTATGGATGTTACCTTTAAAGAAGCTTACGAGGGTGGAATAACTGCAACTGCATCAGGCCCAGGAAGTGCTAATGTGATCGGAGGGCAGTTTGCAGTAATCAAAACCTATGGAAAGCGAATCGACGACATGATCATGGTGGAGAATGTTGCGATGAAGTGTGCCTTTGGCGAGAATCCAAAGAGGGTATACAATGAGAAAAAGCGTATGCCTATGACAAGAATGGGAACCGCTGCTCTATTAAGAGAAACCATTCTACAGGCCAAGAGATACCAAGACCGAATAGCTGCAGCAGATGGTGATCTAGCTAAATTCCCTCCATACGATATGAAAATGGAGGCAATGTTACCTGTGTTAGAGAAGAAAATTCCTCTTAAGGCCCATGCCCATCGAGCGGATGATATCTTTACTGCTATCAGATTAGCTAAAGAGTTTGATTTGAAAATCACATTAGAACACTGTACAGAAGGACACTTGATTGCTGATGAATTAGCTCAAGAAGGAATTCCTGTTGTTGTGGGACCAAGCTTTGGTCATCGTTCGAAGTATGAACTAAAAAATAAAACCTTTGATACACCTGGGGTATTAAATAAAGCAGGGGTTAAGGTGGCTATAATGACGGACCACCCAGTAATTCCTCTGGAAAGTCTACCAATGTGTGCAGCTATGGCGGTGAAGGCTGGAATGGATGAAGATGAGGCTCTTAAATCCATCACCATCTATCCTGCGGAAATATTAGGTATAGAAGACCGTATAGGAAGTCTAGAAGTAGGTAAGGATGCAGATATTGTTATCTGGGATAATCATCCTTTTGATCTACAAGCTAGTGTAAGCTGCACAATTATTGATGGAAAGATAGTATACCGTAAGTAATTGAAGTGGGGTATTGGAGGCATTAAGGAGAGATATAGAAAATGGATCAGATGCCTTTAAAGGATATTATTATATGCGGAATACCAGAAGCCATGATAATGATTTACTTGGGGCTATATTTAATGGGAAAAAAGCCCTCCGTTAAAAGAGTAGTGGTGGCAGGTATTTTACAGGGGATTGCTTCATACTATATTAGACAATATACAGGGTATGGAGAACGTTTTGTCTACCAGACAATATCCATGATGGCAATAACTTGTTCGGTTGTTAGAGTGAACCCTCTTTGTGGCTTAGTTTCTAGCTCTATCGGAGCCACCTTGAACATTTTGGTTGAATCAGCATACATACTCATGGCACTTAAATTTAGTGATTATACATATGCTGAAATCCTTTCCCATGACTGGCTACGGGTTATATTTGCTACACCAAAGCAAATCATTCTTCTGTTGATTATGGGTGTAATCATTAAAAACAGATATACGTTAGAGGCAGAGTTTAAGTTCTTAGGGAAAATAAAAGGTTAATGATGGACTTTGATGGATATATATTAAACAAAGTTATTGCTAACAATGATAATTAGCGTTATAATAATAGTAAACTTAATAATATTTATTCTATTCTTCAGGGCGGGGCGCGATTCCCCACCGGCGGTAACGTGATGAACGAAGCCCGCGAGCCAATAGGCTGATCTGGTGAGATTCCAGAGCCGACAGTTATAGTCTGGATGGGAGAAGATAGTTTGTTATATATATTGTGAACTATGCCTACTTTACACCTGGAGATGATTCTTCAGGTGTTTTGTTATTTTTTTCTCCAAAACATGATGAAGAATCGGAATTCATAAAGAGGAGGAATTATGTCATGCATAGAGTAAGTACAGGTTATGGCACAAGAAAGAAAACAATGTCTACAAAAACAATGGTGAAGGTTTCTATTTTATCGGTGATGGCTTTTATCTTGATGTTGATGGAATTTCCAATACCAATTTTTCCTGGGTTCTTAAAGGTTGATTTCAGTGATGTACCAGCTTTAATTGGAGGCTTTGCTTTAGGACCGGTGGCTGGAGCGTTGATTCAATTAGTAAAGGTTTTATTATTCTTCATAACAAAGACTGAAACAGGCGGTATCGGAGAGTTGGCGAATTTTATAGTTGGGGCGGGCTTTGTTGTTCCGGCAGCTATGATTTATCATCTTAAAAAAGACCGTAAACATGCGATATTAGGTGTAATAGTCGGAACAATCTGTATGGCAATCGCTGGAGTATTGGCTAACCTATATATTATAATCCCCTTCTATACAAAGATATTCCCATTGGAAGTAATTGTAGAGATGGGAACAGTGGTGAATAGTCGAATTGTAGACCTAGAGAGTCTAGTAATGTATGGAATCACTCCCTTCAACCTATTTAAAGGGACCATAATTGGAATAGTAACCATAATAATCTACAAAAAGATATCACCATTACTTAAAAACAATTAATAAATGAAGGGTCTCCTGTTGGAGGCCCTTTTCAGTTAAAAGAGAGTAACAATTATATATAAAAACGTTTAGCTTTTATATAAAAAGTGGTATAATTTAGTATATAAAGAATACAAAGGTAAAAGTTAAAGAGGTGAATAAACTTTGAAGGATGATTTTTATGCAACAGCACAAAGAGTCTGGAAAGATGCCAATATACTAAATAATACTCCAAATAATACTAGTTACTTTAACACTTGTTATTTATCAGGTTATATATTAGAATGCTATGGAAAACTATTAATTGAAGCATCGGAGGTAGGTAAACCAGACAGTTTTGGACATAATATAAGGAGGATAAATGAAGTAATTAATAAGACAGTGTCTTTTGATCAGACTTACTCAAAATATTGTATTGATTTAAATACAAAATGTACCTCCATATATAAAGGTAAGCACAGATGGCATCCTAATAATAGATATTCAGGCAGTTCCACTTTATGGAACACGAAAGAAGTAGCAGATAAATTTATAAATGAATCAGAAATTGTAATGGATATAATTGATGAGATGAAGGTAGATGGGATGGTGAGAAGATGAAGACAGTACATTTTGATGAAGTATATGAATTATTACATGATAAGCTTACAATTATTAAACATTATAATAATGTTACATTTTATATCATAAGGGATGTGTTTGGTAGAATATCAATATATATACTAAAAGAAGGAGAAGACTCAGAATTAATTAATTTTGTAACCAATATTATTAAAGAGGCTATTGGTGAACCTTGGCTTAATACTGTAGAACAAGTTTTTAAAGGTTCTAGATTTCTTGATAAATTAAGAACTATAACAAAAAAAATAAATGATACAGATAACATCTATTACGGTGAGCGACATTTAACTCGATTGAATTGGTTTAGGAAAAAAATGCAAATAGAAGAAATACAATCTGTGCCTAAGGTTATAACTTTTTACTCCTTTAAAGGGGGGTTAGGAAGAACTACATCTATGGTATTAACAGCATTACAATTAGTAAGACAAGGAAAAAAAGTAGTCATGGTAGACTTTGACTTAGAGGCTCCAGGACTTTCTTCTGTACTTCTCCCTGAAAATAATCAGTTTCCAGAGTATGGGGTAGTAGATTACCTAATTGAGAGCCAAATTTATTTAAATACAAATTATAAATTGGATATTGATGAGTATGTATATACAATACAAGACAGAGAATTGATTGGTTCATCTGGTGGACAATTGTATGTTGTTCCTGCTTCTAATCTAAAAGATGAAAATACAGAGGTATATTTAGAGAAAATGGGGAGATTAGACTTTAATACTCCAACTTTTATGGAGGAAAATAATCCAATATCAATGATGATTACCCAACTGAGTGATCGATTTAAACCAGATTATATTTTCTTAGATGCTAGAACAGGCATTCATGATGTTGGGGGCTTAACATTAACGCAGTTTGCTGATTTAGCCTTTTTGTTGTTTTATGGGAATGATCAAAATATGGCAGGGATGAAGATGGTATTACCTAAAGTTATAGAAAATAAAATTCCTTTTTTCTTAATTAATAGTCCTGTTCCTATATCTGAAGATGAGGCTGATGAGGAAATAGATTTTTACTTAGAAAATGCTTATAACCTTTTGGTAGAGACTAATTATTATGAAGAAGGCAAATTACCAGATTTATATGAAGAAAATGCTGAGCATTATCCATATTTAATCAATTATCAGCCACAAGCAGTATTGTTGAATACAAACAAAAAAATTGCAAACCTATTAGATGATAATGGTAAGTCAAATGTATATTTTAAATTAGCTGAACAAATTGCATCATATGGTAATGAAAGGGAAATTAGTGAGTTGAAAATTGACATAAAAGAAGATAATAAATCGAAAATGCTAGAAGGTATCTCGCAGATAACAGGTAAAGTAGCTGCATCAGAAAATGAATTTAAAAGTGATGAAGATTTAATAGAAAAATTTTATCCACTGAAGGAGCATCGATTTATATTTGAGTCAGATAAATTCTTGATTTTAGGACCTAAGGGAAGTGGTAAAACAGCTCTATTTTCAGTTCTTGAACATAGAACATATGCTAAATATTTAGCAGCTTATTTAGGTGTATCTACAGAATCATTTGATCGGACAATCTGGATAACAGGGCTTAAGCAATCAGCAGATTTTCCAACTTCCGATAGTTTTGAAATTATAGGACAGAAGAAAGAAGCATTTGTACATAGAAGATTTTGGCAATTACTAGCCCTCCGATCATTGGCAAGAGAAGTAGGTGAAGAATTAAATTTTGTTCCTAGTGAGGTAAAAGAAAACCTGGAATCAATTAGTAATCTTCGTGAATTAGCGGAGAATTTAGAAAGAGCGGAGGAAGTAGAGGGTTATTTTCATATCTTAGATCAACAATTACAAGAAAGAAATCAGAATATTATACTTGTCTATGATGCGTTAGATGTACTGTTAAAAAATAGAGATATAAGAGGTTCGATGATTTCTGCTTTAATAGGTCTATGGCATGAATATTTACCAAGATACAAAAATATAAGAGTGAAAATATTTTTAAGGGATGATATTTTTAATAAAGAAGTTAATGATTTAACAGATAAGGTGAAATTACGCAATTTTTCCGAGAAGCTTAGTTGGACATATGATGAACTATTAGCTATGGTGTGGAAAAGAATGGCACAAAAATCAAATGAAGTAGCTGAGTTGTTTAAAGATGTGTATTCTTCTATAGGGCTACTGATGAAAAAGGATGATTACTTAGGTTATATCCCAAAGGCTGATGTGGATATTAATAAAGCAATTTTAAAAGTTTTGGTCGGAGAACGTATGGCCAGTGGAAAGGCTGCCTTCTCTTATAACTGGATACGAAATCATCTAGCAGATACGAATGAACGAATAGTCCCTAGAAGTATACTAAAGTTATTTGCATTTGCTGCAGAGAAAAACTTAGAAAAGATTGAAATTTTTGGTATATACAATAATATAGTTAGACCTAAAATGCTAGATTCAGTAATGAATGAGGTTTCTATTGATAGAGTTGATGATTTGTTGGATGAATATAAAGAATTTGAAGCAATATTCAATAATCTCAAGGAATTTTTACCTCGTTTCCCAGCGAATGAAGATGACTTAAAAGAAGCTTTACGTAAATGTGGTGTTCCGGAAGGGAAAGAAATAAACACAATTGCTGAATTGGTTGATATAGGTGTTATGAAGCCCTATCAAAGAAAGAAAAGTGACCCAATTAGATATCATATTCCTGATATATTTTTAATTGGGCTAGGTTTATCTAGGGTAGGGCTAAAAGCTAAAAATAAATAAATATTATTAATAGCACACCTAAAATTGGTGTGCTATTGTCTTACAGTAAAAAATGATTTTAGGAAATAATGAGAATAATAAAATAAGCAGATTTAAAATAGGGTAAATTATGCTAAAATAGAGTATGGTATGGAAAAGATGGCTAAATTGTCAATAGAAGCAAATAATTATAGAGGTGAAATAATTTTAATAGCAAAATGAGTTTAAGTTAAAACAGTTTAAAGTAAAGTACAAAAAAGAAAAATCAGTGAAGCAATCACTGTAAAATACAAATATTGAAACTAATAAGTAGGTGCAGATATGACGTGTAAAATGATCAATAACCAAGAACAAACAGCGGAAATAGCAAAAAAACTAGCGGAACTGGTGAAGGGCGGAGACGTAATCTGTTTATCGGGAGACTTAGGGGCGGGAAAAACAACCTTTACCCAAGCCTTTGCAAAGGGATTAAACATAGAAGAACCTGTGACAAGCCCTACCTTCACCATTCTCCACGAATATCATGAGGGAAGGATCCCTCTATATCATTTTGATGTGTATCGGATCAAGCATCCAATGGAAATGGAGGACTTAGGCTATGAGGAATATTTCTTCGGCAACGGTGTATGTGTTATTGAATGGGCAACTCTAATAGAAGAAATTCTACCCTCTGATTTTTTATGGATTGATTTGACTGTGGAGGGACCGCAGGAAAGAAAGTTATGCTTAAAGTCGACTAATGAATACTATGAAAAGATTGTTGAGGAGTTGTTGAAATAATGAAAATACTAGCTTTAGATACCTCTTCTATCGTAGCTACAGTGGCAGTGATGGAGGATGAAAAATTGATAGCAGAAATTATTTTAAACTATAAAAAAACCCACTCGGAAAAATTAATGCCCATGATTGAAGAGATCCTAAACCATTGCGAAATGGAACCTAAAGAAATCGACATCTTTGCTGCTTCTTTAGGGCCAGGCTCCTTTACGGGGCTTAGAATAGGTATGACCACAGTAAAGGCAATGGCTCAGGCATTAAATAAGCCTGTAGTTGGGGTGCCAACCCTTGAGGGTTTGGCTTATAATGTACCCTATGCCGATGGATTAATCTGTCCAATTATTGATGCCCAAAGGGATATGGTCTATACTGCCCTGTATAGTTGGGACGGGGATGGACTTCAAGAAGTCATGGAGCAACAGGTTTTATCAGTGGATGAATTGATTAATTATTTAAGAGATAAAAATGAAAAAGTTATTTTTGTAGGGGATGCAGTAGAAAAATTTAGAGGTAAACTAAATGAAACACTATCTACTCAAGCTAATTTTTCTCCTAGTATGGTGTCAATGCCTAGGGCGGCTTCCATTGCCCAGTTGGCTAGAATAAAGGCCTTAAAGGATGAAAGTATGGAGGCATCAGAGCTAGTTCCTCTTTATATGAGAAAATCCCAAGCAGAGCACCAATACGATGAACGAATGAAAGGCAGGGAAATGCCCTAATGGAGTCTATCAAGGTTAGAAAAATGGAAGTCAAGGATCTAAACGAGGTTGTAGTCATAGAGGAAAAATCATTCCCTACCCCTTGGACAAGGAGCTCCTTTGAAAAGGAAGTTAAGAAAAATCTATTGGCAAGATATTTTGTAGCTACATACGAAGAAAAAGTAGTCGCCTATGGAGGCATGTGGTTGATTATAGATGAGGCTCATATTACTAATATTGCTGTCCACCCAGAGTATCGGGGGAGAAAAATCGGTAAGATTTTAGTAGAGGGGATGATTCAGGAGGCAATCAGTCTAGGTATGGAGCGGATGACCCTAGAGGTGAGGACTTCCAACATTACTGCTCAAGATTTATATAAATCATTAGGGTTTCTTTCCTGCGGTATTCGGCCAGGCTACTATCAGGATAATGGTGAGGATGCAATGATTATGTGGAAGGATTGTACAAAATAAAATAATAGAGAGATAAGTGTTAAAAGTTCCTATGGACAGCCATTTGCTTGTAGGAACTTTTTATTTATCTAAGTTTAGTAAGTATGATAAAATTGTAGGGGTAAGGGTACCAAACTACTCAATTGCTTAACAAGGATTGTGGAGTAACTGGAGGATTATATGGGGAAAATTATATTAAAGGAGATGTAGTTTTGCTAAAGCTATTGATAAAGAAATTTCAATTAACCATAGAAGAGCCCCAGTGCATTATGATTTTTAGCAATGCTGGGGACAAGAAACAGGATGTTTTGGGAATCCTTAATGGAAAAGTCAAGGGAGTGGAAGGACAGTATTTTCTTAAAGGAAAAGATGTCAGCACATTCAGCCAAAGGGAAATGGCCCACCTAAGAAAAAAAGAAGTCATCAATTTTTCTGATACAAACTTTCTTATGGAGGGGTATACTGTAGAAAAAAACCTACAACTTCAATTAAAGACTAGTGGAATCTATCCCACTAAAGGAAAGCGTATGATTGGGGCAACATTGGACCTGTTGGATTTGAAGGACTTTCGTGATTTGCCCATCACACAATTATCCCTCCTTCAAAAACTACTGGTAAGACTGGCTAAGGCTGCTGTAGTAGAGCCAAAGATTATATGTGGCCAGGACCCATTTGTAGACTTAAATGAGAAGGAGATTAAGATTGTAAAGGGATGGATTGAGAATTTAACTGCAAAAGGAATAATAGTAATTATGATAACAGAAAACTTAAATCACTTAAAGTATGGAGATCAGGAAATTATTTTATAACGAATAGGAAAGCTCTACATTAAGTTAATATAAAAGAGAACTCTTTCGTAAATGAGCTTCAACATAAGTCATTAATTAAATCTTTCGAAGGAAGACTTAGCTCCAAAACTAAGATAATACAACAAACCTCAGCATCTATGGACGTTTAATAGCTTCCAACGATTAATCTAGAAGAGCTGGGGTATTTTTTATGATGACTTTGTTTTGATTGTTTTGATATAATGCGTAAAGAAGAAATAACTAAAAATCTAAAGAAGTAAATATAAAGAAGTTTTAAATAAAAAAGTTAAAAGCATAAACTTTTTTATAAACCATACGTAAATAAAGTATAGGGAAAAGAGGTGGTGGATTGATGATGTCGGATTGGGAGATTATACAGTTGATTGTACAGGGAAATAGCGAATTGTTCCGAGAGCTTGTTGGACGGTACAAAAAAGCAGTCTACTCCCTATGTTATCGGATGCTGAAGAATCATGAGGAGGCAGAGGATCTTTCTCAAGAGGCATTTATAAAAACCTATAACTATCTAGGAAAATATGACCCCAGCTACAAATTTTCCACTTGGATACTAAAGATTGCCACCAACACCACAATAGATTATTTAAGGAAAAAGAAAGTGGAGACCCTCCCCTTAGAAGAAGAAATTGCAACAAAGCAAGAAGGAGCCAGTGCAGAGGCTGTATATTTTCATCATCACAACAAGGACTTAATCCAAGAAGCCATTAATCAGTTGCCTGCAGACTATCGAACATTAATTGTGTTGTACCATCAATATGGATTAAGCTATAAGGAAATCGCCGACAGTGTTAATCTACCAATGACAAAGGTGAAAAATAGACTCCATAGAGGAAGAAGTTTATTAAAGGAGAAATTAATCAATATCAAGGAGGAGGGAGCACAATGGACTGCAAAACAAGTTCAGCTTTAATCATGAGCTATGTAGATGGAACAATTACACATGAAGAATGGGCCCACCTCCAAAACCATATGAAGTCCTGTAGTTTATGTCAAGAGGAGTTTGAAGTTTTTACAGAAATGATCGGACTTATTGAAGAGATGCCATTATATGAGCCATCTTCAGATTTTGAAAATAAAATTATGGATTTCATTGATCATAGCTTATATAGTTCACCGACAAAACAGAGGGTAATTCTGAGTCCGATTCTTGTTTGTATAGGGATTTATACTACCTTTGCAACGCTGTTTACTCAGGAGAATAGCCATGGGAGTTTAGGAACTTTGATTGGTAATGTTTTAAAAGTGCTTCAACAGATGAACATAGCTAATAACTTACTACAGAAGATTATTTTAGGGGGTTATAGCGTTTTTATTAGATATCCCCTTAGGATTGCTCAGTTTATGCTGGAGCTTGTTTCATGGAGTCCACTCAATTTTCTTTTTAGCTATGGATTTAGTTTAGCTGTATTATTAGTATTATTAAAGCTAATCAAAGGAACGTTGATGGGATTGTTAAAAATTCATGGAGGGGATATGAGATGGAAAGAAGTAGATTTAGAAAAATAATTATTTTATCTTTTGTTTTTATCCTATTGACCACCGCCGCCGCCATGGCAGTAGGGGTTAATACTAGAGGGGAAGTTGTTAGTTTTTTTAGAGAAATAAATATTCCTGCCAACACTCAAGTTAGAGGTAGTGTAGTGAGTATATTTGGAGATGTAGATATCCAAGGCAATGTTATGGGGGATACAGTAGCTATATTTGGTAGAATCAACGTTGATGGAAAAGTCTATGGAGATACGATTTCAGTCTTCGGGGGCATTACAGTAGGTTCTTCGGGGGAAATATCTGGCGATGGTGTGGCTGTATTGGGGTATGGAATCCATAATTATGGTGCCATCAGAGGTCAAGAGGTAAGTGTTTTAGGCTTTGCACCAGTAGGAGTACCTCCCTTATCAATGCTATTCATGATACTATTATTTTTTATATTGATTAAGCAGTTATTCGCCTTTGGGTTCTCGGTAGTAGCAGTGTTAATATTTAAGGAGAGATTTGATTGCATGGCAACAGGCGTACATCAAGAATCAGGCAAGAAATTCTTCATTGGTCTGTTGGTGGTATTTGGAACATTTGTTGGAATGGCAGTTCTTGCCATGACGGTAATCGGAGCACCATTGATTGTCCTGTTGATTCCAGCACTTTCAATATTAGAGTTCCTAGGCAATACTGTTGCAAAAATAGCAATCGGTAGAAAAATAGCTCAACGTCTACAAAGGCAATGGAGTGTTATGATGGAGTTGTTAATGGGGACATTAATCTATGTGCTTCTAGAGGCAACATTGATAGGTAAGGTATTCACCCTAATTTTTAAATTCATTGGAATAGGCGAGATTGTTGATAGTCGTCTAGGGGATGGAAGTAGCATCAATAGACCGAAAGGGGTGTAGAAAATGTTGAATTTATTGAAAAGGAAATCAAAGATATTATTCCTTGTAATAGTAATGACTATGCTAGGGGGATTAATTGTATATGGAATGGATTACGAAGATAGTAATGTAAATATTTTAGAAAATCAAATTGTTGATGGGGATCTGATTAGGGGAGCAAATCGGTTATCAAACAAAGGAACGGTAGTGGGAGATCTGATTGCAGCTGCCAACGATGTAAATCAGGAGGGAACTATCCAAGGGGACTTAATCTCTGCTGCTGCTGACATTACTGTTGAAGGTGTTGTAAAGGGCGACTTAAGACTGGTGGCTGATGATATCAGAATCGCTGGAGAAGTAAATCGCAATGCCTCCATGTTTGCAGCCAGTGTACTGTTGGAGGAAGAAGGCATAATAGATGGCAGTATCCATGTGTTTGCCGGAGACTTAAACTTAAAAGGATTTGTGGGAGGCGACATTATTGGTGGAGCTGGAAAAGCTATCATTAGTGGAAGGATAAAAGGGAACGTAAAACTATATGTGGATAGTATTGAACTATCGCCAGAGGCATTAGTAGAGGGAAATCTTACCTATATCGGGAATAAAGAAATGGATATTGATCCTGCTAGGGTAAAGGGTAAAATCATCTACCAACCCTCCACAAGAACAGAAATTGAAGCAGGATTTGATGAAATGAAGAATCAACTAAGAATTTTAATGAACGTAGCCAAAATACTTTTCGCCATAGCACAGCTACTAATTGGATTGTTATTGATTAGGTTATTTAAAAAGCCTTATCAAAGGGCGGCAAAACTCATTGAAGAAAAGCCACTTCCTAGTATAGGTCTTGGGCTAGGGGTGCTGGTTGCAACTCCAGTTGTGGCGATAACATTAGTCTTTACCATAATCGGAATTCCTTTTAGTGCTTTAATACTGATGGCATATGGGATACTAATATACTTGACTCAAGTACCAGTGGCGTTATGGCTAGGAGTGAAAATCCTACGGGATGAAAAACGACCATATGTTGCCTTTGTTATCGGAAGTCTTTTAATTGAAACTTTATTGTTGATTCCTTACTTCTCCTTCATTGGTGGAATAACAGTTACGATTATCGGGCTTGGTGTAACGTTGATGATGATGAAGGAGTATTATCAGAAGGGAAAACCATCATTAGAAAATCCAATATTGCCTGAAAAATAGACATCTATAAATAAAAGGGGTTTTGGGGAAATTAAAATCGATAGCCTAGGCTATCGATTTTTGTTGTTGTTCTGCTCCTCTGTTAAAATTTTTGGAGCATCCTTCAGGATTGCCATCAGAGCTAAATCGGTGGGGGAAATAGCCTCCAACATACCATCAGGCATGACATTGTAGTTATGGGGTTGTACACGATTGATGGCTGGCAATTGCTGATCTCTTTCAAAACTATTTTTATTAGACATAAGATCAACTCCTTCTATAATAGTATTTACTTTTTACAGAGAAATAGTTATTCAAATAATTGCTTAATTGATATAAAATATCCAATTTAAGAGATAAATGATATAATAGAAAAATAATACTAAGAACAGGAGAGGACTAATTTGACGACTAAAAACCAAACAACAGAAGACGTGATAACAATGGCTATCGAGAGTAGTTGTGACGAAACTTCTGTCAGTATATTGAGAAATGGCCGTAATGTTTTAACGAATATCATTGCTTCTCAAATTCTGCAACACCAGAAATTTGGGGGAGTAGTGCCAGAGGTAGCATCACGAAAACATATTGAGAATATTAATCAGGTAATAGAAGATGCCTTAAGGGAAGCAGGGGTTACATTTGATGACATCACCCACATAGCCGTAACCTATGGACCAGGATTAGTGGGTGCTTTGTTAGTGGGTTTGTCAGCAGCAAAAGCAATCGCCTTTGCTCGAGGTATTCCTCTAAATGGAGTTAATCATATTGAGGGACATATTTATGCCAACTTTATTGAGCATAAGGATTTAGAACCACCCTTCATTGCTTTAATTGTTTCTGGTGGACATACCCATTTAGTTTATATGAAGGACTATGGAGAATATGAAGTAATAGGTAGAACAAGAGACGATGCTTCAGGAGAGGCCTTTGACAAAGTGGCTAGGGCATTAGGACTAGGCTATCCCGGTGGACCAGAGATTGATAGATTAGCGAAAATAGGTAATAACAAAGCAATTACCTTCCCAAAGGCACTTTTGGAGGAGGGGAGCTATGACTTTAGCTTTAGTGGATTGAAATCTGCAGTCTTGAACTATCTAAATAGTCAAAAGATGAAGGGGAATGAAATTCATACTGCCGATGTAGCAGCTAGTTTTCAACAGTCAGTAATCGAGGTGCTGACAGAAAAGACATTAGCCTGTGCTAAAGAAAGAGGCATTAATACCGTTGTTTTGGCAGGGGGTGTAGCAGCCAATAGCGGACTAAGGGAGCTCTTAGGGGAAGAATGTAAGAAGAGGGGAATTCAGCTAAAATATCCTTCCCTCAAATTATGTACAGACAATGCCGCTATGATTGGTTGCGTAGGATATTATGACTATATTAAAGGTCTAAGATCAGACATGCATTTAAATGCAATGCCAAACCTTAAAATTGGACAACGATATTAACAATATTGGTAATTGTTAGGCATACTTCATATTATTACTTGTATAATTACCGTTCTCATCTATGATATAATCAAATCGAAAATAATCTACCACGGAGGGGGATATATAATGGAGTTATTATCATGGATGAGAAAAGTTGATACGGATTTGAGCAGAAGTGATTTGTTGAGTTTAATCGACAATATGCACGGTGTTATTGACGCTCTATTAGCTAAGAACCAGGAAAACGAAGCCTTAATAAAGGAGTTAAAAAGAACGCTGCAAGTATAATTACATAAGAATTATGTTAATTAATTCCCCATCCAATATTATGTTGGAGTGGGGTATTTTTATCAACAAAATTTTATCAAACTATTCACAGGGTAAAAGTGCAATAAATGTGGATAATGTGGAATAACTGTGAAGAAAACTGATAATCCCAACATAGCCTGGGGATAAACTTGTGGAATCTGTGGATGGCGCTGTGGATAAATGTGGACAAAAATGATATCTATTGTGAGTATGATGGAGCATCCTGCTGAATTTAACATAATACTGTTGACATAAATACTAAATACATAGAAAAATGTCAAAACAAAACCCAGGCTGCAGGGAAGCGTCGTTTCCTAGCCTGGGTTCATAATTATCCACAATGATACTTTGTTATAATTTAACTAAATTTTCTGTAATTTTGGTTTTAGATTATTTCTTTCTAAAGAACGATTTACACTGAGCACCACTGCAGAAGTAAGAATAATTTTAATAATATCAGGTACAACATAAGGTGCAACTACTAAGTAGAATGATTTTTCCCAACCCATAGCAGTAACGAACTTAAATTGAACAAACCCTAAGCCGTATATAAGAATTAAAGCAAACATCATAGAAGCAATAGAAGTCACTAAGGAATTCTTTCTTTCCATAACAAAACCAATTAGGAAGGCTGCGATGGGAAAAGAGAACAGGAACCCACCAGTTGGGCCTACTAATACCTGAAGGCCACCTTTAAACTGAGCAAATACTGGCATTCCAGCAGCCCCCATTAGAATATAAACGATTAATGCTAAGCCCCCTAGCTTACTTCCTAAAATACCACCTGCTAAGCATACTGCTACTACTTGAAGTGTAAAGGGTACCGGTGAAAAGGGTAAGGGTATGGCTATTTGGGAACATACGGCGGTGATGGCAGCGAATAAAGCTACTAAAGTCATGTTTCTGGTAGATAGTTTCATTTAAACATTATCTCCTTTCGTCAACCTTGGAAGGTTGTTTGGTTAACAAAAACAGTTTAACCTGTCTAAGAAGAAATGTCAATAGCATTTTCCCACTCTTCATAAAGGAGATTGATTTGCTCCTTCAAACTACCTACTTGAAGTTGAACATTACGGCTTTTTTCGGGATTGGAGTAGATTTCTTCTTGGCACATGAGGGCTTCAAGCTCCAATACCTGCTCCTCCATTTCCATAATATCTGTTTCGATTTTTTTTCGTCTTTTTACTAGTTCCCTTTGACGGCTTTTTTCTTCCTTTTCTTTACGTCGTTCCTCTTTGATTTGAGTCTTGGTTTTCTCCTCTATTGGTTCTTCAATACTATTAAATTCCTGTTCCTTCTTTTTATAAAGATAATAATCATAGTTTCCAAGGAAAATATCACAGCCAGAGGGATTAAGCTCGATTACCTTTGTGGTGATACGATTTAAGAAGTAACGATCATGGGAGATGAGAAATACTGTACCGTCGTAGGTTTCCAGTGCCTCCTCCAAAACTTCTTTAGCCAAAATATCAAGGTGGTTAGTAGGCTCGTCCAGTAATAACAGATTTGCCTTAGATAAAAATAGCTTTAAAAGAGATAGTCTAGCTTTTTCTCCACCACTTAGATTAGAAATTGACTTGAATACCTCTTCGTCATGGAACAAGAAGGAACCTAATAAAGTTCTAATTTCCGTATCAGTTGTCGTGGGAAGTAGGTCACGAATTTCATCGATTACGAGATTACCGTTATTCAAAGACTTTTGTTCCTGATCATAGTAGGCAGGGTCAACATTATGACCTACAATGATTTCTCCACTGGTAATCGGTGTTTCCTTCAAAATCATCTTCATAAGGGTTGATTTACCAATACCATTTGGACCAATTAAAGCAACCTTTTCCCCCCTATAGACATCAAAGGATAGCCCCTCAAACAATTGATGACCATCAAAGGACTTTGCTAACTCCTTAACAGATAGGACATCATTACCACTCTTTACTTGAGTTTCAAATCTAATTTTAGCCCTCTTTTGGTTGAGTTGAGGCAACTCCAATTCTTCAACCTTACTCAATTGCTTTTCTCTACTTCTAGCCCGCTTAATCAGCTTTTCAGTACCATGCTGTTTCAATCGTCGGATGATATCCTCTTGTCTTTCAATCTCTTTTTGCTGTTGTTGATAAGCCTTTACCTGTTGCTCTCGAAGGACTTTCTTTTTTTCTATAAAGGTTGAATAGTTTCCGTTATAACTGTTGCATTCATGATTTTCAATTTCGAGGATACGAGTCACAGTTTGATCTAGAAAGTAACGATCGTGGGAAATCATCAAAACTGTACCATTATAATCCTTGAGAAATCCCTCCAGCCATACAACCGCCTCAATATCAAGATGATTGGTGGGCTCATCTAGCAATAGAATGTCGGGTTTGGAGAGTAAGAGCTTGACCAAAGACAAACGGGTTTTCTCTCCACCACTCAACAGTTGAACAGGCTGAGAGAATTCTTCATCCTTAAAGCCTAACCCCTTGAGGACTCCTTTGACCTCGCTACGGAAAGCATAGCCATTGTTCTTTTCAAACTCGTCTGTTAAGGCTGCGTATTCATCCATAATTTTTTGTAACTCAGCAGCAGAAGCAGCCCTTTGGCTTTTCTCTGCAATCAATAGCTCTAAAGAACGAAGGCGTTCTTCCATCTCTATTAAATGAGAAAACACAATTAATGCCTCATGGTATACATCATTTCCTTCCGATAATAGACTACTTTGCTCAAGATAGCCAAGCGCCGTGGATTTTGCAATGAAGAGGTCCCCTTCATCGTAGGTCAGTTGCCCACAAAGGATTTTAAATAAGGTAGATTTACCAGCCCCATTCACCCCCACCAAACCTACCTTTTCTCCGTTATTAATACTAAAGGTAATGTCTCTTAATATTAGATCAATACCAAAATATTTGGTTAGTTGATTACATGATAATATAATCATAATTTTCCTCCTAACAAAAAGCCTGAATATATCTATTTTATCAAAAAAGAGAAGAAGGATAAAGGGAGGAAGTAAACTAATATAAGTAATTAATTCAAATGAAAACGAAGGGTAAAATTAACGCAATTCAAACTATTTATCAATATAAATGAGGGTAAAATAATATCTATACGGAAATGAGTAATTAATCATCATTAGTTAGATAATAATAAAAAAAGTGCTGTGATTGTGGACACTTGTTATTAACAAATACTTGATATACACTGGGTTGTAGAGGGATTAATTAATTGACAATAATTTAATTGATTGTTATAATTATATCTAAAATAAATTAAAGACTTGGTTATAAGTTTATATTATGGATAATTGTAGATATTTATAGAGATCCTCTATAAAGTAATCATTGTATAAATATAAGAACATGACATACTAAAAAAACATGGGAAATCGTATGGAAGCAATAGAAAGATGTAGCAGAACTAAATTTAAAATTGATGTTAGCAGGCTTGAGAACTATTATCGAAAAGGAGGATTTATATGAACAGAGACTTTTCTAATGTTTCTATGGCAGTAATTCGAAGACTACCCAAATATCATAGATACTTAAAGGATTTATTGGAGAAGGAAGTATATCGAATTTCGTCAAGAGAATTAAGTAAATTGATTGGCTTTACAGCATCTCAAATTAGACAAGATCTTAATTGCTTTGGGGGCTTTGGACAACAGGGATACGGATATAACGTGGAGGAGCTTTATCAAGAAATAGGCAAGATATTAGGGTTAAACAAGACCTATACAACTGTCATTATTGGAGCAGGTAACTTAGGGCAGGCTATTGCAAATTATCCAAGTTTTATTAAATATGGATTCAAATTAATGGGATTATTTGATATTAACCCAAAACTGATAGGAATGAAGATAAGAGACATAGATATATTAGATTTAGATTACTTAGAAGAATATATTAGTAAAAACAAGGTGGAAATTGGAATTATTTGTACACCAAAGGAAGTGGCTCAGGAAGTAGCGGAGCGTTTAGCCGATTCAAATGTAAAGGGAATTTGGAATTTTGCTCCAGTAGATATTAAAGTTCCAAAGGAAATTATTGTTGAAAATGTACATTTGAGTGAGAGTTTATTTATTCTATCGTATCTTTTAAATGAAAAAGAGAACCTTCAGGGGTAGGTAGAAACGCCTATCCGTATTTTTATAAGGGAGTATTGGGTGGTAAAATGAGAAATTATTATATGCAAATTCAACAGTATTCCGAGATGTTAATTCAACAAATACTACTTATGGATAAAAAGGGCATCAAGAATAATGGGGATACATTATCCTTGACGGAAATACTGATTCTAAAAGCCCTAGGGGACCAGCAAGAAAAGAAAATGGCCGATCTAATAGAAGAACTTAATTTAGATAGGAATATCTTTGGAACCTTCATCAATAGACTCCAAAGTCAAAATTATGTGATTAAGAGAAGGGCAAAGGAGGACAAAAGGGCTCAAGTACTACTATTAACAGATAAGGGAAAATTAAGTTTTGAGCAAATTCTTTTAACGGAAAAAGAACTCCTTTTATCGTTGTTGAATGACTTTACCTTTAATGAAGAAAAGGCTATACTAAAATTTCTTGTAAAACTGGATATGTTAAGAAGGAATAATCATACACCATAAAAATAGCCAATCAAATGGTTATTTTTTTTTCATAAAAAAGAGACTGAAAAATTTCAGTCTCTAATTCCTTCTGTATTTTATTTATTCAGCTGGTACTGGAGCGTCAACTGGACAAACATTTGCACAGGCTCCACAATCGATGCAACCATCTTGGTCAATTACATAGATGCTGTCTCCTGCAGAGATAACATCAACTGGACATTCTGGCTCACAAGCCCCACAACTGATACAAGCGTCATTAATTACATATGCCATTTTAATTTCCTCCTCGTTCTTTAAATTAATTTTTATAGAATTTGTAATTTCTTCATAAAAATATTATACCAACATTGAAAGTTTTGAACATAAAAAAACACATTTTTTTTTATAAAACATTCAATATATAATGATTTTCATTGTATATATTTATAACAGAGTACGTGGAGATTTTTTTCATAATATCGGAGAGCTTATGGCAAACTATTTTAAGTGTGGTACAATAGAATCAAAAACCTAAGCAGGAGGATGTTGCATGAAAGTTTATGCTCTAGTTGGTCCTAGTGGTACAGGAAAAAGCTACCAATCCATTTCTTTAGCAAAGAAAAAAAAGATTGCTTATATCATAGATGATGGACTTTTAATCAAAGGTAATAAATTGCTAGGAGGTTCTTCAGCTAAGCGGGAAAAATCAAAAATGGCAGCGGTCAAGAGGGCCCTGTTTCTTAAAGAAGAGCATAGAAATCAGGTCAAGGAGATTTTAGAAGCAGAGAATCCAAAGGCCATTTTACTTTTAGGTACCTCTGATAAAATGGTAAATACCATTGCAAAACGTTTAGATCTAGGTGAAATAAACGATAGATTTTATATTCATGATATTTCTTCAGAGGATGATATCCAGGTAGCGAGGAAATGTAGAATGCAGGAAGGAAAACATGTCATCCCTGTACCCACATTTGAAATAAAAAAGGATTTTTCAGGATATTTCTTAAATCCATTGAAGGTACTAAGAAATTTTGGAAAGAGCAATCGTCAAGAATTTGATGAGAAATCGGTAGTTAGACCCACCTTTAGCTACATGGGAAGATATACAATATCAGACCGTGTTGTAAGGGACTTAGTTCAATACTCTACTTTAAAAATAGAAGGAGTGCATAAAATTAGTGATATTGATATTAAGACTTTAACAGGTGGGATTGTTATTGAAATCGAACTAATAGCAATTTACGGTTATTCCATCAAGGGTTTATTAGAAGCTGTGCAAACCAGTGTTAACAGTGAGGTAGAAGGCATGACTTCCCTTAACATTTTATCGATAAATGTTTTTCTTAAAAACCTTGTCGTACCTTAGGTTTATTTGTTTACAATTTGAATATTAATGTGATATAATGCAAATGTAAGTGGAAGGGGTCAAGTTTTATTACTACATAATCGGTTTAGAACCATTGATTCTGCACACTTCCTACAGATTGGCAAAGTTGATACTTAAAAATTTTTTAATGGGAGACTATTGAAAAATATTTCACTGAAAACGTTTTTAAGGAGAACTTTTCTTCTTAGAATAGATTTGTTCTTTTATATTAACTCAAAACACATATTTTAGGAGGGTATTATAATGTCTGAAAAAACTCTAAATCCGTTTGAGATTGCTCAGTTACAGGTTAAAACAGCTTGTGACAAGTTAGGTACAGAACAACCAGTGTATGAAATCTTAAAAAACCCACAAAGAGTATTAGAAGTTTCTATTCCAGTTAAGATGGATGATGGAACTGTTAAGTCTTTCATCGGTTACAGATCTCAACACAATGATGCTGTAGGTCCTTTCAAAGGTGGAATCAGATTCCATCATGACGTAACAAGAGATGAAGTTAAGGCGCTTTCTACTTGGATGACTTTCAAGTGTGGAGTAGTTGGTATTCCTTACGGTGGAGGTAAAGGTGGAATCACTGTAAATCCTTCTGAGTTATCTCAAGGTGAATTAGAAAGATTATCAAGGGGATTCGCTAGAGCAATTTCTCCAATCATCGGTGAGAGAAAAGATATTCCAGCACCAGACGTTAACACAAATGGACAAATCATGGCTTGGTTTGTGGACGAGTATGAAAAAGCAACTGGTAGATTTGAGCCAGGCGTATTTACTGGAAAGCCAGTAGATTTCTACGGATCTTTAGGAAGAACTGAAGCTACAGGATTTGGTGTTGCCATCATGGCTAGAGACGCTGCTAAGAGAATTGGTTTACCATTAGAAGGTGCTACTGTAGCAATTCAAGGATTTGGTAACGTAGGAAGCTATGCAGGTCTTTATATGCAAGAAATGGGATCTAAAGTGATCGCTGTTTCTGACTCTTCTGTTTGCATCTACAACGAAAATGGTTTAGATATTAAAGAATTAATGGCTTATGTTGCTACTAACAAAAAAGTTAAAGGATTCCCAGGAGCAACTCAAGAATTAGATAGAAACGAAGTTCTTACAGTTGATTGTGATATCTTAATGCCTTGTGCTTTAGAAAACCAAATTACTTCTAAGAACGTAGACCAAATTAAAGCTAAAATCGTAAGTGAAGGTGCTAACGGACCTACAACTCCAGAAGCTGATAAGGTATTACACGGAAAAGGAATTATCGTAATTCCTGATATCTTAGCTAATGCTGGTGGAGTTACTGTATCTTACTTCGAGTGGGTACAAAACTTAATGAGATATACTTGGTCTTTCGAGGAAGTACAAACTAAGCAAGAGCAATTAATGGTTAAAGCTTTTGATGAAATTTGGTCTTTAAAAGAAGAGCACGGTGTGGACATGAGAACAGCTGCTTACATGATGTCAATCAAGAGAATTGCAGTTGCTATGAAGTTTAGAGGATGGTACTAATCTAAATTTTAGATAGATAAAAAATCGGGTTAATAGCCCGATTTTTTTATGCAAATAATTCGGTTATTAAAATGATTTGCATCCAATAAAAAAATCTAAAGAAATTTTATCTTTAGATTTTTTTATTGGGTTAAATACAAAAATTTCTAAAGAAGCTATAAACTAGCAATACATAATTAATTTGCATAAGAGGATTTATAGGGAGTAAGGCGAATAAGTACTGCATATGAAGATGGAGTAGTTTAAAAGGAGGAGGAAAAAATGACTTATCTTGAGGAAAGAGTCGTTGTCACTGGTGCAGGACAAGGAATAGGTAGAAGTATTGCAATGGCATATGGAAAACTAGGGGCAAAGGTGGTTATTGCTGAGGTCAATGAAGCGACTGGTGGAAAAGTGGAGGAGGATATGAGGAGTCTAGGATATGATGCAACCTTCATTAAGACCGATGTTTCAAAGGAATCGGATGTTAAATATATGGTATCGGAAACCATCAGATTATATGAAGGAATCGATACATTGATTAACAATGCTGCTATATCCTTTTATGAAGAAAATCCTTTGGAGATGTCACTGGAGACTTGGAATAAGATCATAGGTATTAATTTAACGGGAAGTTTTTTATGTGCAAAACATTGCGGCACCATCATGAAGCTACAGAAGAGGGGAAACATCATTAATATAGCTTCAACAAGGGCCTTTATGTCGGAAGCCTTTACAGAAGCCTATACAGCATCAAAGGGAGGTGTCATAGCCTTAACCCATGGGCTGGCAGTATCCTTGGGGCAGTATGGCATAAGGGTCAACTCCATCAGCCCGGGCTGGATAGATTTGAGAGATTATGAGGATTTAAGACCTGTTGATCATCAGCAACATCCTGTGGGGAGGGTGGGAAAGCCAGAAGATGTGGCAAGTTTATGTCTATATTTAACATCGCCTGAGGCTGCTTTTATTACTGGTAGCAACTTTACAGTAGATGGTGGCATGACGAAGAAGATGATTTATGAAGGGTAGAGCTTTGGGTTGGCGGAACTCGAAGGATATTTTATACTCTTATTCGACAAATTATGTTATGATAGATAGAGGATTGAAGGCTGGGTATTTGCCAGCATAGTAGAAGGATTCGAGAGAGAAAGGGGTTATCATGAAGCTGAACTTACTAGAAATGGACAACAAGGTAATCTTAGAGGGAGCGGTAGATTTTGAACCTAAACATGTCTTTGAATGTGGACAATGCTTTCGCTGGGATCAAGCGAGGGATGGTAGCTATACTGGTGTGGCATATAATAGGATACTAAATGTAAAAAAAGAAGATAACAAAATTGTTTTCGATAATACTAACCTGAAGGATTTTCAAAATATTTGGACAGAATATTTTGACTTATCTACAAACTATACAGACATAAAATCTAGACTTATTAAAGAAGACCCTGTCATGATGGAGGCCACTGAATTTGGTGGGGGAATTCGTATACTGAGACAAGAATTATGGGAAACCATCGTTTCCTTTATTATCTCTGCAAATAATAACATTCCAAGAATTAAAAAAATAGTCAATCTTCTTAGCGAAAGATACGGGGACCTGATCGGCACTTATGAAGGTAAGAAATATTATTCTTTTCCTAGGCCAGAGGTGTTGGCAAAACTGACAAAAGAAGAAGTAATGGATTGCAATACGGGATATAGAGCAGCCTATATCATTGGGACAGCCCAAGAATTTGCTGAAAGGAATTTGCAAATGGAGGATTTCCTAAATCCCAAAGAAGGGGATTATCACAAAAAACTCTTAGAATTAAAGGGAGTAGGACCAAAGGTTGCAAACTGTATTGCCTTCTTTTCTTTAGGGAAGCTAGAGGCTTTTCCGATAGATGTTTGGGTGAAAAGATTGATGGAGCATTTTTACTTTAAAATAGAAACCCCAGGAGGTGAAATACAGCGATTTGCAAAGGAAAAGTTTGGACAACATGCTGGATACGCCCAGCAATATCTATTCTATTATGGAAGAGAACTAGGGATTGGTAAGGGGGACAAGAAAGAATGATGGGTACAATTGTTAATGCTGTAGCAATAGCAGTAGGTGGGGTTTTAGGAATTCTTTTAAGAAAAGGGATTCCTGATAGCTATAAAACAACAATCATGCAGGGATTAGGTCTAAGTGTATTTGTCATTGGACTATCTGGGGCGTTAAAAAGTCAAAACATTTTATTGATGATTTTTAGCCTCGTGCTGGGGAGTATTATCGGAGAGGCTTTAGCTATAGAGGACAAGCTTGAAAAGACGGGGAAGTTTTTAGAAAAGAAGTTTAGTAAAGGCGAAGGGACAATTGCCAAGGGATTTGTCATTGCCAGTTTGATTTACTGCGTAGGGGCTATGGCGATTGTTGGTTCATTAGAGAGTGGATTAACAGGAAATCATGAGACCCTATATGCTAAATCTTTGATTGACGGGGTTTCTGCTATTATATTTGCCTCTACTTTAGGAATAGGCGTTGCTATGTCGGCTGCTGCGGTATTCATTTATCAAGGAATCATAACCCTCTCTGCCACCTTTATTAAGGACTTTTTAACTGCTGGGGTAATTGCTGAAATGTCTGCTATCGGGGGACTATTGATTATGGGGATCTCCAGTAATGTATTAGAGATCAAAAAGATTAAGGTTGGAAACATGATACCAGCCGTATTCTTACCGATTTTTTTCCCGTTTGTTCAGCCGTATCTACAGAAGATGATGGAGTTAGTTGATGGTTTGTTCAGTTTAGTCGGTGGCCTGTTTTAATAGACAGTATACTTTAAAAAGAAATCCTCTTCTATTGGGGATTTTTTCTGTTATTGGGGAACTATATTGTGGTGGATACTCTATAGAAAGGTGCTTAGGCATAACCTTTATGATGATTTGCTTTGACTTTAGTACATTTTTAATGGTATCCTTCAGGAGAGTGTAAAATAATTAGAAAATAAGTGAAATAACAAAAAAAACGTCTCTAATTGATTATAAACTGCTTAGAAAGGATATATTAACCTGTAGAGGCATTTGCTAGGTCTATTACTTTTATATAACATTATAAATGTAATTAGCACTCATTAATTATGAGTGCTAACAAATTGCAAAATAAGCTTGAAAAAATAAATAAAAAATTTAAGGAGGTTAATTTCATGAACATTAAACCTTTAGGTGACAGAGTTGTAATCAAGAGATTAGAAGCAGAAGAAAAAACGAAAAGTGGAATCGTGCTACCTGGTAGTGCAAAGGAACAACCACAAATGGCTGAGGTAATGGCTGTTGGACCAGGTGGGATGATTGAAGGTAAAGAAGTAATAATGGAAGTTAAAGTTGGAGATCGAGTAATATTCTCTAAATATGCTGGTACAGAAGTAAAGCATGATGGAGTTGAATATACCATCTTAAGACAAAATGATATTCTAGCGATCGTAGAATAGGCTCTTTGACTAGAGATTACTTAATGAATTAAAAGAAAATAAAGAGTTATTAAAAATTATAAAAAAAGAAACAGAAAAACATACTACAAAATCGTTAAGGAGGTATTTTTCATGGCTAAAGAGATTAAGTTTGGAGAAGAAGCTCGTCGTTCGTTAGAAGCGGGTGTAAATAAGTTAGCGGATGCAGTAAAAGTTACATTAGGACCAAAGGGAAGAAATGTTGTAATTGATAAGAAGTTCGGTTCTCCATTAATTACAAACGATGGTGTTACCATTGCTAGAGAAATCGAGTTGGAAGATACATTTGAAAATATGGGAGCACAATTAGTTAAGGAAGTCGCTACAAAGACTAATGATGTGGCTGGAGACGGTACGACTACTGCTACTTTATTAGCACAAGCAATCATCCGTGAAGGTATTAAAAACGTTGCAGCTGGTGCAAACCCAATGATTTTAAGAAAAGGTATTCAAAAATCAGTTGATGCAGCTGTAGCTGAATTAAAGAAGATTTCTAAGCCAATCGAAAGCCAAGAAGCCATTGCTCAAGTAGGAGCTATTTCTGCTGGTGAAGAAGAAATCGGTCAATTAATTGCTAGTGCAATGGAAAAGGTAGGTAAGGATGGCGTAATCTCCATCGAAGAATCTAAATCTATGGGAACTACTTTATCTGTTGTAGAAGGTATGCAATTTGATAGAGGGTACTTATCTCCATACATGGTAACTGATACTGAAAAAATGGAAGCTGTATTAAATGATCCATACATCTTAATCACAGATAAGAAAATCAGCAGCATCCAAGAAATCCTACCAGTCCTTGAGAAAATCGTTCAACAAGGTAAGAAGCTATTAATCATCGCTGAAGATATCGAAGGTGAAGCATTAGCAACAATCGTTGTTAATAAATTAAGAGGTACCTTTGAGTGTGTAGCTGTGAAGGCCCCAGGTTTCGGCGACAGAAGAAAGGCTATGTTACAGGATATTGCTATCCTAACAGGTGCAACTGTGATCTCTGAAGAATTAGGTTATGAATTAAAGACTGCTACTATGGACATGTTGGGAACAGCTAGAACTGTTAAAGTAGATAAGGAAAATACGACTATCGTTGAAGGTGCTGGAGACGAAAAGGCCATCAAGGATAGAGTACACCAATTACGTGCACAGTTAGAAGAAACAACATCCGATTTTGATAAAGAAAAGCTTTCTGAAAGATTAGCGAAGTTATCTGGTGGAGTAGCTGTAATCGAAGTTGGAGCTGCTACTGAGACAGAGCTTAAGGAAAGAAAGCTAAGAATAGAAGATGCTCTTAACGCTACTAGAGCAGCAGTAGAAGAAGGAATCGTAGCTGGTGGTGGTACAGCATTAATCAACGTGATCTCAGCAGTAGAGGCGTTATTAGAGACTACTGAAGGCGACGAAAAGACAGGGGTTAAGATCATCAGAAGAGCATTAGAAGAGCCAGTAAGACAAATTGCTGCTAATGCAGGATTAGAAGGATCTGTAATCGTTGAGAAGGTAATGAATGCAGAAGTAGGAGTAGGATTCGATGCTCTAAACGAAAAATATGTGGATATGATTGCAGCAGGTATCGTTGACCCAACTAAGGTAACTAGATCAGCTTTACAAAACGCAGCTTCTGTATCTGCTATGTTGTTAACGACTGAAAGTGCGATTGTAGACATTAAAGAAGATGAGCCAGCTGGTGGTATGCCAGGCGGAATGGGTGGCATGGGAATGATGTAAGATCATTCTTGAAAAGTGAATGTAAGGATTTGAATATTGGGAGTTGAGAAAATGGGTGAATTTAAGGACCGAATGGATCAATTATATGACAATCTAATGGATAGGCTTGCGGAAGAAGGTTATGAAGATATCACAAATAGCGCAAATAATGCTATTGTTGATTTAATGCAAGATTATCAATTAGAAGATGCTAAAGCTTTCAATGAATTGGTAAACGATTCGAAAAAGATAATAGAAAAAGAGAAAATAGAAAACGAGTAATACACATAAAAATAGGACTGACTATTATATTAGTTAGTCCTATTTCTATGTCTAAAAGAGCTAGTTGAATAATAAAACCGAGTCCAAGTAACTATTATATTGACTCGGTTTTATTAATTTTAATAGATTCTTTGTACTGTACCTACAAAATTTAGATTCAAATTTGTATAGGTTTCCATCCTTCTATTTCTGGAAGGCTATTAAGTGATGTTTCCTTATGTTAGTATGTATAGTGTTGCGTATGAATATATATAGCCAGAAGTAGGGGAGAGGTTGGCAAGAGCTGTGAGGTGGTGTATGGTAACGACATCTTATATCAGGAAGTACTATATACAGGTAAATACTATGATGAAACATCTATTAGAGGCAGGTGTTTTATTCTAGTATGTTTTGTAAAAATTTGCGGTGAAAAAACTTTGATAAATTATGAATCATATAGTAAAATTTAAGAGCAATATAGTATACTATATAAAAGAGAGGGTGTTAAAAATGAATAAAATAAAAAAGAAACGTATGTTTAATTTATTGATTTTATCCATTGTTTTGAGTTTAGTTGTTTTACCAAACAATGTTTTTGCCAACACAAACAAAACCTATTCGGCATTTTACCTAGGTGAATATGGTGATTATGATGCACAAAGGTTTGTGTATCATATGGATAACTTATTCTATACTAGACATAGTTATAAAACTACACACAATTCTAGTAATAGACCAACTGCATCTGATATAATCAATGCTAGTAATAGCGCTTTTTTATATCTATCGGGACATGGATATAGTGATACAGAGCTCACGATTAGTAATCCTATTGATGGATCAACAATAAGTAGTATTTCAGCTGAATCAAATGCGAGCATGAAAGATGGTTCGTACTATAGTACTAATGAAATCAATACTGCTAAAAAAGATTCGTATACAACATGGTCTAAATGGAACACAAATCTAAAGTGGGTATTTATAGCTGGATGTGGACAGTTAAACTATGGTACACAAGGAAGAGGCAACTTCTATAATAATGAAAATACAGCTCAACTTTGGGCAAAAACTATGCTAGGTACTAATAGGGTACATGGAATTTTAGGATACTATGGAAGTGCACCTGGAGACAACAACGATAGTTCTATTGTTAATAGTTTTTTTAATAATGCAACAGAAATTAGCTACTACACTGGAAAGCCTGAGACAATTTTAAATTCATGGAAAAATGCTAATACTTCAATTGTATCAATAACATGGGCGAGTCTTGTACATAGAGGTAATGCAGGTGACTATTTACCAGGATTTTGGACTGGCTTAACTGCAAATACAACTGGTGCATATACATTTGATCTATATCAGAAGTCGGGGACGTCTTCTGCTATTCCAATATCTTTAGTTTCAAATGATTTTTCTCTTGCAAGTAGTAGTAATCAAGACTTACCAACAAGTATAGAATCAGAAAAAACCAAGTTTAAATTGTTAAATACTTATATTCCGAATAATAAATCATTAAAAAATTTAAAAGTATCACCGATAGATATCAATAGAAGTGCAATTGCAGAAAGGCTGATAGGAGGAACTCATGATTTACGAGTTGAGAGATACGATGAAGAAGGTAATCATATCATCAATAATAAAAATAAGGAAGTAAAAATATTAAAAAATGGCGGATTAATATTTAGGGATAAGAGCAAGAGTATAGAAGACGCACAAAAAGTGAGTTTTAACGAAGAAGTAGCAGTAGAAAAGGCAAAACAATTTTTAAAGGTTAATGGTCTTTTACCAAGAGATGCAAAAGTAAAAGATGTGTATAAGGTTACAAGAGCAACCATGACATCAGATCGTGAGGAATTTTTAGAAGAAGAAGTAATGGAGTATTCAGTTATATTTAGTCATTACTATAACGGGACAGAAATATCAAGTATAAATGGCGAAGGAATAATAGTTGAAGTTGGAGAGAGTGGTGTTAATCACCTACAGTTTTTATGGCATGATTTAGAAGAGTTCGGAGAAAGTAGAAATCATATAAATGTTGAAGTAGCTTTATCTAAATTAAAAAATCAGAAGAATATTAAGTGGAACTTACCAAAAGAAGTAGCAATATCTAATATAGAACTTGTCTATCAATCTCCTGATATTAACGATGATAATATTACTAATTTCAAACCAGCATGGAAAATAGAAATTAATAATAATATACCGATATTAATTGATGCAGTAACGGGTGAACGTCTATAAATTACAATAAGGATGCAGGGATAAGTATTTTCCCTGCATTTTTAATAATATTTGGAAGCGAGGTGTTGGAATGAAAAAACACTATATTTTAATTATAATGGGAATACTAGCTGTTGGACTTACTTATATAGCGTCTACTAATGTACGTAAAACAGAAACTTTATTTGATATAATAAATGCTAGACCAGTAGATGTAAAAAATAGTAGAAGTAAAACCATCGTTAGTATAATTGATAGTGGTGTAGATATTTATAATTACAATGATAGGTTATTAATAAAAGGTAGAAATATTATAAACACAGAAGAGCCACCTATCGATAAGCTGGGGCATGGAACTATAATCACGGATATAATCTTCGATGTTGTTAATGAAGTAATGATTCATAATGAACATATAAAAGTGCTACCCGTAAAAGTTTTTGATGATTATGGCAATACAAAAGATAAGTTTATACCAGAGGGAATAAAGTGGGCTGTAGATAATGGAGCAAATATTATAAACTTAAGCATAGCTATGAAAAGTGTAAATAATGATATTGTAGAGGCTATTGAGTACGCAAGTCAAAAAGATGTGTTAATAGTTGCCTCCGTAGGAAATGACGGTACTCAAATAGAGGGCACTTTACTAAACAATTTACCTGTTATTTGGGTAGGATCAATAAATAAAAATAGATTAAAATCTAATTTTTCTAGCTTTGGAGAACATTTAATTCTTGTTGCACTGGGAGAAGATATTGAAACGAGCAAAGGAATTACTACAGGTACTAGCTATTCTGTAGCACAAGTAACAGCAGCAGCTGCAATACTAAAATCTATAGATAATACACTAACTCCAATGGAAATAAAAAATATTCTACAGTCCAGTGCTAAGGATCTAGGAGCTAAAGGGGTAGATAAATATTATGGTTATGGGTTATTGGATATAAAAAATGCAATAAAAAATCTTGAAAATTAATGGAGGTATTATGAAAAAGATAATTTGTAGCGTAATTCTATTATTTATCTTGTTCAACTTATTGGCTTGTGTCAACAATAGTATATCAGAAAAAGAAGCTATAAGTATTGCATATCAAGATGCCGAGCTTGAAATATCATCTGCTCAGTTAGAAAAATTTAATACAGAGGCAATAAAATTGGATTCGTGGTATGTAAAGGAACCATATAGATCTTGGGACGATGTGTGGAGAGTAATTATTCAAACTAAAGAGGGAGAACATTTATTCTTGTATGCTATACTTGCTGAAAATGGCAAAATTATTGAAAAGATACGTTATAATGAAGTAGATAAATATGTTGTGAAAAATAAATAGTATTTGTAAGGGAGGTCTATAGAATAGATATAAATAAACTTCCCAGTGGGGCAGATAGCCTTTGATATTATAATCATAAAGACATTGTTAAGCATATTGCACAAGATAATAAAGAAGATACTATAGAGAAGAGAATTATGCAGACGTGGACCCTCGTAGACTTGCAGCAACACTCAGGTATTAAAAAACCTCTCTATTTTCCCTTTTGATGTAGGGGTATAGGGTTTAGCATGTAGAAGACTTATTCCTACGGAGGCACAGATCATTTCTA
>NZ_JAFBEE010000013.1 GCF_016908555.1 Alkaliphilus hydrothermalis
ATAGACACTTAACTAATATGGATTTGAAGTTCCTAATGCTTTAGTTAGTGCTATTTTTCTTACTCTAGTTTTTCATAACCTACTTTACACTACCTTAATTTATGTATAAAGATAAGTGAACACTAATATTATATCATATTGTTAAAAAGAAGACAACGATTTAATGATAACTGATTTCAACAAAGAAATTGCTTTAGGAGTCATAAATTAAATGGACTGTTGAAAAAACAATATTATAAAGGGGTATGTAAATAAATGGGTGTAGAAATTAAATATATTTAAGAATTTATATATTCTTTATTTAGAAATCCACGGTATAATAGAAGTATTAATAAAATTAAAAAAAATATAAATACCGTACCTTAAGCTGATTCCACTGGACAACAAACCCAAATTGATAGCATATGATGTAAACGTATGGCGGAGGCCATAGAGTTAAGGAGGAGTTTTATATGAATATTGCTTTTTTTATAACACCGAAAAAGGAGAGTGTATGTCTTTCTTGTAATGCAACCATGAGGCAAGCACTTGAAAAAATGGAGTACCACAGATACTCAGCCATTCCTCTAATTAATGACGAAGGTCAATATGTGGCTACACTGACAGAAGGGGATTTACTATGGATGTTAAAAAACACACCAGGACTAACGTTTCAGGGAACCCATGAAATTAGACTAAGGGATGTACCAAAACATATGAATAATCGAGCTGTATCCATTAATTCAGATATAGAAGACTTATTTAATCTAATCAGTAATCAAAACTTCGTTCCAGTAGTAGATGACAATAACATTTTTGTTGGGATTGTCACTAGAAACGCTGTAATGACCTATTTATATAATCTGGCATCAAAACAACAGGCAAGTTTGAATAAGCTAGCTAAAGTTACTGTATAGTGATATTAATAAAAATATGAATAACAAAAGCCAGTATCCTTACGTATATGAAATATATAAGGATGCTGGCTTTTTGTAGTATCAAGAAGACAAAGTTATTTTAGGAACCTGTAGATTTATAATGTTTTACCCCATAGTTCCAAGCAAAGATACAGGGAATAATAAATACCATCCCATATAAAGGGGAAATCATATATAAAAATTTATTACCTTCAGCTCGATTAAGGATGTGTAAGAGAGGAAGATAGTTAACTGTACCAAAGGGAATGATATAGGTGAAGAATTTTTTAATTCCCTCCTTATAGATACTTAACGGGTACTGAGACATTTCCCTACCACCGTCGGTGAGGATATTCATTACCTCCAATCCTTCTATGGTCCAAAAACAAAAAGTAGCCGATAAAAGGTAGATACCAGTAAAAATAAATACTCCACTTGCAATCATTAACACTAGAGTGATGATCTTATCATAACTCCAGACAATATCGAGATTTAGTAGGGCATAAACTAGCGCCATTAAACTCTGTAACAACCTACCGACACGAGTGAACTCAAATTTTGATCCCAAGACCTGTAGAAATGTTGTACGGGGTCTTACTAAAAGCCTGTCAAATTCCCCCCTGACTATCATACCTGAAAAGGAATCAAAGCCCCTAGCAAAGCATTCGCTGAGGGAAAAACCTATATGGGTCACGGCATAACATAGGGCAACCTCGTATAGGGACCAACCAGCCAAATTAGGGAAACGTTGAAACAATAGGAAAATCGAAACAAATACTAAAAAGGGAATAAAAAATTGTCCTATAGAAAGTAGTATAAAGGAGGTTCGATATTCAATCTGACTCTTAAAAAGTACCTTCATATATTTAAAGTAGAGTTTCAACTCATCAACCCCCTTGTATAATAACTTTCTTTAGTGCATTTTTCATCCATAAATTACCTAGAGACAATAAAACGAAGATCCATAGTAGCTGAATACCGATTCCCTGTAGACCCTCATGTATGCCAATGTTTCCAGCATAAATCCTAAAGGGTAAGTCGGCAACATACCTAAAAGGAAGGATGTAGACAATGCTCTTTAGTAAAGGAGGCATAAGGGGTACAGGTAAAATTAAACCTCCAAAAAACTCGCCAAGGACACCAAAAATTAAGAGGGAACCCGTCGGTGACATGGTGTAGAAGGTGAAGATATAGATTAACATGGAAATTGCAACAATTAAAATCAAACCCAAAGTTAAAGCAACAAAGAAAAGTCCAAAGGAAAATAAACTTACAGGTGAAGAAAATCCATAGGGATTTGGGAGTAGAGAGGCAACTAAAATAATAGGAAGAGACCTTAATATTGCTCCCGATAGTCGCTGGGCAATAAGTCTTGCATACCAAAATCCATATAAGCTGGTAGGGCGGCATAGTTCATAGGCGATATTCCCACTGGTGATGAGGCTAAATAATTCACTGTCCCTAAACCATAGCATAACAAAAACTAGGAAGCTTTGTTGTAGCCATATGACTTGTATTAGCTCCTGAAGGGAGATGGGCTGTGGACTAGAAGTACTGCGATAAAAGGCTTCAAAGACCATAATTAAGATAAAGCCCCAGAAAAACTGAGTAAAGACACCGGCTAAGGCGGCGGTTCTATATTGTAGTCCCTTTAGTAATCTCATCTTAAAAAAGGAATAATAGGCCTTCATATCTGAAACTCCTTATACAAGTCTACAATGATTTCCTCCACTGGCTGGGCATTAACGGCAACGTCCTTTATATCAAAGTTTTGGGATAAGATACTGATGACATCTGATACTTTAATCGTCTCTAAATCCACCGCTAAAGATATTCTTTCCTTTGTTCGAGATAAGACTGTTGTTCCTTTTATAGATAGATCCTGCGTACTTGCGGCAAAATCCACTGTAACTGTTTTGTGGGTTACAAAGCGATTCTTTAATTCGGTCAAGGTGCCGTCCATCAGTTTTTTACCTTTCCCAATGAGGATGATTCTTTCTGCCAGTGCCTCAATATCACTCATGTCATGGGTTGTTAAAATAACAGTTACTTTTTTCTCTTGATTAATCGTATTAATAAAGTTACGGACTGCCATTTTAGATACTGCATCTAGTCCGATTGTGGGTTCATCAAGAAATAATATTTTGGGGTCGTGTAGTAGGGAAGCTCCGATTTCACAACGCATTCTTTGACCGAGGCTTAGTTGTCGAACAGGTGTTGAAAGTAAAGCAGATAAATCAAGGGTTGCGGTAAGTAAGTCGAGGTTACTTTTAAAGGTTGTTTCAGGGATTTTATAAATATCTTTGAGGAGATAGTAGGAATCCATTACAGGAACATCCCACCATAATTGTGATCGTTGTCCAAAAACAACACCGATGTTCCTCACATGATTAATACGATTTTTCCAAGGTGTATTACCAAGAATACTACATTTCCCACTATCGGGGACTAGGATGCCACTGATTATTTTGATAGTTGTGGATTTTCCGGCCCCATTGGGACCTATATAGCCAACGATTTCTCCTTCATCAATGGTAAATGAAATGTCTTCTAGAGCCTGGACTGTTTTGTATTGGGGATTAAATATGGATTTAATTGCAGCTGTTACACCTGCATTTCGCTGGGCAACCTTAAAGCTTTTGTACAAGCCTTCAACCTCAATCATCTAATCACTCCTTTATAGAAAAGTAAAAAATAAGAAAATAAGCATTTAAGTAAAGGTAGTAGAAAGGATTGGAAATATTAGTCTGAAAATTTAACAGAAGAATTACATTATATAGTTCCTTTATATCAATGTCAATAAGAAATACAAAAAAACCCAATTCTTAGTTTGAGGATATCCTTAAGTAAGTCCAATGATAGGAAAAAACTCCCTTCATATGATGAGGGGAGTTCGGAAATAAGTTGATAGGTAATATATTTTGAGTATAAACTTTTTTATGCCCTGTAGATTTTCTTAATCACTAAATAAACAGGAAAACCAACCATAGTAATCACGATACCGAATAGAGCATTTGATGTATCAGTAATAAGGGTGCTGGCAATGATGTAGATTCCTCCAGCAATTCCCACTAATGGTACTACAGGATATAAGGGTACTTTATAGGTTCTAGGAAGATGGTTAAATTTCTTTCTTAAAATAAAAATCCCTGATACCGTCATGATGAAAAATAGCCAAACTACAAACATTGCTAAAGTGGTAAGAATCTCGAAGGAACCACTAAGCACATAAAGGACAGCTAAAATTCCCACCATAATAAAAGAAGCTAAAGGAGTTTCAAACTTCTTATTAACTTGACCGAGGGTATTGGCAAAGGGGAATAGGCGATCCTGTGCCATTGCAAAAGGAACTCTAACACCAGTCATCAAGTAGCCATTCATTGCGCCGAAGATTGAAACCATAATTCCTCCTGCGATTAAAGCTGCACCACCATTTCCGAAAAGAACGATTGCTGCATCGGAAGCAGGGGTTCCAGAAGCCATTACCTGATGTACAGGGATAATATTAATAATAGCAAGGTTAATTAGTACATATATTCCGATAATCATACTAAGCCCTAAAATGATTGATCTAGGAAGGTCTTTACCTGGATTTTTTAATTCTCCTGCCATGTTACCTACTCCAACCCAACCGTCATAAGCCCATAGGGTTCCCAGGATGGCTGCACCAAATCCAGCAATACCAGTAGTGCTTTTACCAGCAGCGGCTACAGCAGAAACTGCACCTGCATTACCATTGATCAAGCCAAATCCAATGATAATAATTATTGGAATAAGTTTGGCAATAGTAGAAACTACCTGCACCTTACTACCCAGCTTAGTAGAGATAATATTAATTGATATAATAAGGAAAATCATAAAAATTGCTAATACTTTTTGTTGTACTTCTGTTAGAGGAATAAAAAATGTAGCTTGTGTAACAAAGACAATAGATAGTGCTGCTGTTACACCAGGGACATAAATGATAGATTGTACCCACCCAAATAAAAATGCCCACTTTTCACCATATAGTTCCTTTAGATAAGCAAAGATCCCACCGGTTTTAGGGATAGCAGTGGCAATTTCAGTAATCGTAAGGGCAGAGGCAATGGTAACTACCCCTCCAAGTATCCAGGCTAGAATCCCCAGTAGAGGCGTACTGGCATTGGAAAATACTGAAGAAGACTTAAAGAAGATACCCGAACCGATTACGACACCCACTACCATAGTAACGGCATCAGCAAGGCCAATTTCCTTTTTTAGACTCTTTGTTTCCTGATTAGATAACGGATTTTTTACTGCTTTTTTTTCTGTGACATTTTCTCTTAATATTGCACTCATTAATTTCTCAATCCTTTCTTTTAAGCTTCGTATGAGTTCCTTAGCTGACAACTACTTAAAGGGCAAAAAAAATAGACAGGGAGTAGGTAGCACAAAAACACGCTACGCTACTCCCTGTCCTTTTATCTGAAAGATTCCCCAGTCTTCTTGAAATGGGTTGCTTCTTTGATGCCACATATTTATGTAGTCTCTCCAGGGGTGTGTCAAATTATTGTATCAGACCTGAAAGCTTCAACACTACTGGTTTGCTGGGTAGTGTCTTTCTCCTACGGTTATCTTAGTAGATATCTCCAATAATCTTCATCCACTGCTATTCAATTCTTTTATATTTTATTGTGCTTAACTAGAAAAGTCAATAGTTTTTTAGGAGGGAAAATTAGGAGTAAATATATTATATTACATCCAAATACTAGTCCTAATTAATTTATATGGACTAGAAGGGAATAGGGATCTTATGATGAATATATAATACAAGGGAATGTAGACAAAATTTAGACATCAACCTACTAAAAATCATAAGGGAGGTATTTTATGCAATACAAAATGCTCCATACTTGTATTAGAGTAATGGATTTAGAAAAATCTCTAGCATTTTACAAAGAGGCGCTAGGCTTTAAGGAGACGAGAAGAAAGGATTTTCCAGACAATGAATTTACGTTAGTATTTCTAAGTGATGAAGAAGGTCATTATGAAATAGAATTAACCTATAACTACAACCCAGAAGAGCCTTATGTTATTGGAAATGGTTTTAGCCATATGGCTGTTGCAACAGAAAATCTAGAAGCCTCTAGAGAAAAGCATATGGAGATGGGCTACACGGTTACAAAACTGATGGGACTGCCAGGGAGTCCTCCAAGATACTATTTCGTAACAGATCCTGATGGATACGATATAGAAATTATTAGGGGAAATTAATAAAAGGTAATAAGTCCTATTTCAAGTCTTTTCATAAGGGAAAATATCAAAATTAAAGGATTTTATTGTGAAAAACTATGGGAGTGCAGATTAATTGCTAAATTTTCATAGTTTTTTATCTGTAAAAAAATGTTTTTTGTCTTACAAATATATCTGTACTTATATAAAGGAGCAAGGTATTATGCAGGACTTTGAAAAAATATGGGATATTCTAGAGGAAGCATTTCCTCCTAATGAGAGGAGAAGCAAAGAGGCTCAGAGGAATTTACTAATGCTACATGCCTATCATATTACCCCTTATTATGAGGGGGAGCAACTGGTGGGTTTTTTATGCTACTGGAACTTAGGGGACTTTATATTTGTAGAACATTTGGCTGTGGAAGAAGGATATCGGGGGAAGGGCTACGGAAGAAAGATGATGAAAAATCTTCTTGAGCAGGATAAAGGAAAGGTAATCCTTGAGGTGGAATACCCAGAGGACGATATTTCTAGGAAACGGATTAAATTTTATGAATCCCTTGGATTTAAGTTGAATTCAATAGAGTATCTTCAACCCTCCTATGGAACGGGAAAAGAAGCTGTTTCACTATTATTGATGTCTTATCCCAATTCATTGGGTGAGGTGGAAGCAAGGGAAGTGATCAAAGAAGTCCATAAGGAAGTATATCATGTTTCATAGTATGTTTAATAATATCAAAAATTCTAAGATAATAGAAAATTCCCCAAGCTTCTGTATATAATCAGTAATGATGTATACTAAATAAGGTTTGGGGAAATTCTCTATAATGTGGTAAAAAAATGTGAATATTCATAAAAAATACTATATTTATAAAAACTAATAGAATATATTGCAATCTAATAGTTAAACTTGTACAATATGATTATAAAATATTTTTTTGATTTTTAGGGTAAATTAAAATAGGCTCCGTAAGAAAATACCATACATTTTTTACTATGGTCTTTTTTATGGGAGAAATTACTAGGCCCATAATTTGCAGCAGACTTTGACAAGAGTTTTATAAACTATAGGCATAGGTAAGCTGCTTGTTATAATTTTTAATTACATAGAAAGATTTGTTTAATTTAATCTAAAGGAGGCTTTTTATTATGCACAAAAGACTTTTTATCCCAGGACCAGTTGATGTAGCACCAGATGTATTAGAAAAAATGGGAACACAAATGATTGGACATCGTTCTAAGGCTGCATCTGTATTACAACGTAGTATCTCTGACAAAATGAGAAAATTAATGTTTACTGAAAACGAGATCCTATTATCGACTACTTCAGGTAGTGGTTTAATGGAGGGAGCAATCCGTTGTTGTACTAGAAAAAGAGCGGCAGTATTCTCTGTTGGTGCCTTCGGAGATCGTTGGTACAAGATGGCTAAGGCTAATGGGGTTCCAGCTGATAAGTTTTCTTCTGAATTAGGACAACCTACTACACCAGAAATGGTAGAAGAAGCTTTAGCAACTGGAAAATATGATTTAGTAACAATCACCCACAACGAAACTTCAACAGCCATCATGAATCCTGTAGAAGAGATTGCTGAAGTACTTAAGAAATATCCAGATGTAATCTTCTGTTTAGATACAGTTAGCTCATTAGGTGGAACTAAAATTGATGTAGATAAGCTTGGCGTTGACGTGTGTATTACATCTACTCAAAAGTGTTTAGGTTTACCTCCAGGATTAGCTATTTGTTCTTTATCTCAAAAAGCTTTAGATGCTGCAAGACAAGTAGAAAACAGAGGATTATACCTAGATCTTGTTGAAATTTATGACTATATCCAAAAGAAAGACTATCAATATCCTTCTACACCATCATTATCCCATATGTTTGCTTTAGACTATCAATTAGATAAGATTCTTGAAGAAGGACTTGAAAACAGATTTGCTAGACATGCTGAAATGGCTAGATACGTAAGAGATTGGGCTAATAAGCACTTTGAAATGTTAGCAGAGGAAAAGTATGCTTCAAATACATTAACAACGATTAAGAATACTAAAGAAATCAGTGTTAAAGATCTTAACAAGGAGTTAGATAAGAGAGGATACGAGATTTCTAACGGATACGGAGACTTAAAGGACGTAACCTTCCGTATTGCCCACATGGCAGATACTACTTTAGATGAAGTTAAAGCATTATTAGTTACTATCGAAGAAATTTTAAACCTAAAATAGTAGGGGGGACGAAAACATGGCAAGAATTCTTATAGCAGATGGAATGGAGCAAAGTGGGATGGATGCTCTTAGAGCAGCAGGGCATGAACTTGTTGAAGAGTTTAACGAGCCAGTTGCACTTGCGGAAAAAATTAAAGAGTTTGATTGCATCGTAGTTAGATCAGCTACAAAAGTTAGAAAGCCAATCATCGACGCAGCCCTTGAAACGAAGAAGCTTAAATTAGTTATTCGTGGTGGTGTAGGAGTAGATAATATAGATGTTGAATATGCTATGGAGAATGGTATTCAAGTAAGAAATACTCCTTTAGCAAGTAGTGCATCAGTAGCAGAACTAGCAATTGGACATATGTTTGCCCTTGCAAGACATATCCATATTGCTAACGTTACCATGAGACAAGGCAAGTGGGAAAAGAAGAAGTATGAAGGAATTGAACTGGCAGGAAAGACTCTTGGCTTAATCGGATTCGGTAGAATTGCTCAATCAGTTGCTTCTAAAGCTTCTGCCCTAGGCATGAAGGTAATTTACAATGATGTAGCTGGAAAAATAGAAGGAAAAGACGAATTCCAATCAGTATCTAAAGAAGAGTTATTAAAGACTGCTGATTTTATTTCTCTACATATTCCTTTCATTAAAGAGCAAGGACCAGCCATTGCTAAGAAAGAATTTGATATGATGAAGGATGGAGCATTCCTTGTAAATACTGCCCGAGGTGGAGTAGTTTGCGAGAAGGCTCTATTGGAAGCTCTTGATTCAGGAAAAATTGCTGGAGCAGCAGTTGACGTATTTGAAGAAGAGCCAACTAAGAACGAAGAGTTATACACCCATGATAAAGTATCATTAACACCTCACATTGGAGCATCAACTGAAGAAGCTCAAACTAGAATTGGTGAGGAAATCGTTGATATAATCACAAATCACTTTAAGTAGGAGGATGAACAATGGCAGTAGTTAAACCCTTTAGGGGAGTTAGACCAAACCCAGAATTAGCACATAAAGTAGCAGCCCTACCATACGATGTAATGAATCGTGAAGAGGCTAAGAAAATGGCTGAAGGAAATCCTTACAGTTATTTACATGTAAGCAGATCTGAGATTGATTTAGATGATAGTGTCAATCCATATGATAAAATTGTATACGAAAAGGCTAATGAAACTTTAAAGAGATTCAAAGCTGAAGGGATTATGATCCAAGATGATAAGCCAGTATATTATATCTACAGACAAATCATGGACGGAAGACCACAAACAGGTATTGTTGCTTGTTCATCTATCGATGAATATGTGGACAATACGATCAAAAAGCATGAGTTTACAAGGCCTGTAAAGGAAGAAGATAGAATCAACCACTTTGACTATTGTAATGCTGATACAGAGCCTGTATTCTTTGCATACCGTTCAAAGGCTGAGATTCAAGAATTAATCTACAACTGGATTGAAAATCACAAGCCAGTATACGATTTCAAGAGTGTAGATGGGATCGACCATATTCTTTGGGTAATTGATGAAGAAGAAGTCATCAATGCTATTGAGGAAAACTTCAAAACTGTAGACTACCTATACATTGCAGATGGACACCACAGAACAGCTTCTGCTGCTAAAGTAGGATTAAAGAGAAGAGAGCAAAATCCTAACTACAAAGGTGACGAAGAGTTCAATTTCTTAATGACTGTTATTTTCCCTGATGAAGAGCTATTAATCATGGACTATAACCGTGTTATTCAAGACTTAAATGGATTATCATCAGAGGAATTCTTAGCAAAGATCTCAGACAAGTTCACTGTGGAAGAAGCTCAAGGAACAGAGCCATACAAGCCAGAAGCAAGACATACTTTTGGTATGTTCTTAGATGGTAAGTGGTACAAGTTAACAGCTAAGTCTGAAATCATTGATGAAACTGATATGGTTGAAAGATTAGATGTTGCGATTCTTCAAAAGAATCTTCTTCACCCAGTTCTAGGAATCGAAAATCCACGTACAGACAAGAGAATTGACTTCGTAGGTGGAATCAGAGGATTAAAGGAATTAGAAAGAAGAACTCAAGTAGACATGAAGGTTGCCTTCGCTTTATATCCACCATCAATGGAAGAATTATTTGCTATTGCAGATGTTGGAGAAGTTATGCCTCCTAAATCAACTTGGTTTGAGCCAAAATTAGCTAGTGGTTTGTTCGTTCACGAATTAGAATAATTTATATGATAAAGCTATGAATACCCTTACCGTTTTGGTAGGGGTATTCATTTTTATAACGAATAGGAAAATTCTACATTAAATTAGTATAAAAGAGAACTTTTTCGCAAATGAGTTTCAACATAAGTCATCGATTAAATCTTCCGAAGGAAGACTTTGTTATAAGAAAAAAAGTAAAGTATAAAATATTCTTAGCAGAAGGACTAGAGGTATGGCCTAATAAAGTACAAACAATAAAAAATAAAATAATGATAATGGTATTAACATTGGGATTAGTTAATAAATAATAATAGTACGTAATTTCTGCGATATTATAATAATATGGTGCTACGATAAATACAAGGGGGGGTTATATGCAAATCTTAATTTTATTTACTTCTAAGTATGGAGCTACGGAAAAGGCACTTAAATTAGTTGCAGAAGGACTTAAGGGGCAAGTGGATATGATTGATATTGAGGAAGAGGCCTGTGGGGAGATAAATCAATATGATACAATTATATTTGGGGGATCTATTTATGTTGGTAAAATTCAATCAAAAATAATAAAATTTATGGAAAAACATAAGAAAACGCTAATAGATAAAAATATTGCTTTGTTAATCAGTAGCAAAGATGGTGGAGAAAAAATTTCGGAATTCTTAGAGTTCAATTATCCCCAGTGGATAGTTGAGCAAGCCTTTATCAAGGAAGGATTAGGCTACGAGATAAGTATTGAAAAAATGAGTTTTTATGATAAATTTGTACTTAAAAACCTGTTTAAGATAGAGGAAAGTGATTCAAAAATAAACTATGATGTAATTAAAAAAATCATTGATATTATCAACCAAATGGAGGCTTAAGAGGATAAGCAATATTAACTATGTGAAGCCATAGTATTACATAAAAAATTGCCATAGAATGGATTTAAATGGGAAAAGCTAATGATTAAGGATGATAATTAAGGGAGGATTTGTAGTGAAGGAAAGACAGATCAGTAATGTTTGCAATGATAACAACCACGAGGCTTGGAATAAAGCGGCCTATAGTGCATGGGTAGAGAAGTTTGGAGAACCCCTTGAGGCAGCAAAAAAAATTTTAAGGGACCCTACCAAAACGCTGTCAGTTCTACATAGTAAATTTGGCGATGTGAAGGGTAAAAAAATCATGAATTTGATGGGTTCCAATGGGACTAAAGCAGTTGCATTAGCTTTATTAGGGGCAGACGTTACGGTGGTGGATTTTTCGGAAGGGAATAGGCAGTTTGCAATGGAGCTGGCAGAGGCAGCAGGTGTAAAGATTAATTATATCTTGGCAAATGTACTAGAAATTCCTCAAGAGGAACTAAGGGGAGATTATGATATTGTCTTTGCAGAGATGGGGATACTACATTATTTTTCTGACTTGAAACCCTTTTTTAATGTGTTTTATCGTAGTTTGAAGGAGGAGGGAATAATGGTACTTCGAGACTTTCATCCTGTATCTACTAAGCTCATCACCTCTAGAGGGACTACTGCTAAAATACGGAAACATAAGGTGACGGGTGACTATTTTGATACTTCCCTAGAGGAACAGGATATATCCTACTCTAAGTTTATGTCAGAGGGAGAAGAACCCATCAAGGTGTTCCTTAGAAAATGGAATCTAGGGGAAGTCATTACGGCGGTTGCAGAGGAAGGACTAATGATTCAGTCATTAGAGGAGGAACCAAATTTATCCTGTGAGGTCTTTGATAAGGGGATTCCAAAGACATTTTCACTGGTGGCTAGAAAAATAAGGAAAAATAAATAAAATGACAATAAGAAAACCGTGTCATGGTAGCACGGTTTTTTTATTGTAGCTTAAGCTGAATCCATTGCGTGATGGGGTTTGTGAAGGATATCAAAGCCTCCAATGGATTGGTTGAAATTAAATTAAGATGATCTCCAACACAGATGGCTGCCGCCAGTGCAACAATGAATAGGTACATGAAAATGACGGATTTATCCTCTTTATTGAGTTTAATAAAATCAATAATCACCACAATGGTAATTACTATTGGTAGAAGGATCTTCATTATATTCTCCCCTTATTGGTATTAAGTGCAGAGTGGATCACTGTACTATTCACTTTAACATTGACTTCGCAGTCTGAGAATACCTCATTCCAGTTATCCTGAAATTCTTTAAATTCCTCGGGATATTTTCGAAAAAAATTGCCACTTAGATTAAAATAGTCAACTTTGTACTCCCTTTGGGCGGAGGCAATGGCTTTATTGAGCTTATCTTCAATGACTTTATTCATCTGCTCTTGAACTTTTATAACTTGTAATTCTTGATCAACTCCCAAATGGGGAATTCTTTCTGCAATGTTTCCTTCTACATCGACTTCTATGTCAAAAGAAATTTTGTCATCAATAAATCTAGGGGTAATCTTTGAACTGGCCTTTGAAACTTCTATTGTAAGGGGCTCGTTTTTTAAATAATACTCATAGACAATTAAACTATTTTTAAATTTATTGGTGATTAGGTTATAGGCTTGTCCCTCTTCATAATTTAAGTAACCCACCAATAGATCCTTGTCAAAAATAGCAATGGAGGATAATTTAAACATAGACAGTTCATTGGGGCTAGGGGGGGGTACTTTGGCAACTAAAGTAGTTACATAATTACTTGCTGGATTGTTAATGATTTCTAGCGTTTCCTTTAAATCGGCCACATAAACCTTAGAGTTTGATTTATTGTTGTCTGCTTGAGTCTCCAGTATATTCGATGGAATTGCCCCCAGAATATTAGGTGTATCTAGGATTTCATTTGGGGGTAGTTTGCTGATAAAAATATAGGGCTCCAGTCGAACCTCCATATCCTGTACTAAAAAACCGGTGACCTTTGAAATACCCTCTTTAGCGATTGATTCATCTATTACGATGGCACTGACATGGGCAAAGTAGGGACGCCTACCAGCAATTAATGTGGTATTTCGAAAAGCATCAAAGATGGTGAGCCCCTCTGATTCAATAATGCTGTACTGCTTTCTTGTCTCACTTCCCTCCGATAATAATGTACTAGGATTTGCGAACTGTAGTGATATTTTATAGAGACCTGCTTCAGTTTTTGAAATGCCTATGCCTAATACAAAGCCAATATTTTCAATTTCTCTACGGCTCCAGCAGGAGGTAGTTAGAGGGATTGATAGAAAAAGGACCAGCAATAACATCATTTTTCTTTTCATGGGTTGTCTCCTTTCCCCCTAAGACTGGGGCGGTTTTGGCTTCAGTTGATTTGATTTACGAATGAGATTCCTTTTCGTTATATGTTGGGACCTTTTAGTGATTGCCCATTGGGGAAATCTCAATACCCAGTCCTTCATTTCTTGAAGACTGAATGGGGCAAAGGGAATCATAAAGGGGACACCAAAGGACCTCATGGAAATGAGATTTAATGCGATTAATAAAGCCGCCGTAATAATACCATAAATACCAAGAATCGAAGCCAAAGTCATGTTGAAAAATCTTGTTAATCTTAAACCATTGCTGAAATTAGAATAGGGGATGGTAAAGGAAAAAATAGCAGTCGTTGCAACGATGATGACGACAGCTGGAGATACTAATCCAGCCTCCACTGCAGCTTGTCCAATAATCAATGCCCCAACGATACTGATGGTTTGTCCAATATGGGTGGGTAGCAGGGTACCGGCTTCCCTGAGGGCTTCAAAGGCGATCTCCATGATTAAGGCCTCGATAAATGCTGGAAAGGGAACCCCAGCCCTAGTACCAGCAATGGTCAAAGCCAGTTTTGTTGGCAGCACCTCTTGATGAAAGGTGGTGACAGCCACATAGGTGGCTGGTAAAAACATCACCACCAGGGCACCAAAGTAACTCAATAACCTATTAAAATTAGCAAGATAGTAGCTTGTATAATAAGACTCTGAGGAGATAAAAAAATCAGTGATAATACTGGGGACAACTAAGCAAAAAGGACTTCCATCACATAGGATGGCGATTCTTCCCTCCAATAACATAGCCTCTACCCGGTCGGGTCTTTCAGTACTGAAGATGGTTGAGAATATCTTTGTGGGTTCATCCGTCACAAGCTCCTCAATATATTGGGATGAAACAAAACCGTCTATATCAATATCTGCTAATCTCTGAAACAATTCATCCACGTTCCCTTGATCTGCAATACTAGAAAGATAGATGATGCTGATTTTACTTTTAGACTCTCTACCAATAACATGATCCTTCACCACAAAGTGCTGGCTTTTTAATTTTTTCCTGAGGATAGAAATATTTACATCTATATTTTCTACAAAACCCTGCTGGGGCCCCTTAATGACCTTCTCTGTTTTAGGATCAGCGTATTTTCGTTCAGCCTCCGTCAAGGTATTCACGGAGACAGCCAATGGATGTCCATTGAAAAGTAGGATCGAATTACCAGCAAGTAAAGCTTCTACAATCAAAGGGCTGTTTTTAAGTGTATTTATATCTGCATTAACCAATACTCCATTAATGAGCAGATCGATGTCGTAGAATAGATTACATCGTTCCTCCATAGGAAGCTTAAGTAGCCCCAGAGTTAAAGGTGTTAGTATTGAGGTCTGTATAATATCAGTGTCAACAAGATCTTTAATATAGATGATAGCGCCTTTTAAAACGGGGGATGTAGATATGTCAAAATATCTGATGGCAATATCATCAGTATTGTTAAGGAGTCCTCTTGTTTTTTCGATGTTTGCCTGTAGACAGTTGAAAAGGTCAGTATCGGCATAACAAATAATATCCTCCACCCCCAATTCATGCATAGGTGGAAGAATTTTCTTAGGCTTCTTTATCTCTTTTCTCCTAAACTTTTTCATTTTCACAAATCAACTCCCTCCAATATTTATATTTTGTGCATTATTTAAAGAAAATATGAAAAACTAAAAAAGAAAAGAGGGAGGGTTAAAATGGAAGAAAATAAAATTCAAATTTCCAATAGGCAATTGTTTATGATGGCCTTGGCTCAATTGGGGGGAGCGGCAATAATCTATTTACCCGGGGTAGTGGAGGCGGGTCGGGATGTCTGGATATCTAATATATTGGCCTCCATCATGGCCTATGTTGTTATTTACTGTCATTACTTACCCCTATCCCTTTGTCCAGGCTGATCCATGACAAAAACCCTCAATCAATATTGGGGTAGGTTCCTGGGGAACTTAGTAAACTTATATTATCTAGCATTTTTTTTGCTATTGGCCTGTCTGATTGTATCGGATGTATATTATTTTGGGAAAATCACCATGCCTGAAACACCTGGAATTGTTTTTGCAATTTTCTTTTTAGTGCCTGCTATATATGCCATCAAATTAGGACTAGAAGTAATGGCCCGGTTAATGGAACTACTATTACCTATAATCGTCATTGTATATGTGCTTCTGCTGGTGCTAGTTATACCCAAGCTGGAATATACTAAATTTCTGCCGATTATGGTGGGTGGAATTAAGCCTGTATTAGCAGGGGCCCTACCTAATATAAATTTTCCATTTGGACAAATCCTACCAGTGGCTTTTTTATATAAATACGTTAAAGGTAATGGAGGGGGGGATGGCAAAGTTGGTAAAGGAGGTAATACCGATTTCATAAAATATTGCTTTGCTGCAATTATAATTGCAACAATACTGTTGACCTTTAGAGCGATGGCTTCGGCTGCAGCCTTTGATGAGGAGTCGTTAAAGAGCTTAACCTATGCCCCCTTCAGTACTATTCGAGCAATAGAGATTGGCAATATCATTGAGCGTTTAGATTATTTTTTACTGGGGGCATTTTATGGAACCACCTTTTTTAAATTTATCATCACGTATTATATAATCTGTGAAGTGATAAATGATGTTATTGGAAAAGGAAAACCAGCCAACTATGCTGTCCCTGTGGCCATTCTTATATTAGTCTTGATGCCTTTTTTATTACCACGTTTTGATTTAATTTTAAAAACGGTTAATCCATATCTATTTGTTTCACTACCGATATTTTTTATGGTTCCTTTGTTGTTATATATAACCATTGGGATAAAAGAAAAAAGAAATAGTAGGGGGAATAGGGGAGTCGATGGGTAATTTAAAATAAATCTTATCATTCTAGTTTTTCTAGTTTTAACATGGTATACTGTAGTAAAATATGTTTTTTTGGCAACTATATTAAATAGATTTTTAATTATTCGGAGGTGTATTTATGAAAAAAGTATTAGTAACAGGAGCCCTAGGGCAGATTGGAACAGAACTGGTTGTTAAAATGAGGGAGATTTATGGTGCAGACAATATCATTGCCACCAACAGAAGTAGACGAGCAGGGCACGTATTGGTTGAATCTGGAGCTTTTGAAGAGTTAGATGTTACCGATGCAAAGGGTGTACATGACTTAGCAAAGAAACACAATGTAGATACGATTATACATATGGCAGCACTTCTTTCTGCCACAGCTGAGAACAATCCATTAATGGCTTGGAATATCAACATGGGGGGCCTTATGAATACATTGGAGGTGGCTAGGGAATTAAATTGTAAATTCTTTACCCCTAGTTCCATTGGAGCCTTTGGACCATCTTCTCCAAAGGTAAACACACCTCAAGACACGATTCAAAGACCGACAACTATGTATGGGGTTAATAAAGTAGCAGGGGAGTTATTATGTGACTACTACTTCCACAAGTTTGGAGTAGATACAAGGGGAGTAAGATTCCCGGGATTAATCTCCTATGCCCAAGAGCCAGGTGGTGGAACTACTGACTATGCTGTAAATATCTTCTATGATGCCCTAAAGCAAAAGAAGTACACATCTTACATAGCTGCTGGGACTTACATGGATATGATGTATATGCCAGATGCAGTTAATTGTATCATCGACTTAATGGAGGCAGACACATCAAAATTAAAGCATAGAAATGCCTTCAACGTAACAGCAATGAGCTTTGAACCAGAGGAAATCGCAGCTGAAATCAGAAAGCATATCCCTGAGTTTACGATGGACTATGATGTAGACCCAATGAGACAGGCTATTGCCAATAGTTGGCCAGATTCCATAGATCCAACTGCTGCTAAGGAAGAATGGGGCTTTAAAACAGAGTATGATCTTCCTAAGATGACGGTTGCTATGTTGGAGCAATTGAAGGCTAAAGGAGTGTAATAGTCTATAAATTATAGATACAGGTCTATGTTGGTCAACCAAAGGACAATAGCAACAATAGCTACAATTAAAGAATCCATAACCAATACTTGATACTGGCTATGGATTCTTTTTTGTACTATTTTTTTCTCTTAATTGGCACGTAGATATCCATCGAAATTTTTTTATATACCCAAGGATGGCATCCCTCGTCATAAAACTCATAGTCTAATTTTCCATCATCAATTTCATATCCTGAGTTGGGGAACCATTCCTCCAATATAAATTTCCAAGTTCCCTTGATGGAGTCCACGAATTCTTTAGGATCAACAGCCGGGGAGGTAAAGATGGCATAGGTGGCTTTTGGAACCTCCAACTGATACATTTCAGGTGTTGCCTTATCAAAGGTTTCAACTTCTACTCCGAATATATAAGAAAACTCATCGGTTTCTACATTTGTATTGACACATAAGCCGTACTCACCATGCTTAGGTGGATTTTGTGAGTCATACAGAATATTTTCGTAGTTCTTTTCCCCCAAACCACATTCATCCCAAAATACAGGGATATCTCTAGTATGGGCATTATTCTTCATAGTGGTTTTAAATTCATATCCAACAATTTTAAAAGCATCTTTTTCAACTATTTTAGGCTGCATTACAATTCCTCCGATTTCATTCATTTTTTTAAGGTTGACTCTTTGTGGAATACTAATAGGAGCATGAAGGCGATAGAGGTTCGGGGGATACCCAAAGCACTTTTTAAAAGCCTTGGTAAAACCCGCGTGGGTTTCAAAACCATACTTTAGGGCAATGTCCAACACTCGATCACCGTTACTAAGCTCAAATAGGGCATATTGAAGTTTTCGTCTTGTAACATATTCCATAACTGATAAACCAAGTATTCGGTTGAAGATCTTATAGTAATGGTAGGTTGAAAAACCAGCAATTCCTGCAAGATGATCAACTGTGATTTTCTCCGATATGTTGTCGTCAATATAATCCACAGTTTTTTGTACTAATTCTATATAATCCATGATTACCTCCTAAGGAGAAGATTTCTGTTCCGTACGGTAATTATATAATAACATTGTCAGAAGTGGTTTTCTTATCCAGATTTGTTATGTTTGAAAAAATTCTTAAATATTTTAATACAGGGTTGTACTAAAAAGGACTATTAACAGCAGATGTGTTGAAGGAAACTTATCCTGTATTGATTTAAAATTTTTGATTGAATCATTTCTACTTATAACCAAAATGTGCTATAGTTATATTAGTGTTATAATTTAGAAAATTTAAATACAGAGCTTAGTGATACAGAGGAGGGTATTATATGATGAATTTAGCCATCAACAAGGAATATGTTTTGAAGAGAGCAAAAGAATTATTAGAATTCCATAGTCCCACTGGATTCTGCTTTGACATTATGGAATTAATTAGAGGGTGGACAAAAGAATTTGGATATGATTTCGATTCAAATATTAAGGGCTGTGGAATCATTACTATCCCAGGACAAAGCAATGAAAAAGTAATCGGATTATCAGCCCATGTAGATACTTTAGGAGCAATGGTAAGGTCTATCACAAGTGATGGGACATTGAAATTTACTTTACTGGGTGGGCCAATCGTGCCGACCCTAGACGGAGAGTACTGCCACATCCGTACAAGAGAAGGAAAATTATATACAGGTACCTTTTTAAGTACCAGTCCAGCAGCTCATGTTTATGATGATGCTTCTAGCAAAAAAAGAGATCCTCAAAACATGGAGATTAGAGTTGATGAAAAAGTAACCAGTAAGGATGATGTATTGGAATTAGGCATTAAAGCAGGAGACTTTATCTTTATTGATCCCAAGACAACTATCACAGAATCTGGCTTTGTGAAATCTAGATTTATAGATGATAAGGGTAGTGTTGCTTGTTTAATTGGATTGATGGAATTATTTAAGAGGGAAAACATCAAGCCCCTATATACAACTAAAATATTTGTATCTACTTATGAAGAAGTTGGTCATGGTTCTGCCTTTATACCCCATGATATTACAGAAATGATTGCAGTAGACATGGGTTGTATCGGTGATGACCTAACCTGTACAGAATATGATGTCTCCATCTGTGCAAAGGACTCTTCTGGCCCATACGATTATAATATGACGACTAGACTAGTTAAATTGGCTGAGGAATTTGAGTTGGATTTTGCAGTGGATATTTATCCAATGTATGGATCTGATGTATCAGCTGCCCTTAGAGCTGGTAATAATATCCGTGGAGCATTAATCGGGCCAGGGGTACACGCTTCCCATGGAATGGAAAGAACCCATTACAATGCCCTTGAAAATACAATTAAGCTATTATACTTGTATTTGACTAAATAGGAACTAATCAAAATCTTGAGGTAAATAGCTTAAGAAAGCATTCATAGGACAAAAAATCCCTCGAGACAAAGGTCTTGAGGGATTTTCTTTAGCAAAATCCTCTTTTTGAGGACTTAATGAATTTAATAAACTCGTCTTCAAAATGAGAAAGCGGATGGTCCGTTCGATAGGCAATGTAGAATTCACTATAAATGTCAAGATTTTCTACTTTAATTTCTTTTAGGACACCGTCCCGAAGTTCTCTTTTTATAGTAAGCTCTGGTATAAAAGAGATTCCTTTGCCAGAAATAACAGAAGTCTTAATGGCCTCCATTGAGTTAAGTTCATAAATAACATTTAAATCATGTAGATCTACCCCTAAAGGACTTAGATGCTGATGAATGGTTTCTCTGGTGCCTGAGTTTGCTTCTCTAAAGATTAAGGGTAGCTTTTTAAGTTCTTCAACACTAATCTCCTGTTTAATAAAAGGGAGGGAAGTCACCAACACTAATCTATCACTGGCAATTTTATCGGTCTTAATTTCAGTAAGAGTTGTATTGCCATGAATAATTCCAACGTTAATTGTTCTATCTAAGAGGTTTTTCATAATTCCCTTTGTATTCTCTATCTGAAAGTTAATGTCTATTTCAGGATGCTGATGCTTATAAATATAGATGCTACAGGGTAAGGCGTACTCACCAACGGCTTTACAGGAACCCAAGAGGAGTTCTTTTCTATTGCTTTTAAGGTTTTTGAGGTCCCTTTCAATATTATCCTGCATTGAAAGGATTGTATCAGCATAATCAAAAACCACTTTACCTGCCTCTGTTAGCTCAACACCACGATTACTTCTAATTAGAAGAGTCACCTCTAGATCTTTTTCTAGGGATTGAATCTGCATACTCAACCCAGGTTGCGTTAGATGGAGCTCTTTTGCAGCTTTTGAGATGCTATTTTGTTTAACTGTTACGTAAAAAACTTTTAAATACTGAATGTTCATATTCCCACCCTTTTTATATTAGTTTGATATTAATAATAATTATACCACAAAATGGTGAAAAGCCTAATGAAAGAATGTTCTTTAATGGGTCGGCTTTTTCTTGCATACTTTTAAGCACTCAGCACAACCCCTAATGGAATAAGGAATACACCTATTTAGGTGAAATTGATTGTTATAAAAGGCATCAGCAGGACAGGAACGAATACATTCACCGCAGCTAATACAATGCTCTCCTTCAGGTTGATTTTCAGTCTTTGTTGGAGTGAGGGGGGCATTGGTAAATAGGGCTGCAAATAAGAGTCCTGCCCCGTAGTCTTTATTAACTACGATACCATTTCTTCCCCATTCTCCCATTCCTGCCGACACTGCTAATGGTCTAAAATCTCCAAATAAAGACAGAACTGTTTTGTAGTGGGCAGTATAACCTTCACCCTTCAAGATAGAAGCCACTTGGTCCTGGACGTGCCTACTACGGAGATAGTCCTTTGCCAGCATTTTTGATGAGAGTAAAGGAACATTCAAAAACCACTTTTCTGTAAAGGGAAAGGCAAAGAGGATGACGGGTTCAACTCTTCTGATTTTTGTAACACCCGTCAACAGCGCCTCCTCCTTTAAAGCTTTTTGTTGTATATAATTCGTTAGTTCGTCTTGGTATGTCATAGAGATCCTCCTGAGACTCATTTTCTATTAGTTTTAGACATTACCACGACAATATACCATATATTTCACTAACCTTCCTTCTACATCTCTAGGCGGAGGGAAAAACCGACTAGGGGACGTTAAAGGAATTATCTAATTTTGATATATTTGTATTAGAGGAAAGATCATGACACTTGGTCAGTAATCTATAAATTATGGAGGGATTTGTATGGAAGGGTTTTTAAAGCTTAAACAGGAGAGTATTTTTCAAAACAAAAGCTTTATGCTTCTTTTAATGGGGCAAATTGTATCGAATCTAGGAAATGCAGTACATTCTGTGGCAGTTTCATGGTTTATTATGAACACAGTAGGAAAAGAGCTTTCTGGGACTTATATGGGGATATTTGGTGCATGTGTATTGATTCCTTATATAATCTGTGGCCCATTGTCGGGGGTATATGTAGATCGGATTAGCCGTAAGAAGATTATTGTTGGCACTGATCTCATTCGAGGATCATTGATTGTATTATTGGGTGGGTTGGTATACTTAAATATTTATCCTATGATTTCCTTGTTCACCATTACTTTCTTAAGTGCCTTATTTGGCTCCTTCTTTAACCCAGCGGTGGATGCCTCCATCCCCAATATCGTAGCTGAAAAAGACTTAACCCAAGCAAATTCATTAAATGGTATGAGCCGTCAGCTTACTTGGATTATCGGTGGGGCAATTTCAGGATTCTTGTACTATAAGCTAGGGATTATCGGGATTTTCTTAGTAAACGGTATATCCTTTATATTATCTGGTATTTCTGAGACTTTTATCAAACTGCCCCATGTTAAAAAGGAAAGCAATGAGTCCAGCAGCTTTTGGAGTGATTTTAAAGGCGGCGTAAAATATGTAAAAAATCAAAAGACCCTTATGAGGGTGATGGTTTTCTCATTAGTGCTGAACTTTATTTATAGTCCTATTTTTCAGATTGTATTCCCGAAAACATTGAAATTCACCTTGGATATGGGGGCTAGAGAATATGGTATTCTTCAATCTTTATTCCCTGTAGGGGCTATGTTGGGGATGGTGGCATTATCATCCTTTAAAGTACTACAGGATAACCACAGGGTAGTAAAACTTGCTATACTTATACAGTCTATATTCTTTATCGGGTTTGGTATTCCAATTATTTCAACGATGCTGGATCATCTGGGAAATTCAAATGTATATATACTTTACTGTATTTTGGCGGTTCTATTAATGATTTGTAATGCGTTTATCAATATCCCCTTCTTTACAGCCCTACAGAAAAAGGTTCCAGATGAGTATAGGGGAAGGTTCTTTGGTCTACTAAACACTTTATCTCAAGGAATCGTTCCCATTGGTCTTGGATTCTATGGTTTTATATCAGATTTGGTACTTCCATCTGTAATCTTCATAGGATCTGGAATCGTGGCTTTACTAATGGGGGTATGGATTATCGGAACTACTGATTTTAAAGAAATACTTTAGTATTAAACCCCTGACATCCTTCACTTTGCTTTTCATTGGAACATAAAATTCTCATAGGAATATAATTAATATAAGTGAGGAAATTAAAAAAATATAGACTTGCTCTATGAATAGCAGGGGGGAAGACGATGGAAATAGACAAAGTGAGGTTGATTGAAAAAGAAGCTATTAGTGGAGGACTGTCCAAGGCAGATATAGATTATTTATTAGCAAAAGAGAATCGAAGAATGTTTAAAAGAACCAACTTGACGGGTGATGAGGCGGTAAATATTGGTACCCTGATCATGGATAATCATATCTATTTGATGGAAATATGGAAGGAATATCCCTATAAAGGTAAGTTGGATTGGAAAATCGATCCTTACAAAGACAAATCTTGGACTTTGTACTATCATAGCCTTAGAATGGTCAGTTATTTATGTAATGCCTATGAGACGACAGGGGAACTTCAATATTTAGATAAATCTAAGGAGATAATCAGTGATTGGATCGAGAACAATCACATTGAAAAACTAACGGTAAAGATCGCATGGAATGAGCATAGTGCCAGTAATCGAGTTCTTAACATGATTTATTATCTTGAAATGATCAAGCAGACCCCAAATATTGATTATGAATTTATGAATAGTCTCCTATTAGCCTTGTATGTTCATGGGGAATTTTTAGCAGATACTAAAAATTATGTTGCTAACAATCACGGAATCATGCAGGACAAAGCGCTGATGGAGCTATCGCTTTTTTATAATGAGTTTGAAGATGCTAATAGATGGTTAGATAATTGCTTGAAGCGATTACTATTGCGATTTCATAAGGATATAACCCATGAGGGGGTTCATTTAGAACATTCCCCATATTATCATATATTTGTATTGCAACTGTTTACTGATATAGAAGAAATGCTAAATTTCTATGGTAAATCTTTAGGGGAGGCCAGTAGAAAAACTTTTGCTTTAATGAAGGAGTATCTAGCCTATGCTATTAAACCAGATGGAAAATTACCCACTATAGGGGATACCAATGATGCTTTAATGGAGGAAAGAAAAATATTTGATCACCCCTTCTTAGATTATGTATTATCCCAAGGAAAGGAGGGGGTAAGGCCTACTGCCACCAGTAAAGTTTATCCAGTAGCAGGTATAGGGATTTTTCGGGATAAATGGAAAACCCACCCCAACTTTCATCTAAGTACCTATCTATTTTTTCACGCAGGTTTTCATTCAACCACCCATAAACATGGTGATGATCTATCCTTTATCTTAAGCGCTTTAGGGAAAGATATTTTCATAGACCCAGGGAAGTATAATTATGATAAATATAATAAATATCGCCAATACTTCAGATCTACCTGTAGCCATAACACAATTACGGTTGACGGGAAGGAGTATAGACTAAAAGAAGAAAATATAGGTAAAAGTAAATTGTTGGGTTGGAATCTTACGGAGGAATACGACTGGATAAAAGGAGAACATACCTTGTATGAAGGAGTTAGAATTATTAGGGAAATTCTTTTTATTAAACCCAATGCAATAGTCATCCTTGATTCTATTGAGTCGGGGAAATTCCATTCTTATCAACAAATATTCAATCTAGCTCCAGGAATAACCGTCAGAAAAAAAGATTATGGAGGATTTGAAGCAGTTTTTGAAAATAAAGAGTTAAAGATACTGTTGACGCAAGTGAATCCTGTCGATAAAGTAAAAAGTTACTCAGCATCAGAAAAGCCATTAAAGGGCTATGCTTCACCACGCACAAATCAGTTAGTTAAGATTCAACAGGTTGTATTTGAAAAAAAAGGTAAAGATATTGAGTTTATTACCGCTATCAATATTAAAAGTAAACAATATGAAAATAAAATAAGGGGTATTCAAATTAAAAATTATCAATCTACGAGACAAATAAAATATTATTGTGATGGTGTGTTAAAGACCATCCATTTAAAAAGATGATTTTACTCGTCTGAAACATTTTCTCCTCTATATTATTGCAAAGAGCTGGCGCCGTAGCATATTCTTAATATACGCTACAATCGACAGCTCTTTTGTTTCAATCTAAAGTTTTTTTACTTTCTGCTTATACTGTGACGGGGGTAGTATAATCATCAGTATTTTCAGTGATGATTTTGCACTTTTTTAAGTGTTCTTCATCGTTAATTTTCCAAGTATGATCATCTAAAGAAGCGCGTCTACAGACCACATGATTAAATCTATCTGTAGAATAAATCTTGAAACCTTGCTTGGAGCAATCCTGTAAGAATTGGCTATCGCTACCCTGTTGACGGTCTGTAACAAATTTTACTTTATCAAAAACGTGTTTTTTTCCTGTAATGGTGGAGCCAGCTACAAATTTGGTATATTGATTTTCTTTATATTCAAATTTAAGACCCAAGGTCTTGAGTCCTTCAAAATAGATATAATAGCATCCTTTTCCTACAATGTCGGCATCGGTGTATTTGAAGGCATTTAATAGGTCACCAAGATATTCTGGAGCATAATAGTTGTCATCATCAAATTTAGTAATGATATCACCATTAGCTTTAGAAATAGCAAGATTTAGACAAGCTCCCAATGGCTCTGCTTCATCAAGTTGTAGAATCATGACATTCTTATATTTCTTAGCCCTGTTCTTCCATAGTTTAAGATCCATTCTATTGTCATTTAAAACCACAATCATTTCCTTGTTTTTGTAGTTTTGCATATCGAAATTAGAAAATACATTATCCATATAATATTGTCTATTAGTACCCATTACAATGGAAACTAAGGGTTCCTCTTTATCAATAGAAGTATTCATCACCTTTTTAACTATTTGGTTTAATCTATGCTTGTAGGTATGATGCTTTAGGACTTCTCTGATTCCAATAAGGCTGTATTGATCCCTTTTACCTTGGTCGTTAATAAGCAATTCCAAATGGCTGATCGTCTCAGCTTCCGATTGTGAAAGGTGAACAATACCACTAAACATTTCGTCTATTCCAACGGAATAGGAACTAATGACATTTGTACCACATGCCAAGAGTTCAAAGACCCTCCTAGAAAACATTGTAGGACTCTGATTACAGGAGTTGACATTTAAGAATATAGGGTATTTTTTATAGGTTGAAGTCATTTCGTCATAAGCTAAACTACCTTTTATATGGGGTTGATAGACATGTGGAAATTTATAATGGTCTGATTGTGTGAAGTTATTCATTCGATCGTAAATATGAAGGTCATAATTTAGAGCAGGTTTCAGCATCATCTCCAGTTGTTTGACCCGTTCCTCATGTCCTGTATTATACCAAGTACCGGCAAATGCTACTTCTCCTAGTTTGGTTTTATTCTTATTGATTGGATTGTGGATTTTAGGTTGAGCAGCAAAAGGGAGGGAATAGATTCTGTTGTGACCTAATATTTCCATGTACTTTGGGATGCAGTGGGAGTCGGTGGTAAAAACATAATCAAATAGCTTTGCAGCAGAGATAAACCTTTGAAAGTTTAATGGATCTTCCTTATTCCAAAAAACGGTGGGGATTTTGTAAAACCTACACCAACGAATAAGCTGCTCTAAAGGTTTGTCGCTCTTATCTTGTAGATTAGAGATTTGGTATCGCCAACTGCCATCATTACCCATCCAAGCGGATTCCACCAACAACATATGGGGTTTTTCATTTGTGAGGGTTTTTTGCCAGTTTGTCTTTTTAAGGGGTATGAGGATACATTCATGTTTAAAGCATTCATGACTGAACTCGTCTAAAATACAAGCTATTTTTAGTGGTAATTGCTTTTCACTTCCTTTTGCACATGGCTTTTTAAAACGTTTTATATTTCTAAAATAAAACTTCATTCCATCACCTACCTCAAAATATTAAATACACTACAACACTACAATATATTCTTTATAGCTTTAAAAAAGACATTTAATTGCATTATGTATAGTAATACAGATATAAAATGCACAGTAGCCTCCTTAAAATAATATAATAAAATCAAGTTAAGGTATGATTTAATAGAGGAGTGATGGAAATGATGAAAATATGTGTTGTTGGACTTGGATACATTGGTTTGCCAACTGCAGCTATCCTAGCTTCTATTGGATTTAATGTGGTGGGAGTCGATATTAATCCCAAAATTATAGATTTGGTGAATAATAAAAAAATCCATATTGAAGAAACAGACCTAGAAGAAGTGGTGGCTACAGTGGTTTCTAAAGGAAATTTAGTGGCAAAAACTCAACCTGAGGAAGCTGATGCTTTTATCGTGGCAGTTCCTACACCAAAGACGGAGGATAATGCCTGTGAAGTAAAATATATCATCAGTGCAATGAAATCTCTGATTCCTTACCTGAAAAAAGGAAATACTGTAATTGTAGAATCAACTATAGCTCCTGGTACAATGGAGGAAGTAGTGTTGCCCTTGATTGAAGAAGCTGGGTTTTTGGTGGGTAAGGACCTGTATTTAGCCCATTGCCCAGAACGGGTACTACCGGGCAAAATATTGTTTGAAATCGTTAATAATGATCGAATTGTAGGAGGGTATACAGCTCTATGTGGAAGTAAAGCAGCTGATATTTATAAAGCATTTACAAAAGGAAATATTCTAATATCAAGCTTGAAGGTGGCGGAAATGACAAAACTAGTTGAAAATACCTTTAGGGATATTAATATCGCTTTTGCCAATGAACTAGTAAAGGTTTGTGATGAGTTAAACATTAATGTCCATGAAGTAATTCAACTTGCCAATAGACATCCAAGGGTTAATATTCTTCAACCTGGGCCTGGGGTAGGAGGACATTGTTTAGCTATTGATCCATATTATATTGTTAGCAAAGCTCCCAACAGTGCAAAGCTAACGGCTACAGCAAGGGAAATAAATAGCAGTATGCCTATTTATGTTGTTTCAAAAGTTAAAGAACTGGTAAGGGACATAGAAAATCCAAGGATTGCAGCATTGGGAATGACCTATAAGGAGAATATCGATGATGTGAGGGAGAGTCCTTCATTGGAAATCATCAATCTCCTCATGAAAGAAAATTACGAAGTTAGATGCTATGACCCCCATGTAACGAAAAACCTTGGCCAAGTAAAGAATCTAGATCAAGCAATAGAGGGGGCAGATTTGATTTTACTTTTGGTGGCCCATAATGAATTTGTGAACTTAAATCTAGAAGCTTATACAAAGAAAATGAGAAGGCCAATGGTCTTTGACACAAAGAATTGTTTGGAGAGAACCAATAATATGCAAGTAATCTACCTTGGGTGGAATGAGAGATAATGCCTTAGGTTTTTAGGGATAGAAAAACCAGCTAACTTACGTATATTAAATACGTAGCCGCTGGTTTTTTTATGTGGTGAAGAAATTTAAGAAGATGCTAGTGAAAGGTGTTTTTGATAAAGGAATCAATGAAGGGAATCAATCTTAACATCTCCTGGTCCGTTTCAATACCTTTGACGACTCTACTGAGATAAACAGACTCGTTCCATTGGCGACGAGAACAATTTTCAATAGCATAAATAAGCATATAGGGGTAAAGGAGATAAATTTTGATAATTTCCCATTGTTGAGGAGTAAGGGGATTGTGTTGTTGATATAATTCTAGAAACTCCATCATTTCATTTTTATCGAAACTTCCCTTTTTGATCAAAGTCCAGTAGAGGAGTATACGGAAATCTTTAGCAGGTAGATCAATGCTTAAGGTATCAAAATCAATAATATACACTTTTCCAGAGGGATGAATAATTAAATTGGAGGGGGAGAAATCACAGTGGCATAATCCTCCAACTTTCTCAATGTCTTTTGTCCATAGGTGGTACTCTGATTTTAATAGTTGTTGCTGTAATTTTGTTAGATTATTGATGAATTTGGGTAATTTTCTAACAAATAGCTTATCTAATGTAGAGGTTGTTTTAGTATCTGATTCTTGATATATTGAATTTAATAGATCATATTTTTCTCTAAAAAACTCTGACCAATTACCTAGACTATTTACAAAGGCCCATTGGGGCTTGGGGATGACCCCTCTTGAAGCAAGATGAAATTTTGCAAGTGAAGTAGTAACCCTTCTAAAATCACTTATGCTGTCTAAGTTTGGTTTACTACCGATTACTTGGTCTGTTAGAAGATATGTATCATCACCTATTATACAGTATGGAACTTGGTTATTGGTGGTATGAATGATGGGTACAGGAAAATGATTGGATTGTAGGTGCTTAATAGCGTCTACTAAGAATTGGATTTTTTCTAGAGGATACTGTATTTTTTTGAGATATTTAATTCCATCATTAGTATAAATTTTCCAAACACTGCGATTAACCTTATCTGCCACCAGTTGAACTTTATCTATTTCAAAAGAATATTGGGATAATATAGGATTTAATTCTTTAGTTTCAACAATTTGCAATTTAAACAACTCCTTTGCAAGATAATAAGACTTATGATATTATATTCATTACTGCCAAAGGATTGACTATTTCTTTATAATTTATTTTATGGAGGTAAACATATGAAAATTGTATCATGGAATGTTAATGGCCTTAGGGCTTGTATGGGTAAGGGATTTCTAGATTATTTTAATGAAATAGACGCTGACTTATTTTGTCTGCAAGAAACAAAGCTTCAGGAGGGACAGATTGATCTGCAGTTGGAGGGCTATCATCAGTATTGGAATTATGCCATCAAAAAAGGGTACTCCGGTACAGCTATTTTTTCAAAGAAGGAGCCATTGTCAGTAAAATATGGAGTAGGTAAGGAAGAAACCCAAGAAGAGGGTAGAGTAATTACATTAGAATTTGAAGACTTTTATCTAGTGAATGTCTATACCCCAAATGCCCAAAGAGGCTTGGCTAGACTGGACTATAGAATGTCCTGGGAAGATGATTTTAGAAATTATTTAATAGAGTTGGACTCTATTAAACCCGTAATTTTATGTGGGGACTTGAATGTTGCCCATCAAGAAATTGATTTAAAAAATCCAAAGACAAATACTAAGAGTGCAGGTTTTACAGTGGAAGAAAGAAATAAAATGACTGATTTGCTGAAGGTAGGTTTCATAGATTCCTTTAGACATTTTTATCCTGAGAAAGAGGGGGCATATACTTGGTGGTCCTATATGAGACAAGCTAGGGATAAGAATGTAGGATGGAGGATTGATTATTTTATCGTTTCAGAAAGATTAAAAGACCATCTTAAGGACTCCCATATTCACGCCCATGTTTTGGGGAGTGACCATTGTCCAGTGGTGTTGGAGTTGGAGTAAGTGGAGGATAAAAAAACGACCTTTTTATAGGTTCGTCATTAATAATACTTATAATTAAAAAGACTACAGTAAGTTTGTAGTCTTTTTAAGTAAACAAATTCCAATAAATAAGCATATGTAATCTAGCTTTAGAATTGAATGTAACCTTGTGCCATAAAACGCTCTAATTCTTCTGCCGGAAGGGGTTTGCTGATTAAATACCCCTGGGCATGATCACATTTTTTTTCAACTAGGTGATGTAGTTGGTCTAGGGTCTCTACTCCTTCAGCAATGACATTTAGGTTTAGCTTGTGGGCTAGAGAAATGATTGTTTCCAATATGTCATTTTCCACTGGGTTGTTTTCAATATTCGTGATGAAGCTCCTATCAATTTTTAGAGTGTTAATTGGAAGCTTTCTTAAATAGTTTAGTGAAGAAAACCCTGTGCCAAAGTCATCCAATGAAATCTTAACCCCAACGTTTTTCAAGGCTTGTAGGGTTCCTAAAGTGGTATCAATAGATTCCATTAAAACACTTTCAGTTATTTCAAGTTCAAGATATTCTGGATCTAAAGCTGTTTTGTTTAGGAGTTCATTTATTATGGACAAAAAATCTTTATGTTGCAATTGTACCGCAGAAATATTAACTGCCATATACACGGGAGGAAAGCCTTTGCTTTGCCAATCCTTATTTTGTCTGCAGGCTCTTTCAATAATCCACTTACCCATATCTACGATTAAGCCTGTCGTCTCAGCAATAGAGATAAATTGCATAGGTGGTATTATTCCAAACTCAGGAGACATCCATCTAATTAAGGCCTCTACCCCAACGATTTTACCTGTTTTTGAGTCGATTTGAGGCTGATAGTAAAGGCAAAACTCATCGTTTTGTAAAGCATGTCTTATCTTTACTACCATTTCTTTGGTATTTAAAATATTGTTGTACATGTACAACTGGAAAAATTGGAATTGATTTTTTCCCAACTCCTTTGCTTTGCTCATGGCAATGTTGGCCCGCTGTAGTAGTATATTAGAATCGTCACCGTCTTCTGGGTAGTGGGAGATCCCAATACTAGAACCGATATAAATCTCCTGGTTGTTAATACTCCAAGGATTGTGGAATAATTTGATGAGATTTTCCGCTAATTCTGTAATCTCTTCTATGGAATGTACCTCAGAAATCAACAGAGCGAATTCATCCCCTCCAAATCTAGACACAAAATATTTCGATTCATCATTAAAAATTATCCTCAGCTTGCTGGCAACAGATTGAAGTAATTGATCCCCATATTCGTAATCTAAGGTATTGTTGACTACTTTGAAATCATCAATATTGATAAAAAATATAAACATCTTTTTATCGGAGACACTATTAAATTCTTTGATTTTACTTGATATTTCTTTAAATAAATAGGTTTGATTCGGTAACTTAGTCAGTGAGTCATAGTATGCTATGTACTTCGTCTGTTCTTCAGCTTTATTGATTTTAAAGATAACCCTAACATATGCCCAAACTAGAAATAAAGTACAAAGGAGTAGTATGACTGCCACATAAGTGATTTTTGATCGATAATAATAATGAGTAATTTGAATTAAATTCTTTACAGTGTCATTATTAATCGAGGTAATCTCATCTATGGTTTCGATTATATTGTCCCCAGTCATTTTTAAGTTAGTTATTTGATCAGTATCTAAAACTTCTCTATTCTTTAGCCGATCATTTACTGATTGCAATTGTCTGATATAGGATTCATAGTTAAATCTTAGATTACGTAGTTTAATTAGTTTGTCGGAGTTTCCATCAACCATTTCATAGGAGTGCAATAGAGTCTTTATTTGACGGTCCTTTGCATCAACAATTAAAACAGGAGTGATGGAGTAGTCTTCCTTAGCTATGGCTGTATTTACAGTCATGCGAATCTCTAAAAAAGCTTTTCTGATTTCATATAAATCATCGTTTTGGGAGTTAATGATTCTAAATTTAGATATATTACTATTTAATATGCCTAGATTCCATAATCCATAGAGGCTTGTTGAGATAATGGCAATTATAATAATTCCTATCGGTAGCATAAAACTTTTTTGTCTCTTTAAATGTTGGAGCATTAAAAAATTCCCTCCTAGTCAGTCAAGTCTTGCATGTATGGTCTTTTTAAACACAATACAAAATCTATTTTTGTTGTTATTTATTGTTCTATTGTTTCGACAATTATTCACAAATTACCTGCTTGCTATCTAAAAAAATAAAAAAAATTTCTAAAATCCAGCGTTTCAGTGATATCCGGAATACAGTTATAATGGTGTGAGTTTAAATTTTATTTTTCTTGAAAAAGTTAGTTCCTTGTATGTACTATAAAAAAAGTTATAGGGAACTATAAGTTATATAAATAGAGTTAGAAGGAAGGGAGAAGATGTCTGATGGAAGAAAAGCCCTTGATATCTGATAATGCCATTAGGGTTAATGGTATTGTTAATGTACCAGAAGGAGAGCATTGGGAAAAATTTTGGGATGACTTTATCATTTGGTTGGAAAATAGAGGTGGTGGTTTTTTTGGAGTTACTGAACCCATCAACAAGGATGAGGAAGGTGAATCGGTTATTGAGAAGATTCTAGAGGATAGTGGCATCAGATTTGATGAATAGAAGATGATGTACAAAGGATCAGCACTCTACTTGTTTTATTATGGGAGGGTTGCTGATTTTTATGTTAACTTATGTTTTAAGTGTTAATCAAGATAGTTAACAAAGATGATATGCTTCAATCGATTAGCCTTTTGCACTATTTATATGGGGAGAACCATGATATAATAGTATATACATATTGGAAAAAGAAGGTTTCTCTTGGCTTTGTATTCATTTTTCAAAATGACTAAGGGCCATTAATATGATTAAGCGGAATTAGGATGGTGATGTAATCAAATGGTATTAATATCTAGAAATGATCCCTGCTGGTGTGGTAGCGGGAAGAAATACAAGAAATGCCATATGGAAAAGGAAGAGATTCTTTTAGACTATAAAAATAAAGGTTATCGTATTCCAAAGCAAGAACTTATTAAAACACAAGAGGATATAGAAGGGCTTCGTAAAAGCGCAGCCATTACAAAAGCGATATTAGATATGATGGAGGAGAAGGTAAAGGAGGGCGTCACCACAAATGAAATAAATCAGTGGGCCCATGAGTATACAATGATTCATGGTGGGACTCCAGCTCCTTTGGGCTACAATGGATATCCAAAGAGTGTTTGTACCTCCATTAATGAAGTGATCTGCCATGGAATCCCTGAGGATAGAAGGCTAGTGGAGGGAGATATCGTTAATATTGATGTCACAACCATATTAGATGGTTATTTTGCCGATGCCAGTAGAATGTATACCATTGGCAACATTAGTGAAGAAGCTAGAAAAATAGTACAATGCGCTAAAGAATGTCTACAGGTGGGGATAGATGCTGTAAAGCCTTATATGCCTTTTAATGTGATTGGTGCAGCCATTGAAGCCCATGCTACAAAATATGGTTACTCAGTGGTGAAGGACTTCGGCGGTCATGGAATAGGCTTGAAATTCCACGAAGACCCCTTTATATATCATTATGACCAAGGTGGAAAGGGCATGATTATGCTGCCAGGAATGGTCTTTACAATAGAACCAATGATTAATCAAGGAAGTTATCAATGTAACATATTAGAAGATAATTGGACGGCCGTCACTGTAGATGGTGGATTGTCAGCCCAATGGGAGCATACGCTTTTGGTGACGGAGACCGGAGTAGAGATTTTGACAAAGTAGATTTTTTAAGAGTAATATTAGATAATAGGGAAGCAATAGGCCACTATATCGTGACTATAAGGGATTGATGAAAATGAGTAAATTAAATGAAATTAAGATATCCGTTAGAAACCTCGTAGAATTTGTACTTCGATCTGGAGATATTGATACCAGCTTTAGGAGTTCCACAAGAGCGGTGGAGGGAACGAGAGCCCATCAGAAGGTTCAAAAAGCCCAAGGGGATGATTATGAAGCTGAGGTATCCTTGAAGCATCAATTTCAGTACAAGGATTTTAGATTTGTGATTGAAGGGAGAGTTGATGGGATCATCGACTCACCCCTTGCGGGGGCTTGTATAGATGAAATTAAATCCACCACAAAACCATTGGAAGAGATTCATGAGGACTACAACCATCTTCATTGGGCTCAGGCAAAGTGTTATGGGTATATTTATTGCTGGCAGAACAATTTGGAGTGTATAGATATTCAATTAACCTATTTTCATCTAAAGACGGAGGAATCAAAAATTATCAGAAAGTCCTTCAACTTTGGAGAACTAGAATCGTACTTTTTTGATATTATTGATAAATATATTATTTGGGCTAGTTTTACAGCTAAATGGCGTTTGATAAGGGATGCCTCCATAGAAAAATTAGAATTTCCCTTTCAGAAGTATCGTAGAGGGCAACGCAAACTGGCGATAGAGGTATATCGTAGCATCAAAGACCAAAAAAGATTGTTCGTTAAGGCACCAACGGGGATAGGAAAAACCATATCCACCCTATTTCCCACCATCAAAGCATTAGGTGAAGGTCATACCTCAAAAATTTTTTATCTTACCGCCAAGACGATTACTAGACAAGTAGCCGAGGAAGCTTTTGTAAAGATGAGAAAAAATGGATTAAGATGTAAAACAGTTACTTTAACGGCTAAGGATAAAATTTGCTTTAAAGAGCAATCCATCTGTGAACCAGAATACTGCCAATATGCACAGGGGCATTTTAATAGAGTAAACGAAGGAATACTAGACATACTTGAACAAGAAGATCATCTATCTCGAGAAGCTATTGAGGCCTATGCAGAAAAGCACACCCTCTGTCCCTTTGAGTTTTCCTTGGATTTAGCTTTATGGGCAGATACTTTGATTTGCGACTACAACTATATTTTTGACCCAAGGGTCTATCTTAAAAGATTTTTTGACACCAATAATAATGATTATAGTTTTCTAATAGATGAAGCCCACAATCTTGTGGACCGGGCTAGAGAAATGTTTTCGGCTACTCTATATAAATCCCATTTTTTAGACCTGAAAAAGATTTTCAAAGACCAAGAGCCTGAAATTGCAAAAGCATTAAATAAATTAAATGCCTACATGTTGAAGATGAAAAAACTGTGCGGAGATGGAGATGTCTATACTCAAAAGGAGTTAACCGAGGACATATTATATCTTTTAAACCGTCTCATGACAGAGAGTGAAGAATTTTTAGCTACTAATAAAAATAGCGAAGGCCACAAGCCGCTGTTGGAGCTATTTTTTGAATGTTTAGCCTTTACTAGGATTGCAGAGTTTTATGATGAGCGTTATGTAATCTATGTAGAACAGGAAAATAAGGATGTCAAGCTGAAAATTTTTTGTTTGGATCCATCTTATTTATTGAGGGAAGCAATTAAAAGAGGAAAGTCTGCAGTCTTTTTCTCTGCTACTTTATCCCCTATAGAATATTTCAAAGAAATTTTAGGTGGAGAGCAGGATGATCAAACAATGTTGCTTCCTTCTCCTTTTCCTACTGAAAATTTATGTCTAATGATCGCCAGTAATGTATCAACTAAGTATAAAGATCGAGGGGCTAGTTACGGGACTATTGTCAAATATATAGAAACTGTTGCCTCAAATAAAAGGGGTAACTACTTGGTATTCTTCCCTTCATACAAGTATATGAATGATGTATATGAGGACTTTGTGGTGCAGTATCCTCAATTTAAAACATTAATTCAAAACAACATCATGTCGGAGGAAGAAAGGGAAGATTTTTTAGAAGAATTTAAAGAATCACCCCATGAAACATTAATAGGTTTTGCTGTAATGGGGGGGATTTTTTCAGAGGGAATAGATTTGAAAGGAAGTCGGTTGTCTGGAGCCATCATCGTAGGGGTAGGATTGCCACAAATATGCTTAGAAAGAAATATCGTTCGTGATTATTTTAATAGAATTAATCAACAAGGGTTCAACTATTCCTATATATACCCAGGAATGAACAAGGTTCTGCAAGCAGCAGGTAGAGTGATTCGGACGGAGGAAGATAAAGGAGTAGTCCTGTTGATTGATGAACGTTTTAATACCATAAGCTACAAGAAAATATTTCCCCATGAATGGAGAAACGCTCTTCTAACAAAATCAAAGATAGACATTAACAAAAAGCTTAAAGCCTTTTTCTGAATTCCCTTACTTTAAAATGAGTATGAGCACATTGAATCACCTCGACTTTGTAGAATGCAAAGCAATCAATTGCCCGTTTCCACAAAAAAAGGTAGGGATTATCCCTACCTTTTACAATGAAATCTTGTTGTAAACTATTGATAAAATACGTGGTCACCTATTCTAGTAACATAGCTTTTATTTCTGACAATCCATGTTCCTGCTGCTTTATCTGGATTGAAGAAATAAGTTGACTGACCTACTGGTCTAGCACCATTCAATGCATCTTTAGCTGCACGAATACTCTCTTGAGATGGTGTGTTGTAGATTGTACCGTCGGCTACAGGGCTAAATTGAGGAATATTTTTATAATATTCAAAAATTACATTATATATCGTGTTGGGGAAACTATTTGATTTTACCCTGTTTAATACGACGTTACCTACAGCTACCTTCCCTTGATATGGTTCGGCACCTGCTTCAGCATGGATGATTCTAGATAACCAATATAGGTCATCATTAGTATAATTTTTAGTAGAGGCACTTCTGGATATAGTTGTTTTTTTAGCGTATAGGGTAGATTGCGTTTGGCGACCAGCTATACCATCAACTGTAATGCCACTGGCCTTTTGGAAACTAATGACTGCGGCACGGGTTATTCTACCATATATTCCATCCACAACACTATTATAGAGACCTCTGTTTTTTAATTCTGTTTGAAGCCTTACTACATCATTACCACGACTACCAATTGTAAGGTTACGATAAGATTCGCCTGCTGCCATGACCCCTACTACTTGAATAGAAATAAATAGTAAAATCAAAAGTACTGCCATTAATCTTTTTTGATACTTTTGCATTCTAGTCCACTCCTTCCATAATCGCTTCCGAAGTTAGCTGACGGGTGCGGGATAGAAGGCTCCCTACCATAAGACTCATGGATTAACCCCTACATTGGTTCCTCCGTACCCAGAAATCTGGGATTCAGCAGTTTGTTGGCTGATGCAATATGGATAATTATACAGGAGGTTTGACATTATGTAAACCTACAAAATGAAATTACATTAAATTACCAGAGTATAAACTAAAGTGCATAATGTCATATAGGTTCGAAGATTAGGTGCAGATAATAGATATCATATAATTTTTTTTATACGAGTAAAGAGGATTTAAAAGAATTATGCAGAATATTTTATTTAATGAAATAAATTTAAGCTAAATATAATAAGTTATATGAAGCTAATTAAAAGGATGGTGGCAAATTAATGTTAACATTTAAGGATTATCAATATGTAAGACCTGACATGGAAAACATGGAAAAAGAGATGGACAGATTATTAAAGGATTTTGATCACGCAGAGTCCTTTGAAATCCAAGATGGCATTATGACAGAAATTAATGGACTAAGAAACGACTTTGAAACAATGACGAACTTAGTGCATATTCGTCATACTGTAGATACTACAGATGCTTTTTATGAAGCTGAAAATGATTATATTGATGAAGTAACACCAGTTTATAGTGGATTTGGAAATCGCTTTTATAAATCTTTGCTTAATTCTAAGTTTAGAAAAGAGCTAGAAGACAAATGGGGACAACAGTTATTTAGAATCGCAGAATTACAACTTAAAACCTTCCGCCCTGAAATTATTGAAGATCTACAGAAAGAAAATAAGTTAGCCAGTCAATATGTTAAATTGAGGGCTTCTGCAAAAATCGACTTCCAAGGGGAAGAAAGAAATATCCCACAAATGCAACCCTTCATGGAGTCAAAGGATCGGGATGTAAGAAAGGCTGCTCAAGAGGCATTAAATGGTTTCTTTGCAGAAAATGAAGCAAAGTTTGACGAGATTTATGATCAGTTAGTTAAGGTAAGAACTAAAATAGCTAAGGATTTAGGTTTTACTAACTTCGTTGAATTAGGCTATGCTAGAATGAAGCGTTCTGATTATAATGCCGATATGGCTGCAAACTATAGGAAGCAAGTGTATGAGAGTCTTGTACCTGTAGCTACCAAGCTTAGGGAAAGACAAGCAAAAAGATTACAATTAGACAGTCTTAAATATTATGATGAGTCTTTAGAATTCTTAACAGGAAATGCGACTCCAAAGGGAAGTCCTGAATGGATTATTAACAATGGTAAGAAGATGTATCAGGAACTATCACCTGAAACCAACGAGTTCTTTACTTTTATGATTGAGAATGAGTTATTGGATCTTGAAGCTAAGAAGGGTAAAGCAGGGGGAGGGTACTGTACATACTTAAACAATTATAAAGCTCCATTTATCTTCTCTAATTTTAACGGAACTTCTGGTGACGTGGATGTATTAACCCATGAGGCAGGGCATGCATTTCAAGTATACAGCAGTAGACATTTTGAAGTGCCAGAGTATGGATTCCCAACCTATGAAGCTTGTGAGATTCACTCCATGAGTATGGAATTTTTTGCTTGGCCTTGGATGAATCTTTTCTTCCAAGAGGACGAAGCTAAATACAAATTTACGCATTTAAGCTCTGCAATTCTTTTTATTCCTTATGGGGTAACTGTTGATGAATTCCAACACTGGGTATATGAGAATCCAGAAGCGACTCCAGAGGAAAGAAGAAAGGCGTGGAGGGAAATTGAGGCTAAATATCTACCCCATAGAGATTATGAAGACAATGACTTCCTAAAGCGTGGTGGATTCTGGTTTAGACAAGGACACATTTTTGAGATGCCCTTCTATTATATTGATTATACCTTAGCTCAGGTTTGTGCATTCCAATTCTGGGTTAAGTCTGGAGAAAATAAAGAAAAGGCTTGGAGTGATTATTTAACCCTTTGTCAAGCAGGAGGCAGTCGGTCATTCTTAGAGCTAGTTGAATTAGCAAATTTAAGGAATCCATTTGAAGACGGTTGTATCGAGTCAATTATTGGTCCAGTACAACAGTGGCTAGATCAAGTGGACGATACGAAATTTTAGAATTAAAACCTAACGATTTAGATGTACCTATTAAATTAAAACCATATCAGTCTTAGGATTGATGTGGTTTTTTTTAGGTGTGGGATAATTATACAAATAAAACCTGGGAAGTTATATTTGATGGATTAAGTATTGTTGGCAGTTAGGATAAAATGATGGTATAATTGGTATCATAGTAAATCATATATAGCGAATGCGGTTATTTTACAGGAGGACAAACGATGAAGCAACCAGTTATAATTGGAATAGCAGGAGGGACGGGTTCAGGAAAGACCACCCTTGCTAGAAAACTAAAGGAAGACTTTGAAGATGATCTACTTCTACTTTGCCAGGACTACTATTATCGTTCTTTTAACGATATAACCTATGAAGAAAGGTGTAAGCTAAATTTTGATCATCCCAATGCTTTTGATACCGATTTATTAGTTGAGCACATAGCAAAATTGAAAAACTTTGAAGCTATTGAAAGACCAGTGTATTCCTTTGTTGAACATATGAGGCAGAAGGAAACTGTTTATGAAGAGGCTAAAAGAGTCGTGGTACTAGAGGGGATTCTTATATTTGAGAATCCTAAATTAGTTAATCTGATGGATATTAAGGTATTTGTTGATACTGATTCTGATATTAGATTTGCCAGAAGGCTGGTAAGGGACATCAATGAAAGAGGTAGGAATGTTGATTCGGTTGTAGATCAATATTTAAACACTGTAAAACCAATGCATGAAGCCTTTATTGAGCCCAGTAAAAAGAATGCCGATATCATTATTCCAGAGGGGGGCATGAATCAAGTAGCCTCATCGATGCTGGTGGATAAGATTAATACGATATTAAACAACTGGTAATAAAAGAAGGTATAATCTGATGAATTAGATTATACCTTCTTTTTTAGCCTGTTGAAAAGGCTCCATCTTCTGCGTCACTGCAAGCAATCAGCACCCTCGCGTATTATCTATACGCTACGTTCGCTGACTGCTTTTGTTCCTTGAATCTGAAGGCTTTTGAACAGGCTATTGTAATTTGAAAAGCCAAAATTAAAACAATACTGCCAATGCACCAAATCCACCGTGGGAACCCATTGTTGCTCCTAATTCCCCGATAAGAATTTCTTTAGGATTGAATAATTTTCTAATACCTTCCTCCATAAAGCTAATATCCTGTTGAGATGCCTTAGCATGGAGAATGGATAGGGTTGATTGGCTAATATCCTTACCTGTTTCCTCAATGGCTTCTAATAATTTTTTTAACTGTCTTTTTCTACCTCTACAGTAGTCAACAACCTTTAATGATCCGTCGGGGGCCATTGTTAGGATGGGTTTTATTTGCATTACCTTTGCAATGCTCCCCTTCCAGTTGGAAATACGACCACCCTTGATGACATTATCTAAGTTATCAATAGCTACAAAGGAGTGCATTGTATGTCTTAGTTCCAGAAGTTGTTCTTTTATCTCTTCAAAAGAAAGTCCCGCATTGATTAGTTCTTGAGCCTTCATCACTTGAAGTCCTGTTCCCATGCTTACATGCAAAGAATCGATAACTTCGATTTTTCTTTTAATCATGTCCTTAGCAATCATAGCACTTTGATAAGTACCGCTTAGACCTGCTGAAATAGTAAGACACAAAATGGAGTCATTTTCATCAAACTTCTCAAAGACATTTAAAAAGCTTTGAGGAGCCGGCAGGGATGTCTTGGGTAATAGGTCTGTAGAAGCCATCTTATTATAGAACTCACTAGTGGATAAGTCCACACCATCATTGTAGACCTCATCTTCAAATGTAATCTGCAAAGGGACTATTTCAATATTGTTTTCTTTAGCATATTCGATAGGTAAATCTGCTCCACTATCGGTAACTAGACGTATTTTCATTAGAAACTCTCCAATTCTTTTTTTATTAATTATATGTCACTTTACAATGTTCTGCAATAAAATACTTTTTTCGACATCATTTTTACTTCATATAGCCAATAAAAATTTGATTGCTTATATATAGGATACAGTGGAAGGGGAGATATTATGCTGGAAGATTTAAATTTAATACTTGTTATATATTATCATTGGAATAAAATGGAGATAATGAAATAAAACCCTTAATATACCATGACACTTATGTTAAAATGATATATATCGTTCTATCACGTTATTATCGTTTTATTATAATAATCTGTAGATGTTTTATTCTAGTTTGATGATGAAACAATATAGATTAGCAACACCATAAGCTAAAAACAGAAGGGATTGTGAATATGAGCAAAACATTAGTACTGGCGGAAAAACCCTCCGTAGCTAGAGATTTGGCTAGGGTCTTAAACTGCAATCGAAAAGCCAATGGCTTTATAGAAGGGGACAATTATATTATTACTTGGGCGCTGGGGCATTTAGTCACCCTAGCAGACCCAGAGGTCTATGGAGATCAATATAAGGAATGGCGAATAGAAGACCTACCTATGCTTCCAAATTCTATGAAGCTGGTGGTGATTAAGCAAAGTGGCAAGCAATTCAGTGTGGTAAAGGCCCAGATGAATAGAAAAGATGTAAAGGATATTGTAATCGCCACAGATGCAGGACGTGAAGGGGAACTGGTGGCAAGATGGATTATTGAAAAGGCCCATGTGAAGAAGCCTATTAAAAGACTTTGGATTTCTTCTGTTACCGACAAAGCCATCAAGGAAGGTTTCAACAAATTAAGAGATGGGAAGGATTACGAAAACCTTTACGCCTCAGCTGTTGCCCGTTCAGAGGGAGACTGGATTGTAGGGATTAATGCCACAAGAGCCTTGACCTGTAAATACAATGCCCAGCTATCCTGTGGAAGGGTACAGACCCCAACCATTGCCATCATAGCCGAAAGGGAAAAGGAAATCCAGAACTTCAAGCCAAAGACCTATTATGGAATTACAGCCCAAGCCAAGGGATTAAAGCTAGTATGGCAAGACCAAAAGACGAAGGACCTCAAGACCTTTGATAAAGGGAAAGTAGATAAACTATACAGTAGCTTAAAGAATAAGGATGCAACAGTGTATGGAGTAGACAAGGTTGCTAAAAAATCCTACTCACCTCAGTTGTATGACCTTACTGAACTTCAAAGGGATGCCAATCGAATTTTCAACTATTCGGCTAAGGAAACCCAAGGAATCATGCAAAAACTTTATGAAACCCACAAGCTGCTGACTTATCCAAGAACTGACTCAAGATACATCTCCACCGATATCGTAGACACACTGAAGGATCGTGTTAAAGCTTGTGGCGTGGGGACCTATTCGTCGGTGGCTGCAAAGATCCTAAGGATTCCTATTAAAGCCAATAAGTCCTTTGTGGATAACAATAAGGTATCAGATCACCATGCTATTATTCCCACCGAGGAAAAGGTGTTATTGGGGGCATTGAGTGATAAAGAACGAAAGATTTACGATTTAGTTGTAAAACGATTCTTGGCAGTATTATCTCCACCCTTTGAATATGAACAAACAACCATTAAGGCTAATGTTGGGGAAGAAACCTTTGTGGCAAAGGGAAAAATCGTCAAATCCCAAGGTTGGAAGGAAGTCTATCAAAACAATGTAGAGGATGAGGATGAAGGGGATGGTATACTAGATCAGATCCTTCCTAATATTAATAAGGGAGATACCCTAAAGATTACATCCATCACCACCACCACAGGGGAAACAAAGCCCCCAGCCTATTTTAACGAAGGGACTTTGCTTTCTGCTATGGAGAACCCTGCCAAGTATATGGCAAATGAGAGTAAGGATTTAATAAAGACCATCGGTGAAACTGGAGGGTTGGGAACAGTGGCCACCCGTGCTGATATCATCGAAAAACTCTTCAAAACTTTTCTAATAGAGAAAAGAGGAAAGGATATCTTTGTCACCTCTAAAGGGAAGCAATTATTGGAGCTAGTGCCAGAGGATTTAAAATCTCCCGTCCTTACGGCAGAATGGGAACAAAAATTGTCGGCTATAGAAAAGGGAATACTAACTAAGGAAGCATTTGTGAGTGAAATGAGAAATTATACAAAGGAAATCGTCAAGGAGATCAAAGATGCCGATGCATCCTTTAAGCATGATAATCTCACAAGAAATAAATGCCCTGAATGTGGTAAGTATATGCTGGAGGTCAAGGGCAAGAAGGGTAAAATGCTGATTTGCCAAGATCGAGAGTGTGGTAGTAGAAAAAATGTATCTCAAATCACCAACTCCCGATGCCCCAACTGTCACAAAAAGCTGGAACTAAGGGGAGAAGGAGAAGGGCGAATCTTTGTCTGTAGCTGTGGCCATAGGGAAAAATTGTCCTCCTTTAACGAAAGAAAAAAGGTAGAAAAAAATAAGCCCTCTAAAAAGGAAACCCAGAAGTTCTTAAAGGAGCAAAAGAAAAAAGCTGAAGAACCCATCAATACGGCTTTAGCAGATGCATTGGCAAAGTTAAAGCTATAACAAAGTAAAAATAGGGAAGTCCAGAGGACTTCCCTATTTTAGTCAGTTTAATCATTCATCAATTCTAAATACTCATCATAAGTCATTTGCTTGTCAATAATCTTGCCATCTGACTTGATTTCAATAATTCTATTGGCAATGGTTTGGATAAACTGATGGTCATGGGAAGTGAATAGCATATTACTGCTATAGTCCCGAAGACCGTTATTTAAAGCTGTGATGGATTCAAGGTCAAGGTGGTTGGTGGGTTGGTCTAAAATCAAGAAGTTTGCGTTACTGAGCATCATTCTAGATAGCATACAACGTACCTTTTCTCCCCCTGAAAGAACAGAAGCTTCCTTCAGAGCCTCTTCTCCAGAGAATAACATTCTGCCTAAAAATCCTCTGATATAGCTTTCGGCTTTTTCCTCGGAGAATTGACGAAGCCAATCTACAAGATTCATATTTACATTATTAAAGAATTCAGAGTTATCCTTAGGGAAATAGGACTTAGTAATAGTAACTCCCCATTTATAGGAGCCACCATCGGCCTCCATTTCTCCTGTTAGGATTTTAAATAGGGTGGTACAGGTAATCTCATTACCGATAAAAGCAATCTTGTCTCCCTTACTTAATGTAAAGCTGACGTTATCAAGGATTTTTTCGCCATTTAGTGTCTTAGTAAGACCATCCACAATCAGAATGTCATTTCCAACCTCCCTTTCAGGCTTAAAGCCACAGAAGGGGTATCTTCTTGTGGAGGGCTGAATATCATCTACAGTGATTTTATCCAATAACTTCTTACGGGAAGTAGCCTGTTTAGATTTTGATGCATTGGCACTAAAACGAGCAATAAATTCCTGTAGTTCTTTGATTTTTTCTTCTTTCTTTTTGTTTTGATCCTTCATCATTCTAAGGGCCAATTGGCTAGACTCATACCAGAAATCGTAGTTACCAACAAACAGCTTGATTTTACCAAAATCAACGTCTGCCATATGGGTACATACCTTATTTAAGAAGTGACGGTCATGGGATACAACGATTACTGTACCGTCAAAATTAATTAAAAATTCCTCAAGCCAGTTAATGGACTTAATATCCAAGTGGTTGGTTGGCTCATCTAGTATCAGAATTCCAGGCTGTCCAAATAAAGCCTGTGCCAATAGCACCTTAACCTTTTCAGCACCGGTAAGTTCCTCAACAGTTTTATAATGTAGATCTGTTGAAATTCCAAGTCCTTGTAAAAGGGAAGATGCTTCCGATTCTGCTTCCCATCCATTTAATTCTGCGAATTCACATTCCAGCTCTGAAGCTCGAATACCATCTTCGTCGGTAAATTCAGCTTTAGCATAGATTGCATCTTTTTCCTGCATGATTTGATATAGTCTTGCATTTCCCATAATAACAGTTTCAAGAACTTGATTCTTATCATATTGATAGTGATCCTGCTTTAAAACTGAAACACGAATACTTGCAGGGATGCTGACTTCTCCAGTATTTGCCTCAATTTCACCGGAAAGAATTTTTAAAAATGTACTCTTTCCAGCACCATTTGCCCCAATTACCCCATAACAATTACCAGGTGTGAATTTTAGATTTACATCTTCAAAAAGTTTTCTGTCGCCATATCTAAGGCTTACGTTAGTTACATTAATCACTCTATTACCTTCTTCCATATAGTTTAAATCAATTCTATTATTATAACATAGATTAAGAAAAAACACCATATACAAGGTGCATTGTTGAATAATGTCGAAAAAAGATGTATAATATAATTAATTCTGACGACAAATTTTTACATAAAAAATATGATTTTCACGTTACAATTAAACAGGGAAAAAACATGTACAGAGGATTATAAATAGCAGTAAAAGCATGGCGACGATTGAAGGAGGTGTTTTATGAAGTATATTGTATCAGGCTCTTTAGCTTTTGTGTTTTTGTATCTGTTTGATGTTTACACTTTGAAAAACAAAGTTATTAGGAGAAGAATTTTCGGAATATTAGGATTAGCCACTTTAATTTATTCTGCCATCATGGCGACTGTGGTTTCCGAAAAGATATACCTTCCATTAGCCATCAGAATCATTGGAGGTTTACTATTGGTGGTGGCGATTTTTCTATTAGTCTACTCATTATTCTTAGAATTACCCTTTAGTAAGACCTATGGAGAAAAGGAGCATTCTAATAAATTGGTGGATACGGGGACCTATGCCCTATGTAGGCATCCTGGTGTTCTCTGGTTTGGCTTTATTTTTCTCTTTTTCTTTTTGACAACAGGAGCTAAATTATTAGTTCCAGCAGGTATTATTTGGACATTGCTAGATGTAATCCATGTATATATACAGGAAAAACAATTCTTTCCCAAAATGTTTCCCCAGTATAAGGACTATATAAAAAAGACCCCTATGCTGATTCCTACACAAGACAGCATAAAAAAATGTAAGGCTACTTTATAGTTATGGAGGACTGATGATGGTGACATTAGAAGAAATGTTAAGAAGAGAAGAGTTTGATAAGATATGGGAGAAATATTGTGGATTCTTGGATTTAACCCTACCTGAATTCATGCAAATTCAAGAAAGGCTGTTAATGGAGCAAATTGAACTTCTATCCCGTTGTGAATTGGGACAAACCATCATGGGTGAGAAGGTGAAACCGAAAACGATAGAAGAATTTAGAGAAATGGTACCTTTGACTACATACGAAGATTATGCTGATATTCTCTTGAATAAAAGAGTAGATGCTTTACCATCAAAACCAATGTATTGGATTAAAACCACTTGGAAGGGAGGGACCCATGAAATAAAGTTGGCTCCCTATTCCGATAGCATGATTGAAGAACATACCAAGGCTTTTCTTGCTAGCTTGATTTTATCCACCAGTAGGAAGAAGGGTGATTTCTCCCTGAGGGAAAAGGATAAATTTTTATATGGGATGGCTCCCCTGCCTTATCTAACAGGATTAGCCCCCTATGGCGTTCGAAATGAGATAGACTTTGAATATCTGCCGTCTATTGAAGAAGCAGAATATCTAGGTTTTGAAGAACGCAACAAGGTAGGATTTCAATTAGCCTTATCAAAAGGAGCCGATTTGTTCTTTGGGTTATCCAGTGTATTGGTTAAAATAGGTGAGGATTTTGCCAGTGGTTCAAAGGTAGGGGGAAGAGGCTTAAGTACCTTGAAAACGGCTAATGCTAGAATGCTTTACAAACTTTTTAGAGCTTTTATTAAGAAAAACATAAAAAAAGAGACTATTTTACCAAAGGATTTATGGGATTTTAAAGGAATACTATGTGCAGGGACCGATACCCATGCCTTTAAAGAAAAAATAGAATACTATTGGGGCAAAAAGCCTTTGGAGATTTATGGTGGCACTGAAATTGCGACTGTTGCTACTGAGACGTGGGGGGATGGTGGACTAACCTTTTTCCCAGATGTAAATTTCCTAGAGTTCATTCCTGAGAAGGATTCATTGAGGAGTCTACAAGATAAAAACTATGTACCAAAGACACTACTTATTAATGAGATTCAAGCCAATCAGAGATATGAAATTGTCGTAACTAAATTTAGAGGAGGAGCTTTTGTACGTTATCGAGTAGGGGACATAATTGAATGTGTATCTCTTGAAAATGACGCCTACAAAATCAAGTTACCCCAAGTAAGGTTTGTTGATAGAATTTCTAACGTGATTGATTTAGCAGGTTTTACCCGTATTACAAAGGCCACCATTGACAAGGCGGTAGAGGTTGGAAAACTACCAGTAAAGGACTGGGTGGCATCTAAGCAGTACGACGCTAAGGAGCCTGTACTTCATGTGTATATGGAAATGTTAGACTCTGATATCAACTTAAATGATGTTAAAAATATACTTAATGAAAGTCTCCGTCAATCGGACTCGGACTATAGAGATATTCAAATGATGCTGGGTAGAGATCCCTTAAGGGTTACACTGTTGCCGAGAGATTCCTTTAATAATTTTTCTAAGAAGAGTAGTAATATGATTTTAAAGATGAATCCGTCTAAAGAGACCATTGACTTACTACAAAATTGTTGTTAATTAATAGACTATTGGGGTGGAAATATTGCAGCTATTCTCGTATTTAATATTGGTTCCCTTTGTATCATTTTTATGCTATTGCTGCTTATTAATGATCCTAGTGGGTTCAAGGAAGAATAAAATTTCAAGATACTATGCCATTTATGTTATTTCTATGATTGTGTGGAGTTTTGGTTCCTTTATTATGAGGACAAATTTTTATCCAGGGGCTCTCTTTTGGAATAGAATCCTCGTTACGGGTTTAATAGGAATGTCGGTACTCTTTTACCATTTTACACTGGTACTAACCGAGACCACCAATCAAAGGAAAAAACTGTTGTTTGGTTATTTTTCCGGTGGTTTGCTACTGATAGCAAACTATGCAGGGTTAATTATGAAGGAAGCCTATGCAGTCAATAGTGTGATTTATTATAGATTGGGGCCGATGGCATCTATTATGGCGGTGTGGAGTTTAGGATATTTGATTTTAGCTTTTACTAATATCATTGATAAGGTTAAATCAAAACAAATACCCTATAGGCGTGTAAAATACATACTATTGGGACTCATATTGGTAATTATCGGGGGGTTATTAAACCTAGTGCCTAGTTTGGGGAAGTACCCCTTTGACTTTGTATTAAATACAGTCAATGCCCTTTTTATTGCCTACTCAATTTATCGGTATCGGTTTCTTGAAATAAAGTTAATTGTAAAAAAGGGAATAGCTTATTCCCTATATACATTACTGTTGTCTGGGATATATATTTTAGCCATCATCACAGTGCAGCAGATTATAAGTCAGTTGATAGGGTATACAAATATGACAATTACCCTTGGGATGGCAGTAATATTAGCTATGATTTTTCAACCTATTAAGAATCTATTACAGGCCGGTATCGACCGAATATTTTATAAGGAAAGACTAACTCATCAAGAAGTTTTAAGGGATTTCAGTAGAATAATAAATAATGTCTTAGATTTAGAAGAACTTTCGGATTCTTTGCTGGAGGCAGTGAACAGAGGACTGAATCCTAATAAATCCTATTTGTTGATTAAAAGAAGAGAGGAAGAATATTGTCTTTATAATCCATCAGCAGAGGAAAAATGGTCCAAGGAGATTAGTTATGGTGACAACCATCCAATTATTGAGTGGTTTAAGCAGAACAAAAGCACTTTAACCATTAATGAAATAGAAAGCTCACCATATTTTACTAGTCTGTGGAGAATGGAAAAAAAGCAATTGCATAGATTAGGCACTGAACTCATTATTCCCATTCGACTACGGCATACTATTGTTGGGCTTCTAATTATTACTGAAAAAAAGAGGGGTGAGGCATATTCTCAAGAGGAAATGGATCTTTTGATTACCCTGACTAATAATGCCGCAGTAGGAATCGAAAATGCAAAACTCTATGAGGATGCCAAGTATCAGGCAATCACAGATGGTCTAACCAAGCTTTATAATCATAGACACTTTCATGAGATTTTAGGGAAGTTTATAGAAGACAATTCCTGTAAGGTGTTTTCTGTTGCAATGATAGATGTAGACTTATTTAAGCTATACAATGACCTTTATGGACATTCGGCAGGAGATAGAGCATTAGCTAAAATTGCTGATGTTCTAAGGCAAGCCACGAGAAAAGAGGATATCATCGCCCGATATGGGGGGGAGGAATTTGCCATCATATTCCCAAATATTGATGGTGCCCAATCCTTAAAGGCGATAGAAACCCTAAGAAAGGCTGTAGAAAGTAGCTTCTATTCCTCATCGGATGTAAATGAGTTTCTTACCATCAGTGTAGGGGTAGCCAACTACCCTCAAGATGGGGAAACGGCAGAGGAAATGATTGATTGTGCTGACTCTGCCATGTACGTAGCAAAACATAGCGGAAGAAACCAAAGTGTTTTATATAGCAAAAAAGATGAAAAAAGTATAGGGAGCTATGGAGGACAAGAAATACAAGAGATGGAGGATAGTATTAAATCTGCCTACTTCTCTGCTATTCATGCCCTTGCCGCCACCATAGATGCTAAGGACCACTATACCTTTGGGCATTCGGAAAATGTATCTGACTATGCGGTTCTTCTAGCAGAAGCAGCAGGATTTAGTGAAGAAAGGATAGATATCGTTAGGAATGCAGGTTTGTTACATGATATCGGGAAAATCGGTATTCCAGAAAATATCCTAACCAAAGCTGAAGCACTGGATGAAGAAGAATTTGAAATCATGAAGCGGCATGTGGATATTTCCATCACCATTATCAAGCACGTACCAGGGATTGTCAAAGTAATTCCTGCCATTATGAGTCACCATGAAAGATATGATGGAAAGGGTTATCCTAGAGGGATTAAGGGCGATAACATTCCAATTGAGGGAAGATGCTTATGTATTGTAGACTCCTTTGATGCTATGACCACCGATAGGCCATATCGTAGGGCATTGAGTATGAAAGAAGCTCTAAAAGAAATCCGTAGGGGCAGTGGAACTCAATTTGACCCTGAGTTGACTGAAATTTTTCTGCAACTATTTGAAGAGGGGAAAATATTCTCTGAAGATGGCAAAATCCAAGTTGCATAATTTAATTTAAACAATATATTTAAAAACACTCCATTAAAGGTTAATTTAATGGGGTGTTTTCTGATATAATAACCATATAATAGATGAACTTTTAGATGTGGAGGAGTAATCATGGAGAATAATCGACAGCAGGTTTTGTTAATAAAGGATCTAAGAATGAGTTATGGCGAGAAGACTGTGCTAAAGGGTATCAACTTGGAAGTGCATAAGGGAGAAATTATTGGATATATTGGAGCTAATGGAGCTGGAAAAAGTACCACCGTTAAAATTTTATTAGGAATTATTAACGATTTTCAAGGGGAAGTTCACATCTTTGGTGAGGACATTTCTAAAAATGGTGTGGGCTATAAAGGAAGGATTGGATATGTACCAGAGACAGCAGAAATTTTCGATAACCTGACAGCAAGAGAGTATCTTACTTTTATTGGAGAAGTGTATGGTCTAGATCAAGAGACAGTGGAGAAAAGATCCCTAAAATTGATGGAGCTGTTTAGTATTAGTGAAGCCCTTCATGGAAGAATTTCTTCGTTTTCAAAGGGGATGAAGCAGAAACTCCTAATCATAGCAAGTTTAATACATAATCCAGATATATTATTTTTTGACGAACCCCTCAGTGGACTTGATGCCAATAGTGTAATGATTTTCAAAGAAATTTTAGCAGAGCTGGCACGGGCAGGAAAGACGATTTTTTATTCCTCCCATATCATGGAGGTCGTAGAGAAAATCAGTAATCGAATAATCCTCTTAAATAATGGAGAAATCGTTGCAGATGGAACTTTTGAGGAGTTGAAGACAAAGAGTTTCGAGGGTTCGTTGGAGGAAATCTTTAATCAGTTGACTGGTTTCAAAAAATACAAGGAAATCGCAGATGAATTTGTTTCCACAATACAAGGGGTGTAGCAATGAAGGGTTTTATCGGATTAAAGATATTAGATAGATTTAAGTTTTTATTTACTAAATTAGATGTTGACTATAGGATAATGAGGAAGATTTTACAACTAAAATTAGTTATGGATGAAAGGCGAGTTCCCACTTTTATGATGAATGATCATCCGAAGGAAGGTTCCAATGCCTTCAGAAATTCCCTTATGCTCTATGCTTTTATGGGGGCGCTTTTTGCAATGTTTATTTTTCCGCCCTTTCCACTGTTCTATAAAATGAATATGATTCTGGGAGTCATTTTATTTATTGTGACAACAGCCATGATTGGCGACTATTCCAGTGTACTCTTGGATGTGAAGGAAAAAAATATACTGCTTCCAAAGCCTATTGATGTAAAAACGATTAATGCTGCAAAGGTACTCCATGTATTAATTTATCTATTTAGCATAATATTGGCTATAGCAACCCCTACTTTATTAGTAGGTTCATTTAAATATGGAGTAGGCTTTGCAGTGGTGTTAATAGTACAATTGGTTTTCATGGCTGGATTTATTATATTTTCTACATCCATCCTATACTTTGCATTATTACATTTCTTTGATGGTGAAAAATTAAAGGATATCATAAACTATTTTCAAATCCTAATGACGGTAGCAATGATTATATTGTACCAATTGGTGGGAAGGGTATTCGAGATTTTTAATTTTGATGTTGTTTATACTCCGAAGTGGTGGAACTACTTACTTCCATCCGTATGGTTTTCAGCTCCCTTTAGTATTTTTGTAGAAAATCAAGTGGGGATGCATTACGTATACTTCAGTATATTAGGCTTCGTTATTCCCATCATGATGCTATTTTTATATTTTAAGGCAGTTGCACCCTATTTCGAGGGATTGCTACAAAAGCTAAACATTAGCAGCGGCAAAACTGGAGGGGTAGGTAAAAAGCAGTGGAGGGAAGGGATTGGTAGTCGAATTGCAGGAAAGCTGTTAGGTGAATCAATGGATGGAGTCTTTTATCGTTTTACCCTAAATATGGTTGCCAGCGAAAGGACTTTGAAATTAAAGCTATATCCTACCTTGGCATTTGCCATAATTTTACCTTTTATATTTGTATTTAGTAGCTTAAGTAGTGCAGGCTCCGTTACTGGGGGATATCGCCAGTTGAAGGAGGGTAATTTTTATCTTTATTTATACTTTACCATCAGCATGTTAGCAAATACCATCCCTATGCTCAGTACAAGTGAGGGGAACAAAGCTGCATGGATTTATCATATTTTACCAATAGAAAACCCTAATGTAATTTATCGGGGAGCTTTGAAGGCCTTTATTGGCAAATACATACTACCTGTGTATGGGGCTGCCTGTATCATTTTTTTAGGTGTATATGGATTAAGAATTCTGCCAGATATTTTTTTAATGATGTTGAATCTATTATTATTAATAATCATCATCTTTCATTATTCCAAAAAGCCATTACCCTTTAGTCAGGATTTTCAGTATATCAAACATAACAATATGTCAATCATGCTTCAACTTTTTGCCTTTAGTGGGGTATCCGCAGGTATACATTGGTTCTTGATCAGTAGAGGTTATAATATTCTTGTCTATGCAGGTGTGGTTCTGGCCATGGTGATCATTACATGGAAAAAAGTATTTTCAACTAAAGTAGTAGACATAAGGACGGAAATAAGGGAAGAGAATGGAGATAAAAAAGATAAAAAAGATAAAATAGATAAGGAAGAAACTACTGAATCGGAGAACATAGATAAAGCAAAAGAGAAGTTAGAATAAATTGACTAATGTCAAGATAGACAATAATAATATTTCCTAAAAAAAACACCTCCTAAGCTTAATAGATTCTTAGGAGGTTTCGAATTTTAAATATTATATGATTTTTTGGATTTCAGAAGCTTTGAACTCTTTTATGTAACGTTGTTTTTGTAAGTCCACTAGAAGAACTGAAACAGTTTGGTCTTTAACCCTTAAAACATTTCCTTTATGTTTTGTACCTATGACATTGATTGGAGCCATTTTTAATAGTTTTTTGAAATTTCCTGATTTACAGTAAGTACATTCTTCAACTGAATCAAAAATTCTTCTACAATCTAAGCAATAAAATAAATTCTCCATAAAGTATCCCCACTCCTTTAGTTAAATTATGATGCCACATCCCATTAATAATGTATATTCACTTGTCCAAGAAATAATACAACAAAATGTAATTAAGAAGTGAATAAGCATCATACCCTCTAAAAATGCATAAATATAATAAAAAATATTTGACTTATACAGTTTATTTTGGTATTGTATTATATATTGAAAAACTAAATAAAAAATCCTCATCTCCTTCCAAAGGGGTGAGGTAGAGGCGCGATGTCTATTAGTAAAAATACTGAGGTTGGAAGCCAAGGAAGTGTTTTGAAAGGAGCCATCGCCGAAGTCATAGAAGCCAAAATCTATGGCTGGGCCTGCATCTAATAGGTGTAGGACTGTCATCAGAGTTATTGCCTGTAATTCTGATGTTGAGCTATCTCATGCTAAAGGTTAAAAGGGGAGGTGTAGGTACTGTTTTTGTTCTATGGACAATAACACCTAACATCCTTTGTTTAGGTGTTTTTTATATTTTTTGGTATCGGATAGTATTGAACGATAAGGTTAAAAAGACAAAGGGAGGACATTGTAATGGAACATGCATATGGATGGTTGGCAATTATTCCACCGATCATAGCCGTAGTATTGGCATTAAGAACAAAAGAGGTTTTAGGCTCATTAATTGCAGGGATCTTTTCGGGTTACTTTATTTATGTTAATTTTGCCCCAACTGAAATAGCAGAAGGATTAGCTTCAACTAACCCAATTATTGGACCTGTCACAGAAATGGTAAAGGCTGTAATCAGCAATGCAGGGGATTCATGGAATATGGCGATACTTATTTTCTTAGCTCTCATAGGGGGACTAGTGGCGGTTGTTACTGTGGCGGGGGGCTCTGCTGCCTATGGAGAATGGGCTGCCAGTAAAGTAAAGTCCCGTAGTGGTGCTCAGATGTCTACTTTCATGTTAGGTTGTATTATATTTATTGATGATTATTTCAATAGCTTAACAGTAGGAACAGTAATGCGACCCCTTACAGATCGATACAAGGTTTCTAGGGCGAAGTTGGCATATATACTAGATTCAACTGCGGCTCCTGTAACCATTCTTGTCCCCATATCCAGTTGGGTGGCATATGTTATATCGGTTATTCAGCCAACCCTGCAAGAATCAGGTTTTGAACTAAGCGGATTAAATGGATTTATGGCAACAATTCCTTTTAATATCTATGCATGGTTATCATTAGTTATGGTGGTGTTAGTGGCAATGTCACAGGTGGAATTTGGACCGATGGCTCAGTTTGAGAATTACGCAATGGAGACTGGAGAATTACAAGGGGATTCCAATGCAACACCCCCTGGGGATGACTTTAGTAATCTAAAGATTTCTTCAAAGGGGACACCGTGGGATTTAATAATCCCCATCAGTGGATTAATCATATTTACAATGTTGGCTATGGTCTATACAGGAGGATTCTTTGGAGGCGGAGTGTCCCTATGGCATGCCTTTGGAGATACCGATGCAGCCACTTCTTTAGTATATGGTGGAATCGCTGCCCTGCTATTATGTATGGTTATGTTTATTCCAAGAAAACTCATGACCTATGGGGAGTTTATGGAGGCCTTTACTCAAGGGGTCAAGTCAATGGTACCTGCCTTCACGATTTTAATATTAGCATGGACCTTTGGTTCTGTTTTGAGGGATGATGGATTACAAAGTGGTAGCTTTGTGGCTAATCTAGTAGGAAACAGCATACCAGTTCAACTATTACCAGCCATTATCTTTATTGTATCTGGAGCCATTGCTTTTTCAACAGGAACATCATGGGGAACTTTTGCCATTATGCTACCAATCGCGATTCCTCTAAGTGGCAACCTAAACCCAGAAATGATTGGTTTAATGATGTCGGCAGTATTGGCAGGGGCAGTCTTTGGGGATCATTGTTCTCCTATATCCGATACAACTATTTTATCCTCCACAGGGGCTGCGTGTCACCATTTAGATCACGTATCTACCCAGATTCCCTATGCCCTTACTGTAGCAGGGGTATCGGTAATTGGATTTATCATTGGTGGACTTACCAACAGTGCTTACTTGAGTTTAGGAGTTTCGGGGATTATTTTAGTGGTGGTGGCGAAGACGATTACGAAGATTTCAAGAAAAAGAAATCAGCAGAATGTTATAGAAATATCAAGACCCAGCATGTCCATTATATGGATATAGCTGGGTCTTGTTTCTTTTAAGATCTGATCTGGGCTATCCTATGATTATTTATAAAAACACTTTAATAAATAAAATAGGCTAAATACTTAAATAGTGGTTAGTTTTTTTATTTATTTCTATCGGTGTTAAAGGTAGTGTTTATTAAGTTTTCAGTATAATATATAAAAAATTAAATACATGAAATAATTATAAAATTGAACAAAATAAATAAAGATTTAGGATATTAGATGAATATTAATTTTTTTTAATACATTAATATTCATACAAAATAAATTATAATATTAATTAACAATAATTACTTTGAAAACACACACTAAATACAAAACGCCTATTCAAAGAGATGATAGTATAGAAATGGACAATTGAAAAGTTGGAAAAATGTGAATAATAATTCATATAACACTCATTAAATAGTGATTTTATTAATAATACTCTTAAATTAATGACAAACTTCGACAAAGCAATAAAAGATACTGTGTTATAGTAATTAAGTAAATTCTTATTTATCATATAGGAATTTATTGCACCATCTGTTACTTCCCTACAAAAGTTAATAGATGGAATGCCTTCTTTGTAGGGGAGAGGGCTTAATGTTAAAAAATCAAGCTAAGGAAGGTAGGTTTAAAATGAAAAAAGATTTTAATAAAATTATAGTATTTATTTTAGTTCTAACTTTGTTTACGATGAGTAGTTTATCTAGTTTTGCTCGGTCACCAAAAAATAATGGGGAAACTGTTTTTGTTGATGGTATTGAATATAATGTTAGGGTTGATAACAAGTTTAATACAACAGTAGAAACTGTTGGTTTAGAAAATAAAGCAAAGCTGGTTATCGACAAACATGGTAAGGGTACTATATCAGGAGTTAAAGGGCAAAAGAAAGGTGAGGTATATGAGGTAATTGTAAATGAATTAAGCTATGAGGGACTTGATGTAAAAGTTAAATCCAATGGCAAAGAAATAGAAAAATTTACAAAGAAAGAAGACCTAGTAAAAGATAAATACACAGGTCAAGCGACTATAGTTGTAGGAGGAACTGTGCTGGCAGGTTCTTTAGTCCAAGCGCTACTAGCTGCTGGATTAATATTTATTGCAGCTGGTATTACTTGGGTAGCTGTTACAGAGATTGCTGATATATTGCAGAATAGTAGTAGCACAGGGTATTTCCAATGTAAGTTTTCCCTTGGTATGCTGTTCATTAATCCTGATGATATAACTAGAACACATGCTGTTAATAGAATCAAAGGAGGATATGATGTATATACTTATTCTCGATCAGATGCAAGTGGTATTGTAGTATCAGCTGGGAAGGGTATTATTGGACCTGAAAACCATTATGCTTTTTGGAAATTTGGGGATTATTATGATCACTATCATACAGGAGATAGAAATGGAGCACATTCTTTTTATGGGCTTCCTCAAAAAAGAAGTCTTTAATATAAACTTAAGCATTTTATTTGATATTATTAGTATTAAACATGAGTGATACTAATTGATAATTTAATAACAGAAGGTATCTACGTTTGTTGAAAATGTATATATCTTCTGTTAAAATTCAATTAATAGTATTTATTTATGTGATTTCAACAAGGGAATGTGAATATGTAATGAAATATAAATAAAATTAAAAGGAAGGGTTGTTAAAATTATGGATACACTTGCAAATGATTATGCAATTAAAAACCTTATCATGACAGAGTTTGAAGTTTGGAACTATGATGATGATATAGATGTTATCAATGAACTAATTATTAATGCAATTAGAAGTTCCGAAGGGGTATTTGTATATAGAAGGCTCACCCATTTGTTAGAAGAAAATAAATTCATTAAGTGGTTAAAAAACGAAACTGAAATAATACACTGTAATGAAGTATCTATAGAATTTAAGGAACACAGTACCATGGAGAGTTTTAGACCTATAAATAATGAGGGGGTATATTTTCTTAAATTCACAGAAGATAATAAAGAAGATTTTTTAAGACATTTCAGATTATCCATTAGAGCTATAAAGAATAGAATTGGAAAGAGCAATGGGATAAAATATTTAGAAAAAAGCATGTATATTGATGATCCCCTATACGATCAATATGATTTTATATTTACGGTAGGAGACAAGGTTATATTATTTACCGATATTCATGATTTTACATTTGTTAAAGCTGAGGTGTAGTATGGAAAAACTTAATAAGGCGACGAAAATTATATTGGTAGTTGTAACCTGTATAGTGGTATTATGCTATTTATCTACTAAATTTACCATAATAAAAAGCATATCTAACTCGAATTCAGAGCAAGTAATTATTGGAATAATAGACGCTCAGTTATCTACTGGCTATGATAATGTTGTTACAAATAGTACAGGTATTATTAATTCACAAATAAAGACTCATGGTGATCGGTTAATAAGTTTTGCTAATAAATACTGCCCAAGTTTAAAGATATATTATTATGATGCAACAAATGACAATGGAAGTGTGGATACTAATGGTCTTCTATCAGGATTAAAATGGATGAAAAATAAGGGAGTTAAACATATAAATATAAGCATGAGTTCTAATATCTTTTCAGATGATCTACAAAATTTTATAGAGGAAAATGATAAAGATATAAAAATCTACGCGAGCTATCATAATTTAGAGCAAACCTTAGATTATCCAGCGATGTATAAATATGTAATTGCATCAGGAAAGAAAAGTCGAATTGCGTTTAAGGCAAATGACATACAGTATAAGAGTAACAATATAGTCCTTTTATCTAACGGTATCAAGAAGTACAGTGGCAATTCATTTCTATCAATTATGACAACAATAAACGATATAATTAGTAAATAATATCATTATTATAATTATTTATTATTATTTATTATTATTTGTATCTTAATTATCTTATAAGTGACTATCGTTAGAATAATTAAAACAAGTACTTATTGTAGGTGGGTAAGTATTTTATGGAGTGATATTATGTTATATAAGATTGCATTAATTAGTATGTTGATTAATCACTTTGGAGTTGTATTCTTTCCTAATATAGAGTTGTTTGTGGTAATTGGGAGAATTGCTTTTCCGATTTTTGCATGGGGTGTAGCAGAAGGTGCAAAAAAAACAAAAAAGTTAGAACACTATCAAATGAGATTATTAATTATAGCAATAGTTTCTCAGGTTCCTTATTATTTACTTTTTAATAATTATTATTTAAATGTGTGCTTCACTTTGTTTCTAGGTTTATCTGCTATCAAAATATATACCAAAATCAATAATGTAGTACTAAAGGTACTTTCGATATTAATGCTAATTTTAATAAGTCATTATTTCAATGTTGAATATGGAATATATGGAGTTCTATTGATTTTGATATATTACTTCTCTAAAGAGAGGTTAGTTATAGCAATGCTACAGATACTGATAACTATAATTGGGATAAATATATATAATTACCCAGCAATTCAGTTATATTCCTTGTTGGCGTTACCCTGCATTTTTGTTTTTAGAAATATAAAAGATCAAAAAAGAATACCGTCAATGGTAAAGTATTCAATTTATCCAATACATATATTATTATTTTATTTTGTTGGTATTAGTATAAAGGGATAGAAACCAAAAGAAAACTAGAATTAAGCTTATACATAGAGTCTAACTGATTTAAGTAAGAAAAAGAGGTTCTTTGTCAAGAGGTATTGGTGAAAAAATTTCAAGACAAAACTCAATAATATAATCTATATTGGCTTAGGGAGAGATAATACCCCTAAGCTCTTTTTATTGTAGCTAGATTTTGAGTAATGAGTATTCTATTTTTAAAATGATAGAAGCTCTTATATCCAAAAGAAATTCTTTTGATAACTTTAATTTTATTGTTAATCCCTTATAAAAACCCATTAGTATACCCGTAGGTTAATGTGTTTTCAATGTATTATATTTTATCAGAGTTTGTCAGTTGTCTGAAATATTTTTGCAATAAATTTGATGTGGATTTAATCACCCACATCAAATATTATAGAGCCTCATTTATAATATGCCAATTAGTAAAATATCGAAAAAAATAATTAAATTACCTAATTAATATTAAGGTTGAAGTTAAAGTTAAAGATTAACATTAACAAAACTTAAAGTGATAGATGTTGGAAAACAACAATTATCAACTAAGTTGAAGTTGAACATTAATTTTATTATTAGCTTTCCTATTAATACTAAAACTGAAAAATGTAGACGCTTAGAATATAAATTTTCTATATAAGTTAAGTTAATCCTAGTACTAGTGACTTGGGAATTATTTATGATAGAATAGTCATAGGAGGTGAGCCAATGGCAAAATTATTTGATATAAAAAAAGATGTACAACATATTGCCGAGGCAATAGCCAGTGTGATGGGGGTAGATGTAACCATCGTAGACGAAGACCTCAGGAGAGTAGCTGGTACAGGTGGCTATTTTGAATCTACAGGTGAGAAGGTAGATGGGAATTCAGTCTTTCGTGTTGTTTTAGAAACAGCTGTAGGCTACATGATTGAAAACCCCATTACAGATAAAATATGTTTGAAGTGTGGGGCAAAAAAACATTGTCGAGAGTTCGGTGAGGTATGTGCCCCCATCAATGTTAAGGGAAAGGCTGTGGGAGTAATTGGACTGATTGCCTTTTCTCAAGAGCAAAAAAACAAACTCTTCGCCGATACCGATAGCCTCATGGAATTTCTTCAAAGAATGGCAGATTTAATCGCTGTTAAGCTTTTGGAGAAGGAGAAAAATGATCATCTGCAATTGACCACTAAGCAGTTGGAAACAGTGATTGACTCCCTAGAAGAGGGGATTATCGCAGTAGATTCGTTTGGAGATATTATCAAGTTTAATAATATAGCCAAAAAAATGTTCCACAATCCATCTGTTGAAATGGGAATTAATATTAAATCATTGGCAGTTAATTTTGCTGAACTAATACAACTAGCTTCAAAAGGAGTTTCTATTAAAAATAGAGAGTTTTTATACAATAATAATAATAACCTTCAACTGAGGGGTGTTGCCTCCGTTAATCCTGTAATGGTGGAGGAAGAACTGGTGGGACTCATTTTTATTGTTAAAAACATTTGTCAAGTACTTCGGGAGGTAAATGATGTTATAGGCTCCAACGTCAACAGTACTTCCTTTGAAAATATAGTGGGGGAAAGCCAACAGTTATTGAAGGTTAAGGAAGAAGCTATTAAAGCATCTTCTTCTCCTTCCACCGTATTAATACAGGGGGAAAGTGGTACAGGCAAAGAGTTATTTGCTAGAGGAATCCATTTCTCCAGTCCAAGGAGCAACAAGCCCTTTGTGGCCATCAACTGTGCTGCTATACCAGAGCAACTATTAGAGAGTGAGCTTTTCGGATATGAGGGAGGGACCTTCACAGGAGCAGCAAAGGGAGGCAGGTCTGGAAAGTTCGAATTAGCCAATAGTGGCACAATTTTTCTAGACGAAATTGGAGATATGCCCCTGCATTTACAAAGTAAATTGCTGAGGGTATTGCAGGAGAAAAAAGTTGATCGGATAGGTAGTATCAATCCCATACCGATAGATGTGAGGATTATCGCAGCAACCAACAAAAACCTTGAGGAAAAAGTGGCTCTTGGAGAATTTCGGGAGGATTTGTTTTTTAGATTAAATGTCATCCCGATTAACATTCCTCCATTGAGGGAGCGTAAGCAGGATATCCCTGTGTTAATGCATTACCTTTTGAAAAAATGCAATCAAAAAATGGACAAGGATATTAAGGGATTTGGCGAAGGTGTAATGAGAATTTTTGAGGAGTATACATGGAAAGGCAATGTTCGTGAGTTGGAAAACGTGATTGAGTATGCCGTCAATATGGAGCAGGGGGAAATTATCCATATTGAGAACCTTCCCACAAAATTGAAAAATAGCAATAATGAAAAAGTAGAACCAGCCCTTGATAGATCAATTATCAAGCTAGAAGAGTTAGAAAAGAGGGCTATTAAAGAAGCCCTGCAGATCTGCGACAGTAAAGATGAGGCAGCACAACTTTTGGGGATTGGACGGGCTACCCTCTTTAGGAAAATAAAACAGTATAGACTGTAGCTAAATGTGAAAAAGCAGCCCTTAAGAAGGGGATGAGATCTTGGATTTAAATAGTCTCAAAATGATATCGGTCTCAAAATGATACTGTCAAGAAGTATCATTTTGAGACCTCCTTTATTATATATGTGATAATTTAAAGCTTCTATTGTTGGCATGCTTCTTGCAAGTTATGTAGTCAAGATAATTAATAGGAGGTATGTGGTTATGATGGAATTCGGTAAAATAAAAAAGATACTAGAAGGGGAAGTAATTCCTGCCCTAGGATGTACAGAGCCAGTAGCAGTGGCCTTAGCTTCTGCCACAGCTAGGGAGATAATCGGTGGAAAGCCCCAGAAAATTAAAGTAACTGTTAGTAGTAATGTATATAAAAACGCCATGGCAGTTGGTATCCCAGGAACAGTCCGTGTAGGAATTGATATAGCTGCTTCATTAGGCGTATTTGGTGGAGATGCCAGTAAAGGGCTTGAAGTGCTGAGTAATGTAGAAAAGGGATTAGAGGAGGCAATTGCCTTTGTTACAGAAAAAAACGTACAAGTTGAGGTTAGTAACAAGATGGGGGTTTTCATTGATTGCACTGTAATCACCGATTCAGGAGAAGGGCGATGTGTTATTCAGGATAGCCATACAAATATTACTTTAGTTGAAAAGAATGGTATGAAGGTAAATCAGTGCATGGAGGCAATTCAAGATCATAAGGAAGAAAAAGATGCACTGGTGAAATGGTTACAGGAGAAGAGTATAGACGAAATCATTGATACAGCCAGAATCATTCCTTTTGAAGAGATAGAACCTATGCTGGAGGGACGTAACATGAATCTAGCAGTGGCAAAGGTAGGGTTAGCTGAAAGGGCAGGTATGGGGGTTGGTTTTCTTTCAAAAGGAAGAAATATCACTAGTAGAGAGGGATATGCAGCTACTTTGACGGCTGCCGGTGCAGATGTTAGAATGGCAGGGGTCAAAATGCCCGTGATGAGCAGTGCAGGTAGTGGCAATCATGGTATAACTGCCATCCTACCTGTTGTAGCGATCGCTGAAATGCTAGAAAAAAATGATGAAGACCTGGCAAGGGCTTTAGCCTTAAGTCATTTAATAACAGTCTATATCAAAAGTCATACAGGGAAGTTATCTCCCCTTTGTGGTTGTGCTGTAGCAGCAGGGATTGGAGCCAGTACTGGAATCGCCCTTCTAATGGAGGCAGACAATGAGCAAATCAAGGGAGCAATTAAAAATATGGCGGCCAATATCACTGGTATGATCTGTGATGGAGGTAAAGTTGGGTGTGCATTAAAACTCTATAGTGCAGCTTCAACAGCATATTTATCGGCAGAATTGGCAATTCAAGGCTCTATAGTCCCTTCTGACAATGGGATTATCCACGAAAATATAGAAAAAACAATAAGAAACATGGGAAAACTAAGCTATTTAGGGATGCAGGAAACAGATCGAGTGATTTTAGAAATCATGATGGAGAACAATGGTGTACAGGAGATGTATTGTAGTTAGTAGAAGCAGAGGGACAGTTTGTTCACACAGGTATTCAATATAGTATGGGGAAGTTAATTAACTTCTCTTTTTTTTTGTCTTACTTTAACAGCATTGCTTGTATCTTGTATCTCAATCGAGTTTGATGTGTGAAAATATCGATGTACTAGTTATAAAGATAATTTAATAGAGGAAAAAGACAATCCATATAGAATAATACTTATATGTAAAGAGTTGGGAGGAGGCATTTTTTTTGATCAGAATTGCTGTATGTGATGATGAACAAATTCAAAACGATTTAATAATAAATTTTATAGAATCTATGAATTTGAGTGAAGTAATTTGCAAATGCTTTACAAGTGGAGAGGAACTTTGTGATAAATATGGAGAAAGTAAGTTCGACGTAATTTTCTTAGATATAGTGATGAAGGGATTAAATGGAATAGAAGTAGGAAAGAGAATCAGAGAAATAGATGATAGAGTAATCTTAGTATACTTGACTGGATTTGCTGATTTCGCACTGGAAGCATTTGAATTAAATAGTTTTCATTACCTAATCAAACCTATTACAAAAAATAGTTTTAATAATTTATTTGAAAAAATTTTGGTGAGACTTGAAGAAATAAGAGCACTTGAAAATAAAAATAAAGTCTTATCATTTAAAACTAAGGATTGTATATTTCAAGTTAGATATGAAGAAATTTATTATTTAGAAAAAAATGGTCGTAAAATTATTTTATATACGGAAGACAATGCTTATGATTTTTATGGTTCATTGAAGAAACTTTTATTGGAGTTACCACAGGATATTTTCTTACAGTGCCATCAAGGATATGCTGTGAATATGACTAAAGTCAGGGAAATGGAAGTAGATGAGATACAGTTTATAAAAATAAAAAATAAAGTTCCTGTAAGCAGAAGGTATAAATGTAAAGTTACAGATAGATTAAAAACTTATTAACTGAATAGGAGATTGTAGATAAATGACTCTATTATTAATAGGCAATTTACTAGATTCATTTTTGATTTTTTGGTGTGTGAAGACCATGTTCAATGCTAAGTCAAAAACATTACCGTTTTTATTAGCAATAATTATTCAATCTGGGATCAATAGCTTAATAAATATGAAGCTAGGTTTAGTAGATTTTCATGGTTTTATAATTATGCTTTCCACAGTGACAATACTTTTGAAGATTCTTTATAAAAGACAGTTATTGATGATTGTTTTTAGTACAATAATTGGAATGATTTTGGCAGGGGTAATTGAGTTAATAGTTGGAGCATTGATAACATTTATTTTCAGAGTACCAACAGCAGAGTTATTAGAAAGTAATGGCTTTCGATTGTTAGGAATTATATTGTCTAAAATGTTATTTTTATTAGTTGTTGAATGCATCATATCTAAGAATAGATATATTATGAAGATTAGAGAAGATCACCTATACGTCCTATGTTTAATAGCGTTATTTAATATTATTATTATTTTTATGGCCTTTGAAGTTTATAGCAATGTTGATAATTTAGTCGGGAATAAAGTTATATATGTTATAGAGATCGGATTAGCAGCAATTGTATTTAGTTATTTAGTTTTAATTATAGTTAAGAAAATTACTCAGCTCAATCAAAATGAATGGATATGGAAAATACGTGAAAAAGAATATCAAAATCATATTTTCTACATTAAGAATATGGAAGATATGATGATGACTATGAAATCACAAAGACACGAGTTCAATAATTTTATTAATGCATTGTATGGATTATTATATCAAGAGAAGTATGATGAGGCAAAAAGTTACATATTATCTTTAACAGAAGAAGTTGCAGTTGTAAACGAAATGGTGAGTAATCCAAACCCTGTAATTACAGCTTTGATTAATATAAAAAAAATAAAGGCAGAGCAGTGCAAAACAGTGTTAAACAGTCAAGTATCTTTAACTAAAAAAATACTATTGGAGAATTTAGATTTAACAATTATATTGGGGAATCTACTGGATAATGCTATCGAAGCTAGTACAAAAATTGACGAGAATAAGCGCAACATTGATTTAGAGATATTTTCTAAAGGGTGCAACCTGATTATTTGCATATCTAATTATAAAAACTCAAAAGAATTTTTTCAATGGAGTAGAAGATTTACAAGTAAAAATAATAAAGAAGAACATGGATTTGGTCTCTATAATGTGGCTCAAATAGTAAATAAAAACCAGGGTTCGATTCGTATTGAAGATCAAGAATATGTTTTTAAAGTGATAATACATTTGCCAATAAAATAAAAACCATTACCTTAAATGAATAATGATTTTTTTATCTCAAAACTTAAAAAACAAGGGTGATTTATGTAGAATATAACAATAAAACAACCAGTTATACAATAACTATTTCCTTCTATAGGTTTATGTGGTAAAGTTAGTATCAACAGAAGGGGCAGGTGACAAAATGATAGAAAAAATATCTAAAAGACTAACTATTAGATTGATAGATGAAGGCGTAGTTAGCTTAGATGAATTTGAAATTTATCATTATGGAATGCAGCTATTATTGGCTACATTAATGGAAGGATTTGGACTATTAATATTAGGAATTCTAACTGGCAAAGTTATTGAAACAGTTTTATTTGTATTGATGTTTGGATTGTTAAGGATTTTTGCAGGGGGAATTCATGCTGGTTCATATCTTAAATGTTTTATAGTGACGGCTATTGTTGTATTCATAGGAGTTCAGGTTGTGGAGATTCTACAATATAACTTTGGATTTAATTTTATGCTAATCATGCTGATCATAACAAATACAATTGTATATATTTTTTCTCCGATAGATTCACCTAATAAACCGCTTACCGATGGCGAAAAAGTAAAGAATCGAAGAAGAAGTTTATTGATTACTTTTGTTGGTGCTTTAATCATTGTATTTTTTTATAAAATTAATCCAAATCTTAAATATTACTTATTTATTATTACATTTGCATTATTTAGTGAATCACTGACTCTAATAAGAGTCAGCAGAGATAAATACTTTCTTTTGGAGGTGAAATAAATGAAAATGACTTTGGGGTTACTGACTGTGGTAGCTAGTGCAGCTAGTCAAATTGCAAAAATAAGTATAGGAACAAACTGTTTTATGTTTTTTTATCAACCTAAAGCTCCAAGTAAATAAAAAAAGTAAATTAAGAAGAGTATGAAAAAGAAACATAGTAGATTTTAATTAAGGTGAACTGGCCTTGAGCCTTTCATATAAAAAAATAAAAGGGGGTGAAACAATGAACGCATTTCAAGCGCCTTTAGCAGAATCTTCTGAAGCAGTTGTCCAAGCAGATCTTTGTGGAGTTAACTGTGACTGGGGATTTGGATTAGGGATAGTTATTGCAATGGTAGGTCCATTACCAGGACCAACTTAAAAAATAACTACATAATGAAAAAGATAGTTATATTAAATATAACTATCTTTTTCTACCTTTATGCGTTCAGTATATTTATGGTATCAGAAAATCAAATTTTACACAAAACTACATATATATGGAAAGAAGAAGAAGCGTGTGCAGTCATCATTACTAATGAAGGAAAGAAGATTATTTTAAATCCATCTAGTACAATGATCTGGAAACTGATAGATGATGACTCTACTGTAGATATGATTATTAATACTAGTGTAAAAGAAAATGGTTTGAAAGAAGATCAGTGTATGGATATTATTAAAGATTTAATCAATGTTGGCATAGTAACAAATGAAGATTACATATGGGGGGATAGCTTATTATAAAGAAAATTCTATTAATTATGCCCAGTAACAATAAGACAAGTAAAGTGGGGTATACGGAAAAGTCAACGATGCCTCCGTTAGGTATTATTAGTATTGGTGCATATTTACAAATGCATGGATATAGTGTCGAATACATAGATTTACTATCAAAGAAAATGACTTTACAAGAATTTAAAGATAGCGTTTTAGAAATTAATCCTGATATAGTAGGGATTAGTGCTTATACGGAAACCTATAGCAATGTAATCACAATTTCAAAAATAATAAAGGATATTTGCAATGGAGTACCTGTAGTATTAGGTGGTCCACATGTGTCTTTTTTGTCAGAAGAAGCTTTAGCCAATCAGTCTGTAGATTATGTAATTAGAGCAGAAGGAGAAACAACCTTTGTGGAGCTATTGGAAACATTAAATTATGGGACGATCCCCTTTGAGAAGATTACAGGATTATCTTATAAGAATGAGAATTGTGATCCTATTAATAATGAGGAAAGGAAATTCATTAGTAACTTAGATGCCTTACCTTGGGTCGAGTTAGAGGAGAACCACAAAAAGAATTATTATATCAAACAATTATTTATTACCAGTAGAGGGTGTCCTGGTCAATGTATTTATTGTGCTTCTGCATCTTTAGCTGGTAGGAAGTATAGGGCTAGAAGTGCTGAAAGTGTTTTTAGTGAAATATTCTATAAAGCTAAATATAAAAACGAGAAATACTTTGCTTTTCTAGATGATACTTTTACAGCAGACAAAAAAAGATTAATAAAGTTTTGTAATTATGTAAAAGAAAGCAATTTGGAGATCACATGGCGATGTGACTCAAGAGCCGATATACTAACCTATGAGATGGTAGATATGATGAAAGAAGTAGGTTGTATAGCAGTTCATATAGGAATAGAGAGTGGCTGCCAAAATATATTAGATGAAATAAATAAGAATATTAGCTTAGAAAAGACTGAAAAACTTATAAAGTATATTACGTCAAAAGGGATAGATGTAATGTGTTCTTTTATTGTAGGTCATCATTGTGATACCCATGAGTCAGTAAGGAAAACGATTGACTTAGCGAATAGAATTAGGGACGAATACAAAGCGGTGGTTGCTTTAAGTGCTAATACTCCATTTCCTGGAACAGAGTTATATAAAAATATGGATGAATTGGGAGTTAAATTGGAAATAAAAAATTGGTCTTCCTTTGACCTAGTTCAAGTAATCATATCAACAAAGAATTTAACCCGTTCAGAAATTCAATCATATTTGTTTCAGACGCAAAACAAGAGTTGATACAAGGAAAATATAGGGGGCTAAAATCAATGAAAAGAGTTGTTGTTGAGTTAGAAGGAAACTTAGCATTTTGCGGTATAAATAAAGGATATCAATCATTAGACGGAAGCAATGGACTATTTATAGAAACTGATCCAAAGAGCGGATTAAGGGTATGGTGTCCAGAAGCAAGTATTAAAGAAGTCTACGCGATTGATGTTGAAGAGTAATTTGGAGGTGACAAATAAATGGAGCTTACAATTAACAAAGAAGTAGCCTTTAAGAAGTTTAATGATAAAGGACTACTAATCAAAAAAAGTCAAGGTACATATAAGCGATTAAACTCCACGGCGTTATTTATAATAGAGTTGATTGAGAAATATCAGAAGATGAGTAGGGAGACCTTACTTAATGAACTAAGTGAATATTATAAAATACCAATCAGACTCTTCAAGGAAGATGTTGATAAGTTTATTAATAATATAATTGAATTAGACTATTTGAGATCCGATGAAAAAAAACCAGAGACTAAAGAAGTCGAAATGAAAGGTGGATGTAAAGACAATGGTCTTTGGATTAAGGTAACAAATAGGTGCAATCTAGCTTGTAAATATTGTTATGCAGAATCGGGTGAAGAAGAAGGTAAAGACGAAATAACGTTAGAAGAAATAGAAAACTTGTTGGAAGAGTTGAAAGATCAAAACTTCTCCAAAATAGTCATAACGGGTGGAGAACCCCTTCTTAGGAAAGATATTATTGAAATACTTAAAAAATGTAGTGAATATGGACATGTTATGGTTCTTACCAACGGAACACTATATAACGAAGAACTTTACAAAACAATATTGGACTATGTAATGATGATTCAGATATCTATGGACTCCCATGAAAAGGGTATTCATGAGTTCAATCGAGGAACAGATACATACGATAAAATAATCAAAAGTATTGACTTTATCAACTCACAATCAAAGGATAAGCTTACATTATCCATGACACCTACGCCTGAACATTTAGGAAATATTGTAAAAATGATTGATTTTTGTATAGATAATGAAATTTATAACTTACATATTAACAGATTTGTACCTTATGGAAGAGCTAAGGAGCAGTATGGAGAAACGTTTAATTTAAATGAGTTTTATAGATATGTAGATGCAGGGTATAGTCATTTGAAAGAAATATACATCAAGAACATGGAACAAAAAAAAGTATTTAGGTTTAATCTTGATGTAGCAAACGACTTTAGAAAAGCAGTTCATTCTACTAGTGCAAAAACTTCTTGTGGTCTTAATGAAAGTTTGGTTAGTATTGATAGCAATGGAGATGTTTACTTGTGTGCCTCCTTGCACAAAGAACAGTTTAAAATAGGAAACATTAGAGAAAACAACATCGTAGAATTAAGAACTAAGTCAACTAATGAACATGGCAGTTTTTGCGTTGATTGTTTGACTCGATGTCAAAATTGTGATGTTAAGTACTTCTGTGGTGGTGGATGTAGGGCTTTAGCATTAAATGACTCAAATGATATTTATGGTACTGATAGCAACTGTGAGCTATACAAGCAGAGAATATACAATTTGATGCTAAGTTTTGATGCCTGATTTAAAAGAGAGGTGAAGACCACATGAATACGATTACTGAAGATGGATTCATAGAAAAGTATATTTTATTAAGGGCTGGAATAAAAGTAAAAAAGAGAACAGATCATAAGCTACTTATGTTAAAAAAAGATTGCGAGACATTTATAGTAAAAAAACCCTTTAGTAGTATTTTAGAAGCATTAGCAAGCGGTCAATGTTTGAGGGATATCTTTGAGAAAAAAACCATAAGAAAAGAGGGGCAATTAAGCATAATCAGCATGATTAAAGACTTAATCGAAAAAGAATATTTGATTTTAAGTGATGAGTTGATACCTACAGAATTAGACCTTGAGCCCCAGTGGACTCTTGATGAAGTGTTTTTAGAATTAACAAAGAAATGCAATCTAAAATGTCACCATTGCTACATTAGTCCTGATATACAAGATCATGAGTTATCTTTTGAAAAATGGAAAGAAATTATAGAGGAATGTAGTCAATTGGGCGTATATTTAGTAAAGGTTACAGGTGGGGAAGCATTGCTATCCCCTTATTTCTTTCAGTTAATAGAACTTATTAAAAATGAGGGAATGTTAGTAAGACTCTATACTAATGGTACAGGACTATCGAAAGAGGTTTTATCAAAACTAAAAAATAGTGGTGTTACTGAGTTGCAAATCAGCTTAGACGGTGCTACTGAAGACACCCATGACAATTTCCGTAGGACTAAAGGCAACTTTGAGAAGATTAACAACACATTACCTTTACTGGAAGAAATGGGTTTTTCTGTAATTTTATCGTTTACTGTTTCAAATTATAACAAGTCTGAAATAAATGATTTTATAAAATTGGCAAGGCAGTTTTCAAATATAAGTATAGTGGTCAGTCCATATATCAATTATCATCAAACATTTAATGACACAAATAAAATGTTAGACGTAGGAGATGATTTGATTCAGGAACTAAAAGTTACCTTTAATAATAATAGTGATATCTGGACTAAAAAGACGATATACTACTCAACATATTCGAACAATTATATTGGATATTGTGGATTCGGTATATATTCTTGCTATATAGACTCTTTTGGAAAAGTCTTATTTTGCCCGCTGATCAATCAAGAAGACCAGATTTTAGGAAATGTCCTTAAAGATTCACTTAAGGATATATGGAGGGACTCTCCCCTTCTAAGGAACTATAGAAAAAATTCTGTGATGGATATTGAAGGATGTAGTAGTTGTCTAAAAGCTACCATGTGTAGAGGTGGCTGTCGGGCAAGAGCATTCTTTAAAAATGGTACTTTTTTATCAAAAGATGAAATTAGTTGTAAATTTTTTTAAGGAGAATGTATATGTATAAAAGAGTATTGCTAATAAATTGTGCGATAAACCAAATAAGTAGAAAGAAAATCAAAAGTGCCGTTTCAAGTCCAAATTTAGGGATGATAAGTATTGCATCGACATTGCTTATGCATGGATATGAGGTCAAAATTTTGGACTTTTTTGTTGAGGAAATATCCATAAACCAGTTTATAGATATTCTCAATGAATTTCAACCTGAGGTTATTGGTTTTTCAGTATATACAAGAACAACGAAATTTATGGAAAAGATTATCAAAATTATTAAGCAGATAAAGTATAATGCTAAGATCATTGTGGGGGGACCCCATCCGACGTTCCAAAGTAAAGAAATGTTGGATCAATATCCAATAGATTTTGTAATAAGAGGTGAAGGAGAATTTACTTTTATCAAGCTACTAGAGTACTTAAACTATCCTGATCAGTATTCGATTGACAATATAAAAGGAATATCCTACAGATGTGAAGAAAGGGTAGTTGAAAATGCAGACACAGGATATATTCAGAATTTAGATGCCTTGCCTTTACAAGCAATAGACTTGATTAAGAGGGAAAAATATTCTTCGCCATTTACAATCTCGACAAGTCGTGGATGTCCTGGTGATTGCGTATATTGTGCATCTAGAGCCATGTCAGGACATAAATATAGAAAGAAAACTGCTGAAAATATAATTGGTGAGATTTTATATTTACGCAAAAAACTTGATACTAATAAATTTATCATATTAGATGATACATTTACGGCTGATGAGGAACGTTTAAATAATTTTATTAATTATCTCATCAAAATTGACGAATCCTTTACCTACAGGATCGAATCAAGAGGAGACGTATTGACCGAAAGTATGCTACATAGTCTAAAGGATAGTGGCTGTAAAGTTGTCCATACAGGTATAGAAAGTGGCTCTCAAGAAGTTTTAAATAAAATAGGCAAAAAAATCAACTTGGATGAGTCACTGGGATTAGTTAGATATGGTAAAGATATAGGTTTGCATATGGTATGTAGTTTTATAATTGGCCATTATTCCGACTCTCATGAAACAATCGAAGCCACACTAGAACTTATGCAAGATTTGAAAAAAAACAATATAGAAGTTTCTATATCTATGTGTACACCTTTTCCTGGTACACCTTTATATATCAACAGAGATAAATTAGGTGTTAAACTACATAGTCATTCATGGGAAGAATATGATTTTGGTAACGTAATCATAAGCACTAAGCATCTAACACAACAAGATCTCAGAGACTATTTATTTAAGGGTGTTGAATTATGCAAATAGAGGATCATTTGATATATACGATTGGAGTGAGGAAATGGTAAGATATATGTTTAGGAATAAAAGCCTATTATTTCTATCGTCATTTATTAAATTCGTTGGAGCAACAATGCAGGTATTTATTGCGGTTATAATGGAGAAATTGACTAACTCAGCCATAGAAAAAGACTTAAATTCCTTTAAATTTATGACGTTATTTTGTGTGAGTTACTTTTTAGTCTTAAGTGTGACTAATTTCTTAGACAGTTTAGTACAATCTAAGTATTTAAGAAAAACAATGTTATACTTACGTATTGACGTGTTTAGAGGGATTTTGAGTAGAGACTATCAGAAATTTAATAGTCAAAATACCGGAGATTATATCTCTAATCTAACGAACGATATAGGACTCATTGAAATGAATTATATCGCACCTATCATGATGTTGATTGGAGAAATGGTGGTTTTCGTAGTTTCAGTGGCACTATTATTGCGTGTAAACCTCATGGTAACTGTGACACTTCTGGTAGCAAGTATACTAATGTTGTTAATCCCAACAATATATATCAAGCCCATTAGACAAAATCAAAATCTCTTATCATCGACTTTGGGGAGCTTTACTAAAGGAATTAAGGAAGTTTTATTAGGACATGAAGTGATCAAATCCTTTGCTTTAGATGAAAAAGTAAAAGATGAATTTCATAATGATAGTAAGCAATTAGAAGAAGTTAAGTTTAAGATTAATTTCATAAAAGCCCTTTCTAACGGTACGGGTATGCTATTAGCTTACTTTTGTCAATTTTCAGGAATAATGGTGGCGGGATACTTTGTGATCAAGGGAGAACTGACGGCGGGAACCTTAGTGGCTGTAATGCAATTAGGAACTGGCGTCTTTGCACCAACGCAATCTCTAGTACAAAAATTTACAACAATTAAATCTATGAAATCTATAAATAAAAAAATAAATAGTATCATAACTGAATATGATGACGCTCAAGAAGGATTGGATATAACGAGTTTAGACAAATCAATCACATTACAAGATGTTGGATTTTGTTACGATGAAGGAAAAGACATACTAGAAAATATCAATCTTACTTTTGAAAAAAATAAGAAGTATGCAATTTTAGGTGAGAGTGGTTGTGGCAAAACTACACTAATAAAGCTTATTTTAGGATATTATAAACAATATAACGGATGTATAAAGATTGATGGAGTAGAAATAAATCATGTGAAAAAGAATTCTTTAGCAAAACTTATTGCAATTATCCACCAACATATCTTTATGTTTGACAAGTCGATAAAAGATAATATAATATTGTCTAAGAATATGAATGTAAAACCATTAAAAGAAATCTTAAAAATTAGTGGGATATCAAAATTTATAGACAAAATGCCTCATGGTCTAGATACACCCGTTGGAGAAAATGGTAAAAGATTATCAGGTGGACAGAGACAAAGGATTGCCATTGCACGAGCATTAGCTCAAGATTCTAAGGTATTAATTTTAGATGAGGGAACATCGGTATTAGACTCTATTACTGGACTAGAGATTGAGAAAACCCTGTTGGAGATAGAGGATGTTACTTTGATCACCATCACTCATAAGATGAATGAATCAATCCTGTCCCAATACGATGAGATTATTGTAATGGATAAAGGAATTGTTGTGGAAAAAGGTAGTTTTCAAGAGTTATTAAGTTTGAAAAAATGCTTTTATCAACTCTATAGAGCCAGTTAAATATCAAATTTTGCTTTGGGTAGAGTATGAGGAGGGGGAAATTATGTTAGAACAATTGGGGTACTTATTTGGAATCGTGGCTATTGCATATGGTATAAGATATGTAATTTACCGAATGAGAAAAAATAGATAAGACAGATAAATAGATATGATTAAAGGGGTAATTGTTATGGGAAAGGTAGTTAAGATTATTGGAGCTAGAAAAACATTTGGAGAAAAGCCAGTATTAACAGGTCTGAATCTAAGTATACCTAAACAAAGTATTTACGCTATATTGGGGCACAATGGGGCAGGGAAAACAACAACTTGTAGAATAATCCAGGGTTTATGTAATTTAGATGAGGGTAGTGTAACGGTATTTGGTGAAGAACCTACTAAAAACTTTAAGGCGATTAGTAGGAAATTAGGTGTGTTGAGTGAAGATTTAGGTCTGTATGAAAACTTAACTATTAAAGAATACTTACATATGTATGGGTCCATATATGGTATGGATAAAAAAAGTATTAATATGCAAATTGACAGATTGTTAGAGTATTTTGAACTAAGTGACTCATTAAATACAACGATTTCTAAGTTTTCAAGAGGAATGAAGAAAAAAGTAGCGTTAATCAGAACAGTTATTCATGATCCAAGTTTAATTATATTAGATGAACCATTAAATGGGTTAGATCCTGTTATTGCTGAAAAATTTTGTGAGTTTATATACAAATTAAAAAAAGAAGAAAAAAAGACCATAATTTTGACATCCCATCATTTAGATGAAATAGAAAAAATTATTGATGATTATTCTATCTTGAAACATGGAAAAACAGTTGATATAGTTGACGACACAACCGATGAACTAATTTATCAAATTAAAATCAGTGGGGACTCTATTGAAGCGTTTAACCTTCATTTTGAGGCACTATCTAGAGCGTATCGTATACTACATAATAGGGATGATATTCTCATTTCATTAAGTTCTGAAAAAGAATTGAATAATTTTATTGGAAATCTAATTGAAAAAGATATATATTTAACCGCATTAAATAGATGCAAATCTTCCCTTAAGGAGGTTTACATGAGGTATGGAAGCTAATTATATTAAAATAATTTTAATTAAGGAGTTAAAAGAATTAATAAAAAATAAAGCTTTTATTTCCTATTATGTATATTTAATTATAGGGATAGGGATTATAGTGCCTATATTTTCCCCTTTTGATACCGAGGGGACAGTTAGTACGATGATGTTGACCTTACTACTAACCCCTGCTCTGATTATCCCATCAACATTGGTGGCTGATTTATTTGCTGGAGAAAAAGAAAGGAAAACACTAGAAACCTTGCTAGGGACACCTATCGATATCAAGGAGATGTATTTAGGAAAAGTGTTGTTTGTTGTACTGATTTCTATTACAGTACTAATGGTTACATATATTTTAAATATCATAACTTTAAATATCGTCAGTCAATTTATAGTACAAAAGTGGTTTTACCCATTTAATATTACTGCAAATAACTTTATATGGCTTGGTGGAGTAGGTGTAATTACTTTTGTTAGTACATTCGGAACTCTAGTTTCCATTAATTCTAAAAATACAAAAACATGTAATTTATTAGTGTTTATCAGTTCAGCGCCAATTGTATCACCTTTAATCTTAATGTTAAACACCCCTTTACTAGATATTAATCATAGTGGTGTATATGGAAGTAGCTTAATGATTTGTAGTCTACTAATCTTCGTATATATTGCTCTAAGTTTTAATAAGGTAAAAATATTAAATAAATCTAGATAATCTTGAATACTAATGAAAAAACCCTCCGATTTTAAAATTTCTAAGAAATTTTTGATCAGAGGTTCTTTTTGTGAATACAACTATTAAAAATTAAGACAATTTTAACTAAAGGTGTTATAATATTTGGGGTATAATAGTAGTGAGGTGATTCAATGAGTGATATTGCAGGAGGCGGTTGCCAACAACTAATCCCTTTTAGTGAACGTAAACCCCTTCAAGAAATAGAAAAAAGCATTATAACCAAATACAGGAAAGATATATGGTCAAAATTTATTAAGGCAATAAAGCAATATAATTTGATTGAAGATGGTGATAAGATTGCCGTTGCCATATCAGGAGGCAAGGATAGCATATTAATGGCAAAGCTCTTTCAAGAGCTCAAGAGACATGGTAAGGATAATTTTGAGTTAGCGTTTATTGCCATGGACCCAGGGTATCATGAAAGTATTAAAAAACTTTTGGTGGAGAACTGTGAATATTTAGAAATACCTATTCATATCTTTGATTCAGGGATCTTTAGAATCGTTGATGACCTGGCAAAAGACTATCCCTGCTATATGTGTGCAAAAATGAGAAGAGGAGCATTATATAGCAAAGCTCAAGAGTTAGGATGTAATAAGCTAGCCCTTGGACATCATTTTAATGACGTTGTAGAAACCACCCTACTAAATGTCCTTTATACAGGGAATTTTAGTACTATGTTACCAAAGCTAAAATCTTCCAATTTTGATAAACTAGAATTGATCCGTCCACTATACTTTATCGAGGAGGATGCCATAGCAGATTTTACCCAAACCAGTGGGATTTGGCCACTTAATTGTGCTTGTATGGTGGCTGCTAAGAAAATTGGAACCAAAAGACATGAGGTGAAGGCTTTAATTAAGGACCTAAAAGAAAAGTTTAATGCTGTTGATAAATCAATTTTTAGAGCAGCTGAAAATGTAAACATGGATTGTATATTAGGTTGGCAAAAAAATGGCGAAAAGTTTTCATATTTAGATTCTTACGATGAGCTTAAAGAGTAAAAAATTTGTTTATCCCTATAAAAACCAGCACAATTACGTATTATTTATTTACGTCATGTTTGTTGGTTTTTTCTTATTTAGACCTTATCATTTATTAATTTAGTTATTTTGTGGTATAATATATTTTATTAGTTTGCAATAAACTGGTTTTATATGGAATAATTTCATAGGAGTACTTTTCCTATACTAGGGTATAAGGTATCAATAGAATTAATATATTTAATATTATTTATATGGGGATGATTATATGAAAAAATGTTCGGTATGCAATAAAAACATTGCAGTTGTATTTGCATCTAAATTAGAAAATGGAAAGACAGAAATGACTGGACTATGCATTGAATGTGCTAAAAAAATGGGTATTCCGATAATAGATCAAATAATGCAACAAACAGGGCTATCGGCAGAAGAAGTAGAGAATCTGACAGAGCAAATGAATGAAACCCTTGATGATTTAGGGGATATGGATATCAATGATACAGATAACTTGATGAAATTATTTAAAGATTCTTTTTCTTCTATGAAGGGCTTAGGAGGCTTTGGCAAAGAGCTTGACTCAGTTGATCATGATGAAGATGACGATTTCAAAGATGATCACTTTGATAACGAGGAACAGGATAGCCATGACAGAAATCAAGATATAAAGAAAAAAAAGAAATCTAAGAAAAAGAAGTTTTTAGATACCTATGGTACAAATCTTACCGATAAAGCATTGAATAAAGAGGTAGACAGGATTATAGGAAGAAATAGGGAGATTGACCGAGTCGTTCAAATTTTAAATAGAAGAAGTAAGAATAATCCTATACTAATAGGAGAACCAGGGGTAGGTAAAACAGCAATAGCAGAGGGTTTAGCTGTAAGGATTGTAGAGAAACAAGTACCCTCCAAACTATTCAATACAGAAGTGTATCTTTTAGATTTGACAGCTATTGTGGCGGGTACCCAGTTTAGGGGTCAATTTGAGGGTAGAATGAAATCCATCATAAAAGAAGCCCAAGACTTAGGCAATGTCATCCTTGTGATTGACGAGGTGCATAATATCATGGGGGCTGGAGAAGTTCACGGTGGTGTTATGAACGCTGCCAATATCCTAAAGCCAGCACTGGCTAGAGGTGAAATACAGATTATTGGTGCTACTACTTTAGAGGAATATAGAAAGCATATAGAAAAAGATTCTGCCCTCGAAAGAAGATTCCAACCAGTAATTGTTGATGAGCCAACAGTTGAGGAATCAATTGAAATCTTAAGGGGAATCAAAGGGTATTATGAAGATTATCATAAAGTAAAAATATCTGAGGAAGTAATCGAGTCGGCAGTAAGGATGTCGGAAAGATATATTACTGACAGATATTTACCAGATAAGGCAATAGACGTATTGGACGAAGCTGGTTCCCGTGCAAATCTAAAAAATCAAGGATTGGTGGAATTAGAGTCCCTAAAAGAGGAACTAACAGCCCTTGAAGAAAAAATACAGCTTGCTGCTACCCACGATGATTATGAGAAGGCTGCTGAATACAAAGTTGAAGAATGTAAGCTAAAGGAAAAAATTAAAGAGATAGAAAAACAAAGCTTTGATGTGAAAATAGGAGTAGAGGATATAGCCTTTGTGATAGAAGCTTGGACAAAAATTCCTGTTCAAAAAATAACAGAGGAAGATGCTGAAAAGCTATTAAATCTAGAGAATCAACTACACAGGAGAATTATAGGGCAGGATGAAGCTATCAAGAGTATTGCTAGAACCATTAGACGAAATCGTTCGGGTTTTAGGAAAAAGAAGAAACCAGCCTCCTTTATATTTGTTGGTCCAACAGGGGTTGGTAAGACTGAATTAGTAAAGGCTCTAGCCTACGAATTATTCGGAAGCGAAGAAGCCCTGATTAGGGTTGATATGTCTGAATATATGGAAAAACATACTGTATCAAAGTTAATTGGTGCCCCTCCAGGATATGTTGGTTATGACCAAGGGGGACAGCTGACGGATAAGGTAAGAAGAAAGCCCTACTCAGTGATTTTAATGGATGAAATCGAAAAAGCCCATCCAGATGTGTTCAATATGCTGTTACAGATATTAGACGATGGAAGACTTACAGATAATCAAGGAAGAACAACTCATTTTGAGAATACTGTGGTCATTATGACCTCCAACGCGGGAAGTCATTTAAAGACGAAAACAATGGGCTTCAAGAAGGATCAATATGAAGCCATGGAAAGTCGCGTAAAGGACGCCTTAAAGGAAATATTCCGTCCAGAGTTTTTGAATAGGGTAGACGAAACCATTGTATTTACTCAGTTAAACAAAGATGAGTTGAAGCAAATAGTTGACTTAATGCTAAAGGAGGTAATAGAAGACGTAAGTGAGAGAAAAATTACCTTAGGAATTTCAGATGAAGTGAAGTCCTTTATCTTGGAAAAGGGTTATGATGAAAAGTATGGAGCTAGACCAATCAAGCGGACAATCCAAAGATATATAGAGGATGAACTGGCTGAGTATTCCTTGAAGCATCCAATTGAAGCAGGGGATCATTTGGAGGTTACTTTAGAGGATGACAAAATTTTCATTAATAAAAAATCGCAGGAGTAATTTCCTGCGATTTTTGTTATATATAAGTTAGTTTCAACTATTTAACTTCTACGATCCAACCTTCTGGAGCTTCAACGTCACCGAACTGAATCCCATAAAGGGTATCGTAAAGCTTCTTAGTAACAGGTCCAACTTCTTTTTCACTGTGGAAGACATGAAGATTTCCATTGTATTCGATACCACCGATTGGCGTAATTACAGCAGCAGTACCACAAGCACCAGCTTCCTTGAATTCATCAAGCTTCTCTACTAAAACGTCTCTTTCTTCAACTGGCATTCCTAGGTAGTCCTTAGCGATGTGCATCAAAGAGTACTTAGTAATACTTGGTAGGATAGATGGTGATTTTGGAGTGATGAATTTGTCGTCATGGGTAATACCAAAGAAGTTAGCTGCTCCTACTTCTTCAATCTTTGTATGAGTAGCTGGATCAAGGTAGATACAATCAGCAAAGCCTTTGCTTACTGCTAATTTATGTGGATATAAGCTACCTGCATAGTTTCCACCAACTTTAGCTGCACCAGTACCATATGGAGCTGCACGGTCAAAGTCAGAGATGATGAAGTTAACAGGAGCCATCCCCCCCTTGAAGTAAGGACCAACTGGAACACAGAAAACAGAGAAAATGAATTCTGGGGCAGGCTTAACACCTAAGTTGTCTCCAACTCCAATCACGAATGGTCTTAAGTAAAGCGTTGCGCCACTACCATATGGTGGTACGAAATGCTCATTAGCCTTAACAACTTGAATACATGCATCGATAAACTTTTCTACAGGAACTTCTGGCATAAGCACTCTGTCACAGCTTCTGTTTAATCTCTTTGCATTTTCGTCAGGTCTAAATAGTTGGATTTTGTTATCTTTTGTTCTGTAGGCCTTTAAACCTTCAAAACATTGTTGTCCATAATGAAGGGCAGTAGATGCTTCGCTGATCACTAGGTTATTGTCTTCTACCAATTGGCCTTCATCCCATTGACCATCCTTCCATTTAGACACATAACGTAAGTCAGTTTTTATGTAACCAAAACCTAACTTACTCCAATCAAGATTAACTGTATTACTCATAAAATCCCTCCTATATTTATTAATAAATTTAATTGCAACCCTTTAAAGCTAATGTTACTAGTGTAACGAAGGAGATTATGTAGGTAGAATAACCTACATTAAATATATATATTACTATTATACCACACCTTCTTCGTCTGAAAATTCTAAAAATGACATCGTTTTCATAAAAATTTAAAGTTGTAAAATACAGAATTGAGTCTCTAATATAAATATCGTATTAGTTGCTACTTATTAGGTAAAAATATCAATTGAATGAAGGGGTTCTAGTGAGTATAGGATGTATCGGAATATAAGCATTTTTATAGGATTAATTTAGCTTACTAGTTATACTAAAAGTAAAAAGTAAGAAAAAATGTTAAAAGCCTTTCTTATTGAGTATATATAAAAGGTGCTGATTAAATCTAGGGAGTGATGAAATGAAGGAACAAGAAAAAAAAGTACTTACGGGAAATGAGGCCATTGCACAAGGGTTTTATGAAGCAGGTGGAACAGTGGCAGCCAGTTATCCCGGCTCTCCAACAGTAGAAGTTATTGAAAAATTAAAAGAATACTACGAAGATGTATACTCCGAATTCTCCACAAACGAAAAAGTAGCCTTAGAGGTTGCTATCGGTGGTTCTTTTTATGGAACAAGATCAATGGCGGTTATGAAGCACGTAGGAATGAATATCGCTTCAGACCCGTTGATGACCTTTACTCAAACCCCTATAAATGGCGGTTTTCTTTTGGTTTCTGGGGATGACCCTGGATTAGCCAGTTCTCAAAATGAGCAAGACAACAGGCTATTTGGAAAGTTTGCTAATATGGCAATTGTAGATCCCTCTGATAGTCAAGAATCTAAGGATTATACAAAAAAAGCCCTTCAGATAAGTGAAGATTTTAAGATCCCAATGCTTTTAAGAATTACCAGTAGACTGTGTCATAGTAGAAGTCCTGTAACTATTGAGGAAAGAGTAGACGTACCATCAAAGGGAATGAAAAAGGATAAAGAAAAATATAATATGATTCCTCCAGGATCAAGAAAAGCTCAATTTTTTATGAAGGATAGATTAGAAAAACTTGAAACGTTTGCTTATGATACTGACCTGAATCGTTTAGAAGAAAAGGAGGACTCAGATACTCTAATTATCACTTCTGGTATAGCATATCAAAATCTTAAGGAAATCGATCCTAACGTAAGCATATGGAAGCTCGGACTAATCTATCCAATCTCTGCTAAAAAAGCAAAAGAAATCACTAGTAAATATAAAAATGTAATCGTTATAGAAGAAATGATGCCCTTCATTGAAAATGAATTAAAATTAATGGGAATTGCCTGTGAGGGTAAAAAATATTTTCCATTTACAGGTGAGTTAGATATCCAAAACATCGAAACAGGACTATACGAAGCAGGTATTTTAAAGGAGAAGAAGGAGTACGTAAAACACTTTGTAGAGACTGTTCCTAGAGCTCCGTTATTCTGTACAGGATGTCCCCATAGACCTATTTTTGATATGTTAAAGAAATTAAGGGTGAAGATTACCATTGGAGATATAGGCTGCTATTCTTTAGCCTGTCTATTCCCCTTTGAGAATACCGATACGATCATCAGTATGGGAGCCTGTGTTGGAATCACAAAGGGAATGAAAAAAGCCATGACCCAAAAGGGAGAGGGAGAACCAATCGTAGCGGTAATTGGTGATGGCACCTTCTTCCATTCAGGCATGACGGGTTTTGTAAATCTACTGCACAAAAAAGAAAGTGGAGAGAACATGACCTTCATTGTATTGGACAATAGAACAACTGCAATGACAGGTGGGCAACCGAATGCTAGCTCTGGACTATACAATGAACGGGATGATATGAAGGTTGGTATTAAGACGCTAATAGAAAGTATGGGATTCGACCGAGTGAAGGAAATCAATCAATATGACTATAAGGCTGCAACAAAGCTTGTAAAAGAAGAGATTGCCTATGATGGTCTTTCGGTCATTGTTGCAAATGGGCCCTGTGCCTTGAAATATAATATGGAAGAACCTCATTTCTATGTGGATCCGCATGTTTGTATTAGCTGTAGAGCTTGTATCAGAACAAATTGTCCACCATTAAGGATGATTCAGTATGAAGGAATCGAGAAGCTTAAATCCTCCATTGACGAGGAAATGTGCGTTGGATGTAGCATTTGTGCTCAAGTATGTCCTGTAAACGCAATTAAATCTTCAGCAAATATAGATAGGGAGGATGAGAAGATTGATCACTAATATAATGTTGGGTGGAGTAGGCGGTCAAGGTCTAATCCTAATGACGAAAATTATTTGTCAAGCTGCCCTAAAAGATGGTTATGATGTGAAGAGTAATGACGTAGTTGGTTTATCTCAACGGGGTGGCATGGTTTGGGGGAATATAAGGATTGGTGAAAAAATCTATTCGCCAAATATCGTACCTGGGGACGGAGATATTTTAGTTGCTATGGAACCTCTAGAGGCATTAAGGTGGAGTAGTATATTGAAGCCGCAGGCCAAAATCATTATGAATACTAAGGAGATTTATCCTACAATGGTACAACAGGAGAAGATGGAGTATCCAGTTGTCGCTATAGAAGACCTAAAGGATAAATATCAAGTGACTGCTGTCAATGCCTTTGATGAGGCTGTTAAAATAGGAAAGAAGCAAGTATCCAACGTAATACTCATCGGTATACTGGCAAAACATTTAGACATCAAGTTGGAAACATGGAAGGAATCAATAGCAAACAATGTACCTAAGAAGGCAATTGACATGAATATGGATGCTTTTGATTTTGGGTATGGGGTTGAAGGATAGGAAAAATGTAATAGTTTCCAATAATAATAGTAGAGATATAGAAAGACTGTCTTCTAATGATTGAATCATTTATTAGAGACAGTCTTTTATTTCTTTTGATTATATCATACTACTTGTTAATACAATCACTAAAAGGAATGCTGTAATCTTTAAATCTTAAACTTTTGAATCATCATGTTTAACTTTTCAGCTAGATTAGCCTGAGATTGAGAGACATTGGCTACTTCTTCTAATGCATAGGCTGATTGAGAAACACTGCTGGAGATTTCTAGAGAACTAGCTGTTGATTCTTCAGCGGTGGCAGATACAGATTGCAGGGCTGCATTGATTTCAGCAAAAGATTGATTAATGGATTGGGCATTGTTGCTGAAATCTTGAATTAGATGACTAATGAACTCTGCATCCTTCTTGTACTGAATACCAGTACTTACTAACATTTCATATTCGACATTTACTTTTTCATCAATAAACTTTAATACGTCCTCAGAATTTCTAGATAAATTATTAAAGGCTTGATACACCTGTTGAATAACAGATTGTATTTGCTTTACTGTTTTAGTGGATTCCTCTGCTAATTTACGAACTTCATCAGCTACAACGGCAAACCCACGACCTTGTTCTCCTGCCCTTGCGGCTTCTATTGCGGCATTGAGGGCTAGTAGGTTAGTCTGTTCAGAAATGGCTGAAATAGCACTTGCCATTAATTCAATTTCCTTTACAACCTTTCCAGCCTCAATAGCATGAAGGATGTTAGCTTGTTTTTCTTGGTAAATCCCATTGGCTTCCTGTATGGATTTTTCGGCACTAGCTTTCATTTGAATAGCCCGATTCTCTATTTCTTTAGCAGAAATATTGCCTGATATAGCTTTGTTAAACAAATCATCAGAAATATTTAAAATCTCAATACCAGAAGCATTGATTTCTTCTAAGGAAGCACTGGTGTCCTCCATACCTTGGGTAATTCCTTGGGTGGATTCATCAATATTTTGTACTTGAGCCAATACTTCCTCAACAGTAGCCGATAGTTCTTCACTAGACGCACTTAAATCAGTAGCATTATCTGAAATTTCATGTAGTAGACTTTGGGTTGTAAATGGTAAAATAAAATGGAGAGATTTTGGCAAACAAAAACGGAGAATAATTTCCAATATAGTACAATAAGAATACTCCTTCTGATAGAATTAGATAGTTAATTCATCATAGGGGGAATGAAATTGAAGGAGTGGAATATGTTTGCTGAAATTA